>NZ_JACHMK010000001.1:1969517-2626023 GCF_014208035.1 Schaalia hyovaginalis | reverse complement strand
CAACCAAACCTGAGAAGACCGAGATCACTGCTATCAAAAGCAAGACCCCGAGGAGTACCGCCCCCGGAATCGTCGCATAAAAGCCCGTCCGCTCAATAAGCGCCGTAATGAGCCCGGTGGTGAAGGCGAGCCCTGTCAGGGGGAAGAGCCCGGCAATCACCCCCCGACCAAAAGCACCCCCGACCGCAATGGCGGCGCGCCCGACCACCGTGTCCGTAAACATCGCCATCGCCCACATGAACCAGGCGAGCGCAGCAAGAGCGAACCCCGACCAGAAGACGTCAGCTGGCATCATCTCGTCCCAACAATCGATTCCACACACGGTCATCAGCGAAGCTGCCTAGCCATTCGCCGAATTCTCGACCTGCTTCCCCTCCTGCTTCTCCGCCTGCAACGAACCCGGCGCCGATCCCGGTCGGGCCACCCGCAACCCCCGCGATACCACCACCAATCGCTCCGGCCGATTCACCGGCCGACTCGAACCCACCTTCGAGGAGGCCGTGTGTCACAGTGCGAGCAACCCGCTCACCCATAGTCAGACCCGGGTCGATCGAATCATCACGCGCCTGCTCATACCCGTTCT
This sequence comes from Schaalia hyovaginalis, assembly GCF_014208035.1. NCBI lineage: Bacteria > Bacillati > Actinomycetota > Actinomycetes > Actinomycetales > Actinomycetaceae > Schaalia > Schaalia hyovaginalis. The sequence continues at coordinate 2,625,440 of NZ_JACHMK010000001.1, read as the reverse complement.
CCACAACAGACCCCACCGTGAGAATCCCCCCGACAACACCAGCACCCCTAAGAACACTCCGACCCGGACACGAGTCAAACTCAAATACGCCTCATCCACAACACGCCCCGCACTCCCGAAGAGACTCAGTCCACACCCCAAGAAACTCAACACTCACCCCAACCCCCTCACCCTCACCCCCCGATCCTACGTTCAGGCAAAGTCACGACCCCACCCCCACCCACACACCAGAAGCAGACACAGCCCAATCCTCGCCGCCATGGCCTTCTCCTCGGTGTTCGTCGTCCTCAACTCGCTGAGGCTCCGCTCCGCGCGCTGAGGGCGGCACCTCGACATCGCTCAATGCCTCAAGTATTCACCATGCGAATAGACGAAGTCTGTACAGGCTCGTTACTTCATCGCGTCTTCGTTTATATGACACCCACAAGTCGCCCGCGTATCCGGGAGTGTCCGGTTATCGGTGTAAGTGGCGCTTTCTACTGGTGGGTGCTGTCCGCGGGTATGCGGTCGGCGAAGGTGGTGGCGAACGCGTTCGATGCGGGCTTCCAGCGCATGCCCCAGCGGGTCTGCCCGGTGCCCTTTGGGTCTCGATCTCACGGTCGGATAGAGCGTCTTCAACGCGGCCTGCTCGTTCGGGAAATGCCCCCTGGCCCTCACCGCCGTGGGGAACCTGGCGTTCAACGACTCGATCGCGTTCGTCGAACACAACACCTTGCGGATCTCCAGATCCGTAGTCCAGGAACGAAACGAACTCGCTCCAGGCACCTCGCCAGAGCCGGATCATCGCCGGGCCGGACCTGCCCCACATGTCGGCGAACTCCCCGAACGCCCGCTCAGGCGCTTCCGCCGTGGGTGCTTTGTAGACGGGTTTCAGATCGGCGACGATCTCGAGCCAGATCCCCAAAATGTCCTTTGGCACACCGATCGCGGCGTAGAAGGGCTCCAATGGACGGCTCATCTGCGCGTTCATCTCGTCAACAACGCGGTCGGTGATCCGGTTGATCGTGTCCTTCAAGACCGACGTGCCGTAGACCCCGGCGAAGTGGGCGCCGATCTCACCGGTCGTCAGGCCTTTGCGGACAACGACAGAACCATAGCGTCCATGTCCGGCAAGCGGCGTTGGCGCTTCTTCACCAGCTGAGGCTCGAAGCTCCCGTTGCGGGAGTTACCGCTACCCCGGCCGAACGGGTCGTGCTTGTCATAGCCCAGGTGCTCGTTGAGTTCCTCGTCGTGAGCTGCTTTGAGACCTGCACGGTCAACGCTTTTAACAGGCCGTCAGGGCCGCACGGGACAATCCCCGCATCACGGGCTTGGCACACCATCTGCGCGATCACCTCACGCTGGGCCTTGTCCGGCTTAGCCGGCTCATCCGGGGAAAGTGCCGGGACCACAGCCACCAATCTGGCCGACTCCACGGCCAACGAGCTGCTGCTGGTGGTTATCTCGGTCGTCATGACTCCTCCTGCCCTGCCAGGCGATGAAGCCGCTTACACCGTTAATCGGATACTCCCGAATGGAAAGAAACCTAGATCGATTCTGAACGTAGGATCGGGGGATGAGTGTGAGGGTGAGGGGGTTGGGGTGAGTGTTGAGTTTCTTGGGGTGTGGACTGAGTCTCTTCGGGAGTGCGGTCGTGTTGTGGATGAGGCGTATTTGAGTTTGGCTCGTGTGCAGGTGGAGGGTGCGCCTGATTTGGGGCCGTCGACGGTTGCGGCTCGGGCGGTGCTCGATGCGGTGGAGTCCGGTGTGTGTGCGTCTGCGGAGGCGGTGCGCACGGTGTCGATGTCGATGATGGCTGCTGCGGATTCGTTCGAGGAGCTTGAAGAGCAGATTCGTGCGGGCATGGTTTCTGAGCAGGCGGTGTTCGATGCGTAGGGGTGTGTGGTGAGTGGTCTGGTGGATTGTCGGGTGCGGGTGGCCTCGGGTTCGCCGGTGGCTTTGGCGACTTCTTTGGGGTCGCAGCTTGCCAAGTTGATGGATGCTCGGGAGTGTTTGACTTCGGCGCGTTCGGCGCTGGTCGGGCAGATGAGCGGTCGGACGGTGACCGCGATTCGTGAGTGTGTGGATGCGCAGCTGCTGCTTGTCGGTTCTCATGTTCAGCGGGTGATGTTGCTGATCGCCGGGTTGGAGGCTTTGGGTGAGGACTTGGGGCTGGTGGAGACGGGCTTGTATGCGGTGTTGATGGAGGCTGAGGCGTGGGGTTTGCGGGTTGTGGGTGGGGTGGTGCATGCCCCGGGCTGGTCGGATCCTGATCGTGAGGTGAAGGTAGGGGTGTTCGCCAGGCTTTCGGGGATAGTCGGTGAGCTTCGTGCCGTCGAGGAGGTGGCGCATGCGCAGTTCGCTGAGGTGTGTAAGGATGCGCAGATGTTGCCTTCTGAGGCTGTGGAGGCTGCTAAGGAGTGGCAGCGGGAGATTGTTGCGGCGCGTAGTGCGGGGGTGACGGCTGCTTGGTCGACAGCGTTGCTTCCTGGCGTGACGTTCGTGTCGCCGGATTCGGCTGCCCGGAAGGCGCAGCTTGAGAAGATGATTAGCAACGGTGAGCCGGCGCAGAAGGTGGCGCGTGCCGTTGAGGGGTGGAGTGCGGGGCGTGTTGCGAATGAGTCGACGCTTGTGGGGCGTTGGGCGGCGCGGGTGCGGAGTTTGGTTCAGGAGGTGGATTTTTCGAACCGGGTGGCTATTGCGGGTGAGGCTTCTGCGACGGGCAAGGCGTTGCGGGCGGGCCGGACCGTCCTTAGGGGTGCTGGTGTTGTCGGGGGGGATTCTCACGGTGGGGTCTGTTGTGGAGAACGGGTATGAGCAGGCGCGTGATGATTCGATCGACCCGGGTCTGACTATGGGTGAGCGGGTTGCTCGCACTGTGACACACGGCCTCCTCGAAGGTGGGTTCGAGTCGGCCGGTGAATCGGCCGGAGCGATTGGTGGTGGTATCGCGGGGGTTGCGGGTGGCCCGACCGGGATCGGCGCCGGGTTCGTTGCAGGCGGAGAAGCAGGAGGGGAGTTGGGCAAGACAGCGGGTGAGCGTGCCGCGGGCTGGTTTGATTCCTTCATCATTCATCCTGTTCTCGGTTCCAAAGGGGCGGATTCGTGACGACGAAGATGCTGCTCGAATTGGTGGCCTTTACTGGGTTCATCTGGTTTTTGTGGGCGATGGCGATGTTTACGGACACGGTGGTCGGGCGCGCCGCCATTGCGGTCGGGGGTGCTTTTGGTCGGGGGGTGATTGCCGGGCTCTTCCCCCTGACAGGGCTCGCCTTCACTTCCTCGATCTTGGTTGAGCTCATCGGGCCGACGGGCTTTTATGCGACGATTCCGGGGGCGGTACTCCTCGGGGTCTTGCTTTTGATAGCAGTGATCTCGGTCTTCTCAGGTTTGGTTGTTTGGATTTTTGATGTGGACTTGCCGGAGTGGGCGTATCCGGAGTATCACGCGAGGCGGCGCAGGCAGCGTCGTGTAGAAGACGATGAGGTGAAGCGTTCTGATATGTATCATGTCGCTTCTCACCCGGATCCTGAAGCCTCGGTAAGGGTTAGTGCGGAGCTGGTGAGCCCGAACGCGCTGCGTGTTCGTCGTCCCTGGTCGTGGTACAACTCGGCTTTGCGTTCGGTTCTGATTACGGTGAACGGTGTTCGGGTGGGGCGGATCTGGAATGGTCAGACCCGGCTCTTCCCACTGCCCAAAGGCGATGTCGCCGTGTACGCCGTGCTGGATTGGGCGACATCGGACCTGGTCTACTCGGTCCTGCCCGAAGGTCATTGCCTGGATGTGACGCTCACTTTCGCCAGCCCGGACAAGATGTTCACCAACCCCAACACGTACCTGCGTCTCCACCCCACCAACCCCGATGATGGAGGAGTTGCACAGGCTGGGCCAGGGGAACCGTGAATTGCGGTGCATCAATAAGCCCCTCAGGCTACCTCGGCTTTTCTCGCAGCGGAACTTGCCGCCCTACAACGAGGCGATCCGTTGTTGCGTCGACGGGCACCTCGATCATTTCAGGGGTGAAGTAATCTGTCGCATCCGGGGGGCGATATGGCTGGCGTTGTCACTTCGCGCGCCTATTGACCCGACCAGGGACGCTCGGCCTGTACCACGGGTCTGCAAGACGCGGTCCTTACTGGCAAGATCAGACGGAATTCATGCGGACAACGACAGCGTGTACGGGGTACGCAAGATACACCAAAAGATGCGCCGCGAACATCATCTCCGTGCGGACCTTGGGCGGGTTGTGCTGCGCCGCGTTCATCACTGACTGTTCACTCGCCGGATCGGCGACGGGGCAGTCTCTTCGTCCCCTAACGCCCAGGGACTACCGTTACTCACCCTAGAACACGTAACCGATCTGCACAGGTGCCAGCCGCGTCCCTCGCGGCCTAAAAACCAGAAGGAAAACTGTCAACCAAACCCTCAGCAGTCCCGTTGCACCCTAACCACAGAACCAAACCCAAGATGCTTCATTCCCAGTCGGGTAGGGGCGGGAGAAGGTCTGCGGGGTTGGTGGGGTGGAGACGCAGGTACGTGTTGGGGTTGGTGAACATCTTGTCCGGGCTGGCGAAAGTGAGCGTCACATCCAGGCAATGACCTTCGGGCAGGACCGAGTAGACCAGGTCCGATGTCGCCCAATCCAGCACGGCGTACACGGCGACATCGCCTTTGGGCAGTGGGAAGAGCCGGGTCTGACCATTCCAGATCCGCCCCACCCGAACACCGTTCACCGTAATCAGAACCGAACGCAAAGCCGAGTTGTACCACGACCAGGGACGACGAACACGCAGCGCGTTCGGGCTCACCAGCTCCGCACTAACCCTTACCGAGGCTTCAGGATCCGGGTGAGAAGCGACATGATACATATCAGAACGCTTCACCTCATCGTCTTCTACACGACGCTGCCTGCGCCGCCTCGCGTGATACTCCGGATACGCCCACTCCGGCAAGTCCACATCAAAAATCCAAACAACCAAACCTGAGAAGACCGAGATCACTGCTATCAAAAGCAAGACCCCGAGGAGTACCGCCCCCGGAATCGTCGCATAAAAGCCCGTCGGCCCGATGAGCTCAACCAAGATCGAGGAAGTGAAGGCGAGCCCTGTCAGGGGGAAGAGCCCGGCAATCACCCCCCGACCAAAAGCACCCCCGACCGCAATGGCGGCGCGCCCGACCACCGTGTCCGTAAACATCGCCATCGCCCACAAAAACCAGATGAACCCAGTAAAGGCCACCAATTCGAGCAGCATCTTCGTCGTCACGAATCCGCCCCTTTGGAACCGAGAACAGGATGAATGATGAAGGAATCAAACCAGCCCGCGGCACGCTCACCCGCTGTCTTGCCCAACTCCCCTCCTGCTTCTCCGCCTGCAACGAACCCGGCGCCGATCCCGGTCGGGCCACCCGCAACCCCCGCGATACCACCACCAATCGCTCCGGCCGATTCACCGGCCGACTCGAACCCACCTTCGAGGAGGCCGTGTGTCACAGTGCGAGCAACCCGCTCACCCATAGTCAGACCCGGGTCGATCGAATCATCACGCGCCTGCTCATACCCGTTCTCCACAACAGACCCCACCGTGAGAATCCCCCCCGACAACACCAGCACCCCTAAGGACGGTCCGGCCCGCCCGCAACGCCTTGCCCGTCGCAGAAGCCTCACCCGCAATAGCCACCCGGTTCGAAAAATCCACCTCCTGAACCAAACTCCGCACCCGCGCCGCCCAACGCCCCACAAGCGTCGACTCATTCGCAACACGCCCCGCACTCCACCCCTCAACGGCACGCGCCACCTTCTGCGCCGGCTCACCGTTGCTAATCATCTTCTCAAGCTGCGCCTTCCGGGCAGCCGAATCCGGCGACACGAACGTCACGCCAGGAAGCAACGCTGTCGACCAAGCAGCCGTCACCCCCGCACTACGCGCCGCAACAATCTCCCGCTGCCACTCCTTAGCAGCCTCCACAGCCTCAGAAGGCAACATCTGCGCATCCTTACACACCTCAGCGAACTGCGCATGCGCCACCTCCTCGACGGCACGAAGCTCACCGACTATCCCCGAAAGCCTGGCGAACACCCCTACCTTCACCTCACGATCAGGATCCGACCAGCCCGGGGCATGCACCACCCCACCCACAACCCGCAAACCCCACGCCTCAGCCTCCATCAACACCGCATACAAGCCCGTCTCCACCAGCCCCAAGTCCTCACCCAAAGCCTCCAACCCGGCGATCAGCAACATCACCCGCTGAACATGAGAACCGACAAGCAGCAGCTGCGCATCCACACACTCACGAATCGCGGTCACCGTCCGACCGCTCATCTGCCCGACCAGCGCCGAACGCGCCGAAGTCAAACACTCCCGAGCATCCATCAACTTGGCAAGCTGCGACCCCAAAGAAGTCGCCAAAGCCACCGGCGAACCCGAGGCCACCCGCACCCGACAATCCACCAGACCACTCACCACACACCCCTACGCATCGAACACCGCCTGCTCAGAAACCATGCCCGCACGAATCTGCTCTTCAAGCTCCTCGAACGAATCCGCAGCAGCCATCATCGACATCGACACCGTGCGCACCGCCTCCGCAGACGCACACACACCGGACTCCACCGCATCGAGCACCGCCCGAGCCGCAACCGTCGACGGCCCCAAATCAGGCGCACCCTCCACCTGCACACGAGCCAAACTCAAATACGCCTCATCCACAACACGACCGCACTCCCGAAGAGACTCAGTCCACACCCCAAGAAACTCAACACTCACCCCAACCCCCTCACCCTCACACTCATCCCCCGATCCTACGTTCAGAATCGATCTAGGTTTCTTTCCATTCGGGAGTATCCGATTAACGGTGTAAGCGGCTTCATCGCCTGGCAGGGCAGGAGGAGTCATGACGACCGAGATAACCACCAGCAGCAGCTCGTTGGCCGTGGAGTCGGCCAGATTGGTGGCTGTGGTCCCGGCACTTTCCCCGGATGAGCCGGCTAAGCCGGACAAGGCCCAGCGTGAGGTGATCGCGCAGATGGTGTGCCAAGCCCGTGATGCGGGGATTGTCCCGTGCGGCCCTGACGGCCTGTTAAAAGCGTTGACCGTGCAGGTCTCAAAGCAGCTCACGACGAGGAACTCAACGAGCACCTGGGCTATGACAAGCACGACCCGTTCGGCCGGGGTAGCGGTAACTCCCGCAACGGGAGCTTCGAGCCTCAGCTGGTGAAGAAGCGCCAACGCCGCTTGCCGGACATGGACGCTATGGTTCTGTCGTTGTCCGCAAAGGCCTGACGACCGGTGAGATCGGCGCCCACTTCGCCGGGGTCTACGGCACGTCGGTCTTGAAGGACACGATCAACCGGATCACCGACCGCGTTGTTGACGAGATGAACGCGCAGATGAGCCGTCCATTGGAGCCCTTCTACGCCGCGATCGGTGTGCCAAAGGACATTTTGGGGATCTGGCTCGAGATCGTCGCCGATCTGAAACCCGTCTACAAAGCACCCACGGCGGAAGCGCCTGAGCGGGCGTTCGGGGAGTTCGCCGACATGTGGGGCAGGTCCGGCCCGGCGATGATCCGGCTCTGGCGAGGTGCCTGGAGCGAGTTCGTTTCGTTCCTGGACTACGGATCTGGAGATCCGCAAGGTGTTGTGTTCGACGAACGCGATCGAGTCGTTGAACGCCAGGTTCCCCACGGCGGTGAGGGCCAGGGGGCATTTCCCGAACGAGCAGGCCGCGTTGAAGACGCTCTATCCGACCGTGAGATCGAGACCCAAAGGGCACCGGGCAGACCCGCTGGGGCATGCGCTGGAAGCCCGCATCGAACGCGTTCGCCACCACCTTCGCCGACCGCATACCCGCGGACAGCACCCACCAGTAGAAAGCGCCACTTACACCGATAACCGGACACTCCCGGATACGCGGGCGACTTGTGGGTGTCATATAAACGAAGACGCGATGAAGTAACGAGCCTGTACAGACTTCGTCTATTCGCATGGTGAATACTTGAGGCATTGAGCGATGTCGAGGTGCCGCCCTCAGCGCGCGGAGCGGAGCCTCAGCGAGTTGAGGACGACGAACACCGAGGAGAAGGCCATGGCGGCGGCCGCGAGCATCGGGTTGAGCAGTCCTGCGATCGCCAGCGGGATCATCGCGACGTTGTAGGCGAATGCCCAGAACAGATTGCCCTTGATGATCGCGAGCGTCCGCCTCGAGATGCGGATGGCGGTCGCGGCGCTGACGAGGTCGGAGTTCACCAGGGTGATGTCGGCGACCTCGATGGCGGCGTCGGTTCCCGAGCCCATCGCGATGCCCAGGCCGCGGACCCCCGCCTGTGCGAGGGCGGCCGCGTCGTTGACGCCGTCGCCGACCATCGCGACGACCCGTCCTTCGTCTTGAAGGGAGGCGACGACGGAGCGCTTGTCCTCGGGCAGGACCTCGGCGATGACGCGCGTGATGCCCACTTCGTCTGCGACTCGTCGCGCAGCGGCCGCGTTGTCCCCGGTGAGGAGGATCGGCTCGATTCGGAGCCGTGCGAGGGAGGCGATCGCCTCGGCGCTCGTCGCCTTGACCGTGTCGCGCACGGTGAGCGCGCCGAGGACGCGCGCGCTGCCCAGTCGCGCCGGCAGGTTGCGCCCGCCCTCGTCGCCTGAGGCCCCCGAGGGCGGGGCCGCGGTTTCCACGGCTCCGGGGAGGGTGCGGCTGAGCACGCGCCCGGTGTATCCGGCGGCGTTAACGACCTCTTCGAGTTCGGAGTCGGTGTGCTCGGCGCTGAGGGTGATGGTCGCGGACTCTGTGGCGAGGTTGACCGAGGCGGTGACGCCCTCGAGCTTGGAGAGCTTGCGCTCGACGCGTCGGACGCAGGAGGCGCAGGTCATGCCCTGGACGTCCATCGTGAGGGTGGCGAGCGGCGCGGGGCCGCCCGGGGTCGTCAAGGCCTCTCGGAGCCCGCTCGCCGGGCGGGTGGGGGCGGGTTCGTCCGACCAGTCGGGCACGAGGGCGGCGACGACCGCGGTGGAGCCCTCGCTTTCCGCCCGGCCGATCTCGGTGCGCAGTTCAGCGGGGATCTCGACGCCCTTGGACTCCAACCAGGAGGGTCTGCCGACGAGGGCGAGTCCGGCGCCCGCCGAAGGGTGATCGACGAGGGCGGAGACGCCCAGTCCCGCATGGTTCGTGAAGGCGGAGGCGGGGAGGGGTGCGATGCCCCGATCGGCCGCGCCCTGGACGATGGCGCGCGCCACGGGGTGCTCGGAAGCGGATTCGACTCCGGCGGCGAGCGCGAGGAGGAGCGCCTCGGGGGAGCGGGCCCCGGGATGCTCCGGCGCGGGGCCTCCGGGGGCGGCGGGGTGATGCTCTCGAGGGCCTTCGGGCAGTGCCCCGGTCGGGGTCGGGGTCGGGGTCGGGGTCGGGGCGATGGCGTGGAGGGACATGCGGCCGGTGGTGACCGTCCCCGTCTTGTCCAGCAGCATCGTGTCGATCGAGCGGGTCTGCTCGAGGATCTCGGCGGACTTGATGACGATGCCGAGCCGGGCGGCGCGGCCCGAGCCGACGAGCAGGGCCGTCGGGGTTGCGAGGCCGAGGGCGCAGGGGCAGGCGACGACGAGGACGGCCACGCCCGCCGTGAAGGCCGCTTGGAGCGAGGAGCCGGCGATGAGCCAGCCCGCGAAGGTGAGGATCGCGATCGCGATGACCGTCGGCACGAACACCGAGGAGATCCGATCGGCGAGGCGCTGGACGGGGGCCTTGCCGGCCTGGGCCTCGGTGACCATTCGGGAGATCCGGGCGAGCGCGGTGTCGGCGCCGACCCGGGTCGCGCGCACCTCGAGGGCGCCCCACGTGTTGACGGTGGCGCCGGTCGCCTCGTCGCCGGGGCCGACGTCGACCGGCAGGGACTCGCCGGTGAGGAGGGAGGCGTCGAGGGCCGAGTGGCCGGACTCGATGACGCCGTCGGTCGCGACCTTGTCCCCGGGGCGCACGAGGAAGAGGTCGCCGACGGCGAGGGAGGAGGCGGGGACGGGCGTCTCGGCGCGCTGCCCGGTCGCCTCGTCGATGCGCAGGAGGGTCGCCTCCTTCGCGCCGAGCTCGAGGAGGGAGCGCAGCGCATCGCCCGCCCGGTAGCGGGTGCGCGCCTCCATCCAGCGGCCGAGGAGGAGGAAGAGGACGATCGTGGTCGCGCCCTCGAAGTAGATCTCCGCGTGATGGCCGGCGGCTCGGGGGAGCAGGGTCATGGACATCCGCATGCCGAGTTCTCCCGCTCCTCCGAAGAGGAGCGCCCACCAGCTCCACAGGCTCGAGGCGGTGACGCCGAGGGAGACGAGGGTGTCCATCGTCGTCGAGCCGTGGCGGCCCGCGGCGAAGGCGGCCCGGTGGAAGGGCCAGGCGCCCCAGGTGACGACGGGGATCGAGGCCGCCGCGACCGCCCACTGCCAGCCGGTGAATTGAAGCGCCGGGAACATCGAGAGGACGAGGGCGGTCAGCCCGAAGGGGAGGGAGATGAGGAAGCGGCGCTTGAGAAGGGTCGCGTGGGCGCGAGCGCCCTCGCCGACCTGCGCCGGTGCGGGGGCGTCGTCGGGGGCGGCGTCCGGAACGGGGGAGGGGGGCACGTTGAGGCTTTCTGCGTCCGCGGTCCGGGGCGTTCGCGAAGAGGTCGGGTGGGCCCGGGTGCGGGGGTTCGGTCGAGTCATCGGCGCCGCTGGGCGGGGCCGAGGGGACGGCCAGGATGCGTCCCCGGTTCGGTGCCGGGGACGGGGCGGGCTCTCGCCCGCGGAGGGTCAGAAGTCGCGCGTGATGCCGACGAGCTCGAATCCCGCTTCGGCGACGGCTTCGCGCAGGGCGTCGTCGTCGACTCCGGTGTCGGTGAAGACGGTGACCTTGGAGGTGCCGCCCGATTCGAGGATGACGTCGACGTGCTTGACGCCGTCGACGGCTTCGAGCTCTTCGGTGACGGAGGCGACGCAGTGGCCGCAGGTCATGCCGTTGACGGCGAGTTCAACGGTCCGGTCGATTTCCATGGTCATGGCGGTTCTCCTTCGTGGGGTGGCGGTGGTGGGGTCGGGGGAGGAGGGGGTCAGGACTTGATGAGGCGGGCGATCGCCTTGGTCGCCTCTTCGATCTTCTCGCGGCCCGCCTCGTCGGATTCCTTGGCGGCTTTGACGACGCAGTGGTTCATGTGGTCTTCGAGGAGGCCGATGGCGACGGAGTCGAGGGCGGATTGGACGGCGGACATCTGGGTGAGGATGTCGATGCAGTAGTCGCCTTCGGAGACCATCCGCTGCAGGCCCCGGACCTGGCCTTCGATCCGGCGCAGGCGGGCGAGATACCGGTCCGTGGTGTTCTCGTATCCGCGGGTCATCTCGTGCGCCTTTCGTCGGTCGATGCTCCGACAATACCCCTAGGGGGTATGGTGGTCAAGAGTTCCGCCTTGCCCGGGCGTCGACGCGGACTACGCTTGGTGAACAAGTGCAGGGCGGCTCCTCGCGCTCATCGCGAGTCATTCCTCCCGCCCGACCGGAACTCGACGACAGGGGGTGACGATGCCACGGCGCCACCCGCGCATGTACGCGCCCCGGAGAGTCCCCCAGTCCTACCCGCCCGTGTACCTGCGCGCCAAACTCCTCCCCCTCCTGCCCGTCCTGGCCTCATCCGTCGCCCTCGGCTTCGCATCGACCATCACGGCCCTGCCGCAGGAATGGCGCGAGGGCGCGAAGGACCGGGCCGCGAAACTCGGCGACGAGGCCTCGGAGCGCTCGCAGAGGATCTTCTTCGACCAGCCGGGCCTCGACACCCTCACGGTCCGCGGCCTCGCCCGGGCGGCCGGAGCGGCCTCGACCGCGATCCGCGGACTCATGAAGGCCAGGATCGCCCTCGCCGCCGGCCGCTCGAACAAGGGCGCCCTCAGAGCGCGCGAAATGCTCCCCCTCATCCCCGCGCGCCCCTACGACGCGCTCATGACCTCGATCCTCACCGCAGCGACGGCCGTCGGCGCGATGCGCGGAGGCGCCGTCCACGCCCACCTCCTCCGCGACTCCGCGCAGGAACCGCCCGAACGCCCGGGCAGGAAGGGGCGGCCCAAGGCGCAGCTCCGGCGCACGGATCCGCCCAGAACCCTCAGCGACATGTGCGCCGACATCGACGACATGTACTGGGCGATGACCGCGGGCACCACGCTCAAGATCACCCGAGTCGGAGAAGGGGGAGCCAGGCGCTGGCTCGTGTCGCTCCCCGGGACCGCGCACACCGACTTCGCAACCGATGAGAACCCCGCGGACATGGAGTCGAACACCCGCGAGATGATCGGCCTGGAATCGGCGATGCGCCTCGGCGTCGTCACAGCAGTGCACGACGCGATGATCCGTGACGGCGTCGCCGAAGACGAGCTCTGCACCCAGCCGGTCCTCATCTGCGGGCACTCCCAGGGCGGGATCGTCGCAGTCGCCCTCGCGGCCATGGATCCGGAACAGGCGGGGCTCGACGTCCAGGCGATCCTCGCCACCGGGACTCCGGGACGGCGCAGGAGGATCCGCCCGGAGGTCGCCATGGTGTCGGTCGCCCACGACCAGGACGTCATCCCCTCGATGGACGGCGCCCCCGACCGCTTCCCCGATCACCGCGTCGGAGTCCGGCGAACCCTCGTGCGCCCGAAGAAATCGCCCCTCTACTACGCCCACTCCTCGGCGACCTACACCGAAACGGTCCGCCACTTGGAGAGGAAGGTCCGCGTCATGCCCTGGGGAAGGCTGGCGTCCGCCGTCGCCGCCCTCGACGACTACCTCCCCCAGGCCGGCGAATCCACGCGCGTCATGTTCTACGAGATCTGGCAAGAAGTCCTCGAACCGCGGCGAAGGGACGCCGTCGACATCTTCGTCGCCCTCGACCGCGCGCAGGACTTCACCCCGGTCGAATACGCATCCGCGTGGGCGCCCGCGCCCTTCATCGACGTGGCGACTCCCCTTCGGAAGGGGATCGCCGGGATCAGAGCCGCACTGAGAGGGCGCGAAGACGCGCCCGGAATCCGAGGCGGCTCGCCCGCCCCGCGCACTGAGGAGGGACGATGAACAAGATTCCCGGGCAGGGGCCCGAGACGATGCCCTGGGGGGAGGTCGGCCGCTGGATGCGGCAGTCGACCCCGGTGAACAAGGGGATCGCCGGAAGGGCCGCGCGCCGCATGCCCCAGATCGCCAACCCCCTGCTCATCGGTGCGATCGGAGTCGGTGCGATCGGCGCCGGGATCGCCATGCGCGCGATGAGGCCGCAGCGCCGCCAAGGGCGCTCCGAGCGCTTCCGCGACCTGCTCCTCGAATCCCTCGAGGCTTCGGGCCTGTCCGACATCGAGGGCTGCGCCGTCGAGGTCGGAGAGGGATTCGGCAAACCCTCCCTGGTCTCCTTCGACGTCGTCGCGGCACCGCCCTCGTCCTTCGATGACGCGGTGAGGATCCTGGAGACGGCCACGCGCGCCGCCTGGGACAACCCCGAGCTCGCCCCGATCGTGATCCGCGGTCGGGTCCTGCGGGCGGATGCGAGCGCGGGGAGCGACGAGGGCGGCGCGGGGAAGAACGCTCCGGACCTCCCCTCGCGACGACTCTTCGCCGACATGACCGCCCTCGGCTTCGCCGATGAGATCGCGCGCCCCGACGAGCTGTACGCGAGCTTCGGCGCTCCGGCATCCGACCCGACCTGGCGGCCGTGACGGCGCAGCGCGGCTGAGCCGAGCAGATCCGCCGCTCATCCGCCGCCCGAAACTGCGCTCGAAGGTCGAAACGGCGCCTCGGCCCCGAAAGGAGAGGGCTCAGGCGGGCGCGCTCCGGGTGAAAGGAGTCGTCCCCGTGACCGCGACGAGCCCGGCCCGCTCGAGGATCCGCTTCGACATGGGCGTCGAATCCGAATGGAGGTACTTCTTCCCCATCCGCAGGGCGGCCCTCGCCCTCGCCGCCGTCAACGCGCGGTAAATGCCGCGTCCGCGGAACTCCGGATCGGTGACGCCGCCCCACAGGCCCGCGCACTCCGTGCCGAGCACCGGCTCGACGCGGCCGCAGGACACGATCCGATCCCCGACCCGCGCGACCCACACCTGAGGGTCGGGGATCCCCGCCGAGCGCGCGTGCGCGATGTCGTCGAGGACCTGCTGCGCCCGATCCGCATCGGGGGCGTTGCCGAAGAGGCGGTCGGCCGTCTCAAGGGCGTCGCGGATCTGAGCCGGGCCCTCCAGCATCGCAAGCTCCACGCCTTCGGCGTCGGGCGCTTTGGCGAGGGCCTCGGCTGATCCGATCATCACGGTCTCAGGCTCCTCGGCGGAGAACCCCGCCTCCGTGAGCGCATCCACCAAACCGGGGGTCTCGTCATGCGAGCGGGTCTTCCACTCGATCGACTTCACCCCCGCGTTCTCGAAGGCGGCGAGAACCGAGGGCAGCAGGCGCAGGAGCGAGACCGCCTGCTTCGCGTCAGGGCGGCCGTAGGTGACGAAGCCCCTCCTTCCGGGGAAGACCGCGCAGTGGAGCGGACCGATCCTCCACACGACCTGAGCGCCGATCGTTTCGGCGCGCGTCCGCAATTGGTCGTCGTAGACCTTGAGCAGGGCACTGGCGAACATGCGCAGAGTCTACGTCCATCGACCCCATTTGACATGGGGAAATCAACGTTATTCGATCGGTGCGAAGCGAAGAATCGGGATGGATCCGAGCGACGAGGGGAATGTGCAGTGAGTCACTTGAAGGATGGGGAGTCGGGCGCCTGGTGGCGCAATGCCGTCGCCTACCAGGTCTACGTCCGCTCCTTCAAGGACTCGGACGGCGACGGCCTCGGCGACCTCGCGGGAGTGACGCAGGCCCTGCCCGACCTCGCCGATCTCGGCGTCGATGCCGTATGGCTCAACCCCGTCTACCCCTCCCCTCAGCACGACCACGGCTACGACATCGCCGACTACCGGGACATCAACCCCGAGTACGGCACCCTCGAGGGTTTCGACGCCCTCGTCGAAACCGCCCACGGGCTGGGCATCAAGGTCCTCATGGACATCGTCCCGAACCATTCCTCCAATGAGCACGAGTGGTTCCGGGCGGCGCTCGCCGCCCCCGCGGGCTCCCCCGAGCGCGCCCGCTACATCTTCGCCGAGGGCGAGGGGGCGGGCGGTGAGGAGCCTCCGAACGACTGGCCCTCGATCTTCGGCGGCTCCGCCTGGGACCGCGTCGATGACGGGACGGACGATCCCCAATGGTTCCTCCACCTCTTCGACTCGACCCAGCCCGATTACAACTGGCGCAATGAGGAGGTCCGCGAGGAATTCCTTTCCGTCCTGAAGTTCTGGTTCGACCGGGGAGTCGACGGATTCCGCATCGACGTTGCACACGGCCTGGTCAAGGCCTCTGAGATCCCCCGAGGCGCGGGCGCCGACGAGTCGGTCCTGTGGACCCAGCCCGAGCTCTTCGAGGTCTACGCCTCCTGGAGGCGGCTCGCCGAGAGCTACGACCCGCCGAAGTACTTCGTCGGCGAGGCCTGGGTGAAGGACCCCGAGCTCCTCGCCCGCTTCACCGCCCCGGGTGAGCTCCAGCAGTCCTTCGCCTTCGACCTGCTGGTCCAGCCCTGGTTCGCCCACCGCCTGCGCACCTCGATCGAGCGCTCCTTCGAGGTCGCCGGCGCCGAGGAGGGCCCGGCCTGGGCCCTGGCGAATCACGACGTCTTCCGGCTCGTCACACGGCTCGGTCAAGTGCCGATCGACAAGGATCCCGACCCCTTCGACATGCTCGCCGATGCGCGTCGCACGACCGAGGTCGACCTCGCCCTCGGGACCCGTCGGGCGCGTGCCGCCGCCGCGCTCATGTTCGCACTGCCGGGCACCGTCTACGTCTACCAGGGCGAGGAGCTCGGCCTCGATGAAGTGCTCGACCTGCCCGACGAGGCGCGCCAGGACCCGATGTGGCTGCGCACGAATGGCGCGGAACTTGGCCGTGACGGCTGCCGCGTGCCGCTGCCGTGGAGCGGTGGGGGGCGAGACGATGGGGTTCGGCCCCGAGGGCGGGGCTCGCGCATGGCTCCCCCAGCCCGAGCGCTTCCGAGCGCTGGCCCGCGAGGTCGAGGCGAGGGATCCGGACTCGATGCTCTCCCTCTACCGTGAGCTCGCGCGCCTGCGCAAGCGGCTCCTCGACGATGCGCACCGGGTCGAGTGGATCGAGACGGGGGATCGGAACCTGCTCGCCTTCCGCGCGGGTGCGCTCGTCTGTGCGACGAACACGGGTGACGAGGACGCCCTCGTCGCGCTGCCCGCAGGAGCGCGTCCCCTCCTGTCCACCGCCTCCTCCCCCTCCGTCGAGGTCATCACTTCTTCGCGTCGAGGGGATCTTGTTGACAATGCGGTTCCGGCGAATTCGACCTCGTGGTGGGAACTCGTGCCGCGGTCCTGAGCAGACGCCGACACTCTGCCCGAGCATCCGAGAAGGCGGAAGGAGGAGCGCATCTCCTCGATGCACAAAGGTGATGACCTCGACGCGAAGAAGTGATGACCTCGGCGAAGAAAGGTGATGACTTCGGTGAATCGGGGGCGAGACTCTACCCTGGTCCGGTGAGCTCGCGCCCGATCCTCCTTCCCGCGCTGGCCCTCACTGTCATCACCGCGGTGTGGGGCTCGACCTTCTTCATGGTGAAGGACATCGTCGTATTCACGACTCCGCTCGACTTCCTCGGCGTGCGCTTCGCGATCGCGGCGCTCGCGGTTATCGTGCTGCGAGGGCGCAGGCTCCTCACCTGTTCACCCACGACATGGCGCAGGGGCCTGAGCGCGGGGGCGGTCTACGCCGCCGCGCAGATCGCCCAGACCTACGGTCTGAAAACGGCCGACGCCTCCGTCTCCGGCTTCATCACGGGGATGTACGTCGTCCTCACCCCCGTGATCCTCTTCCTCGTGTTCCGCGTCTCGACCCCGGCGCGGGTCTGGGTCGCGACCATCCTCGCGACCGCCGGACTGGCCGTCCTCAGCCTGCAGGGCCTCGCCCTCGGAACCGGAGAAGCCCTGTCGTTCCTGGGAGCCGTCCTCTACGCGATCCACATCATCGTGCTCGGCCGATGGGCCGGACAGGAGAAGGGGCTCGACCTCGCGGCCATCCAGATGATCGCGATCGGAGCGATCTGCGGCGCCGCGGCACTCCCCGGAGGGATCGGCTTGCCGAGGGGCGTCATCCCCTGGGCCGAAGTGTTCTACATGGCCCTTATATCCGGCCTTCTCGCCCTCATCGTCCAGACCTGGGCGCAGGCGCGCATCCCCGCAGCCCGGGCCGCGGTCATCATGACGACCGAACCCGTCTTCGCGGCCCTCTTCGCGATCCTCTTCGGCGGTGAATCCCTGAGCGGCCGCCTCCTCCTGGGCGGAGGACTGGTCCTCGCCGCGATGCTCCTCGCCGAACTCGGACCGACGGCCTCCCCGCGCCCCGCGCGGGACGGGCGACGAGGGCGCGACGCCGCCGGCGAACGGTAACGAACGGTAACAATCGAAGCGGAGGCGGATCCGGGCCTCGATTCGAAAAGCCCCTTCGGAATAAAATGCTCTCCCCGTCATCGCAGTCGAACAACACATGAGGAGACACCGTGGTCCCTGAATACTGCGTCGAGAATCTCGCCCGAACGGGCGGTCCCGTCGCCCTCGTCATCGGCATCGCCCTTGCCGCAGCTGTCGTCGGCTCCCTGCTCGTCACCCGCAGGAGGCACGGCGGCATCGTCGCGCTCGCCGTACTGGCGCTCGTCCCCATGCTCGCCCTCGTCCCCGGCAGGGCCGAGGCCTCCGCCTCGAAGACCTGCCCCGATGGCTACCACTACGTGGCGGCGAAGGACCGCGCCCCTGGAGCCGGACAAACGGTCGTCCCCGCGCCCGGGCCCTTAGAGGATCCGGAGAACCCCGCCCCCGAACCGCCCCCGGCGCCCGAGCACCGCTCCGACTACGACGAATCGTGGATGACGCCGCGCACGCGCTTCGTCCTCGCAGCGGACGGGAGCAGCGGAATCGGCGCCAGCGGTGAGGACCTGCCCAACTGGGACATCGCGCGCAACACGATCCGCGCCTACATGAACGCCGGTCGTGACGGCATCGCGAACAAGACCGAATCGCCCTACATCACCGACGTCACCTCCATCGCCGCCGCCAAGGCGGAGGAGATCGCGGCCGACTGCTCCGCCGCCAAGGCCGCGGGCAAGAAGCCCGCAGCGGTCTTCGACGCGGACGACACGACCCTGTGGACCTACGACATGGAGGACGGCGCGATGCACTTCGCATTCACGCCCGCCAAGCAGCAGGAGTGGTTCGATCACAACCAGATGCCCGCCACCCCGGGCATGGTCGCCCTCGTGAAGAAGGTCCACGCAGCCGGATGCGAGATCATCGGCCTCACCGGGCGCAACGACGCGCAGAAGGACTACACGATCCAGAACCTCACCGATGCCGGCTACGTCGACGACGGGGGAGCGCCCCTCTTCGCCGCCGACAGGTACTTCACGAAGTTCCTCAAGACGGCGCCGATGCCCGACTACCTGAAGGCCCAGGGGCGCTGCGACGCCGCCGCGAACAAGTGCACGACCGTCCAGTTCAAGGCCGGAACGCGTCAGCACATCATCGAAGACCTCGGCTACACGATCGTCGGGAACTTCGGCGATCAGTGGTCCGATCTGCAGGGGGGCTACGCCGACAAGTGGATCAAGCTGCCGAACGCCACCTACTACCTTCCCAGCCCGAACTTCCCCGAGACGGAAGCGGCGGATGCCGCGGCCGGAATGGCCCCGGCGCAGAGCGCCTACGACCTCGTGCCCGACGGTTCGAGCGGGAAGGCCGAGGGCGTCAAGGACTACATGGTCCCGAACATGGACGTCGTGAAGGCGACCATCCGCGCCTACTACAACGCGAGCCCGGACGCCGCGCTGGGGCAGTACGTCGCGAACAAGACCGAATCCTCCTACATCAGCGACGTCACCGCGGTGACCGCCGCCGCGAAGGAAGAGGTCGTCGCGAACTGCAAGGCCGCGGTCGCCCGCGGTGACAAGCCCGCGATCACCCTCGATGCGGACGACACGACCCTGTGGACCTATGACATGGAGGAGTGGCTCGAGTTCAACTTTTCGCCCGAGAAGCAGATCGAGTACCTGAAGACGAACTACCACGCGCTGCCCGCGACCCCCGGCATGGTGGACCTCGTCACCGCCGCGAAGGCCGCCGGATGCGAGCCGATCGGCCTGACCGGGCGCAGCGACGACCTCAAGGAGGTCACTCAGCGCAACTTGACCGAAGTCGGATACCCCTCGATCCCCTCGGAGCTGTACTTCACGAAGAAGTCATCGATGGCCTCCGAACTGCCCTCGTGGGTGTCGTGCGCGAAGGACAAGTGCACGACGGTCGAGTTCAAGTCCTCGGTGCGCAAGCACATCGAGAACGACCTCGGCTACCGGATCGTCGGGAACTTCGGGGACCAGTACTCCGACCTCATCGGCGGTTACGCCGATGTCGCCTACAAGCTGCCGAATCCGACGTACTACCTGCCGTAACCCGTCGTAACAGGCGCCGTTGACGTGAAGAGCTCCCCGCGACCATCCGGTCGCGGGGAGCAGTCGTCTTGATGCTCGCGTGAGGTTGATGCTCGCGTGAGGTTGATGCTCGCGTGAGGTTGATGCTCGCGTGAGGTTGATGCCTGCGTGAGGGGGATCAGTCCGCGTTCGTCCCGGCCCGCTGCGCCCAGCGGGCGATCTCGGGCGAGAGGCCGATGTAGCTCGCGGGCTCCAGGTCGAGGAGGCGCTCCTCGACCTCGGCGGGAAGGCCGAGCCCCGCGATGAACCCGTGCATCTCCTCGGCCCCGACTTCGTGGCCGCGGGTGAGCTCCTTGAGGCGCTCGTAGGGGTTGGCCATGCCGGTCGCGCCCGCGATCGCCGCCGCCCGCATCGCCTGCTGGACCGCCTCGCCGAGCACCGCCCAGTTCGCGTTCAGGTCCTCGGCCATGCGGGCCGCGTTGATGTCCACGCCGTCGAGGCCGCGCACGAGGTTGTCGTAGGCGAGGATCGAGTGGCCGAGCGCCACACCGATGTTGCGCTGCGTCGTCGAGTCGGTGAGGTCGCGCTGCATCCGGGAGGTCACGAGGGTGGCGGCCAGGGAGTCGAGGAGGGCGGCGGAGACTTCGAGGTTCGCCTCGGCGTTCTCGAAGCGGATCGGGTTCACCTTGTGCGGCATCGTCGAGGAGCCCGTCGATCCTTGGGCGGCGAGGTTCTGGTGGAAGTAGCCCATCGAGATGTAGGTCCAGCAGTCGGTCGCGAGGTTGTGGGCGATGCGCCCGGCGCGCGCGACATCCGAATAGAGTTCGGCCTGCCAGTCGTGGGATTCGATCTGGGTCGTGATGGGGTTCCACGTGAGTCCGAGGCCCTCGACGAAGGCCTTCGCGATGCGCGGCCAATCGGCGCCGGGGACGGAGACGACGTGGGCGGCCCAGGTGCCGGTCGCCCCGTTGATCTTCCCGAGGTACTCGGTTGCTTCGACGCGGGCGATCTGACGGGCGAAACGGCGGGCGAAAACGGCCATCTCCTTGCCGATCGTCACCGGGGTCGCGGGCTGGCCGTGCGTGTGCGCGAGCATGGGGACGTCCGCGCCGGCCTCGGCGAGACGGAGGAGGCGGTCTTCGAGGGCGCGGGCGGCGGGCAGCCACCCCTGCTCGATCGCCGCTTTGATCGTGAGCGCGTAGGCGAGGTTGTTGATGTCCTCGGAGGTGCAGAAGATGTGGACGACCTCGCGCAGCCCCGGCAGGGAGGATTCCTCGCCGAGGGCGGGGGCGGCGTTGGCGAGGTGTTCGCCGATGAGGTACTCGACGGCCTTGACGTCGTGGCGGGTCACGGCCTCGAACTCGGCGAGACGGGCGATGTGGGCCTCGGAGAAGTCGCGGGGGAGGGCGCGCAGGTATTCGCGCTCGGCGTCGGTGAGCATGGGGGCGCCCGGCAGGACGCGGTGGTCGAGGAGGTGGATGAGCCATTCGATCTCCACGTGGACGCGGGCCCTGTTGAGGCCCGCCTCGGAGAGGTGATTGGCGAGCGGTGCGACGGCCGAGCGGTAGCGGCCGTCGAGGGGGGACAGGGGTTCGCCGTGCGCGGCGAGGTCGGCGTAGCCGTGATTCGGGGAGAAGAGGGAGGACCAATCAGCGCTCATGGCCCCATCATTCCAGAATCCGCCCCCATTTCGGTCCGCCTTCCGCCCGATGCGCTCGGAGTGCTCGGGGAGGCTCGCCGAGGGCGGGGCGCGGAGCGCTTCAGGTGAAACGACGAACGATCCGCATGCAGTCGCCGACGTAGGCCCCGCCGAAGAGGAATGCGTGCACGAAGAGGATGTGCAGGCGGTGGAGGTCCACCCGCTCGGCCCGGCCCGCTTCGAGCGGTGAGGCCTCGTCGTAGGCGGCGAGGATGCGCTCCAGGTGGGGGCAGCCGAAGAGCCCGAGAGCGGCGAGGTCCTCTTCGGCGTGACCGCCTTGAGCCGCCGGATCGATGAGGACGGCACCGCCCTCGGTCCACATGACGTTCCCCGACCAGAGGTCGCCGTGCGTGCGCGCGGCTCGCCCGCTCCTGCTGACGAGTGCCGGTTGGGAATGATCGAGCTCTCCCGATGCGAGGCGTTCGCAGAGTCTGTCGATCGCGATGCGGTCCGCGCTGGTGAAGGGCGCGCCCTTCACGTAGGGGAGGAGGCGGTGCTCGGCGTAGAAGGCGCCCCAGGAGCCGGTGGCCTCCTCATCGAGGAGGGGGAGCGGCGCTTCGCCCATCCATCCGGCGCCCGTGTAGCCGGGCGGCGGCGCCCCGAGGTGCGAGGCCCCCGCGGCGTGCGTGCGCGCCAGGGCGCGCCCGAAGTCCTCGGCGGCGGTCCGGGTCGGGGGTGCGGACACCAGGTGCTCTTCACGCAGGCGGGTCGGTGAGCTTTCGAGCACGCGCACGACTTTCGCGCCCTGCGGGCCCGCTTCGGCCAGCCAGGCGAGCCCCGAGGCTTCGAAGGCGATGCGCCCGGGCCGTTGATCCGTCTTCGTCCACTGCCGCATCGTCCCTCTCCCTCTTTTCAGTGATGGCGCCCGGCCCATCGGGCCTCCCCGGCCTGCCCCGACTTCTCCGGATTTCTCCGGCGTCCCCGGAGCTCCGCGTCCACAGGAGCGCGGGCAGCGGCGGAATCCACATTCTCTCATCGCCCGTGCGCCTCCTGAAGGGGCGCGCCCCTACGGTCGCTGATATGAAGGATCACTCGGACGAACGGGGGGACGATGAGCCTCGCGATCCTCAATGCGCAAGAAGCGCTGCGCCTCATGAGCCTCGTCGACGATGAACTCGCCTCCGTGGCGGCGTCGCTCGCCGCGATCCGCCTCGACTCATGGGAGGGAAGCGCGGGCGAGGGGGCGAGAACCGCTGTTTCGGCGGTATGCGCCCAAGTGAGCACGGCACAAGCTTCCGTGCGCCTCGCCTGCGCGGCCCTCGCGGGGGAAGTCAGCTTCCTCGAGACCGTGGAGGCACAAACGTGCTGGCGGGCCGCGGCGGCGACCATGGATCCCTTCCTCACCGCGCTCGGGTCGGGGAGCGGGACGGGCGTCGCGGGAGGCGGGGGGCTTGAAAGTGGATGGTGATCTTGAACGGGTCCTCGTCACGACGGGCCGCGTGCGGGTCGACACGGAGGAACTGCGCCGCGCTGCGATGCGCCTCCGGGAGATCGTGGCGGAGCTGGAGCATCTGGCCGCGGGCTGTTCACGAGCGGAGGAGCTCGCCTCGAGCAGCGTCTCCCTGGTTCCGCAGGCGTCGAGGGCGGCGGTGGACGCATGCGGATGCGCGCGCACCGACGTGCTGCGCTTGCTGCGCATGGCGGAGGGCGGTGCTGAACGCCTCGCATTCGCCTCGGCGATCCTGGACATCGCAGAAGGCGAGGCTCTCCGGCTCTTCGCGAGCGATGGATCACTCAATGTCCCGGATTTGAGCGGCGGGGCGTGGGGCGCACGCCTCGATCCCCTCGTGGCGCTCCTCCCCGGTGCGCGTCTCCTTGAAGACCGGGTGCTGATCGCCGATCTTGGGCTCGCCGTCTGGGCCTTCGCCACCGGCAAGGGCGATGGGATGGTCGGGCCGCGATTCGAGTGGGACGCCCTGCTCCTCGGGGGGAGGATCGCGGGGCCGGGGTGGTTCGGGCGCGGTGGAGGGGGGACCCGGCGGGCCGCTCGAGTGGCCGGCGCGTGGGCCCTCGTCGCGGGGGCGCTCGTCCATGGGCGGAGCCGTGGCATCGAAGTCATCGGACCGATCTCAGGGCCGAGTGCGAGTCGTGGCGCCGGCGGATCCCCGGAAGGCGGATTCGGGGGAGGGGCGGAGTCGCCGGTGTTGGGCGCCGGCGGCGGGTTCTCAACGGGGGCGCCGGAGGCGTCCGATGCTCGTGTGAAGGCGAGGGGATACTGGACGGGAGTTGGAGCCGTTCCCCTCGTGGCGCGCTTCGTCGTCTCTCGCATGCTTCCCCGCGAGGTCGTTCTCGTGGGCGCGAACGTGTCGGATGGGGCGTCGCCTGCTCCTGCGGCGCCGACCGGGCACGCCACTCCTCGCACTCCCTCGGAGCTGCTCGGCGAGCTTTCGGACCTCCCTTCGGGCGGTGAGCGGGGCGGCTTGAAGATCCTCAAGCATGAGACGCCCCTCCCCGATGGCCGGATGCGGACCTCGTGGAGCGTCGTCATCCGCGGTACGCAGAGGTGGGGTGCGGGCGGATCGAATCCGCAGGACATGCTCACCAATCTCCAAGAGGTGGCCGACGTCGAGTCCGATCAGTCCCGCGCTGTCCTGCGGGCGATGGAGATGGCCGGTATCGGCCGGGGTGAGCCCGTCGAATTCGTGGGGCATTCCCAAGGCGGGATCGTGGCGGCGCGCCTCGCCTCCGACCCTGCGGTGGGTGCGCGCTATTCGGTCGTTTCGGCGTTGACGGCGGGATCGCCGATCGCCGCTTCCTCGCCTCCGGCGGGCGTGGGTGTTCTGGCTTTGGAGAACACCCGGGACATCGTTCCCGCCCTCGACGGCGCGGGCAATGCCGAGGGCGTGGTGACGGTCCATTTCGACGGGCGAGGGCGTTCCGGCGGGAGTCCGGGTGTGCCCGCGGCCCATGACCTTGCGACCTACAGGTCGCTCATGGCCGATATCGAAGAGGGGTCGGGGGCGAGTGGGGAGGACCCGTCGTTCGCCCCCGTGCGCTCGTGGGAGGCGGCGAGGGCGGAAGGGCTCGGCTTGAATGATCGGACGAGGACGACCGAATTCCGCTATGAGACGCGACGGATCCTGGACTGAAGCCGTTCAGTCGTTCTTCCCGGCGCCGACGAGCGAGGCGATGATCGAGGACACGATCGCCGTGATGAGCGCGCCCGCCAGGCAGGAGAGGAAGCCGCCGGTCGACAGGGCGAAGCCCAGCCTGGTCGACAGCCACCCCGTCAGCATGAACATGAGGGCGTTGGTGACCAGGGCGAAGAGCCCGAAGCTCAGGAGGTAGAGTGGGAAGGCGAGAGTCTTGACGACCGGTTTCACGATCGAGTTCACGAGCGTGAAGACGAGGGCGATCACGGCGAGGGTGAGCAGGTTGGCGCCGGTCGTCGAGCCGGTGGCGAAGGCGATATCGGGCACGATCAGGGTGGCCGCCCAGATGCCGGCCATGGTCGCGATGAGGCGGAGCAGGAATTCCATGCCCCCAGTCTTCCCCAGCATCGCGGAGCGCGCACGCGATGGCGCCCGGATGATGCGGGGGCGGAGGGGGCCGCAGTGCGAATACCTCGTCCTTCTTCGCCGAGAGTGCGGTAGGACTGAGTCATGAGCGAGCTCAAAGTTCCGATCCGACCCGCGGTCCGGGCCCTGCCCCGATACGCGCCCGGCAAGAGCGCCGAAGGCGCGGTCAAGCTCTCCTCGAACGAGATGCCGCTACCGCCCTCGGCGACGGTGACGGAGGCGATGCGGCGCGCCCTGGAGGCGGTGAATCGCTACCCGGATCTCACCGCGGTCGCGCTCCGCGGGGCCATCGCCGTGCGGCACGGCGTCGATCCCGATCAGGTGTGCATCGGGACCGGTTCCTCGGCGCTCCTCGTGGCGGCTCTCGGCGCGGTGTGCGAGCCGGGCGATCGCGTCGTCTACCCGTGGCGTTCCTTCGAGTCCTATCCGATCGCGATCCCGGCGAGCCACGGGGTCGGAGTTCCGGTGCCCCTCGACTCCGAGGGGCGCCACGATGTCCCCGGGCTCATCGAGGCAGCCGCCCAGGGCGCCCGGGTGCTGATCCTCTGCTCGCCGAACAATCCGACCGGGCCGGCATTGGGCTTCGATGCGATCGAGCGCGTCGTCGGCGCCGTCGACCCCTCGACTCTCGTGCTCGTCGACGAGGCGTACATCGACTTCGCGACGGATCCAGCGGTGGCCACGGCGATCCCCCTGATCGCCGAGCATGCGAACGTCCTCGTCATGAGGACCTTCTCGAAGGCCCACGGGCTTGCGGGGGCGCGCATCGGTTATGCGATCGGGCACCCGGGGCTCATCGGGGCGATCCAGGCCGTCTCGGTCCCCTTCGGAGTCTCGACCGCGGCTCAGGCGGGGGCTTTGGCCTCCTTGGAGGATGAGGCGGGGGTGCGCGCCGCCGTGGCCGAGGTCGTCGCCGAGCGCGAGAGGGTCGTCTCCGCGCTTCGGGCCTTCGGGTGGGAGGTGAGCGATACGCAGGCGAACTTCTTCTTCCTGCCGGGCGCGGGCGGGCCCTTCGTCGCGGCTTGTGCGGATGAGGGGCTTCTCGTCCGCCCCTTCCCCGAGGGCGTGCGGGTGAGCATCGGAGACCGGGAGGCGAATGACCGGCTGCTCGGGGTCGCCCGGGATTTCATCGCCTGAAGGCGAGATGAGGCCTTGCGGGGTGCCGAGGAACCATCCTCGGCACCCCGCAAGGCGCTCGCGTTCCGATGACGGGGCAGTCGGCGATGCTTCTCCCTCGTCATCAGTGCATTTACTGGGCGGCGATGAACACCTTGTCGGCGAGGAGATCGGGAGACACGGCGAATACTCCCTGTTCAGGTGAATCGGCGGGGATTTCAATTGCGAAGTTTCCCGTCGCCGAAGCGCCGTTGTAGAGCGTGGAGAGGGTGTCGAACTGATCGGGAGGGATGATGAGTTTCGACGAAGTGGTTGAATCGTAGGTCTTGCCGTCTTTCGAGACGTAGTCGATCGAGAGCCACGGATGGGCGCCCTGGGCATCGTCTCCCCGGTAGGTTGCGGTGACGTTGATCAGCGCATAGATCATGCCGGGATCAGGGGCGTCGTTGAGAGCGTTCGCCCCTACCACGGTCTCCGTTCCGTCGAGAGTGATGGAGTTGATGACGACGGTCCACTTGCTCGTCTCCAGTGAGGAGCCGATGGGAAGGGGATTCTCGCGGGTCTTGCCCGCATCCTCGCTGCTGGGAGCCTCGATGCCGTCCGAGGGTTCGGATTCTTGTGTCCCCGCGCTCTGGGGGGAGGAGGTCGTTGTCTCCTCGTGGAAGGCGTCGTTGAGCGCGTTGCCGAGTACGGTGATGAAGGCGATGATGCCAATGACGGTTCCGATGACCGAGATGATGACGGCGCCGACCGCGAGGCCGAGGCTCTTTCCCTTCATGAACAGGGCGACGATACCGAGGATGAAGGAGATGGGTAGGAGGATCCAGCCGACGATCATCGCTCCGGGAATGCAGGCGAAGACCGTTCCGACCAGGGAGATGATGAGGGCGATGAGGCCGAGCGTGTTACGCGGCTTCTTCGCCGCTGCCTGCGGGTTCAGCGGGGGGGGGCGCAGGAGCGGAGGGTGTATCCATGACAAACCTCTCAAGTATTGAATGGGATGAGCGTCGGGTACGTGCGGAGCGGGCCAGTGTTCCGGCATCTCCGACGCTACTCGGATCATAGCGGACGCGATGGGCCCGTAGGGAGGGATGTCGTGAGGGGCTCTCAGAATAGTATTCATTGAGTGAGACGAAATGTCCGAGGTGTGGACCCGGGGTGTAGCACAGTGGCATGAGTACGAAGAGCGTCCGCGAATCAGCGGCCACCGAACACGGCCCGTCCTCGACCGATGAAGATCGTTCCGCGCGAATCGCGGTCACGATCTTCCCCCTCATGATCATCGCCTCCTTCATCGCGGCGATGGCCGCACCCGCGGTGTTCCACCCCCTCGCCGCGGGAACGAACTACGCCCTCGGCATCATCATGTTCGGCATGGGCCTCACCCTGAAGGTCTCCGACTTCGAACTCGTCGTGAAACGACCCCTTCCGGTGCTCATCGGCGTCGTCGCGCAATTCGTCATCATGCCCCTGCTCGCCGTGCTCCTCACGTGGATCTTCCAGCTGCCCGCAGCGATCGCGGTCGGCGTGATCCTCGTCGGCTGCGCGCCCGGAGGCACCTCCTCGAACGTCATCTCCTACCTCGCGAAGGGAGACGTCGCGCTCTCCGTCACGATGACCTCGATCTCGACGCTGCTCGCCCCGCTCATGACTCCGCTCCTCACCGGGTGGCTCGCCGGCGCCTACATGCCCGTCGATGCGAAGGCCATGGCGATCTCGATCGTGAAGATGGTCCTCGTACCCGTCATCGGCGGCCTCCTCATCCGCCGATTCGCCGGCAAGGTCGTCGAACCGCTGCTCCCCGCCCTGCCGTGGGTCTCGGTTCTGGGCATCTGCTACGTCGTTCTCGTGGTCGTTTCGGTCTCACAAGCCAAGATCCTTCAGGCGGGCCTCCTCATCCTCCTCGTCGTCGTGTGCCACAACGTCCTCGGATACCTGCTCGGCTTCTTCGCCTCCAGGCTCACCGGCGGATCGGAGAGCGCGAACCGCACGATCTCCATCGAAGTCGGCATGCAGAACTCCGGTCTCGCAGCGACGCTGGCCGCCACCCATTTCGCAGCGACTCCCGAGAGCGCGCTGCCCGGGGCCGTCTTCTCCGTCTGGCACAACCTTTCAGGGGCTCTGCTCGCCATGTACTACCGGCGCAGGAGCCTGTGAATCATCGGCGGCGAGGGCGGTGCCCTCGGTTTGATGGGGTGCGCGGGCGGTGTCCGTGGTCTGTGTGAAGGCGCAGTGCCCCGGCTTCGGGAATCCGTGGGCGGTGTCCCGGCGCTGACGGGTCCGGGCCTGTGCGCAAGCGGAACGATCACCCGGGAATCAAGGGTTAAGGGTCAAAAAGTGTGTCCGGAATCGCGGATTTTCACGGATTGACCTGTAGGTTTCCGGAAAGTATATGCTCCGGAAGCATATATCTAGCCCCCGACGGGAAATCCTCGGTGTGGCAGCCGTGATGTGCTATGCGCGGCGTGGTGTGGTGTCGCAATGTCGAAGAACCAACCACGCTGCCACTGCGGCGGTGAAATGAAACGCAACGGCACCACCAGCAAAGGCACCACCAGATGGCGCTGCAAACAATGCGGCGCCTCCAGCGTCAAACGTCGAAACGACATCACCAACGCGGCAGTGTTCACCCAGTTCATCGAGCATTGCACCACCGCAATATCACTCGACGACCTAGCCAAACGAAACGGTGTTAGCCGCGCCACCATGAAGCGGCGCTTCAAGTGGTGCTGGCTCGTTGATGTGCCTGACCCCACCGCCGGCCACCACAAGCGGATCTACGACCAGGTATTTCTCGATGGCACCTACACCGCCGGTGGCTGCCTGATCGTCGCGGCGACCATCGACCACGTGATCGCCTGGCACTGGTGCAAACACGAAACCACCCGCGACTACCAACTGCTGCTTGAACGCATCGAAGCCCCACTCATCGCCGTCATCGACGGCGGCCAAGGCGCATACAGCGCAATCAAAAAGTGCTGGCCGACTACGAAAATTCAACGCTGCCTCGTCCACGCCCAACGCGTGGTCCGCCGCTACACCACCACCAACCCACGCACCGATGCCGGGCGCACCATCTACCGACTTGCGCTGAAACTGACCCGGATCACCACACTGGATGAAGCCGCCGCGTGGGGTGTGCAACTGCACGAGTTTTCAACGATCTACCGGGAATGGATGAACGAGAAAACCATGATCAAAGACCCCAAAACAGGTGCATGGACCCGCGTGTGGACCCACCACAACGTGCGCAAGGCCTACAACAGCCTCAACCATCTTTGGCGGTCCGAGATGCTGTTTGTCTACCTCAACCCGCCAGCAGGAGTCCTTGCGCCCGAGCGGATCAAATCCACCACCAACAGCTTAGAAGGCGGCATCAACGCCCAGCTCAAACTGCTCGCCAGAACCCACCGCGGCAGATCAGGCGAACGACAACGCCGCATGCTGGATTGGTGGCTCTACTTAAAAACGGAACTGCCTGACGATCCAGTACGAATCGCCAGGCAGTCCGACTGGGGCCAGGGCCAACTCGCCAAAGTATCCACCCTGACCCAAACCGAGAACCAAGCCGACCACGAAACAGGACGCCCAGCCCTCTACGACAACGCTATCGACACCGACTACACCCACTCAATCGGCATTCAAAAAGGCCAAATCTAACCCCCGCGACACGCCGAGCCAGACACACATTTTGACCCTTAACCCCACATTGACCCTTAACCCACGCTATCGACACCGACTACACCCACTCAATCGGCATTCAAAAAGGCCAAATCTAACCCCCGCGACACGCCGAGCCAGACACACATTTTGACCCTTAACCCGACATCAACACCCCGAACATGAAAGAAGTCCCAGGACATTGCCGGAACAATGTCCTGGGACATCACACGAGTCGGGGTGGCGGGATTTGAACCCACGACCTCTTCGTCCCGAACGAAGCGCGCTACCAAGCTGCGCCACACCCCGTGCGACCCCTGAAGTATAGCCGCTGATCGTCCGGGCTCCCAAATCGGTCGCGGCGCTCGGGATGGCGGATCCGTCACAATCGCGCGGGCGCCGAAGGCTCCCGAAGCCGGATCAACGAACGCTCAGGAGCGTCGCCTCGGGACGGGTTGCGATCCGGATCGGAGCGTAGGGCGATGTTCCCAACCCCGCCGAGACGTTGAGCAGCGCGCGGCCCCTCCGCGTCGCCCACGGGTGCAAGCCCTTCGCATAGCGGCGATTGAGGTCCGAATTCGTGATGATCGCCCCGAAACCGGGAAGGCCGATCTGCCCGCCGTGAGTGTGGCCCGCGAAGATGAGATCGGCATCCGCATTCGTCAGAGCGTCGAGGACGCGCCGGTAGGGGGCGTGAGTGACGCCGATGCGCACAGTGGAGGGCTCGCCCCACTGCGGCACCGGTTCCGTGATGCGATCACGTTGAATATGCGCGTCATCGGTGCCGAGGAACGCAACCCGGCGGACCTCGCCGGCCGAGGTCGTGACATCGAGATGAGCGGATCTGTTCGAGAGGTCGAGCCACCCGGCATCCCGGAAGCCCCTCACCATCTGAGTCCAGGGGAGATCGGGAACGGTGCGCTGAGGAGGTTTGGACGCGCCGAGAAGATAACGCCCCCAGGATTTGCGCCGCGCCGAATAGTAGTCGTTCGAACCCAGGACGAACACGCCGGGGAGGCAGAGGAGGGGCTCGTAGGCGCGTTCGACGAGCTCGAGGCCCTCGCTGAGGCCGAAGTTGTCCCCGGTCGAGACCACGAGATCGATGTGCTCCTCCGCAGCGAGGCGGTGGAGGAAATCGACGATGAACTCCTGGCCCGGGTACAGATGCAGATCCGAGATGTGCAGGATATTGAGGGGGGCCGCGCCCTCGTGACCCGGAAGCGTCACTTCATGACGGCGAAGGACCGGCATGCGGCGCTCGATCGACCCCCATGCGAGACCGGCGAGTCCGGCGCCGACGAGTGCGCCGCCAACGATGCCCAGAGCCCTCCCGGTCGCAACGAGCCGCCGCGGGACCAGTGAAGGCCGATCCGCGAGGAGTTCAATGCCGTGGGTGCGAGGCGAATCGTTCATCGTCGGGCCTCAGTTCGTCGAGTCGTTCTCAGATGCGCTGTTCTGCTCGGAACTCCCCTGGTCCTGATCCTTATTCTTGTCCCGGTTCTGCGAGGAGCTCGTCGCCGCTCGCGGGGAGCCGATGTCGCCGACCGGCAGGGGCTCGACCGGAGTGCCCGCGAGCGCGGCGGACATGTAGGGCGCCCAGATCTTGGTGCCGCCGAAGGTGAGGCCGTAGATGACGTCGTAGAACTGGCCGTTGATGACGGTGTTCTGCACCGGCGTCGTGGAGGATTCGGCGTGCCCCACCCAGGTCGAGGTCGACAGGGACGGCGTGAAGCCGGTGAACCAGGTGTTCGCATTGTCATCGGTGGTACCGGACTTGGCGCCGTAGGGCTGGCCGTTCGCGAGGTGCACACCCTGGTAGTACTGGCTGGTCGACAGGCCGAGAGTCGTCGCGACCTTGTTCGCGACGCTCGAGTCGAGCGCGGGCGTGCAGTTCGGACCGTACTCGCGCAGGGTGTTCTCATCGCGATCGGTGACCGAGGTGAGGGCCATGGGCTCGCACTTGAGGCCCCCGTTGGCGAAGGCGGCGAAGGCGAGCGCCATGTCGAGCGGCGAGGCGGACGAGGTCCCGAGGACGTTCGCGGGAAGCGGGGTGACGGGTTCTCCGTTGGTGTCGGTCACGCCGAGGTCGGCGGCCGTTTGGAAGATCTGGCAGAAGTCGACTTTGGAGGCCATGGAGATGAAGGCCTGGTTGCCCGAGAGGCCGACCGCCCGCAGCGCGGTCATCGGCCCGTCCTTGCCGGGAAGGTCATTGACCGTCCAGGGTTCGGTGGTGATGCGCTGACCCGCGCACTTGAAGGCGTTGGGCCCGTAGGAGCGGTTGTTCGAGCCGACGGTCTCGTAGGCGCTGTGGCCCTCCTTGAACCACTGCGTGAGCGTGAAGACCTTGAAGGTCGAGCCCGCCTGGAACCGACCGTTCGCCGCGAAGGAGCTCATCGTCTGCCCTTCTTCGACGCCGTACACCGTGTTCTGCGCGAGGGCGACGATCGCGCCGGTCTGGGGGACGACGGAGGCGAGGGCGTCGTTGACGCCCGAGGGGTCGCCGACGGGGATCGCCGCAGTGAGGGTGTCGAAGGCCGCCTGCTGCTTGGCCGGATCGAGCGTGGTGCGGATCGTCAGGCCGCCGGTCTTGAGGAGGTGGAGGCGTTCGGCCTCGTTCTCCCCGTAGGTCTCGTCGGCGAGGTATTGCGCCAGCGCGAAATCGCAGAAGTAGCCGGCCGAGCTCTTCACGCCGGTGCAGCCTTCGGAGTTGGCGGCCGGGTGGAGCATGTCGGCGACCGGGGTCGCGACGCCGGCGTCGTGCTCCTCCTGCGTGATGAGCTCCTGCTGGAGCATGACGCCGAGGACGACGTCGCGGCGCTCCTGCGCGGCCTCGGGGTAGGTCAGCGGGTCGTACTCGACGGGCGACTGCACGAGTCCGGCGAGGAGGGCGGCTTCGAGGACGGACAGCTCGGAGGCGGACTTGGAGAAGTAGCGCTGCGAAGCGGCCTCGACTCCGTAGGTGACGGGGCCGAAGGGGGCGATGTTCAAGTAGCCCGTGAGGATCTGGTCCTTGTCCATCTTCCGCTCGAGGGCGAGGGCGTACTTGATTTCGCGGAGCTTACGAGCGGTCGTCTGCTCGGTCGCGGCCGTCACCTGCTCCGCGTCGCCCTCGAGGTAGCCCTTCTCCTGGAGGGCGTTGCGGACGTACTGCTGGGTGATCGTGGAGGCGCCCTGCATGCCGGTGTCGGCGAGGTTGCTCACGAGGGCGCGGGCGATGCCGGTGGCGTCGACGCCGTTGTGCTCGTAGAAGCGCTTGTCCTCGATCGCGACGATCGCCTTCTTCATCGGTTCCGCGATGGCCTCGGACGGGACGACGATGCGCTGCTTGTCGTAGAAGCGCGCGATGACGGCGCCCGAGGCGTCGAGCATCTGGGATTCCTCGGCCGGTTCGACGACCTCGATCTGCGAGGGGAGGTCGTTGAAGACCGAGGGGGCCGCCTTCGTCACGATCGCCGCGGAGCCCGTGAGGGGCACGAGCATTCCCGCTCCGAGAACGCCGAGAAGCGCCGAAGCGGAGACGAATGCGATGAGGAGCCCTACGAGCTGCGCGGGGCTGACGAAGCGCGAGTGCGAGTGCGACATGGGACCAGAATACGTGGAACCGCTCATTCGTCGCCGTTGACCGGATGAGATCCGGGAGTTCTGATCCGTCCGGGGCGGATTGTACTTCCTCGCGACCTGTGTGTATGGTCACATCAAGAGCTCATAGGCGAGCGATTTGGAGTGCATCCCATGGCGACAGTCGACGATGATCAGAGCTGGGTGGCGAAGGCCCTGTGCGCCTCGTATGAACCCGATGCCCTATTCGTTCAAGGCGCGACGCAACGGCAGGTCCGTCTTCGCTGCCTGCAGTGCGAAGTGAGGCTCGAGTGCCTCGCGGATGCCCTGGAGTCGGAAGCGAACTTCGGCGTGTGGGGCGGTCTGACCGAGAGGGAGCGGCGCGCGATGCTGCGTCATTTCGATGGGGTGAGCGACTGGCGGGAGTGGCTCCTCCATTCCGATGACCCGCTCGCCGAGGAGATCCGCGCCCCGAGGGTGCCGAGGGTCCTCGCGCATGTGCGCGGGTGAAAGAGATCGACGCGCCCTAGGATGAGTGCCATGACCAAATGGGAGTATTCAACCGTTCCTCTGCTCACGCATGCGACCAAGGCGATCCTCGACCAGTGGGGGAGCGACGGCTGGGAGCTCGTCCAAGTGGTTCCCGGCCCGACCGGTCCCGATTCGCTCGTCGCCTACCTGAAGAGGCCGATCGAGGACTGAGGGGATCGCGGCGTCGGGGACGAGGGCGCATCCGCATCTCGGATCGTCCGGGGGATCCGGCGCCCCGGAACCGACTTCAGGCGGATCCTGAAACGGCTCGGGGGCCGGGAACCACTGGTTCCCGGCCCCCGAGCCGTGCGAGGGTCAGCGCGCCCGGCGTGCGAGGCGGTCGACGTCGAGAAGGGTCACGGCCCTGCCCTCGAGTCGGATCCAGCCGCGGGACACGAAGTCGGCGAGCGACTTGTTCACCGTTTCGCGCGAGGCGCCGACGAGCTGAGCGAGTTCCTCCTGCGTGAGGTCGTGCGGGACGTGCACGCCCTTGTCGGAGGCCGTTCCGAATCGATCGGCGAGGTCCAGCAGGGCCTTGGCGACGCGTCCGGGCACGTCCGAGAAGACGAGGTCGGACAGGGATTCGTTCGTGCGGCGCAGGCGCTGGGCGAGGGCCTTGAGCATGTGCTTGGCGAGCGCCGGGTTCGTATCGAGGATCTCCATGAGGTCCTCGTGCTCGAGGTGGAGCAGCGACGCGGGCGACACGGCGGTCGCGGTCGTCGAACGGGGCCCCGGATCGAACAGGGTGAGCTCGCCGATGATCTCACCGGGACCGAGGACGGCGAGGAGCGATTCGCGACCGTCGTTCGAGGTGTGGCCGAGCTTCACCTTGCCTTCGGTGACGATGTAGAGGCGATCGCCGAGGTCGCCCTCGTCGAAGAGGGTTTCTCCGCGGCGGAGCGTCGTGTGCCCCATCTTCTGCTGGAGGGAGACCTGCTGCGCCTCGTCGAGGCCCCCGAAGAGCGGGACCTGGCTGATGAAGTTTCCGTCGCCGATCATGTGGGCGTGAACTCCGTTCTGCTCATGGCCCCGGTCGATCCGTCAGGCCTGCGTCGGCACCCGAGCTTGCAGCGCGGTTGCGCCGCTCGTGGTGAATCACTGCACATTATGCCCCCTCGGGCGCCTTCTCGGGGACCGGGTCGCGCCGATTCGATCGATTTCGGCGCGATCCCGTGCGCTCAGCGCAGGCCCGCGGCCTTCTCCGCCTTGCGACGGGCGCGGGCGCTGAAGTGGGCCGAGGCCGGATTGACCTTCGCGACCTCTGCGCGCAGTGCTTCTTCCGCGCGGCCCTGGCGACGGACGGAGTGAGTGAGGATGCCGATCCCCATGAGGACGATCCCGATGAGGAGGAGGCGACCCGAATAGGCGCTGGCCTGGAAGTGGTGCGCGAGGTTGGCGCCGAAGGCGTTCCAGGAATCAAGGGCGCGCAGGACCGGCAGAGCGGTCGAGGCCGCGAGCGAGGGGACGGCGATCCAGGGGATCCCCGCGAGGGTCACGAGGATTCCGCTGACCCATGCGCCGAGCGAGGACTTGCGGCTCGCGAGGAGGAGCAGGAAGAGGATGATGAGCCCGCCGAGGAGCTCGCCCAGGCCGAGGGCGGAGAATCGCCCGCTCTCGAGGATGGAGCCGTCCGCGAGCGTGAAGCGCGCACCCGCATCCGCGATGAGGTACCAGGCGACCGGGATGAGGAGGACGTGGGCGAGCAGGGAGGCCCAGTGCGTGCCGGCGCGGGAGGGCATCCCGGCGACGAGGGTCGCGCCCTCGAAGATCGAATCATCGAGAGAGCGCGGCGTGCCGTCGACGACCGTGGCGCCCGCGAACAGGGCCGTGTCCGCCGATTCGCTGTCGGCCCTGGGGACCCACGTCGCCTCCGGCTCGGGCTCGGGCTCGGGGGCCGGCGGCGTGATGAGGGATCGTCGCTGCACGGTCGTCGAATCGAGTGCCGGTGCGGGGTCCGCGGCGGGCGGGTCGAGCGGCGCCTCCTCGACCGCCTTTTCCGCGTCGCCCCGGTGGGCGAGGACGTCCTGGGGGGTCGGCGTCGGGTCCTGCGGGACCACCACGGGGATCTCGCCGGTCATCGGGGGGATCGTCGTGGCCTGGGGGCCGCGAGTCACGGGCTCGATCTGCCCGGTGTCGACGGGCGAGGGCTCGCCGACGATGTCGTCGGCATCAGTCGTCTCCCCGGGAAGATCGACTTCTTCACCCGTGAGGACGCGGCCGCGGTCGCGAACAGCCGCCCACATGGATTCGGAGACCTCGGTGTTCGACGCACCCGGGGCGGGGGCCGCGTCGTCCGGGGCGGGGGCCGCGTCGTCGAGGGGGCCGCTCATGGACGGTTCGAGGACGACGGAGTCGTCTTCGCGGTTGACTGTGGGATCCTGATCGGACATGGCGCTCCTCCTATCGCGGGCACACTCGTGGGCCCACGATAACGGCGCCGGACGGGGTTTCCGCGCTCATCCGACGGGAAGGCGCGAATCAGCCGCGTTCGCTGCGTCACCGTCGTCCCGAGCCTCGCGCATCCTCGCCCAGTAGACGCCGAGCGTCGAAGCCCCGAGGAGCAGGCCGAGGGCGGCGACGACGGGTGCGGCCAGGGACACGGAGGTGAGCGCGGAGGGGCCGGGCGTGACGACGGCGCCCGTGATGGACGTCCACAGGGGCCACAGCATGTAGGAGGGCATCGCCATGAGGAACCAGGCCGCGGCCTGCGGGCCCGTCAGCGAGAAGGGGCTCATCAGGGCGACGGATCCGAGGAGGAGGGCGGCGATGGCCCCCATGATGAAAGCGTCGGGCTGGCTCGCGCTCAATGCGGAGAGCCCCTGCGCGGGGACGTTCGACGTGTCCTCGGGGGCCGCTGCGGTGATGAGGATGATCGCGCCGAGCGCCGCGGGGAGGCAGGCGATCGCGCCCCAGGCATGACGATGGTGGACCAGCGCGTGCGCGCCCTTGCGCGGGTCGCGGGGACGCGGGTGGCGCGCGCGGTGGAGGGCGATCGCCGCGCATGAGGTGATCACGGTGACGGCGAAGGGGTAGAGGCTCCATCCGATGGCGGCTCGCATGTCGCCCGCGTCGATGAAGGTCGCTTGCAGGAGCGGGATGCGCAGGTGCCCGTTGTACTGCGCGACTCCGATGAAGACGGACGCTGCAGCGGTGACGAACATCCCGGCGGAGGACTCCTCGCAGTTCGCCGAGACGAGGGCGATGAGGATGGCCGCAAGCCCCAGGGAGATCATGCCTTCGACGGATGACAGCGGCAGGCCGATCGCCGTCTGCGCCTGGATGTCCGCCATCGAGGACCCGAGGAGCGCGAGTCCGGCGGGCGCGAAGACCAGGGCGAAGAGCGCGCTCTTCGCCCTGGGGGTGTCGAGGAGGGCCGTCGGCATGAATCCAGTATGCCGTCTGCTCGGCCGCGGTGGGCGCCGCCCTTCTCGCCGTAGGCTGTCGGGGTGACGATCGACGCGCTCATCGACCCGGATCCCCGCCTCCTCGCCGACGCGATGCGCATTCCCGATGCGCTTCGGGCCTGCGAAGAGGCGCATGCGGCCCTAGCCCGTCTGCGTTTCCACGAGGGACTGCGCAGGGGCTGGGAGGAGGCGCGTGCGGAGGCCGCAGTCCGCGAGGCCGCGGCCGTCGCCCTCATGGAGGGCGCGAGGACGACGGTCGATGAGGTCCGCCTCGCCGGCCCGATGGGCGGGTGGACTCCCGGTGCGGACCCGGCGATGGACTGGGCGATCGGCGCGTGGCGCGCCCAGGTCGGCCTCGCGGCTCGCTTCCCCGCCTTGAACTCGAGGACTCCCGCCCTCGTGCGCCCCCGGGCCCTTCCCGCGCTTCTCGCCGCCCTGCACAGGGATTCGTGCTCCGGTCTGGTCGAATCGGGCCGGGCGGGCGTGGCTGACGTGGCGATGCCGAAGTCGGCGGACGCGCTGAGGACGGCGCTGGCGTACGCGGATGCGCTCGCGCCCGCGATCGCACGCGCCGCAGCGGTGTCGGCGCACTTCCGCTTCCGGGGGGTCTTCGCCCCGGGCTCCGCCGCGGTCGGTCAGGGGCTCGCCAGGTGGATCCTCGTCGATCAGGGCGTGGATCCGAGCGGCGTCGCAGTCGTCTCCGCCCTCGACGCCACCGATCGGGCGGGAGCCTCGGAGGCGCTTGCGGGCTGGGCGCTGGCGGACAGGAAGGGCGTCGCGCGCTGGATCGTCCGTTTCGCGCGGTCCGTGGAGTACGGGGCGAGAATCGGCGCGGACATCGCCCTGCGCGTCCAGGCCGGCCGTCTCGGCTGAATCTGAATCGCCGAGGGCGGGGCTCCTAGCGCTTACGGGTGACGGCGAAGGCGACGCCCGCCGCGATGAGCCCGACCGAGAAGGCGGCGATGCCGAGGGTGCGGGGCGAGGGAACGGGCAGCGAGCGCGACACCCTCGCGGTGTCGGAGAAGCGCATGATCTCCCATTCGTTGTCGAGCGCGGCGCGTTTGAGGCCGCGGTCGGGGTTGACGGCGACCGGATGGCCGACCGAGGACAGGAGCGGGATGTCGGACACGGAGTCGGAGTAGGCCCAGGAGGCGGAGAGATCCCATCCGCGCTCAGCGGCGAGGGCCGCGCAGGCCGAGGCCTTCCCCTCGGCCTGGTTGTAGTGGAGGATCCGCCCCGTGTAGTCGCCGTGCTCGTCGGTCTGGCCGATGCTGGCGAGGACTTCATCGGCTCCGAGGCGCCTCGCGATCGGGCGGACCATCTCGATGACGGAGGCGGAGGCGACGACGATGGGGCGTCCGGCGGCCCTGTGGCGCTCGATCTCGGCGAGGGCCCCGAGGTAGCACACGGGGTCGATGACCGTGTCGAGCGAGTCCTCGACGACGGATTCGAGGATCGGGGCGTTGATGCCCTTGGCGAGGTTCCCGATGGACTCGGCCATCGCGTTCATGCGCTCTTCGTCGGCCCCTTTGATCAGGTAG
This sequence comes from Schaalia hyovaginalis, assembly GCF_014208035.1. Taxonomy (NCBI): domain Bacteria; kingdom Bacillati; phylum Actinomycetota; class Actinomycetes; order Actinomycetales; family Actinomycetaceae; genus Schaalia; species Schaalia hyovaginalis. The sequence goes on along the minus strand of NZ_JACHMK010000001.1, from coordinate 2,586,953 downwards.
GGCAGGTGAACGAGGACTGAGAGGATCGCGGCTCTGCGGGTGACGAGGTCGGCGTCGATGAAGGGGCGGTGGAGGGCGATCGTGGAGGAGGTTGCGAGGATCGTCTTGTCGAGGTCGAAGAACGCGGCGCCCGTCGGCTGTTCGCTTCTGCTCATCATGCTGCCTCCCCAGTCGTCGCCGATGCGTGTCCACAGGCGGATCAGTGCCCAATAGTTTTCCACAGTCGCGCAGCTCGCGCCGGGTGCTTCACCGGGCAGGGGTGTCCACTTGAGGACATGGGAGTTCGGAAGAAGGGGCGTGCGGAGTGCGGCGGCGCCCGCGTCGCCTGCGACGGGCTGGAGGGCGAGGACGCGGAGCGCGTGGAGGGCCTCATCGAAGTGCTGGGCGCAAGGGCCTGGGACGGGTGCGGCGTTCCCGATCTCGTCATCGCCGGTCCTGCGCCCTCGGGGATCGAGGGGGCGATGCGCGTCGAAGTGGGAGCCGGGTCCGGGCTCCGCCTCCCCGGGGATGAGGAGCTCCTCGCCCAGGTCATTCTCGCGAGCCCCGCGAAGGCCGATGGGACCGTCCCGGCCGGCGTCATCGGGGTGGCTCACTGGGACGGGGGCCGCTGCTCGGCCGAAGTCGCCCAACTGCTCGCCCGGACGATGCGGGGAGTGCTCGTCGACATGTCCGGGAGCGGGCCTCTTCCCGCGCTCCTGCGCGACCCCGATGCCCCCGGGATCCGTTGGGCGGACCTGTCGGCCACGGAGAACGCCTTCCCCGCCGACCTGCCCGATCACCTGGTCGACGCCGGGGACTACCGGATCTTGACGGCGGATGGGCGCGGCGGCGCCCGCTTGGGCGACCCGCGTCAGCGTCCCCTTCTCGATGCGGTCGTGCGCTCGGGCAGAGCCGCGGTCGTCGACTGCGGCCTCTGGGGCGAGGGCGCGGATGGGCGCCTGGGGGCGGTGGAGGGCCTCGTCCTCGTCGGCCCCGCCGACTTCGAGGGGGCTGCGCGCGCCGCCTTCGCGCTCGCGCTCTCACCCCCGTCCGCGCCCTTCGTCCTCGTCGCCCGAGGGCGCGGGCGCTCCCGACTCCGCTCGATCACGCGGGCTCCGGTCCTCGGCTGGACGCGCGCATCGCGCGGCGGGGGAAGGGCGATCCTCCGTGCGCTGAGGCGGCCGGGCGGAGAGCTCGCGGGGAGGGGGAGGCGCAGTGGATGACGACGGCCTCGGCCGGGTGATCCGGGCCGTTTCGGAGGGGCGGGGGCGGGCCTCGGCGGTGCGCGAGGGCGCCCGCGAGGGGGCGGGCGTCGGCGAACTGCGCGCCCTCCTGGACGGGGTCCGCTCCTGGGAAGCGGGAACGGGGCCGCGCATCGCTCGTCTTCTGGAGGATTCGAGGGTCACGGACGTCCTCATCAATTCGACGGATGCGTGGATCGATCGCGGCTTCGGCCTGGAGAGGGCCGCGGTGGATCTCGGTGACGAGAAGGACGTCCGCGCGCTCGCGATCCGGATGGCGGCGGCCTGCGGGAAGCGCCTCGACGATGCGAGTCCCATCGTGGACGGCTCGCTGCCCGGCGGGGTGCGCCTTCACGCCGTCCTGCCCGGGCCCTCGGCGTCGGGCACTCTCATCTCGCTGCGGACGACGAGGGCGGCCGGGCTCTCGATCGCGGAGCTGGAGGCGTCCGCTTCGCTCGCCCCTCCTTTCGGCGCCTTCCTGCGCGCATGCGTCGAACGGCGCGCGAACGTCCTGGTGTCGGGTGCGACCGGTTCGGGCAAGACGACGCTCCTGTCGGCGCTTCTCGGCCTCGTCCCCGCGGAGGAGAGGATCATCTGCATCGAGGAGGTGCCCGAGTTGAATCCTCGGCACCCTCACGTCGTGTCCTTGACCGAGCGTCGCCCGAACATCCAAGGAGCCGGTGGGATCCCCCTGTCCGAGCTCGTCAGGGCGGCGATGCGCATGCGCCCCGATCGTCTCGTCCTGGGGGAGTGCCGCGGGCCGGAGGTCCGCGATGTGCTGCTGGCGCTCAACACGGGTCACGACGGGGGCTGGGCGACGATCCATGCGAACGGCTCGAGGGAGGTGCCCGCGCGGCTCGTGGCCCTCGGGGCGCTCGCGGGGATGAGCGAGGCGGCGGTGACCGCCCAGGCTGTCGCGGCCTTCGACGCCGTGGTCCACATGAGTCGAGTGAAGCTGGAAGCCGGGGCTCTGCGCCGCGTGTGCGAGATCGCCGTCCTTTCGCGCGAGGGCGGTGAATTGCGCGCGGAGATCGCCGTGGACTCCCGGGCTCCGGGGATCGTGGAGTTCGGGCCCGCGTGGGAGCGCTTCGCCGAGGTGATCGGCGCCGATCGCGCTCAGCGGGGGCTTGAGGGGGTGCGGGCGCCGAAGTGAGCGGGGTGATGGTCGCGGTGGCCGTCATCTGCCTGGCGGCGCTTTTCGCGGGTGAGCATCTCGTGCGGCGACGGATCCTTCGCCGCTGGGGTTCGGCTGGCGGGCGGATGCGGGTGAGCCCTGCGGAGCGCCGAAGGGGCCGGAAGGCCCGGGATCCCGATGGGATGAGCGCGGCCGATCTGTCCATCCTCGTCACCGAGGTCTCCGCCCGCCTGAAGGCCGGGGCACCGGTGGAGGAGGCATGGCGTTCCGCCTGGTCGCGGGTGTGCGCGGCGGAGTTCGCGGGGCTCGCCGAGGACGGCGCCCCGATCGGCCTGGCCGGGCTCGCGCAGGCGTCCGGGCGGCGCGGCGCTCGCGGGGGGAGGGGCGTGGGCGCCGCTGTGCGCGCACGCTCCCCGCGGGCGCGGGCCGTGCGCCGGGCGGCCGAGGACCTCGGGACCGCATGCCGCTTGAGCGCGATGATCGGGGCGCCCTTGGCGTCGATCCTCGATGCCGTGGCCGAAGGCCTGGAGGAGGCCGAGGCTCAGGAGGAGGCGAGGAGGATCGCCACGCAGGGGGCGAGGACCTCCGCGAGGGTCTTGCGGGCATTGCCCCTGCTGGGGGTCGCGCTGGCGCAGGTGATGGGCGCTCACCCCCTGGAGCGATTCGCCGACGGGGGCCTCGGCACGCTGATGGCGGTGGCGGGAGCCTCTTTCCTCATCGCCTCTCGGATCGTGTCCGAGAGCCTCATCGCGAGGGCGGCCTCCCCGCCGGGGGCGCTTGACGAGGCGATGGGGTGCGATCTTGCCCGGGCGGCCCTGGAATCGGGGGCCTCCATCCCCGATGTCCTCATCGCATTGGGCGGGGCGACGGGGGATGAGGGCTTGGCGGCGGCGGGACGGGCGCTGCGCCTCGGCGCGTCCTGGACGATCGCCTGGGATTCGAGGGGATGGGAACTGCTCGCCTCCGGCCTCGAGTCCGCGTGGGAGGAGGGGACCGCGCCCGATGCCCTGCTCAGGCGCCTCGCGGCGCAGCGCCGCGCGCGAAGGGCAGCCGACGCGCGCGCTCGTGCGGAGGCGCTCGGAGTGCAGCTCGCGATCCCGCTCGGAGCGCTCCTCCTACCCGCCTTCCTCGTTCTGGGAGCGGGTCCCGTCCTCGTTCATCTCGTCGAGTCGGGCTTCGCGGGAGTCGTGTGAGTCCGCGATGGGGGCCGACAGGCGAACGAGGAGGGTGGGCAGGACGCGTTCGAGGAGGGCGGTCAGCCCGTCCTCGCCTTTCGTGAGTGCGGCGCGCATGGAGCGCTCGCCCGCGGCGATGATGAGGGCGGTGACGTCCTCGGGTGCGGGGATCGTCTCCCGGCCGATCGCTTTGAGGCCGGAGATGAGGAGGCCGCACAGGGAGGCGGTGAAGGCTTCGTATCCCGTGCGTAGGGCGCTGGTCTTCTCCGGGGCGCGGGCCGTGTAGGTCGCGAGCTCGCTCTGAAGCATGTAGAAGTCGCGACTGATGGGCATGGCCGTGAGGAGGCTCTCGGCGAGGGGTGCGATCGCGTTTTCGACCTCGGTGTCCGATAGGGGATGGTCGTCGCCGCGTGCGGTGAGGACCTCGTCGACGGTTGTGTGGACGTAGGTGAGGATCTGGGTCCACTGCTCCTGGGCGAGGCGTTCGACGAAGTGGTCCATGTCGGCGAAGTTGGAGTAGAAGGCGCCTCGGGTGAAGCCCGCGTCCGTGCAGATGTCGCCGACGCTGGTGGCCCCCAGGCCCTTGTCGATGATGAGGCGCTTGCCCGATTCGAGGAGCAGCGACTGGGTCGCCGCCCGACGCTCGGACGGGGCGGTGGCGATGATGCGCTTGAGGGCGGCCCTTCGTCCGGACAGCCGCGTCGTGGTGATGCGAGTGCGCTTGTCGTCGCTTGTCATGCCCCTACCGTATCCCGCTCGTCGCCTGTCTGTTCCCCCACAGGATACAGGTCTGTATTGCATGAAATGAATACAGGTATGTATCTTGAGTTCGCATATTTCGAGAGGCAACACCATGAAGAAACTCACCGGATCGCGAATGGCCAATCTGGTCGTCATCGTCGCGGTCCTCATCGTCCCCCTGCTTTACGCGGGGCTCCTCACACTCGCCTACCAGAACCCAACCAATCTCCTCGAGCGGATCAACGCCGCAGTCGTCAACGAGGACACGGCGTACACGGCGACCCTCGTCTCCGGAAAGGCCGAGACCTTCGCCCTCGGCGATGAACTCGCAGACGCGCTCGTGCACCCCGACGCCGACACGGACACCGGCTTCACCTGGCACGACATGAGCGCCGAGGACGCGCAGGAGAAGATGCGGACCGAGGAGATCCGCGCCATCCTCTACATCCCCGAGGGATTCTCCGAGAGGGCCTCCGCAGTCGGGAGCGCCGACCCCTCGGCGGCCACCACGCAGACCCTCGAACTCGTCACCGATGACGGCGTCAACTACCTCACCGGCACGATGGCCCGGACCGTCGCGGAGACGCTCGCGAACCGCCTCGAAGCACAAGGATCGGAGAAGATCCTCTCCACCCTCCTCCTCTCCGTCTCCGAGATCCGCGACGGCATGACGACCGCCGCCGACGGCGCCCAGAGGCTCTCCGACGGCTCCGCGACCCTCGCCGACGGAACGACGAGCGCGGCCGAGGGCGCAGGCGCGCTCGCCGAGGGCGCCCAGACCCTCACCGTCGGACTCGACAAGCTCGCCGACGGATCCGTCTCCCTCGTCTCCGGGCTGGCCGCCTTCGACACCGGTGCGGCGAGCGCGGCGAACGGCGGCGGCGCCCTCGCCTCGGGCCTCTCGGACCTCGCGACGGGCACCTCGACCGCCGCCGACGGAGCATCGCAGGTCTCCGACGGCGCCTCCCGGCTCGCCGCCGGAACGCAGACCCTCGCGGACTCGAGCGCACCCCTCGCCGCAGGCGTCTCACAGCTCAACGACGGCACCGCCAGCCTCAAGGACGGCATCGCCTCCTACACGAGCGGCGTCGACCGGGTGAGCGCAGGCGCCCTCCTCCTCCAGTCGAAGGCCTCGGATCCGAAGACGGGCCTCGCCGCCGGCATCGCGGCCCTCTCGGCTGGCATCGGGCAATCCAACGACACCGCGGGGGCCAGTGCCTCGACGACGACCCTGTACGGTGGCGTCAACTCGCTCGCCGCCGGGGCGAACGCCCTTGCGAAGGGGATGACGACCCTGCAATCGGGCTCGAGCGTGAGCCTCACGGACGGCGCCGCCCAGGTCGCCGCCGGCGTCGAGCAGATCAGGGCCGTCGCCTCGGGCCTCGACGCCTCGAAGATCCAGACGGCAGCGAGCGGCGCGCAGACCCTCTCCACCGGAGTCTCGGGCTACACGGCAGCAGTCGACCAGCTCGCCGCGGCCTGCACCGCGTCGGGCGATACGAGCCAGACCTGCCAGACGCTCACAGCACTGGCCGCCCAATCCGCCCCCCTCCGCACAGGCTCGCAGGCCCTCGCGAGCGGCCTCGGCGACGCCGCGACGAACATGTCGGGCCTCGTCCAGGCCTCGGCCTCGCTCGACGCCCTCGCCGCAGGCGCCGCGCAGGTCTCGACCGGCGTCGACTCGGCCGCGCAGGGCGCGACCCGGGTCGCGGCCGGGGCCGCCGCCCTCCAGCAGTCGATGCCCGCCCTTCGATCCGGTGCCGACCTGCTCTCCGCAGGGGTCGGTCCGGCGGATTCGACGGACGCCTCGACCGTCATGGGCGCGATCAACGCCCTTTCGAACGGCCTGTCGGCGATCACCGCGCCGACGGTGTCGAATGGGACGACGGTCTACGCGAACTCCGAGAAGCTCCGCGCCGGTTCCGCGCAGGTCGCCGCAGGCGCGGCCACGATGAATTCCAAGGTCCCGGCCCTCACCGCGGGCATCACCCGGCTCTCGCAGGGCGCGACCTCCCTGTCGGAGGGCGCGAACGCCCTCGACTCGGGCATGGCCCGCCTCGTCTCCGGTTCCACGGCCGCCGCCCAGGCCGCGCAACGCCTCTCCGACGGGCTCGGAAGCCTCGCATCCGGTGCGGCCTCAGCCGACTCCGGCGCGCAGACCCTCGCCTCCGGCCTCGCGAGCGCTGACTCCGGTTCGCGCACCCTCGCCGAGGGCGCGACGACCCTGTCCGAGGGCATGCGCGCACTGGACGACGGCGCAGGCGCGCTCGCCGAGGGTGCGACGAGCCTCGCCGAGGGCCTCCAATCGGGCGCCGATCGGATCCCCTCCTACACGGACTCCGAGCGCGACGCCATCGCGACCACCGGATCGCAGGTCGCGAGCGTCGAAGCCGTGCGCGACCATGCGGTCGCCAACAACGGCGCGGGCTTCACCCCGATGTTCATGAGCCTCGCCCTCTGGGTCGGCGCGATCGCGCTCTTCCTCATCCTCCCCGCTCTCGACAAGCGCGATCACGGCGAGAAGTGGTGGGCGTCGGCCGTGCGCCCCGCGACGACCGCGACGCTCCTCGCCGTCGCCCAGGCGGTCATCATGATGGTCGTCGTCGACGCCTCGGCGGGGATCGAGGCGAAGAACCTTCCGGGCCTGTGCCTGATGGCGGTGGCCGCGTCGATCACCTTCATGCTCATCAACCAGGCCTGCGTCGCATCCCTGGCCTTCAGGGGGCGCTTCATCTCGATCATCCTGCTGAGCCTCCAGATCACCTCGATGGGCGCGACCTTCCCGGTCGAGACCGCTCCCGCCTTCTTCCAGTGGATCCATCCCTTCCTGCCGATGAGCTACACGCAGCTCGCATTCCGCGACCTCATCGCCGGATCGGGTGCGCAGGGCGCGATCGGCAACGCGCTCGCGGTCCTCGGGATCTGGGCGGCTCTCGCGGTCGTCGTCATCCTCATCGGTGCGAGGATCCGCCGGGGTCCCAAGCCCCTGCCCGCGGACAACGCGCTCGCGCCGACTGCGGCCTGATCGCCCGGGGGAGGGCAGGCGAACCCCTCCCCCTGAACGCTGCGGCGGCCGGACCCGCGGGTCCGGCCGCCGTTTCTCGTCTTGCCCGTGCGCAGCGGGCTCTCCTTCCCCGTCGCCCCGTTCTCCGGCGGCGCTCGGGCAGGGCCTTCCGTCGCCCCGCGCTGCGCCTTTCGCCCCCGCGTATCCACAAGCCGTCGCGCCCTGCGGATCGGCATCCACATGATGACGCGGGGGCGTTCGACCTCGGGTCCTCCCAAGGCGACTCTTGGAGTCCCGGACGGTCCGGGATGAAGGAGGAATCATCATGAGACAGCACATCCGCACCGCGGTTCGCGCCCTGATCGCCCCGGCGCAGGAGGGCTTCGAAGAGGAGGGATCGACGACAGTCGAGTACGCGATCGGCGCGATCGCCGCTGCGGGATTCGCGGGGCTCCTCGTCGTCGTCTTGAAATCGGGCGCGGTCAAGGGACTGCTGCAAGGAATCATCACGACGGCTCTCACGTTCTGAACCGGCGATGACTCCCATGGGCGCCCCAGTGCTTCGCGGGACAGCGGATCGAGCGGCGGGGCGAGGCGAACGGGGATCGACAACGGTCGAGTTGGCGATCGGTTTCGGAGTCGTCGTCCTCATCCTCGCCCTCATCCTCGCGCTATCGTCCATCGGCATCACCCGTCAGCAGCTCTGCCGGGCCGCGGGCGAGGCGGCTCGCGCAGCGGTCGAGGGCGCGTCCGATCCCGATCTCGTCGGCTCCGAGGCGCTCGGGGCTCTCTTGGGGCGCGGAGCCCGCGTTTACGCGCTCCGGGAGGGGGCCTGGGTGACTGCGAGGGCCTCCCTGCCCGCGCACGGCCTCATCGGCTGGGCGATCCCCGAAGCCTCCTGCGAGGTCAGGGCCCGTCTGTCGGTGATGACCCCGTGAACGCCACCGGCTCGGCGTCGCCGCGGTGGGCTCGCCTGTTGCGGGCGCTCGCGGGCCCGGGGAGCGGTCTGCCGACGGACTGCGCATCGGGCCCCGACCGGAGTCGGGGGAGGGATTCAGGGATCTGCGGCTCCAGGGTCGCGCGTCGGCGCAGCGGCGGCGATGCGGATCGGAATCGGATCGAGCGCTCCCGTCCGGCGAGGAGCCGGAATGGTCCCGACGGCGAATCCGGCTCCGGAACGATCCTCGTCGCAGGGCTCGCCGCCCTGGCTCTCACCTGCGCATTGATCCTCGCCGCTTCGTCCGTGGCTCTGGGTGAGCGCGCCCGAGTCGATGCGGTCGCCGCGCTCAGCGCGCTCGCGGGCGCCGACATCTCGGCGACCGCGCTGTGGGAAGACGTCGGGGATCGGCCCTGCGCGACAGCCGACGCGGTGGCGCGCGAGAACGGGACGGTCATGGAATCCTGCGAGGTGCTGGGAGCCGACACCCGGGTGATCGTGTCCGTTCGCAGGTCGATCCTCGGGTTCAACGCCCCGATCCGAGCGCGGGCGCGCGCCGGTCCGCTGACAGAGCTGACGGAAGGGGGCGTCGATCCCGTACCGGAGGAGTAAATCCCAGGGAACTTTCAGGTGGATTCTATGGTTCCTCAAGGACGGCTTCGTATCGTCAGGACATCAAGTGAAGAGGAGCTCGGAACTGTGGACGATCCGAGCACCGGAGAGGGAGCATATCGAAGACTCGCACTGTGTTGATGGGATGCTGTGAAGGGCTGGCCCGCTGGGCCAGCCCTTCATGGTGCCTGCGGCATGGTGCGACGAGGGCCTCGGTGCCGTTCTCCCCCTCGGGCCGCCCTTCATGCTGTCTGCGCAGGGTGTTCTGGTGCCGTGCCCCCGCACGGCGTCCCTGGTCGCGATGCCTCTCTGGTCGTGCTGTCTCCCGGACCGCGGTGCCGCTGGTCGAGTGCGGTCGCAGTGCCCCTGGTCGCGGTGGGGATGCGCGAAGACCTCCCGCGGGCGGCATGGCGACAAGTCGGACACGTCATGTAAGGCCTGTGACGACAAGTCGGTCATTGCGGCAGCGTCGGACCCGCGAACATCCATATGACCTGCGGATTCGGCGGGAAGTCCCTGTGTGATGTCCGAGTTGTTGCCGGGCTGGGCCGGGTGAGTGTGGGGTTGTGTCCGAGTTGTTGCCGGGCTGGGCCGGGTGAGTGTGGGGTTGTGTCCGAGTTGTTGCCGGGCTGGGCCGGGTGAGTGTGGGGTTGTGTCCGAGTTGTTGCCGGGCCGGAGCGGGTGCGCTTGGAGAAGCGTCCGAGTCGTCACCAGAACCCTGCGCCTGAAGGGGCGATCAACCGGGGCAGCGCTCGGCGAGGAAGCCGAGGAGGACGATCGCTCCCGCCTTGGACAGGGGTTCGTTGCCGTTCCCGCACTTCGGCGACTGCACGCAGCGCGGGCAGCCGGTCTCGCAGTCGCACTCCGTCACGTTGGAGAGCGTCGACTCGATCCACTCCTTCGCCCGGTCGAAACCGCAGCGCGCGTGCCCGGCCCCTCCTCGGAAGGCGTCGTGGACGAAGACGGTCGGGAGCCCCGTATCGTCATGGATCGCGGTGGACAGGCCGCCGAGATCCCACCGGTCGCAAGTCGCCAGCAGCGGCAGCATCCCGATCGCCGCGTGCTCGGCGGCGTGCAGGGCGCCGGGGAGCTCCCCCGCTTCAAGACCCAGCGCCGCCAGAGCCCCCGGTGCCAGCTCGTACCACACGGCCTTCGTCGGCAGGGTCCGCATCGGCAGGCGCAGCTCGATGTTGCGGATGAACTCCAGGCGGGGAAGGCGGAGCAGGTCGTAATCCGTGACGCGGGTCGCGACCTCGACGGAACCGTAGCGCCACACGACCAGGCCGTCCCGGCTCGTCCACGTCTCCTCGACCCCGCGGACCGCGACGGAGACGTGCTGCTTGGCGCGAGTGCGCAGCGGTGTGCGGACCTCCTCCACCAGGGCGACGCGCTGGCGCTCCCGTATCGACGAGGGCGGGGCGATGTAGACGGGAAGGGCGCCCGCACCGGGCGCCGGCGCTGAAGCCGATGCGCCCCCCGGCGGACGAGAAGCCCCGCCCTCGCCGATCGTCCCCGCCGCGATCTGCCCCTCGTCGATCGTCCCCGCGTCGCCAGCGCCTTCGGGGACGGCACCGCCCGCCCGCCCCGCGGACTCGATCGGCTGCTCCAAGGAGGACAGCGACAGGACGTGGAAAGTGCGGCCCTGATGGACGTAGACCGCGTCCGGGAAGACGTGCGCATCGGCGGAGGGCTCGTCGATCGTGCCGATGACCTGGCCGGATCGGACCTCGACGATCTGGACGTCCCCTCCCGACCCGCGCAGATCCGTCAGATCGGAGGGGCGCTCACTGCGAGTCGCATCCCAGAACCAGCCGGCGGGACGCCGACGCAGATACCCCCGGGCGACGAGCGAATCGGCCAGCCCGGGGAAGTCCTCGCCAAAGAGGGCGAGGTCCTCGCCGTCGTCGCGCACCTCGGACAGCGGCAGTTCAGCGGCGGCCGCCGCGAGATGCGGGGCGAGCACCCAGGGGTTGCGCGGGTCGATGACGGCCGATTCGACGGGGGCGAAGATCTCGTCAGGGTGGTGGACGAGATAGGCGTCGAGGGGGTTGTCCGAGGCGATGAGCACGGACACGCCGGGCGAACCCGCCCTGCCGGCGCGCCCCGCCTGCTGCCACAAGGAGGCGCGGGTGCCCGGCCACCCGGCGGTGATCGTGGCGTCCAGTCCCGATACGTCGAGTCCGAGCTCGAGGGCGGAGGTCGTGGCGACGGCCCGGAGATCGCCCGTGCGCAGTCCCTGTTCGAGGGCGCGCCGCTCTTCGGGCAGGTAGCCTCCGCGATAGGCGGCGATTCCGCAGGTCAGCGGGGAGGCGTGGGCTGAGAGCCTGTCCCGAACCTGCTGGGCGACGGCTTCGGCTCCGGCGCGCGAGCGCACGAAGGTGAGGAGCCGGGCGCCCCGCTCCATGAAGGCGGCGGTGAGGTTCGCGGCTTCGCTCTGCCCGGACAGTCGGCGGAGCGGGGCCTCGAGGACGATCTCCTCGCCCGCGACGGCGCGCAGGAAGGCGGAGATGTCGACCTCGGCCTCATCGGGGACGAGCCTTCCCTGCCACAGGACGAGATGATGGGCTCCGGCGGGCGAACCGTCCTCGTCGATGGCGATCGCGGGGCGGCCCGTCATCGCCTCTCCCACCGCTTCGGGCCGGCGGACCGTCGCCGAGAGCATGATGACGACCGGGTCGGCGCCGAGGGAATGCGCCAGTCGCAGGAGCCTGCGGACGACGAGGGCGATGTGACTGCCGACGATGCCGCGCCAATGGTGCAGCTCATCGATGACGAGGTACTTGAGGGAGGCGAGGAAGCGGGTCCAGCGCTCGTGCCCCGGGAGCATCACGTAGTGCAGGTAGTCCGGGTTCGTGAGGATGATGTCGGCGTTCGCGCGCGCCCAGTCCTTCGCCTCGCGCGGGGTGTCGCCGTCCGCGGTCGTCGCGCGCACGAGGCGCAGGGGCGATCCCTCGGGGCCGAGGGCGAGCAGCCTTGACAGGCCGGCCAACTGGTCGGCCGCCAGTGCTTTCGTCGGCGACAGGTAGAGGCAGGTCGGGCGCCTGCGGATCGCGGAGATCCGGCCCGATTCCTCCGAGGCGACCAGGTCGGACAGGATCGGGGTCCATGCGGGCGCGGATTTGCCCGATCCCGTGCCTGTGGCGAGGACGACATCGCGTCCGGAGCGGATGGCGTCGAGGGCTTCGGCCTGGTGGCTCCATGGGGCGGGTGCGCCCTTGGCGCGCCAGGCCTCGACGAGGTCCGGTGCGACCCAGTCGGGCCAGGCCGCGAGGCGTTCGGCGCGGCCGGGGATGACGCGCACGTCGACGAGGCGGTCGTCGCCCGCGGACATGGAGCGCAGGAGGTCGACGAGGTCCTGGGCCGAGGGCCGGGCGAGGGCGGCCCGGGGGGAGTGCGCGTTCGCCGGCTCTTCAGCGCCGGCGCTCCCGGGGGTCATTTCGCGCGCGGATCGACCCAGCCGAGAGTCTGCGCCGCGGCCTCCTGCATGTAGGCCATCGCGTCGAGTCCCGTGGAGATGCCCGCTCTGATGTTCTGCGTGAGCTGGTCGTTCGATACGCCCTGGGTGATGTCGAGCACGAGGTCGCCGAGCACTTCGGCGTTGCGGTCCTGACCGGGCATGGCGTACACGGTCGGGAAGTACTTCTCCCGGTTCCAAGAATCGGCCGCGGCGAAGATCGCGTGCTGGGAGGGGGCGAAGGGCAGGCCCGTGTCCCACATGGCGCGGATCGAGAGGAATCGCCCGGATGCGTCGATCGAGAAGTGGAAGGGGATCGTGTCGAAGATCGCTCCGGCGGCTCGGCCCTCGACGATCACGTCGAGGCCGTAGCCCAGCTCGCGGACGTGCTCGACCAGCCGGTCGAAGTCGAGGGGGTAGGGCGAGGCGTCATCATCGGGGACTGCGTAGAGGGGGTTCATGAGCGGGGCTCCTCATCGGCGTCGGTCTCGCGCCAATCCACGAAGTCGGGAAGCGCGTCCTCGAGATCGGCGAGGAATCCCATGATCATCGTCATCGAGGTCTCGCAGAAGCTGTCGAGCTGGGCGGGGGTGAGGCCGTCGGTGGCGATGACATTGCATTCGGCGATGAGGCCGTACTGCTTGCCGTCCTCGAAGGGCGCGAGGTAGGCCTTGGGCCCGGTGCGCATGGAGTTGCACTTGGCCACCTCCTCGACCAGGGCGGCGAACTGGGCGTCGGTCGTGGCGATGCCCCGCCATTGGGCGCGCAGCTGCAGGATCTGCGGGTTCGAGGTGTCCCAGAAGTAGACGGCGTTGAGGGTGGGGACGGCGAGTTCGGCCTCGTCGTACTCGCCGAAGGAGACGTCTCGGTCCGACAGCATCGCGCGGATGCGGTCGGTATTCACTGGGGTCGCGGCGGGCACGGGCGCTCCTGTTCCGGGATGGTCGTTGGCGTCCACTGTATCCGAGGGGCGGCGAGCGGGCGCGGCTGCGGGGTCTTGAGGACGCCGATCGGGGAGGCCCGCAGAGCGGGTGGCGTCCGGCGCGCTGGTTGCGCGCTCGTTACAGTTGGGGGATGTTCGAGTTCGGCGAGGTTGGGAGGCGCGATGCCTGATCGGGCTTTCCGCCCCGGTGATTCTCCGGGTTCGAATCAGTCCGGGGGCGCGTCGGGGGGTTCCGGCCGCGGCCCTGTGCCCGCTGCGCATCCGGACCGGTGGTACACCTGGGCGCTGAGGCGCAGGGTCCTCGGGGCCCTCGTGTGCGCCCTCCTCGCCTTCGCCCTCGGCCGCACTGCCGTGGGAACCGCGCGGGGCCAGGGCATGGACACGCTCTTCATGGAATCGGCGATCCACTGGTCGGACCGATTCGGCGGGGTGTCTAAGCTCGTGACCTCGCTCGTTTCGCTGCCGATGATCGTCCTCGTCGGCGTGCTCATCGCCTTCTTCGCGCTGATCCGCCGCAGACGCACCCTCGCCGGACGGGCCCTGGCGGTGGTCCTGGGTGCGAATGCGACGACTCAGCTGGTCAAGTGGCTGCTCGACCGGCCCGACCTCCACGTGACCACGGCGATTCCCAACTCGCTCCCCTCCGGGCACACGACGGTCGCGATCTCCTTCGCCCTGGCGCTCGTCATGGTGGCGCCGAACTGGTCGCGCGGTCCGGTGGCCTGGTTGGGATGGGCGTGGACGGCCCTCATGGGCGTGTCGGTCATGGTGTCGGCATGGCACCGTCTCGCCGACGTCCTCGTCGCCGTCCTCATCGCGGGCGCCTGGGCCCTGGCGCTGACCCCGATCGAACGGCGGGAGCGCCACGTCCCGCAGGCGCGACGCGTGATGGCGGTCCTCGTCCTCGTCCTCCTCGTCCTCGCCTTGCTGCTCTCCTTCGCGGCGCTTAGGGGCGTCGACCTCGTCGCGGTCGCGACTCCCGGGGCTTCGGGCTTCGGCTATTCGGAGTTCCTCGCGGAGCACGCATGGCGGGCGCGGCTGCTCGCCTTGGCCGGGACCGCCTGGGTGGCGGGCGCGTGCGGCGCGGTGCTCCACGAGGTCGATGCGCTCTGCGTGAATCGGTCCTGAAGCGGCTTGGAATCAGCCCTGAACCGGTTCGGAACCGGGGGCGGCGGGCCCCTTCGCGCGTGCGGCGCGGCCTCATCGGACCCGGGGGATCGGGACCGAAGTCCCCGTTGTTCGGGCTTGTGGCACCCCTGAGCGAGGAGCTCCGGCGTGTCGCGAGTCGGGCTCCTCGCATTCTCCGATGGCACTAGATACAGTGGTACCCGTTCGCCTCGAGCACGACATGTAGTGCCCCGGGCGCGACTCATACGGAAGCCTTCCCGCACACCCCCTCCGGGGTCGGCGGCGCCCTCGCGTCGGCCGTTCCCGCGGATGCGCGTTGCAGGCGCTCGCATTCGACCCGAGAGGTGACAACAATGGATGAGGCCGTTCAGAACCGCTCCGCACGCTACGACGTGGACGCGATCGGCACCGTCGAGGAGTACCTCGACCGATCCGACTGGCGCGTCAACGCGAACGCGAACCAGGGCTACTCCCTCGGCGGGCTCATCCTCAACTCCGCGGGCAAGATCATCGCGAACTACTGGCTCGAGCAGATCTACACCCCCGAGATCGGCGAGGCCCACCGCAGCGGCGACATCCACGTCCACGACCTCGACATGTTCGCGGGCTACTGCGCCGGATGGAGCCTCAAGCGCCTCATCCAGGAAGGCTTCAACGGCGTGACCGGCGCGATCGCGTCCGCCCCGCCCGCCCACTTCTCCTCCGCCTGCGGCCAGATCGTCAACTTCCTCGGCACCCTCCAGAACGAATGGGCCGGCGCCCAGGCCTTCTCCTCCTTCGACACCTACATGGCCCCCTTCGTGCGCCTGGACGACATGGAGTACGAGGAGATCGTCCAGTGCATGCAAGAGCTCATCTACAACCTCAACGTCCCCTCCCGCTGGGGCAGCCAGTGCCCCTTCACGAACCTCACCTTCGACTGGACCTGCCCGGACGACCTGCGCGAGGAGTACCCGCTCATCGCCGATGAGGTCTGCGACTTCACCTACGGCGAACTCCAGCACGAGATGGACCTCATCAACCGGGCCTTCATCGAGGTCATGACGGGCGGCGACGCGGACGGCCGCGTCTTCACCTTCCCGATCCCGACCTACAACATCACCCCCGACTTCGACTGGAACACCGAGAACGCCGACCGCCTCTTCACGATGACCGCGAAGTACGGCCTGCCCTACTTCCAGAACTTCATCAACTCCGACCTCGACCCGCACATGATCCGCTCGATGTGCTGCCGCCTCCAGCTCGATCTGCGCGAGCTGCTCAAACGCGGCAACGGCCTCTTCGGATCCGCCGAGCTCACCGGCTCGATCGGCGTCGTCACGATGAACATGGCGCGCCTCGGCTACCGCTTCGCAGGCGACGAGGACGCCCTCGTCGCCGAACTCGACCGCCTCATCGACATCGCCTCCGACTCCCTGGAGCGCAAGCGCGAGACCATCCGCTTCCACATGGACCGCGGACTCTTCCCCTACTCGAAGCGCTACCTCGGCCACCTCGACAACCACTTCTCGACCATCGGCGTCAACGGCATGAACGAGATGGTCCGCAACTTCTCCGGCGACGAGTACGACATCACCGATGCGCGCGGCTTCGACATGTGCGTGCGGATCCTCGATCACGTCCGCGACCGCATGGTCGAACGCCAAGAGGCGACCGGCCACATGTACAACCTCGAGGCCACCCCCGCCGAGGGGACGACCTACCGCTTCGCCAAGGAGGACAAGAAGCGCTTCCCCGGCATCATCCAGGCCGGCACCCCCGAGCAGCCGTACTACACGAACTCCTCGCAGCTGCCCGTCTCCTACACGGAGGACCCCTTCCAGGCCCTCGAGGACCAGGAGGTCCTCCAGGGCAAGTACACGGGCGGCACGGTCCTCCACCTCTACATGGGCGAGAAGATGAGCTCGGGCCAGGCGTGCAAGGAGATGGTCCGCCGCTCCCTCACCGCCTTCAAGGTCCCCTACATCACGATCACCCCGACCTTCTCGATCTGCCCGGTCCACGGCTACCTCGCGGGCGAGCACTTCACCTGCGACAAGTGCGCCGAGGCCCACCCGGATCGCGAGCCCGTCGCATGCGAGGTGTGGACCCGCGTCATGGGCTACTTCCGGCCCGTCCACTCCTTCAACATCGGCAAGAAGGGCGAGTACGCCGAGCGCCAGATGTTCTCCGAGGACGCGGCCGCGCGCCACGGCGAGCTCGTCTCCGCCTTCCCGCCGGTCGACGCCCGCTGACATGGACGAGGGCGGACGCGGGGCCGCGGGGTTCTCACCGGACGACCTCCAGATCGCCGGCATCGTCCCCATGTCGACGGTCGATTGGCCGGGCAAGTTCGTCGCCTCCGTGTTCGCCCAGGGGTGCCCGTGGGCCTGCCCCTACTGCCAGAACTCGGCGATCCTCGACCCGAGGATCCCCGGCGTCGTCGCGTGGAGCGCCCTCGAGGACCTGCTTTCGCGCCGTCGCGGCCTGCTCGACGGCGTCGTCTTCTCCGGCGGCGAGGCGACGCGCCAGCACGCCCTCCTCCCCGCGATGAGACGGGTCCGCGAGCTCGGGTTCGAGGTCGGCCTCCACACGGCCGGCCCGTATCCGGGCAGACTGGAATCGATTCTCGAGGGCGGCCTCGTCGACTGGGTCGGCATCGACATCAAGGCGCTGCCCGAGCACTACGAGGCCGTGGCCGGGCGCCGGGGCTCGGGCGAGAAGGCCTGGGAGTCCCTGCGCATCCTCCTCGCCCGCCCCGAGGTCGACCACGAAGTCCGCCTCACCGTCTACCCGGACGGGCCGAAGGACGGACTCAGGGTCGCGCGCGCCGCCAGAGCAGCCGGAGCGCGCGCCTTCGCCCTGCAGCAGGCGCGGGAACTCGGTGCTCCGAAGGGCTTCGAAGCCTCGACGATGGGCTGGGACGAGCAGGTGCGGGCGCTCGCGCGGGAATGCGAATCCCTGGGATTCGAGCGCTTCGAATTCCGCCCGGCATGAGCGTTCGACCCCGCCGCCCCCGTTCGTCGAGTACCTTTGTTGGGGTGACCTCCCAGATGCCGGCTCTCACCCCGCGACAGCGCTTCCTCAAGGAGCGCCAACGCAAGCAGACGCTCACCTTCGCGATCACGACCGCGATCATGGCGGCCCTCGCCCTCGTGAGCGGACTCGTCCTCACCGGCCTTCTGCCGGTCCCCTTCGGCAACGGCTTCTCCAAGCCGATCAAGTACGCGAGCGCCGGGTTGGTCCCCTGCCCGCCCGAAGGGGCGACTCCCGTGAGCCCGGAGTCCGTCAAGGTCCAGGTCCTCAACACGGCGAGCCGGCAGGGCCTCGCATTGACCGCCTCGACGATGCTCACCAACATCGGATACTCGCCGCTCGAAGCCGGGAACGCGACACCGGAGTATTCGGGGACGGCGGAGATCAACGCCGGACCCGCGGCGGTCGTCGACGCGTACACGGTGGCCCGCTTCTTCCCGAAGTCGAAGGTCGTCCTCACCGAATCCACCGACAGGACCGTGACCGTGCTCCTGGGGACCTTCTACGACCCGGCAGTCTCGCCCGATGAGCTTCACAGGATCTCCGAGTCGAAAGCCGCCTTCAAGGCCCCCGCCGGATGCCTTCCCCTCTCCAACGAGGCCCTCGCCGCCCTCGAAGCCCCGCAGTCGGCCCAGTCGGGCGCGCAATCGGGCGCCCAGTCGGGCGAAGCGGCGGCCCAGTCGGAGGAGTGAGGCCGGGCCCCTTTCACCGCTCCGAACGCGATGGGCTCCGACGAGCGCTGCGGATACCGCCCTCGTCGAAACCGCGCAGGAGCGACTCGCCGTCGGAGCCGAACCACACGGGGATCGACTGCGGCACCGTCCACAGGGCGTCCGGCACGAGCGCCTCGAAGGTGCCGTGCGACATGAACTGCTCGATCTCCGACAGCGAGCGGATCGCGATGCCCGCGACATTCGCGGGGAAGGAACGAGCGAACTCGGCGTAGATCTCCGGGTCGCGCTGCCCGTCATCGCCGACGAGGAGCCACTTCACCGTGGGGAACATGCGGGCGAGGCGACGCAGCTCGCGGCGCTTGTGCTCGGGGCCCGAACGGAACCAGCCCGTGTTCGACGGCCCGAAATCCGTCATGAGGAACCCGCCGAGGGGATACCCCAGGCGGTTGAGGAAGTCCCGAAGGGCGGGGACCACGTTCCACGCGCCGGTCGACAGGTAGATCACGGGCGCATGGAGGCCCGGAAGGGCCCCCTTGACACCCGCTGCCCTGGTGAGGAACTCCGACATCCCGGGCACCGCTTCGCGCGAGGAGACCCGGTCGACGAAGGAGTGCTTGGCCGCCGCGAAGAGGCGGGGGAGCATCGTCACCATCACCGTGTCGTCGATATCCGACACCACTCCGAAGGCCTCGTCCTCGCCGATGATCCGAAGAGCCACGGAGACGGGCCGGCCCGCGCGGATCCTCCCCTGGGAGAAACCGCCCCGCCCTCGTCCCTGAAGCGCCGGAGCGGTCGACGACAGGGAATCCCCCTCGTGCAGGCCGAGGGCGCGCACGTCCGATTCGTGAAGGACCTGCATCCACGCGCTGTGCCATCCGGCACCGAGGCCGTGATCGGACAGAGTCAGATCGACGTACCCGCCGCGATCGGCGAAAGCGATGCGCCTCTGCCGCCCGACCGTGACGAGGACCGGCTGGCGCGGGACCTGCGCGTCGAAGAACTGGCGCCATCCGCGACGCTGCGCCAGCCACGACCGCTGATCCTGACTCCGCTCCATGATGACGCGGCCCAGGACCCGCGCCCGGCGGGTCGAGCCGTGACCGCCGAAACCGACGATGCCCGGATGGAAGCCCCAATCGCCGAGTGCGCGCGCGAGTGCGCGCGAGCCCGCCTCACCGAATGATGAAGTGAGGGTGAGGAGCAACGACGAGGATTCGTCGTCGATGAGGGGTTCGGCGAACATCGGCCTCTCCTGTGCGGGGACATGCACATTGTGCCCGATTCTTGACCGAGGCGGGGCCGGGGCTCAGCGGTGATCGTCTCCGACGGGGCCCGCGGAGGGGGACTTCGACGAGGATCGCCCCTCGTCGCGCGTCTGCTCGCCGTCCCGGGGGTGCAGGAGCGATACGGCGCGGCGCAGGGGGACCAGGCCGAGGATCATGATCACCACCATCGTCCAGGCCGCCCCCACCATGACGAGGTAGCCGCCGTGGGCGCCGCCCGCGTCGATCGCCGGGCCCGCCGCCGCCGAACCGAGGGACAGGCCGATGTTGAGGGAGGTGCCGACCCAGGTGAGGCCCTCGGTGAGACGATCGGCGTCGACGACCCTCGCGATGATCGTATTGACGTTCGTCATCGTCGGCGCGCACGCGATCCCCGTCAGCGTCATGACGATCGCCATGACGAGGAGCGAATGGGCCAGGAGGTAGGTCGAAGTGCCGATGGCCAGGAGGATGACCCCGTAGGCGAAGAGCCTCCACAGGGGCTGCGTCCACATGCGAGAGCCGTACCACAGTCCCGCGACCAGGGAACCGACCGAGAAGAAGGCGAGGAGCACCCCCGACATGGACGAGGCGCCGAGGGCGGCCGCGAACTCGACGACCGCCACGTCGTTCGCCCCGAACATGGAGCCCATCGCGATATAGGTCAGGACCATGACGATCACGGCGGGATTGCGCAGGACCGAGCGGTGACTCACGTCCTCGGACCTCGGCCTCGGCGCGGGTTCGGAGGAGCGCTGGGAGAAGAACCAGAGGCCGCCGACGGTGAGGAACAGGCAGATGAGGACGAAGCCGACGCCCGGGTGGAAGGCCGTGCCGAGCACCGTCGACAGGACGGGGCCGACGATGTAGACGAGCTCATCGATCGCGGACTCGAAGGCGTAGGCGGTCGTCAGGTCCTTCGGACGCTCCTTCAAGGCGTTCGCCCAACGCGCGCGCACGAAGGCGCCGGGGGCGCCCCACGCGGCGCCCGCGACGATGGAGAAGATCGCCACGAGGACGGGGGAGGCGTGCGCGATGGCGCTGAGGAGGAAGGCGGCGTTCGCCCCGATCCCGATCATGAGGAGGGGGAGCATGACCCTGCGCTGCCCCAGGCGATCAACGTATCGGGCGATCGTCGGGGCGCACAGGGCGGTCGCGATGATGTTCAGCGCCGACACGAGGCCCGCGAGCGAGTAGTTCCCGTAGGTCGCCTTGATGAGGAGGATGATCGAGATCCCGATCATCGACATCGGCAGGCGCAGGATCAATCCGGCGAGGGAGAAGCGCCAAGAGCCGTTGATCCGAAGGACGTCGAGGTAGGGGGAGAGCACCAGTCGATCCTACCGGCGGCCTCTGGTGGCGGTTAGCGGGTAGGGGGCCGATCGTGCGCGAATGCATTGATCCGCTCTCGCGAAGCGGGCTAGCCTGCGGGTGGGCTTCGAACCGAGCTCGCCCTCGCCGGGTGCAGCTGCTCACCTGCCCCGCTCGATCAAGCGGCACCGTTCACGAGGAGGCCTTCGGCGACCCGAGCCACCGTGAGGTGTTGAACCACGATCGCGGTAAGGAGCCACCGCAACGCGTCCCGGGTCAGCTTCGAGGACGGCTCGGTCGTTCGGGTAGTGTCCTGGTACGACATGTGCCTACATTTGCCACCTCGGTAGCGGCGCACAGTGACCGGCAAGATAGTGGGGCGACATCCGAACGCCTCATGTACCAACCGGCGTACCGCCGTTCCCTGCGCTACCCAGCTCAACCAGTCGCTACACCCTCATTTGTGAACAGCATGAATCATCGAATCGGAATCGACAGAATTTCGTGATCTACGCAGGGCTCCTTCTGAAGGGGCGGAATATTTGACAACTTGTCATAAAGTGGCTATTGAAATCGTCTATTCGGCTTGTTAGGTTAGCCTCAGTCGCTGTTTGTGGTGCATAGCGCAGGGTGAAAGGGGTGTGCGTTGTATCGTGTCTTAGTGCGTCGCATTTTGACATCTTTCCTAGCTTTCTTCTTGGTGTGTGTGGGGACGAGTGCTGCGGTGGCGCAAGAGATTTGACCTCCCGACAGAATTTCGCAGTTAAGTGAATGGGAAGAAAGGCAGTTTGCTGAACTGAAATTGTATTTCGATGGTGTTAAATTTGACTATCTTGCGGCTCGCGAAGATCCTGTTTTAAATCAAGCATTCCTTTCAGAGTTCGCGGTCGCATATTACGCTGGGCTTGGGGAACATGGCTCACAAGCGTTACTGGCGCAAAGAGATGCAATGCGGAATCTGACCCCTGACCACGTGACCTGTTGACCGTTTCTGCTACTGCTGCATGTGTGGGACGTACCGGCTGGCGTACATTCTGGCCGAC
This sequence comes from Schaalia hyovaginalis, assembly GCF_014208035.1. Lineage (NCBI taxonomy): Bacteria > Bacillati > Actinomycetota > Actinomycetes > Actinomycetales > Actinomycetaceae > Schaalia > Schaalia hyovaginalis. The sequence goes on along the minus strand of NZ_JACHMK010000001.1, from coordinate 2,565,299 downwards.
GGTGTTTCTCAATAGTTGTCAAGCCTCTGCGTTGAGTAATGCCTTGGCGCTGGGTGCGGGAGTCGCGGGAGTCGCGGGAATGATCGCTTCGTGGACCGGAGCTGGACCGGTTGTTTCGGGCGTGATAGCTGGAGCCCTCGTGGTGCATAGCTCGCTTTACGCTTTGTGCAACTCGTGGGGAACGGGGATTCAAATCTTCGTCAATCCGACGGGGATACCGATTTGCTGGGCTCAATAGGAGGGGATATGAGAACTGTTCTGCGCCCCCTGGATTGGATGCTGATCGCCGTCGCGGTCGTCGGCGTCATTGCGAACTTCATCGCCGTCTACCTGTCCTATCAGGGCAGCGACTGGCTCCCGGTGTTCAACGCGGTCGGAAGCGCCGGTCTGCTCGGCTGCGCCTTGTTGATGTTCCGCGCGGTCGCCCTCCGCGCTTCGAGGGGGCGGGAGGACGGATCGGCGGACCCGAAGGAGCGCTGAGCGTCCTATGACGGACGGTGGGGCGGGGGATCAATGTCGATCCCCCGCCCCACCGCGGTGCCGGGGAGGCGGATCGTCACCGGCGCGTCCCCGGATTGTGACGTCGGCGACCAGGCGAAGACGTCCCCGCCTCCCGGGCCATCCGGTCCGAGAAGCGGGGACGAACTCGATGAGCGGATCAGCCGAGCGCGTCGGAGACGAGGGCCTTCGCGGCCTCCTGAACCTCGGCGAGGTGCTCGGCGCCCTTGAAGGACTCCGCGTAGATCTTGTACACGTCCTCGGTGCCCGAGGGGCGGGCCGCGAACCAGGCCGATTCGGTCGTCACCTTGAGTCCGCCGATCGGGGCGCCGTTGCCGGGGGCGGCCACGAGCTTCGCCGTGATCGCATCACCGGCGAGCTCGGTCGCGGCCACGTCCTCGGGCGCCAGGGCCGCGAGCTTCGCCTTCTCCTCGCGGTTCGCCGCCGCGTCGATGCGCGCATAGGCGGAGGCGCCGTGGCGCTCGACGAGCTCGGCGTGGAGCTGCGAGGGCGTCTTGCCCGTCACGGCCAGGATCTCGGAGGCGAGGAGGGCGAGGATGATGCCGTCCTTGTCGGTCGACCACACGGTCCCGTCCTTGCGGAGGAAGGAGGCTCCTGCGGACTCCTCGCCGCCGAAGCCGAGCGAGCCGTCGAGCAGGCCGGGCACGAAGTACTTGAAGCCGACCGGCACCTCGATGAGCCTGCGGCCCATCGCGGCGACGACACGGTCGATGAGCGCCGAGGACACGAGGGTCTTGCCGACGGCCGCGTCCGACTTCCAGCCCGGGCGGTGCTGGAAGAGGTAGTCGATCGCGACGGCGAGGTAGTGGTTCGGGTTCATGAGGCCGTCGGGCGTGACGATCCCGTGGCGGTCCGAATCCGCGTCATTGCCGGTGGCGATGTCGTAGGGGGTCTCACCGGCCCCGTTCGGGGTCATCACCTCGCGCAGGGACGCCATCGCGTAGGGCGAGGAGCAGTCCATGCGAATCTTGCCGTCCCAGTCCAGGGTCATGAAGGCCCAGGCCGGGTCGACATTCGGGTTGACGACCGTGAGGTCGAGGCCGTAACGCTCGGCGATCGCCGCCCAGTAGTCGACGGAGGCGCCGCCGAGCGGATCGGCGCCGATGCGCACCCCCGCCTCGCGGATCGCGTCGATGTCGATCACCTGGTCGAGCTGGTCGACGTAGAAGCGCAGATAGTCGAACTTCTCCAGGTGCGGGTCGTCGAAGAGTGAGGGGCCGATGATGCGTGGGACCTTGCGCCAGCCCTCTTCGAGGATCTCGTTCGCGCGGGCGGCGATCCAACCGGTCGCATCCGTGTCGGCCGGTCCGCCGTGAGGCGGGTTGTACTTGAAGCCGCCGTCGCGAGGCGGGTTGTGCGAGGGCGTGACGACGATGCCGTCGGCGAGGCCGGGGCCGTCGGTGCGCAGGGCCCCGGGGGCGCCGTTCGCCCCGAGGATCGCCACCGATACGGCCGGAGTCGGCGTGTAGGAGTTGCGCGAGTCGATCTTCACGGTGACGCCGGCGGCGGCGAGGACCTCGAGGGCCGTGCGCCACGCCGGTTCGGACAGGGCGTGGGTATCCCGGCCGATGTAGAGCGGGCCGTCGTAGCCCTGCTCGGCGCGGTACTCGACGATGGCCTTCGTGATGGCGACGATGTGGCCCTCGTTGAACTTCGCGTCCAATGAGGAGCCGCGGTGGCCCGAGGTTCCGAAGGCGACCCGCTGGTCGATGACGGTGGGGTCGGGTTCGATGTCGTAATAGGCGGATACGACCTCGTCGACGTCGATGAGGTCTTCGGTCAGGGCGACGGTGCCGGCTCGTTCATGCATGGTGACAAGTGTGGCATCGAGGGGCCGATTCTGGGGAGCCCTTCCCGACAGGCGGATGACGAGGGCGCTGCTGCGCCCTCGGACCTGCGTGAATCCTCCGAAGGCGACGCGAGTGGTCCGTCTCACCCGTTAGGCTTGTGTCTGCCGGGTCGCACCGTCGCGATCCCTTGACGCAACTCCAGGAGGCCTTCGTGGGCTGGTTTGACTCCGTCGAGCACAACAGGTGGCTGTCGACGCAGATGCAGGCGCTCATCACAGAAGCCGAGGGGGCGATCGTGCCCACGGGCTTCGCCCATCTCACGAACGAGGGCGAGCCCGACCCGACGCGCTCCATCGACCTCGCCGTGACTGCGCGCATGCTCTACATCTTCTCCCTCGGCGTCCTCATGGGACTGCCCGGGACCCGCCGCTACGCCGATCATGCGCTCAACTCGATGAGCCGCTACTTCCGGGATCCGGTGAACGGCGGCATGTGGGTGTCGATCAAGCCCGAACCGGATGAGGAGGGGCGCGGCGTCCCCTGGGACGAGGAGGGCCGTGTGAAGTCGCAGTACCACATGGCCTACGTGATCCTCGGCCTGTCGGCGGCGACCGTCGCGAACCGTTCCGGCGCCCACGAGCTGCTCAACGAGGTCCTTCACGACCAGGAGCGCCATTGGATCGAAGACAACGGACTGGTCCGCGACCAGTACGACGAGGCCTTCGAGAACGTCGTGCCCGTCCGGACGAACGGGACGCTCCTCCACACGGCGGAGGCCTATCTCGCGGCGGCGGAGGCGACGACCGACCCCGTGTGGATCGAGCGGGCCGAAGTGATGGCGCGTTTCGCCCATGCGACGGCCTCGCAGCACGACTGGCGCCTCCCCGAGTACTACGACGGCGCGTGGGCCCCCTTGAACGGCGAACCCGAGGGGCTGTTGGACGGCCGCCGCGTGTACCACGGCTTCGTGACCGGCCATGCCCTTCAATGGACGCGCATCGCCCTGCAGATCCGGGCCGGCCTGCGCTCCCTGGGGCGTCCGCAGCCCGAGTTCCTCGACGAGCTCGCCCTCGAGCTCTTCGAGCGGAGCCGAGTCGACGGGTGGCGGCGCTACGAGGGCGAGCCCGGTTTCGCGACGGTCATTGACGCTTCGGGCAATCCGGTGGTCGGAGAGGACGAGCATCAGCAGTGGGTCGTCTGCGAGGGCATCAGCGCCACGGTCGCCCTGCGGCGGGCTCACCTGGATGACGGCGCGCAGCCGGGGGAGGTCGAGCACTTCGAGCACTGCTACCGCTCCTTCCTCGACTACGTGAACGACTACCTCATCACCCAGCCGGGCCGGTGGATCCGCCGTCTCGGCCCGCGCAATGAGCAGGTCGTCGCCTCCAAGTCGTCTCGCTGGGACGTCTACCACGCGGTTCAGGCGATGCTCGCGGTCCGGGTGCCGCTGTGGCCGCCGTACGCGGCGGCCCTGTCCCGGGGCCTGCTCGACAAGCCGGAGGAGGCGCCCTCGGACAAGAAGTCCTGGAACTTCTTCTCGAGGCGGTGATCGGGTCCTCCGCCGCTTCGCCGTTCTGGCGGATCGTCGGGTAGGATCGTCGGGTCCGGAGGGCTGACCGAGCGGCCGAAGGTGGCGGTCTTGAAAACCGCTGTGTCAGCAATGGCACCGGGGGTTCGAATCCCTCGCCCTCCGCCAGTCATCTCGCGGTGCGGGCGGTGTCGTCTTTGGACGAGCGCCGCTCGTGCCGTAGAGTTGGCCCCACTGGAGACGTCGCATAGTCCGGTCGAGTGCGCCTCCCTGCTAAGGAGGTAGGGGTGCATAGCCCCTCGCGGGTTCAAATCCCGCCGTCTCCGCCATGGGATGTCCCAGGACATTGTTCCGGCAATGTCCTGGGACTTCTTTCATGTTCGGGGTGTTGATGTCCCGGGTGATCGTTCCGGTGATGTCTCAGGTGATCGTTCCCCTTGCGCGCGGGCCCGGGCCCGCGCCCGTCAGCGCGTCGGCCCCTTCGAATTCCCGAAGCCAGGGCACCGCGCCTTCACGCAGACCGCGGACACCGCCCGCACACTCCCATCAAACCGAGGGCACCGCCCTCGCCGCCGCCCTCGCCGCCGCGGGGGCCGCCGCTGCGATGGCCTCGAACTCCTTCTCCCCATGGGCTGCGGAGACGAACCACGCCTCGAACAGGGAGGGGGGCAGCGCGACGCCCGCATCGAGGAAGGCGTGGAAGAAGGGGGCGTGACGCCAGGTCTCCTGCGCCTGCATCTCCTCGTAGTTGCGCAGCGGGGCAGTGGTCGCGGCGGGCCCGAATGCGACGGAGAAGAGGCTCCCCGCGCGCTGGATCGAGTGGGGGACGCCCTCGGCCTCGAGGGCCGAGTGGACGATTCCGGCGACCGTTCCCGCCGCTGAATCGACGCGCGCGTACACGCCCTCGTCCGCGAGGCGCAAAGTCGCCAGGCCCGCCGCAGTCGCCAAGGGGTTCCCGGAGAGCGTGCCCGCCTGGTAGACGGGCCCCAGCGGGGCGAGGAGGTCCATGATCTGCGTCCGTCCGCCGATCGCGGCGAGGGGCATCCCTCCGCCGACGACCTTGCCGAAGGTGAAGAGATCCGGGGTCCACGCGCCTTCGCCGGGCGAGCGCAGGCCCCACCAGCCGCCGGGGCCGACGCGGAAGCCCGTGAGGACCTCGTCGAGGATCATGAGCGCCCCGTGCGAGCCGGTCAGGCGGCGGATGGCGGCGTTGAAGGGTCCCGGGTCGACGACGCCCATGTTCGCGGGCGCCGCTTCGCAGATGACGGCCGCGATTTCGTCTCCGCGCGAGGCGAAGCACTCCTCGAGGGCGGCCTCGTCCCCGTAGGGCAGGACGAGGGTGCAGCCCGCGATCGGGGCGGGAACTCCCGCGGACCCCGGCAGGCCGCCGGTCGCGACCCCGGAGCCCGCGGCGGCCAGGAGCCCGTCGGAGTGCCCGTGGTAGCACCCCGCGAACTTCACGACGAGCTCGCGGCCGGTCGCGCCTCGTGCGAGGCGGATCGCGGTCATCGTCGCCTCGGTGCCCGTCGAGACGAAGCGGACCTTCTCGGCGGCGGGCACTCGACGGCGGACTTCTTCGGCGAGGAGGGTCTCGGTCTCGGTCGGCGCCCCGAAGGAGAGTCCGCGTCCGGCGGCGTCTTGGACGGCGGCGACGACCTCGGGATGGGAGTGCCCGAGGAGGGCCGGTCCCCAGGAGCACACGAGGTCGACGTACTCGCGTCCGGTCGCGTCGGTGAAGCGGGCCCCCGCCGCCGATGCGATGAAGCGGGGCGCGCCTCCCACCGATCCGTAGGCGCGGACTGGCGAGTCGACGCCTCCGGGGATGATCCGGGCGGCGCGGGCGAAGAGTTCGTCGTTGAGTGTCATGGGGACTCCAGAGATGAGGGGCTGGTCGGGGACGAGGGCGGGGCGTGCCTTCGAGGGGCGGCGGGGGGTGGATGGTGGCGAGAGGAGATCCCCTCGATGAAGGAACGTGATGACTTCGATGGGGAAAGGTGATGACTTCGATGGGGAGGGGGTCAGGGGGTTGAGAGGCGGCCCTCGGCGACTTCGAGCGCCCAGTAGCTGAGGATGAGGTCGGCTCCGGCGCGCCGGATCGCGGTGAGCGTCTCCTCGATGACGGCCTCCCGGGCGATCCACCCCCGCTCTGCCGCCGCCTCGACCATCGCGTACTCGCCGGACACCTGGTAGGCGGCGACCGGCACGGGACTGACCGCGGCGACCGCGGCGATGACGTCGAGCGAGGACAGCGCGGGCTTGACCATGACGATGTCGGCGCCCTCCTCGACGTCGAGCAGCGCCTCGCGCACGCCCTCGCGCAGGTTCGCCGGATCCTGCTGGTAGCTGCGCCGATCACCGCGCAGGGTCGAGGCGACCGCCTCGCGGAAGGGCCCGTAGAAGGCGGAAGCGTACTTCGCGGAGTAGGCGAGGATCGCGACCTCCTCGAATCCCTCCGCGTCCAGGGCGTCGCGGATCACTCCGACCTGGCCGTCCATCATCCCCGAGGGCGAGACCATGTGCGTGCCCGCCCTCGCCTGCGCGAGCGCCATCTGGGCGTAGAGCTCCAGGGTCGCGTCGTTGTCGACCCGGCCCTCCTCGTCGAGGACGCCGCAGTGCCCGTGGTCGGTGAACTCATCGAGGCAGGTGTCGGCGATGACGACGAGCGCGTCGCCGACCTCCTCGCGCACGGCCGCGATCCCGCGATTGAGGATCCCTTCGGCGGCGAGGGCCGCCGAGCCCGTCGCATCTCGGGTTCCGGGAACGCCGAAGAGATCGATGCCTCCCAGGCCGGCCTCGGCGCAGCGCGCGGCGTAGCGGCGCAGCGAGTCCAGGTCGAACTGGAACTGGCCGGGCATCGAGGAGATGGGAACGGGCGCGGCGATGTCCTCGCGGACGAAGACGGGCGCGATGAGCTGGCCGGGATCGAGTCGGGTCTCGCGGACGAGCCCGCGCATCGCGGGGGTCGTGCGCAGGCGGCGGGGGCGGACGCGGGGGAAGGCGGTCATCGGCGTTCCTCGGATCGGGTGTTGCGGCGGGCGGGGAGCAGGGCGGAGAGCGCGTCGGCGACGGCGTTCGGGGTCGGCGCGCCCGCTGTGAAGAGGGGCGACTCGGGGGCGAGCTCGGCGCAGGCGGCGGCGCTGGTCCGGCCGAGGGCGACGAGGGGGAGGCCGCGCCGGGCGGGCCCGAGCAGGCGGAGGAGGGCGCGCAGGGAGGAGGGCGCCGTGATGACGGCTGCGAGAAGACCGGGATCGGCCCAGGCGGCGCGCACGCGGTCATCCGGCGCGCCGTCGAGGGGGAGGGTGTCGTAGATCGGGCGTTCGACTACCCGCCAGCCCGCTTGCGCGAGCACGGCCACAAGGGACGAATCCCCCGAGGCCGAACGCGGCAGGAGGATCTTCGCAGGCGCGCCCCGGGCGGCTGATCCGGGTCCGGGCCGCCCGAGCGCTCGGGCGAGGTCGGCGCCGGTCCCGCGTCCGATGAGGTCGCATTCGATTCCGAGCCCGCTCACCGCGCGGGCCGTCGCCTCGCCGACCGCCCCGATTCGGGCGCCGCACTCGCGGGCGGCCCCGAGGATGCGCCCGAGGGATTCGGGCGCATCCCCCGCGAGGACCCGGATCGTCCGGGGCGAGGTGAGGAGGATCCAGGCCTCGGGGGCCCCGGGGCGGCCGGCAAGGGGGCCGAGGGCCTTGATCCCCGCGAGATCGTGCAGCGCCCGGCGCCGCTCCTCCTCGTCGACGCGGGTGCGCGTGAGCGGGGCCGGCACGACCTCGACCCCGAGGGCTTCGATCGAGAGTCCGAAGGAGTCGGGGGTCGAGGGCGAGTGGGCGCGCGTGAGCAGGACGCGAGGGGCGGGCGTCATCGAGCGGCCCCGAATGAAGTCCCGCCCGGAGCATCGCTCGCCGCGGCGGCGGGGCCGGGACCCGCGTGAGGGGAGGGATGAGGAGACTTCGAGGCGTGCAGATCGGTGATCCCCGCGGCCCCGGCGTCGATGAGGGCGCGGGCGAGGCGGACGCCGAGGCCGCGCGCGGCCTCGACCCGGCCGCCGAGCCCTTCCGATGCGGCGAGTCGGATCGTCTCGCTCAGTCGCAGCCCCCGGCGCCCATCGGCGGAACGCACCGAGGACTCGAGGACGAGGCTCTCCCCCTCCATCCGGGCGAGAGCCCCGACCGGGGCCGCGCATCCGGCTCCGAGGGAGTTCATGAGGGCGCGCTCGGCGGTGACGGCGAGGCGGGTCGCCGGATCGTCGAGGGCGGTGAGCACTTCGAGGAGGACCGGGTCCGCGTCGGAGCGGGTCTCGATCGCGAGGGCCCCCTGCGCCGGAGCCGGCACGACCTCGCGCGCATCGAGGACCTGCGAGATCCGATCCGCAAGGCCAAGGCGCTTGAGGCCCGCGACGGCCAGGACCACGGCGTCGAGGTCCTCGTCCAGGCGCGCCAGCCGGGTGGGGACGTTCCCGCGGATGTCGACGAGCTCGAGGTCGGGGCGCGCAGCGAGAATCGCGGCGCTGCGCCGCGGAGAGCCGGTGCCGACGCGCGCGCCGGCCGGGAGCTGGGCGAGAGTCGCGCCGGTGCGCGAGCAGAGCGCGTCGCGGGGGTCCTCGCGCGTCGGCAGGGCCGCGAGGGTGAGGCCCTCGACCTCGCCGGAGGGGAGGTCCTTGCAGGAGTGGACCGCGAGCTCGCATTCACCCTTCGCCAGGGCCTCGCGCAGGCGGGCGACGAAGACGCCCGTCCCGCCGAGGGCGACGAGCGGGGAGCGGTCGATGTCGCCCTTCGTCGTGATCCTGACGAGTTCCACCTCGAGGGCGAGTCCGCGGGCTCGTCCCGCTTCTTCGACTCGCCGGGCGATCATCCCCGATTGCGCGAGGGCGAGGGCGGAGCCGCGGGTGCCGAGTCTCAAGCGCATTCCGGTTTCGTCATGGATCACCCTGGCAGAATAGCCCCCCGGGGTGCGGGGAATTCAATTTCACGCACCTCGGCGAGAATTTAAGGACGCTGCGTCAGAATATTTCGGCGCGGGCTCGAGAAGGAGCCGGAAGGGCATTTCAACCCATCGAGTTCTTCGCCGTCCGAATGCGGGCGTTCACTCGCCGAGAAGGCGCACCGCCCTCGAACGCGCATCGGCCACGACCGCCGACACCCCGCTCCCGGCGACCCAGGCCCCCGTCACCGCCAGCCCTTCCATCGCCTCGGCGGCCCCGCGGACGGCGTCGATGCGCTCGCGGAGCGCAGGGGCCGCCTGTGCGAGCGTCCCGTTCCAGTGGATCACCCGGTGCGCGAGGACGCACTCGCCGCCGATCCGAACCCCGGTGAGCGCTAAGGCCTCGTCGAGCAGCTCTTCCAGAGCGGGCTCGCGGTCCTCGTCCCCCGGTCGCCCGTGGGACAGGCGCAGCAGGTGGGCCCCGGGACCGTGAGCGGCCCGCAGGGCCTCGGCGACCCACGGCCATTTCACATCGAGCTGCGAGAGCGCCTTCGCCCGCACCGGGCACTCGGCGTCCGGGGAGACGAGGAGGCCCGGGCCGACGGGCGCGTCGTCGAGTCCGGGGGCGCGCACGGCGAGGAAGGAGCGGACGATCGGCGCGCCCCTGGGCGAATCCAGCGATTCCGCTTCGGGGACGAGGGCGGCCAGGAGTCTGCGCGCGGCGGCCGGGGCCGCCGCGAGGACGATCCGCCGGGCGCGCAGCTCGACGGGCTCCCCCGCGGGAACGGGCTCGGCCCACGGCGCTGCGGACGGACGGACGGGTGCCGCCTCCACGCGCCACCCCTCCCCCGTGCGGCTCAAGGTGCGGGCCCCCGTGCGGGTGAGCACCGCCCCTCCGGCGCGAAGGATCGCCTCTCGCAGCCCCTCGACGAGCGCCCCCATGCCGCCGCGGATCCCCACGTCCCCGCGCGGACCCGGGGAACGGGCGAGGATCTCCTCGACTGCGGCGGACAGGCTCCCGGCCGCGAGGGTGGCGGCCCGGAGCCCGGGAACGACCCGGTCGGCATCGAGGTCCGCCGGATCGGCGGAATGGATGCCCGCGACGATGGGGCGGACCAGGCGATCGACCACGGCCCGTCCCATGCGCGCCTCGACGAAGGAGGCGAGATCGGGGCGCTCCCCCCCGGCATCCGCCGGGAGGCGGCGGTCCTCCTGCGCCCGCTTCGCGCCCTCGTCCCCGAGGATCGCCGCGACTGCGGGCAGGCCCGGGTCGGAGGGGATGCCCATGAGGGAGGCCGGCGGGAAGGGGTGGAGCGCCCAGGGGGCGTCCCCGGAAGGATCGAGCGGCGGGAGGAAGAGGGAAGCGCGACCGCCCTCGGGGGCGACGACCTCGAGGCCGAGCTCAGCGGCCATCGACGACACGGCCGTCCCGCGCGGGGCGAAGGACTCCGCGCCGATATCGATGCGCGTTCCCGCGATGTCGAGGGCGGCGATCTGACCGCCGAGGTAGCCGCGGGCTTCGAGGACCAGGGGGCGCAGGCCCGCCCTCGTGAACTCCCAAGCGGCGGCGAGTCCCGCGATCCCGCCGCCGATGACGATCGCGTCGAAATGCCGGTCGGCTGAAGCGTCAAGGGGGCTGCTCATCGGGAGTGCACCTGCTCGACGATCCGCGTGAGGACCTCGGGGTCCGTGTCGGCGGGAACGCCGTGCGCGAGATTGAAGACGTGGGCGGGCGCGTGAAGACCGCGTCGCAGGACCTCGTCGACCGCGCGCTCGCGGATCTCGCGAGGTGCGGCCAGACAGGCCGGGTCGAGGTTGCCCTGAAGGGGGAGTGCGCCGCCGAGCAGGGTGTTCGCCTCATCGAGGCCGATCCGCTCGTCCACGCCGATCGCGTCGGCCCCCGCCTCGCGCATCGCGCGCAGCAGGTGGGGCGTGCCCGTCCCGAAGTGGATGAGCGGCGCGCGCGCGCCGGTGGAGGGGCTGATCGCAGAGCGGGCGATGTCGAGGGCGAGGGCGGAGTGGGGGAGCGCCGATTCCCGGTAGTCGCGTTCGGAGAGGACGCCGACCCAGGAGTCGAAGAGCTGTGCGGCCGAGGCGCCCGCCGCCACCTGTTCGGCGATGAATCCGCCGGTGACGCGCGCGCACCAGTCGAGGAGCAGCTCCCATGACCGGGGGTCGGAGCGCATGAACCGGCGCGCTTCGAGGCGGTCCCGGGAGGGGCCGCCGTCGATGAGGTAGCAGGCGAGGGTGAAGGGCGCCCCGCCGAAGGCGATGAGCGGAGTGCTCCCGAGCTTTTCGACCGTCAGGGCGACGGCCTCGCGGATCGCCTCCAGGCCGGGGCGGGCGTCGAGGCGGGCGCCCGGATCGATGAGGCGCTCGACGTCGGAGCGGGTGCGGATCGGACGGTCGATGACCGGGCCGATCCCGGAGGCGATCTCGACATCGACCCCCGCGAGGAGCAGGGGGACCATGATGTCGGAGTAGAAGACCGCGGCGTCGACGCCGTGGCGCCTCACGGGCTGGAGGGTCGCCTCGGCGACGAGCCCGGGATCGAGGCAGGCCTGGAGCATCGGCGCCCCCGAGCGCGCCCGGAGCTCCCGGTACTCGGGCAGGGAGCGGCCGGCCTGGCGCATGAACCAGACGGGGGTGACCTCAGGGCGCTCGCCCCGCAGGGCGCGCAGGAAGGGGGAGCCGAGGAGGGCCTCGCCCCGCGTCGACCGTGTGCTCGAAGCCATGGAATGCATTTCCTTCCGGGGGTCCTTGCATTGAATTCTAAGAGACATGATTTTCTGTCGTCCCGTCAGGAAAGTGCGATTCCCGAGGGCAGGGCATTTCCTGTCGGAGTGTCAGAAAAACAGCGTTCCCCGAACTCCTCTGAGAATTGTGCCCCATTTCGAAGAATATGGTTTGATTGCGCCGTCATGGGAATTCACCTCCTTTCTGCGAGTCATTCGAATCGCGGCCTCAACGACGTCGCTGCGGCCTCCGTCGCCGTACCCGCGATCCTCGACGCGCATCTCGCCGAAGGGGCCCTCGACGGGGCGATCCTCCTGTCGACCTGCAACCGCGTCGAAATCCTCGTCGATTCCGAATCCTTCCCCGCCGCCCTCGCCGATGACCTTCCGGGCGTGCGCGCCCTCAGCGGCGTCGACGCCGCCGAACACCTCTTCCGCGTCGCCTGCGGACTCGACTCGATGGTCGTCGGCGAACGCGAGATCGTCGGCCAAGTGCGCAGGGCCGCCGACGAGGCGGGGCGGAAAGGGCGCCTCACGCCCTCCCTCTCGCGGCTCGTGCAATCCGCCTCCGCCGTCTCGCGCAGAGTCGCCGCCGCGACCGGCCTGGCCGGCAGGGGCCGCTCGATCGTCGAGGTCGCCCTCGCCATCGCCGAGGAGTCCCTCGGCCCGCTGCGCGGACTGAGCGCCGTCCTCATCGGCACGGGCTCATACGCGGGCGCATCCGTCGCGGCCCTGCGCGACCGCGGGGTCGCCGACATCCGCGTCCACTCCGCCTCCGGACGCGCCGAAGCATTCTCCGAGGGCCACGGCACGCGGCCCGTCGGCGCTCACGAGCTGCCGGAGGCCCTCATCGGAGCCGACCTCGTCCTCGCCTGCCGGGGCAACGGACAGCCCGTGCTCTCCGCTGCGGACCTCGACGAAGCCATGAGCGCCCGGCGGGGGCGTCGGCTCGTCATCCTCGACCTCGCCCTGCGCCCCGACGTCGCACCCGCTGAAACCCTCCCCGAAGGGATCCGCCGCATCGACCTCGACGCCGTCGCGAAGCGCCTTCCCGAGGTCGAACGCGCCGAGCTCGAGGCCGCGGAGCGGATCGTGGCGCGCGCGGTGCGCGACTTCGCCCACGAATCCGAAGGGCACGGCGTCGACGCGGCCGTCGTGGAACTGCGCGCCCGGGTCGACGCCGTCCTCGAAGAGGAGACCGCCGCCCTCGCCCACCTCGCGCCCGCGGAACGCGAACGCGCCGCCCGAGCCCTCCGCCACTTCGCCGCCCGCCTCCTCGACGTCCCCTGCCGCCGGGCCCGCGCAGCCGTCGCCGACGGCAACGCCGCGGGCTACCTCGAAGGAATCGACCTCGTCCTCGGAATCGGAGGGAACGGACGATGAATCCCGCGCACCCCTACGACGCCCTCCTCCTCGTCTCCTACGGCGGCCCCAACGGCCCCGAGGACGTCCTGCCCTTCATGCGCAACGCGACCCGCGGCAAGGGCATCCCCGACGAGCGCCTCCTCGAAGTGTCCGGGCACTACGCCCGCTTCGGCGGCGTCAGCCCGATCAACGCCTGCAACGAACGCCTGATTGAGGCCCTCCGCGCAGAACTCGCAGCCCGCGGGGCCGAACTCCCCGTCGTCCTGGGCAACCGGAACTGGCACCCCTTCATCTCCGAAGCGCTCGCCGAGCTCGTCGCCTCGGGCGCGAAGCGGATCCTCATGCTCCCCACCTCCGCCTACGCCTCCTACTCGGGATGCCGCCAGTACCGTGAAGACGTCGCAGCGGCTCTCGCCGGCCTCGGTGAGGACGCGGACGGCGTCACGGTCGATAAGACCCGGACCTTCTACGATTCTCCGGGCTTTCTTCAGGCCCAGGTCGACAGGATCGCAACCGCCTACAGGCGACTCGAAGAACAAGGTCGCAAAGCGGAAGAGACCCGCCTCCTCCTCGTCACCCACTCCATCCCCGTCGCCATGCAAGAAGGGTCGGGCGACCCTGAAAGGCCCGGATCCGACTACATCGCCCAGCACCTCGCCCTCGCCGAAGTCCTCGTCCCCCGCGTCGAAGACGCCCTCGGAGTCGAGCGCGGAATCATCCGTGCAGAACTGGCCTACTGCTCGCGCTCGGGCCCGCCGCAGGCGCGCTGGCTCGAACCCGACGTGAACGATCGGCTCGCCGAACTGAAAGACGAGGGAGTGGCCTCCGTGTGCTGCGCCCCCATCGGATTCGTCTCCGACCACATGGAAGTCGTCTACGACCTCGACACCGAGGCCGCTGAAACGGCGGAAGGCCTCGGCATCGACTACGTGAGAGCCGGAACCGCGGGGACGCACCCGGCCCTCATCGCCTCCCTCGTCGACCTCGTGTGCGAAAGGGCCGCGAGGGCCAGGGGCGAAGACCCCGAACGCCCTTGCGCCCTCGAATCCGGGCCCTGGCACGAAGAATGCGGTCCCCACTCATGCCGGATGATCGCGGGCCTTGACACGGGGATCCCCGTCGTCGCAGGTCCCGCCGCGCCGAAGAACGGGGAGCCGCCCCCGCGTCATCCGCACCGCGCCCGCGAGGCGCAGCGCTGACCGCGGGCGGGCGGCGTCCGTCCCACCACGAATCACCCCAACCGACGAAGGAGTACACCATGGGCAACTACGTCCACGATCCGCGCGACGCCGAGAACGTCGACATCGACGCGATCAACAACGGCTTCCACTACGGCCTCACCTCCGTATTCGCCACCGCCGTCCCCCTCCCCTCCGATGAGGCCGAGCGCTCCGCCCTCGTCGCCGACACCCTGGCGGCGATCGAGGTCGAGGGCGTCGAGCTGCGCGGGACCTATGACATCGCGGGCTTCCGCGCCGACGCCGACCTCCTCGTGTGGTGGCTCTCGGACGATCCGGCGGCGATCCAGAAGGCCTACCGGGCGTTGCTCGCCTCGCCGCTGGGCGACTACCTCGACCCGATCTGGTCCGTCATGGGCCAGCACACGCCCGCGGAGTTCAACCGCGGCCACGTCCCCGCCTGCTTCGCGGGAGTCGCGCCCCGCGACTGGATCACCGTCTACCCCTTCGTCCGCTCCTACGACTGGTACCTCCTGCCCGCCGAGGAGCGCTCGCGGATCATGTCCGAGCACGGCCGCAACGGCTTCTCCCAGTACCCCGATGTCAAGGGCTCGACCCTGTCGAGCTTCGGCATGAGCGACTACGAGTGGATCCTCGCCTTCGAGGCCGATTCCCTCGACAGGCTCGAGGGCGTTCTGCACGCACAGCGCTACACGGAGGCGCGCCTCCACGTCCGCGTCGACACCCCCTTCTTCACGGGGCGCCGCGTGCCGCTCGCCGAGTGGGCGTCCGTCCAGCCCCTCGCCTGAATCGACTCGTCTGCTCCGGAGCGGAGGGGCGTCGGAGACGGATGTCCCTCGGACTTTCGGACTCCGGCGCCCCCTCCGCTCCATGTAAGGGGGCGGGGGTGCCGAGGTCGCAGGATGATCGTCGAATGTCGCGGTCGAAGAAATTAGGCTAGCCTTGTCTGACGTAATTTCAGCTTTCCTTAGGAAAAGGATCGATATGCGACGTCATCGTCTCATCGCGGCCGCCGGAGCCGCCCTCGTCGTCGGGCTCCTCGGAGCATGCTCCTCCGGGGCCTCCGAATCCGCGGGCGCCGAATCCGCGGCCCCCGGTACCGGCGCGGCAGTCATCGAGCACGCATTCGGCGAGACCGTCGTCCCGCAGAAGGTCGAGCGAGTCGCGACCATCGGCTGGGCGAACCAGGACGTCGCCCTCGCCCTCGGCGTCGTCCCCGTCGGCTTCGCCGCCCAGACCTGGGGCGTCGAGGACGGATCCGGCATGCTGGCCTGGACGAAGGAGAAGGTCGACGAACTCGGCGGTGCCCCCGTCCTCTTCGACGAGACCGACGGGATCGACTTCGAAGCCGTCGCCGCGACCGACCCCGACATCATCCTCGCCGCCTACTCCGGCCTCACCCAGGAGGACTACGACACCCTGACGAAGATCGCGCCGACCATCGCCTACCCGAGCGTCGCCTGGGGCACCCCTTGGCGCGACTTCATCCGCATGGACGCAGCCGGCATGAACAAGGCCGCCGAAGGCGAGACTCTCGTGAACGGACTCGAGGAGCGGATCTCCCGTGCGCTTGCAGCGCACCCCGAGATCAAGGGCAAGTCGGCCGCCTTCTTCTACGGATCGACGAGCGACCTCTCCCAGATCGGCTACTACACGACCACCGACCCGCGCACGGCCTTCCTCGCCGACCTCGGCCTCGCTGTCCCCGGGTCCGTGAAGAGCGCCTCCGAGGCCGATCCGAGCTCCTTCTACGTCCAGGTCTCCGCCGAGAACGCCGACGCCCTGTCCGACGTCGACCTTATCGTCATGTACGGCGAGGAGTCCGACCTCGCGACCTACCAGGCCGACCCCCTCATCGGGAAGATCCCCGCCATCGCGAAGGGCGCCGTCGTCTTCGTCGGCAACTCCTCCTTCGCCGCCTCGACGAACCCCGGGCCGCTCTCGATCCCGTGGGGCATCGACGACTACGTCGCGAAGATCGCCGAAGCCGCGGGCAAGCTCGCGTGACCTCCTCCCGTCCGACAGCGTTCCTCGCACGCGGCGCGTCGCCGCGTGCGAGGAACGCGGTGCCCGCGACCGGGGCGCCTTCAGGCATGGCGCATTCGCGCCGAAACCGCATCGGGGTCGGCGCCCTCGCGGCGCTCGGCCTCGGCCTCGTCCTCCTCGGCGCCGCTGCTTCCCTCGCCTTCGGCGCGAGAGCGGTGAGGCCCGACGAAATCCTCGCCGGCATTACCGGAACCTCTCAGGAGATCGGCGCCCTCGCCGTCCGCGAGCGGATCCCCCGGACCGTCATCGCCCTCCTCGTCGGCGCCGCCCTCGCCGTGTCCGGAGCGCTCCTCCAATCGCTCACGCGCAATCCCATCGCCGACCCGGGCGTCCTCGGCGTGAACTCCGGATCCGCGCTCGCCGTCGTCATCGGCATCGCCTTCCTCGGCGCCCACCGCCTCTCGGACTACCTGCTCCTCGCCCTCCTCGGAGGCCTGCTCGCTGCCCTCCTCGTCCATGCGATCAGCACGATCGGGCCGGGCGGCTCCACTCCGCTCTCCCTCGCGCTCGCCGGAGTCGCGACCTCGGCTGCGATGTCCTCCCTCGTCTCGGCGATCATGCTGCCGCGCGCCCAAGGACTCGAGGCCTTCCGCTTCTGGCAGGTCGGATCCCTTGGACGCGGGACATGGTCCGCGATCATGACGATCGCGCCCCTCCTCGTCCTCGGGGCCTTCCTCGTCCTCCTCCTGGCCCGCCCGCTCGACCTCCTGGCACTCGGCGATGAGGCCGCGACTGGGCTCGGCGTCCGCGTCGGCGCGACGAAGGCCGGAGCCGGCTTCGCCGCCGTCCTCCTCGCCGCCTCCGTCACCGCCCTCGCAGGACCGATCTCCTTCGTCGGACTCATGGTCCCCCACGCGTTGCGCCCCTTCACCGGGGCCCGTCACCTCCCCCTCCTCGGCCTGTCCGCGCTCGGCGGCGCCGCCCTCCTCCTCTTCGCCGATGTCGCCGGGCGCATCCTCATCGCCCCCTCGGAGATCCCGGTCGGAGTCATCACCGCTTTCATCGGAGCGCCGATCCTCGTCCTCGTCGTCCGCCGCGCGAAGGCGGTCGCCCGATGAACGCCGCAGTCCTCGAGGCCCGTACCGGAGCGCAGGACGCGCCGGACGAGGCGCCCGCGCCCCTCGCCGACTCCATCCGCGCCGGACGCGCCCGCCGCGAGGCGCGCCGCCGCCGAGTCGGCACTGCGCTCCTCATCGCCCTCCTCGTCCTCGCCGCCGTCGACCTGGCCTGGGGCGACCGCTGGTACGCGGTCACGGAGGTCTTCGCCGTTCTCACAGGGCGTGACGCCCCGGGAGCCGCCTTCGCGATCGGGGAGCTGCGACTCCCGCGCGTCCTCATCGCCCTCCTCGCCGGAGCCGCCCTCGGCATCGGCGGGCGCGCCTCCCAGACGATGCTCCGCAACCAACTTGCGAGCCCCGACGTCATCGGCGTGACGAGCGGCTCGAGCGCCGCGGCCGTCGTCGCGATCCTCCTGTGGGGCTGGTCCGGCATCGTCGTCAACCTCTTCGCCCTCGGCGTCGGGCTCGGCGTCGCCCTCGCGATCCTCGCCCTCGCCGGACGCGACGGCTCCCAGGGCGGCCGCATCGTCCTCATCGGCATCGGCGCCTCCGCGATGTTCACCGCCGTGACGAACTACGTCCAGCTCCGTGCGAAGGTTCAGGACCTCCCCGAGGCGATGCGCTGGCTCTCGGGCTCGCTCGCCTCCGCCTCCTGGGATCAGGCGCCGCTCCTGGGCGGCGCGCTCCTCCTCCTCGGCGTCCCGCTCATCCTGCTCGGACGCGAGCTCGAACTCCTCCGCCTCGGCGATGACACGGCGATCGGACTCGGTGTCGACGTCCCCAGGTCCAGGCTCCTCGTCCTCCTCGCCGTCGTCGGCCTCTCCTCTTTCGCCGCCGCGACGACCGGGCCAATCGCCTTCGTCGCCTTCCTAGCCGGACCGATTACGGCGCGGCTCGTCGGACCGAACGACTCGGCCCTCCTCATAGAATCCGGCCTCGTCGGCGCCGCCCTCGTCCTCGCCGCCGACATCGCCGGGCAGCACCTCTTCTGGAGCGTCCTGCCCGTCGGCGTCGTCACCGGCATCATCGGAGCCCCGGCGCTCCTCCTCCAGATCATCGCCCTCAACCGGAAAGGAGGACTCGCATGATCGCCCTGCGCGCCCCGTCCGCTCCCTCCTCCTCGGGCGGCCGCCCCGCCCTCGCCGCCCCCGAGGATCGCGCGCCCGACCTCGGAGGTGAAGACCGGGCGACCCCGCGTGAACTCGCTGCCCGCGCCCTCGTCGCCGGATACGGGAGCCGCGAGGTCGTCCACGGCGTCGACCTCGAGATCGCCACCGGTCGTATCACCGCGATCATCGGGGCGAACGCCTCGGGGAAATCGACCCTCCTCAAGACCGCAGCCCGGGTCCTCCCGCCCCTCGACGGCGCGGTCCTCCTCGACGGGGAGGAGATCTCCTCCCTCCCGACGCGTGAACTCGCCACACGGCTCGGGCTGCTCCCCCAGCACCCCCTCGCGCCCGAGGGGATCGCCGTCGCCGACCTCGTCGCCCGAGGACGCCACCCCCACGAGGGGATCTTCGGCAGGCGCAGCTCCGCCGACGAGCGCATCGTCGAGGAGGCCCTCCTCGCGACGCGGACCGCCGATCTCGCCGACCGGGCCGTCGACGAGCTCTCCGGCGGTCAGCGCCAGCGCGTGTGGATCGCGATGGCCCTCGCCCAGCGCACAGACATCCTCCTCCTCGACGAGCCGACGACCTACCTCGACCTCGCCCACCAGATCGAAGTCCTCGACCTCCTCGTCGACCTCAACGCCTCGCGCGGCACGACGATCGTCATGGTCCTCCACGATCTCAACCTCGCCGCCCGCTACGCCGACGTCCTCGTCGCGATGAAGGACGGGCGGATCGTCGCCGACGGCGCTCCCGCCGAGATCCTCGACGAAGCGCTCGTCCGCGAGGTCTTCGCCCTCGACTCCCGCGTCGTCGCCGACCCCGTGTCCGGAGGGCCGCTCATCGTCCCGATCGGGCGGCATCGTGCGACGATGGGGATCGGGGCGTCGGCGGGAATGGGGATCTGACATGGGGCACGAGCCCTTCCGCTTCTTCCGCGTCCGCGTCGTCGGCATCGTCGACCTCACCCCTTCGATCCGACGGATGGTCTTCGCGGGCGGCGATCTCGACGCCTTCGCTGATCCTGGCCGTGACCAGCGGATCAAACTCCTACTCCCGGCCGCCGAGGGCGGCTACGAGCATCTCCCGAGCGGGCCCGACTGGTACCGCGAGTACCGGGCGCTCCCGGAGCGCCGGCGAGGCGCCATGCGGACCTACACGACGCGGGCGGTGACCGGCCCCGCGGGTGCCAGGCGCGTCGTCGTCGACATGATCCGTCACGGGCCGCTCGGTCCGGCCTCCGCGTGGTGCGAATCCGCGCGCGTCGGGGATGAGGCCGTTCTCCTCGGGCCGAACGCCTTCTTCGAGGGCGAGCCGGGCGGCGTCGACTTCGTCCCGCCGGCCCGGACCGATGCTTACCTCCTCGGCGGCGATGAGACCGCCGCGCCCGCGATCGCGCGGATCCTCGAGGAGCTCCCCGCCGAGGCGAGGGGGATCGCCGTCGTCGAGATGCCGACCGAGGGCGATCTCGACTATCTGCCCGGCCATCCCGGCATCGAGGTCCGCGCACTCGCGCGCGGCTCGGCGCCCAGAGGCGAGGGGCTCGTCGCCGGCGTCGAGTGCGCCGCCGCCGAGCTCCTGCCCGTCGGCATCCCCGGTGAAGTCGAAGAGATCGATATTGATTCCGAGATCCTCTGGGAGGTCCCGCGCACTGCGAAGGGCGGAGCGGCCCTCAAATCGACGAGTCTGTACGCCTGGCTCGCCGCTGAGGCCTCCTCGGTCAAGGCGATGCGCCGCCACCTCGTCGCCGACCGGGGCATCGACCGGAGGAGCGTCGCCTTCATGGGCTACTGGCGCGAGGGGCGCTCCGAAGACTGACCTCTCCGCCCCCACCCCCGCCGAGGTCATCACTTTTCTTCACCGAGGTCATCACTTCTGTGCGTCGAGGTCATCACTTCTGCGCATCGAGAGCATTACTCGGCGTCCGGCGACCGTGTGGGCTCCGCAGTGCCGACGCGTTCGGCGGTGCGCGCATCGCACAAGAGGAGCCCTCGGCGGGGCGGAGGCCGTGCTTTCGGCGGACGGGAGGGCTAGGATTGTTCAGTGAAATTCCTCAACGGCCTCGAGCCCAATTTCGATCTGACCTACGACGACGTCTTCATGGTGCCCTCGCGCTCCGGCGTCGGCTCCCGCAACGCGGTCGACCTGTCGACCGATGACGCTTCGGGGACGACGATCCCCCTGGTCGTCGCGAACATGACGGCGATCGCCGGCAAGCGCATGGCTGAGACCGTCGCCCGACGCGGCGGACTCGTCATCATCCCGCAGGACATCCCCGAGGACGTGGTCCTCGCGACCGTCGCCGAAGTGAAGTCGCGTCACCTCGTCTACGACACCCCGGTCACCGTCAAACCGCATCACACCTGCGGTTACGCTCTCGGCCTTCTGCCGAAGCGATCCCATGGAGCCGCGGTCGTGGTCGACCCGGAGACGAACGTCCCCGTCGGCCTCGTCGATGAATCCGATGTCACCGATGTCGACCGTTTCACGCAGGTCCGCGAGGTGATGTCGACGAAGCTCCTCACCATCGCCGAGGGCACCGATCCCCGCGAGGCCTTCGACACCCTCAAGGCCGAGCATCGTGAGCTCGCGCCCGTCGTCGATGCCGAGGGCGGGCTCGTCGGCCTCCTCACCCGCAAGTCCGCGGTCCGTTCGACGATCTACCGGCCTGCGGTCGACGCTTCGGGCAGCCTGAGGATCGGCGCGGCGATCGGCATGAACGGCGACCCGGCCGGGCGCGCGGCCCGCCTCGTCGCCGCCGGCGTCGACGTCATCGTGGTCGATACGGCTCACGGCCACCAGGACAGGATGCTCGACGCGGTCCGCGCGGTCCGTGACGCCCTGCCCGAGGGCTTCCCGATCGTCGCGGGCAATGTCGTCGCCGCTCCGGGCGTGGCGGACCTCGTGGAGGCGGGCGCCTCGATCGTCAAGGTCGGCGTCGGTCCGGGCGCGATGTGCACGACCCGCATGCAGACCGGCGTCGGCCGTCCTCAGTTCTCGGCGGTCCTCGAGTGCTCCGCCGAGGCCGCCAGGCTCGGCGCGCACGTGTGGGCGGACGGCGGAGTGCGCCACCCGCGCGATGTCGCCCTGGCGCTGGCCGCGGGAGCCTCGAACGTCATGATCGGCTCCTGGTTCGCCGGGACCTACGAGTCCCCCGGCGATCTGCGCTACGACGCGCACGGCCGCGCCTACAAGGAATCCTTCGGCATGGCCTCCAAGCGCGCGGTGAGGCGGCGCACCGAGGGCGAATCCGACTTCGACCGGGCCCGCAAGGCCCTGTTCGAAGAGGGGATCTCGGTGGCGCGCATGTTCATCGATCCGGAGCGCCCGGGCGTCGAGGACCTCATCGATCAGATCGTCTCGGGCGTGCGCTCCTCCTTCACCTACGCGGGTGCGAGGACGATCGCCGAGTTCCGCGAGCGGGCGATCGTCGGCCTCCAGTCGGCGTCCGGCTACCGCGAGGGCGCTCCGGTCCCGCAGTCCTGGTGATTCCTTCGTCGAGCTTGTCTGCTCCGCCCTCGTCGATGGGTGACGAGGGCGGAGCAGAATGCCCGAGCAGAAGGTGAATGCGCTCCTTGCGACGAGGATGCTTGTCCATTCATCGGACAGGGTAATTGAAATGCGAGCCTGGGAATCAGGACGCTCCAGGTTCTGGAAACATCCTCAACCCACTTTGTGGGTGATGTCTGTGTGTGTCATTCCGATATAGCCCTCCTTGACCCTTCCTTAAGGGGAGGGGATCGGGTGCAGGGGTGCGCTGCAGAGTGAGGAGCTGCTATGAAGCATTTGTTGATCGGAGCCTTTCTCTCATTTGCCCTGCTGTCCGCGATCTTAAATGCTCTGCATCCTCATGCATTCACCGGTCTGGATTCCTCTCACCCTGTCTTACTCGTGCAGTTTAGGCGCGTATGATTCCTTGACTGTGAACCTCGCTGCTTTTGCTGCATTTTCCCAAGGTTGTGTCCCGAAAAGGGTCTATGAAGATCCGAATGCGTTCCTCGTAAGCGAATGCGATGAACAACTGATTTAAGTGTGGTGACGAATAATGTTTCGACAAAGGTGTCGACATGTATCAAGCAGGGGAACTTCAGAGGGTAGGGGTATCGATTCTTAGCCTTTCTGTCAAGCATCAGAACCGCGTCCTCGCATGCAGAGCTTCGGGTCTGTTGTGGATTGTTCGCCTTCATATTGCGACCTCATCGACCGCCCATGATCAGCAAGGCTTGAATTCTGTTGCCATGAGTTTCAATGAGCGAATCAATGAAAGTGCTGCTTCTTGGCGATGATGAATTCCGCATCAATCAGTCGGCAGAGAATCTCTCCGTCTGCAATGACATATTGATTACAGCTTGTGCGGCAAGCGGTTCACAAGCGATCTGTCTTCTAAATGCTGGCGAACACTTCGATACGGATGCCATGATGATTGATGTCGAAATGCCGGGTAAGGGCTCTCTGAAACCATTCTGCTGATGAATGATCTAATGGATCAGGCTCGAGGTGGCATTCTATTCATCATCTTTGAATCTACTTCGGCGTGAAAGCAGGAGACCGGTCCATTGTCCGGCGATCACCATGAGTCCGACTATGAGGATATACCCTGGCATTTCAAACAGGTATATAAGTGCAATTATTCCAATAATTAATATCGCGCTTCCAGTGATTTCCCAGGCGATATGCTTATCGCTTTTCACAGCGATCCCTCCTTGGCGCTGAGCGGAAGCCCAAATCCAGAATGCACTCTCCCCTAAATCGATCAGCAGTGCAATCGCGGGTTGGTGTCAGCAAGAATTGGAGCATGACGCCACAATGCGCCATAACCGCATCCTATCAGTCCGACGAGATATGGGCAATATTGCTGTGCTAGGGATGTTGGAGTCCGATCGGATATTGCTTTCTGCTGGTTGATGATTTGAGCGGTGTCGCCATGGGCCTCAACAAGGCCAGACTCAATCGCTTCCAATCCTTGCGTAACAACCATATATAAATCGGCAAACGATGTCTTCGCCTCCCATGTAACTCGTTTCCGGAGTGTCGAGCAACTTATTTTGTTGGTGTTGATAGCCTCTAGTGCGAGCTAGAAGTGCGCTGAAGCGAACAGATCCATTGCTCTGTCGCACCGAAAGCTGATCGGACGTCAGGTTCGAGAGGAATCACCTTTTTCACTGCGCGTTTCTTAACAACGATTCCATATGCCTCAGTCTCGTCTCTTCATCGCTTCGAAGAGCTCGTCGTATGCTGCGTTCCTGCGCAGGGCGGGCAATCCTGAGAGGAGGGGCGCTGATGCTCATCCGAGGGGGAGGGCGGACGCAAATGCCCGCTCGGGCACGTAGGGTGGGACCGTGACAACTGCTCTGTATCGCCGCTATCGACCCGACACCTTCGCCGCCGTGATCGGTCAGGACCATGTGACCGGGCCGCTGCGCGCCGCATTGCGCGCGAACAGGGTGACGCACGCCTATCTCTTCTCGGGTCCGCGCGGGTGCGGGAAGACGACCTCGGCCAGGATCCTGGCGCGCTGCCTGAACTGCGAGCAGGGGCCGACGGACACCCCCTGCGGGACCTGTGATTCATGCCGCGAACTCGCCACGGGCGGGCCGGGCTCCCTCGATGTCGTCGAGATCGACGCGGCCAGCCACGGCGGCGTCGATGATGCCCGCGAGTTGCGTGAACGCGCGACCTTCGCGCCGGTGCGCGACCGTTACAAGGTCTTCATCATCGATGAGGCGCACATGGTGACCCGCGAAGGATTCAACGCCCTGCTCAAACTCGTGGAGGAGCCTCCCGAGCATGTGAAGTTCGTCTTCGCGACCACCGAACCGGACCGCGTGATCGGGACGATCCGATCCCGTACGCATCACTACCCGTTCCGCCTGGTTCCCCCGGACGTTCTCGGCCCGTACCTCGCGTCCCTCGCCGGGGAGGAGGGCGTGCGCATCGATCCGGGCGTCTTCGACATAGTGATGCGCTCCGGCGGAGGCTCGGTGCGCGACACGCTCTCGGTGCTCGACCAGCTGATCGC
This sequence comes from Schaalia hyovaginalis, assembly GCF_014208035.1. Taxonomy (NCBI): domain Bacteria; kingdom Bacillati; phylum Actinomycetota; class Actinomycetes; order Actinomycetales; family Actinomycetaceae; genus Schaalia; species Schaalia hyovaginalis. The sequence continues at coordinate 2,541,014 of NZ_JACHMK010000001.1, read as the reverse complement.
CGGGTCGATCGAGGGCGAAGTCACCTACGAGACCGCGGTCTCCCTGCTCGGCTATACGGATGCGCATCTGCTCGATGAGACGATCGACGCCCTTGCCGGCGGGGACGGCGCCGCGGTGTACCGGGTCGTTGAGCGCACGGTCGATTCCGGCCACGACCCGCGCCGCTTCGTCGAGGATCTTCTTCAGCGCCTCCGGGATCTGCTCATCATCGCCGTCGCGGGCGATGGCGCGGCCGATGTCCTCGTCGGCGTGCCCTCCGACCAGTTCGATCGCATGAGGACCCAAGCCGCGAATTGGGGGCCGCGGGCCCTGTCGCGGGCCGCCGATCTCGCCGATGAGGCGCTGCGCCAGATGGCCGGGGCGACCTCGCCGCGCCTGCAGCTCGAACTCCTCATCGGACGCATCCTCGTCCCCTCGCACGCTCCGGCAGCCCGGGCCGTGGATGAGGCGCCCCTTCCCGGAACCGTCGGCCCGGCAGGCGGGGGAGCTCCCCGCGAGGTCGCGCCTTCGGGGTCCTTCGGCCCGAAGGAGGCCCGGGAGCAGCTTCAGCGTTCGCGCGCTTCGCAGGCGGATCCGCTGCGCTCCTCCGCGCCTGAGACTTCACAGGGGGCCGCTCCCGCCCAGGGGGCGTCGGCGGCCCAGGCGAATGCATGGCCCTCCCGGCCGGCGGAGGGGCCGGAACCTCAGACGTCTTCTTCTGGGGCACGACCGCCTGCCGCGGATTCCGGATGGCCGGATGTCGTGCTGTCCGTCGCAGGCGCTCCCTCGCCCGCCGATCCTCCTTCCGCGCGGGCACCGGAGCCGCTCACTCCGCAGCCAATGGCGGAACAGCCCGCCGCTCCGGTGCACGAGCCCTCCGAGCCCTCTCAGCCCCCGCACGCGTCCCCTCAGGCGACGGATGCCTCAGCGGCGCATCCGGATCGGCCGACCGAAGCGAGCCCTGAACCGCGTGCGCATGCGTCGGGGAAGGACGCCGATCTCATCCGGGGCCGCTGGCAGGAGATCCTCGATCGGCTGGCCTCCGCGAGCCGGGCGACGTGGAGCCTCGTGAGGGACCACGCCCAGCTCGGCGCGATCGACGGGGATGTCCTCGTCCTCGTTTTCCCGAATGAGGGCCTCGCGCGGAACATGGAGCGCAATGACAAGGCCCTCAAGGTTTCCGAGGCCGTGTACGACATCACCGGGGTCAGGGTGCAGGTGCGCACCGGCATCGGCCAGTCGATCGGCGGCCCGGCCGTCACGACGCCTTCGGCCCTGGCGGCTCGGGAGGCGAATGCGGGGGCGCCCGAGGAGCCGCGCCCTTTTGACCGGGACCGGGGCGAGCACGACTGGAGTGACCGGGACCGGGGCGAGGGCGATCGGACCGAGTCCGCGCAGGCCCCGTCCTGGCCGGAGCCCGCGACTCCCGCCGTGCGCGCGGCCGACGCGGCCGACGCGGATCCGCGTGAAGCGATTCGCGCCGATCAGCCTTGGCCCGGAACGGAGACCGGAACGGAGAAGGAACCGGGGCCTGGGGCGTCAGTCCGTCCGGATGCCGTAGCGGCGGAATCGTCCGCCTGGCCCGAGGTCGCTCCCGTCGCCGTCCCGGTCGAGTCCCGTGCAGCCGCGGCCGATCCTCGAAGCGATCGGATCCCCGCACGGCCGGCGCTCAGCGTCTTCACCTACGATGAGGACGAAGACGGCGCGGCTCCCGAACCCCATCCCGAAGGGCCCGGCATCTCCGAGGGCGAGGCGCTCGAGCCCCCCGCATCGAAGCGGGCCTCGGACTCATCCGGATCGCCCTCGTCGCAGCCGCAGGCTTACCGGTCCGTTGACGCCGATCAGGTCGCATGGCCCGAGCCCGCATCGGTGAGCCTCGCCGGATGGAACGCGGCGCCGATCCCCGGGGGCCCCTCCGTCTCCTTCGAGGACGATTCCACGGGCTCTGCGCCCTCGTCGGATTCCGCATCCGCATCGCCTGGCGCTGAGGCTCCCGCGATCGACGACACCGCTTCGATCGATGACGAGAACATCGAAACCACGACCCGATTCGGCCTGCCCGCGATCCTCGAAGTGCTCGGCGGCAAGGTGGTCGACGAGATCTATGACGAAGGAGCCCGCTGACCGTGTACGAAGGTGCGCTTCAAGACCTCATCGATGAATTCGGCCGTCTGCCGGGGATCGGCCCGAAGTCGGCGCAGCGCATGGCGATGCACGTGCTCGATTCCGAACCGGAGGACGTCGAGCGACTCGTCGAGGCGATCAAGGCGGTGCGCAAACGCGTGAGGCACTGCGCGATCTGCGGGAACCTCACCGAGGAGGAGAGCTGCGTGATCTGCCGGGATGAACGTCGGGATCCGAGTGTCATCTGCGTCGTGCAAGAGCCCAAGGACATCCAGGCGATCGAGGGATCGCGCGTGTTCGCGGGACGCTACCACGTGCTCGGCGGCGTCATCGATCCGATTCACGGTGTCGGGCCCGACCAGCTGCGCATCCGCCAGCTCCTGTCGCGCCTCCAGGACGACCGGATCCAGGAGGTCATCGTGGCGACGAACCCGAATGTCGAGGGCGAGGCGACTGCCGCGTACCTCGCGCGCACTCTGGGGACGATCGGCATTACGACCTCGCGGCTCGCGATGGGCCTGCCGATGGGCGGCGACCTCGAGTACGCCGACTCGATCACCCTGGGCAGGGCCCTGGAGGGTCGCCGCTCGATGGCCTGAGCGCTCCGGGGGAGCGGTGCTGCCTGAGCACAGCGGGGGAGCGCTAGACGAAGGCCCACGCGACGGCGATGACCAGTGCGGGCAGGAGATTCGCGACCTTCACCTTCGGTCCGAAGAGGAGATTGATCCCGACGCCGCAGATGAGGACGTTCCCGACGAGGGAGAGGTTGTCGAGCGCAGGAGCGGTGAGAATCGGCCGCAGCAGCGCGGCGAAGACGGAGATCGCGCCCTGGAAGAGCCCGACGGCTAGGGCGGAGAAGAGCGCCCCGCGCCCGAAGGCCGTCGCCATCATCATGACGATGATGAGGTCGAGCACCGCTTTCGAATAGAGGATCGACGGGTTGAGGAGGAGGACGTCCTCGATCGCGCCGACGACCGCCATCGCCCCGACGCATACGGTGAGGGAGGCCGTGACGAAGCCCTCGACGAATCGCGGGTCGCGGGCGTTGCCCGTCTTCGTCTTCAGCCATTCGCCGAAGTCGCAGAAGCGGCGGTCGATGTCGATGACGCCTCCGATGAGGGCGCCGAGCGCAAGGGAGGCGAGCATCATCGTCGTCCCGCGCGTCCCGCTCGCGCCGTCGGCGCCGAGGGCGAGGAGCCGGGAGAGCGATCCGGCGAGGCCGAGGAAGATCACGATGAGCCCGGACGCGCCGAGCAGTGTCTCCTTCAGGCGTTCCGGGAGGTAGCGCCCGAAGACGAGCCCGCCGAGGCCTCCGGCGATGATCGCGACGACGTTGACGATGGTTCCCAGGCCGGGCATCGACCCTCCTTGTGCGGTGAGGCTTCTCGCGTGACTCCGCCCTCGTCCGGTGGGGGACGAGGGCGGAAGGTCTTACTCGGGGAAGCGGGTCAGTCGGTGAGCTCGATTCCTTGCGCGTCCTGGTGCCACGGGGTGCCGGGCCTGGAGACAAGGATGAGGATGCCTTCGATGAAGCCCCAGAGTCCGCCGAGTCCGAAGGTCACGATGGTGACGATGATCTGGACGACGGCGCGGGTCGTCTTCCCGAGGTAGAAATTGTGGATGCCGATGGACCCGAGGAGGATTCCGAGCAGGCCCGCGACGATCTTCGACTTGGGCGCGTAGCCCATGGGCGCGGCGTAGGCGGGCTGCCCGTAGGCCTGCTGGGCGTATGCGGCCTGGTCGTAACCCGGCTGCTGTCCGTAGGCCTGCTGCTGGGCGTAGGGATCCTGGGCGTAGGGCTGTCCGTAGGCCTGCTGGGCCTGCGCGTTCTCCGCTGAAGGCTCCTCGGGCTGGCCGTAGGGGTTGGTCGGGTAAGGGGGATTCGACATGCTGTCCTCTTCCTGGGCGAGCCGGGTGAATCGGGTTGCGCATGAGCGCGAGAAGGGAATGACGCCCGTCCTGGAAGCCAGCGTAGTCGAAGCGATCGGGAGGACGCGGGAATGTCCTCCTAGCGGATTCACAGCTTCGCCTCACGCGCGCGACAGCGATCTGATGGAAGATTCGAGGAATGGCCCCCGCTCTGGATTCTTCTTTCGTCCGCTCGGACGCCACCCCCGTTCGGATTCTCGTCGTGGATGACGAGGCGGTCCTCGCCGAACTGCTCGGCGCGGCGCTGCGCCATCAGGGCTGGCAGACCCGCACCGCCTCGAACGGTTGGGAGGCTCTGGATCTCGTTGAGGAGTACGATCCCGACCTCGTCGTCCTCGACATCCAGATGCCGGGACTGGACGGCATGGAGACCCTGGACCGCCTGCGGAAGAAGCGGCCGCGGCTGCCGGTCCTCTTCCTCACCGCGCGCGACGCCCTCGCGGATCGCGTCGCCGGACTGCGCGCCGGCGCCGATGACTACGTGACGAAGCCTTTCGACCTGGACGAGGTGGCGGCCAGGATCGACGCGCTCTTGCGCCGTGCGGGGATGTCGACCCTCTCGGCGTCGCACGTCCTGAGGGTCGGGGACCTCTCACTTGACGAGGACTCGCATGATGTGGAGCGGGCGGGTGAGCCGATCGCCCTCACGAACACGGAGTTCGAGCTGCTGAGGTACCTCATGGAGAACCCGAACGTCGTGCTCTCGAAGTCGCAGATCCTCGATCGCGTCTGGTCCTACGACTTCGGCGGTCAGGCGAATGTCGTGGAGCTCTACATCTCCTACCTGCGCAAGAAGATCGAAGCCGGGCGGACGCCGATGATCCACACCGTCCGCGGCGCCGGTTACATGCTGCGTCCGGGTGAGGACGCGAGGTGAGCCTCCTGAGGGCCCGTGCGCCGGAGCCCGAAGAGGCGTCGCGCTCCCCGAGGCGGGCGAGGCCCGAGAAGAGGGCCCGATCCATGGCGACCCGGCTGACCGTCGTCCTCGCCCTCGTCGTCTTCGCGGCGGTGGTTCTCGTCGTCGCCTCCTCGGCGATGGCGATGCGCTCCTGGATGTTCCACCAGATGGATCGGAGTCTGGAGGAGACCCTGGTCCGCGTGGAGCACGCGGACGGGGCCGCCGACGCCCTGTCCCTCCCGGCGGAGAGGACGGACGCGCCGCTCAAGGATCCGGAGGGGCGTTTTCGGGACGGCGCTCCCCCGGGGTTGGGCGGGCCGGGTTCCGCCGAGGGCGAGCTGCAGGTCGTGGAGCGCGACGGCCTGGTGTTTTCGGGGATCGTCAAGGATTTCGCGATCACCAGCCTGTCTGAGAAGAACCTTCAGATTCTCAGGTCGGTGCGCGCCGATCATCGGGGAATGAGCGTGGATCTGGACGGCCTGGGCAGGTACTGGGTGCGTGCGAAGGAGTCGGCTGACGGGACGCGGATCGTGGTCGGGCAGTCGACCGGGCAGATCGATCGCACGACCGTCGTCTCGACGGGATTGGGCCTCGGCCTCGGAGCGGTCGTCGCCCTCGGCGCCGTCTTCGCGGGTCGCAGGTGGATCTCGAGGGAGATGGCCCCCCTTGCGAGGGTGGCGGCGACGGCTCGGGGCATCGCCGATTCCGACCTCGGAGCGGGAGAGATCGAGCCGCTCAGCAGGGTGGGCGCCGAGGACGCGCGCGCGGGCACTGAGGTGGGTGATGTCGGGCAGGCGCTCAACACGATGATCGACAACGTCGAGTCGGCACTGACGGCGCGGGCGGTGTCCGAGTCGAAGCTCCGTCAGTTCGTCGCGGACGCCTCGCACGAGTTGAGGACTCCGCTCGCCTCGATCCAGGGGTACACGCAGCTGCTCCAGCGGGATTCGATCGAGTCCGGCCTCGCCCTGTCGAGGATCGCTTCGGAGTCGTCGCGCATGTCGGGTCTTGTGGAGGATCTGCTGCTCCTGGCCCGTCTGGATGCGGGGCGCGAGCTCGGATCGTCGCCGGTCGACCTCGTGCCGCTCGCGATCGACACGGTTTCGGATGCGCACGCCGCCGGTCCCGACCACGTGTGGGCGCTCGAGTTGCCCGAGGCGGGCGATGGCGAGGATCTTCTCGGCTGTGAGCTGGCTGGGGATGAGGCTGCGCTCCGCCAGGTCTTCGCGAATCTCGTGAGCAATGCGCGGGTGCATACGCCCGCGGGCACGCGCGTCGTCATCTCCGTCGGCCGGATGCCGGTGGACGAGGACGATGTGCAGGTCGATCGGAAGGGGAACCGGAGTTGGCGCAAGGGGAGCGGGCCCGCGGGTTCGGTGTTCCTGCGGGTCGCCGATTCAGGTCCGGGCATCCCCGAAGAGCTGCGCGCAACGGTGTTCGATCGTTTCGTTCGCGGCGATTCGTCACGGACGAGGGCGGCCTCGCCCGGCGGAGGGGGCTCGTCGGGGCTGGGGCTGTCGATCGTCTCTTCGATCACCGATGCCCTGAACGGGCGGGTCGAGATGGAGACCGGGGATGGCGGGACGAGTTTCACGGCGGTGTTCCCGCGTTTGGTCGAGGTGTAGGGCCCGTTCTTCCGGTTCCGAGGGCGGGGGCGGTCCCGCATTGTGGGACGAATACGGACCCTCGGTGTTCACGAAGCGAACACTTCCTTCTCAGTATTCGTCACTCTGGCTAGCGTCGAGGAAGTGACGCCGACTCACCGTCGGCGCAAGACCCACGAAAACGCCGGAGGCCATCCATGAAGCGCTCCTTCTTCCTCGCCGCGACCGCAAGCGCGGCCGCCCTGCTCCTCGGGGCCTGCTCGGCCTCCGTTTCGGACTCGGCCGCCTCCGGCGCCCCCGCCGGGGGCGAGGGCTTCAGCATCGGCATCACCCAGATCACGACCCACCCCTCCCTCGACGCCGCCCGCGAGGGCTTCAAGAAGGCCTTCGAGGATGCGGGCCTCGAGGTGAAGTTCGACGAGCAGAACGCCCAGGGCGATCAGGCGACCGCCACCTCCATCGCCTCGAAGTTCGCCGGAGCCGACCTCGACCTCGTCCTGGCGATCGCGACGCCCTCGGCCCAGGCCGCCGCCCAGGCGATCACCGGCACGCCGATCCTCTTCACCGCCGTCACCGACCCGGTGTCCGCCCAGCTCGTCGACTCCCTCGACAAGCCTGGCTCGAACGTCACGGGCACCACCGACATGAACCCCGTCGCCGACCAGATCTCCCTGGTCAAGCAGTTCGCCCCCGGGGCCAAGACCGTCGGCATCATCTACTCCTCCGGCGAGGTGAACTCCGAGGTCCAGGTCGAACTCGCCAAGGAGGCCGCCGGCAAGGAGGGCCTCGAGGTCGTTGAGACCACGGTGACGAACTCCTCCGAAGTCCAGCAGGCCGCCCAGGACCTCGCCTCCAAGGTCGATGCGATCTACGTGCCGACCGACAACACGGTCGTGTCCGCCTTCGCCTCGGTCGTCCAGTCCGCTGAGGACGCGAAGATCCCCCTCATCGCCGGCGAGGGCGACTCGGTCGCCAACGGCGGCCTGGCGACCTACGGCATCGACTACTTCGAGCTCGGGCGCCAGACCGGCGAAATGGCGATCAAGATCCTCACCGAGGGCGCCGACCCGGCCTCGCTCCCCGTCGAGTCCCAGAGCGAGTACCAGCTCACCGTCAACACCACGACCCTGAAGGCGATCGGCCTGGAGATGCCGACTGCCCTGGCCGACAAGGCCGTCGCCGTCGAGTGATCCCGGCGCGTTCAGAACCGGCGCCCCGCCCTCGTCACCCGCGAGGGCGGACGCTCCGCGCAAGGGCCCGCTGACCCGGGCCGCGCATCCGCAACGAAGGAAGACCAGTGCTCACAGCCCTCGACCTTGGCCTCATCTACGGCCTCATGGCGCTCGGCGTGTACCTCACGTTCCGCGTCCTCGACATCGCCGACCTGACGGTCGACTCGTCCTTCACGACGGGAGCCGCAGTCGCCGCCGTCATGATCACCGCGGGCCAGAACCCCTGGCTCGCCACGATCTGCGGCTTCCTCGCGGGCTGCGCGGCCGGGGCGATCACGGGCGTCCTGCACGTGAACGCCGGGATCCACCCGCTGCTCGCCGGCATCCTCACGCAGATCGGCCTCTACTCGATCAACCTGCGGATCCTCGGCAAGGCGAACGTGCCGCTCCTGCGCGGCGTCGACACGGTCCTCACGCCGCTGCGCGATGCGGGCCTCGTGGGCACCTGGGTCTCAATCGGCCTCTTCGCCCTCTTCATCGCCCTGGTCACCACTGCTTTCAACTGGTTCTTGTCCACGCAGATCGGTCTGGGCATGCGGGCCACCGGCGACAATGAGGGCATGGCGCGCGCTCAGGGCGTCCCCACGGGCACGATGAAGATCGTCGGCCTGGCCCTGTCGAACGGCCTCGTCGCCGCCTCGGGCGCCTTCATCGCCCAGTACCAGGGCTACGCCGACATCTCGATGGGCATCGGCCTCATCGTCGCCGGCCTCGCCTCGGTCATCATCGGGACCGCCCTCATCGGCTCGCGCGGAGTGTGGGTGACCTCCCTCTTCGTCGTCATCGGGTCGATCGCCTACCGCGTCATCATCCAGCTCGCCCTGGGCGTGGAGTTCCTTGAGGCCAATGACATGAAGCTCATCTCGGCGATCATCGTCTTCCTCGCCCTCATGATCCCCCGCGTTGGCGTCTTCTCGAGGATCAGGGAGCGCCGTCGCGCCAAGACCCTGGTGCACGAGCCGGACATCACGCACACCCCCGAAGAGCGCGACAACGAAAAGGTGGTCCTGTGATGCTCGAGATCGAGGCCGTTACCAAGACCTTCTTCCGCGGAACCGTCAACGAGCGCACCGCATTGCGCGACGTTTCCCTCACCCTGGAGGCCGGCGACTTCGTCACGATCATCGGGTCGAACGGCGCGGGCAAGTCGACCCTGCTCAACATCGTGTCGGGGCGCTATCAGGCCGACATCGGGCGCGTGACGATCGACGGCAAGGACGTGACGAAGCTGCCCGACTACGCGGTCTCCCGGTATGTGGCGCGCGTCTTCCAGGACCCGATGGCGGGCACCGCTCCGCACCTGTCGATCGAGGAGAACCTGGCCCTCGCCTGGTCGCGGGGCAAGCGGCGCACCTTGGGCGCCGCGTTGACGGCGAAGAGGCGCCAGATGTTCCGCGAAGTCCTCGCGCCGCTCGAGCAGGGCCTCGAGGATCGGCTCACCGCGAAGGTGGGCCTGCTGTCGGGCGGTCAGCGCCAGGCTCTCTCGCTCACGATGGCGACCTTCTCGGGCCCGAAGGTGCTGCTCCTGGACGAGCACACCGCCGCCCTCGATCCTGCGCGCGCCGCGCTCATCACCGAGTTGACGCGCTCGGCCGTCGAGCGACAGCGCCTGACGACCCTCATGGTCACGCACAACATGGAGCAGGCCCTGTCGATGGGCAACAGGCTCATCATGATGCACGAGGGCCGGATCATCTTCGAGCTGTCCGGTGAGGCGAAGAAGAACGCCACCGTCGAGTCGCTGCTCGAGGAGTTCGACAAGCTGCGCGGCGAGGGCGGGGCGGGGCTGTCCGATCGGACGCTGCTGGCCTGACCGGAGGCTGGAGTCCGAGCGGAGGCCGCCCGCCTGAGTCTTGCTGCTCGCCCGACCGGAGGCTGGAGTCCGAGCCCTTCGGGTGCTGGTCGGGACGGGCGGGGCGGAGCGTATGAGGATGCTCCGCGCCCTTCAATCGGAGGTTCAGGCCGATTGCCGTTCGCGAAGGAGGGTGGGGAGGATCTCCGTCCGGCTCGCTCCGCCCTCGATCATCTCGAGCGCGATCGCGCATGCGACGGCCCCCTGCTCGTGCATGGGCTGGGCGATGGTCGTGATCGTCGGTGCGGCGTTGATGGCGGAGGGGTCGTCGTCGTACCCGATGACGGCGACTTCTCGCGGCACGTCGAGTCCCGCCTCGTGGAGCACTTCGATCACTCCCCGTGCGATCCGGTCCGAGCCTGCCAGAACCGCGTCGAATTCGAGGTGCCGGCTCAGGAGGTCCGTCATCGCGGCGCGCCCGTCGGCGACGCCCCAGCCTCCCCAACGCGTGCGGGCGTGATCGAGATCGGGGAAGACCTCCGTGTAGCCGATGTAGCGGTCTTGGGCGGCTTGCTGACTGGGCGTGCCGAGGACTGCGAGCGGCTTCTTGCGCCCCTTGCTCTTGAGATGCTCGGCGGCCGTGCGCCCTCCGACCCGGTCGTCCGAGTAGACGAAGGAGAATCTTCCCGCGGATTCGAATCGCGCGTCCTGTCCGCAGATGATGACGGGGATCTGCTCGTGGAGGAGGCTGACGAGGAGGCCCTGATCGGTCCACGGCGACAGGTGGATCACCGCATCGACCGTTCTGCTCGTGATGAGGCGCAGCGCCTTCGCCTGTTCCTCCGGGGTCGCGGTCGGCAGCAGTATCGGTGCGATCTCGGTCGACCCGAGGGTGTCGGTGATGCCTTGGAGGATCCGCGCGAAGGTCGGATCTGCGAAGAAGGTCGCCAGGGGTTCGGAGACGACGACGGCGAAGGCGTCCGCTCGACCGGTCGCGAGTGAACGCGCTGAGGCCTTCGCCGAGTACGAGAGGAGATCGACGGCCGCTCGGACGCGATCGGCCGTTTCACGTGAAACGGGGTAGTTGCCCGCGAGGACGCGGGAGACCGTCGCCTTCGAGACTCCGGCCGCCTCCGCGACATCGCGGATCGTTGCTCGCCTGCTCAGGTCGTCCTCCTCGGCTTCTTCGAAGTTCCCTCCCTTGGGGCTCATTGTTGCAGACCTGTGGCGAGGGCGAGTCCCGCGCGAAGAGGTTGACAACCGGTTTCTATTGATCGATCATCTGTTTATCTGGCTATAGAGACCGGTTTCTCTATTCGATGTCGATCGACGACAGGAATGCGATGAGGCGACACAACCCCTGGGAAGATCACAGGACCCCGTCCGCTGGGCGGCTTCCCGCCCATGCCCACTTCGTCCCCTATGCCACCTTGGACGAAGCGAGATCCGCGGCGGAGCGCCGCGTGCTCGGCATCGATCGAGAGCGGAGCCGCGGATATCGGAACCTGTCGGGAACATGGGGATTCGCCCTCTTCGACTCGCCGAAACGAGTCCCCGAAACCCTCCTCACGGCCTTCGACCCCTCCCTCGATCAGGTCGAGATCCCCCATCTGTGGCAAATGGACGGGTACGGAGCCCTTCAGTACACGGACGAGGCCTACCCCTTCCCGGTCGACCCGCCCTACGTCCCCTCGAAGAACCCGACGGGCCTGTACCAGCGCCGCATCACCCTTGAGGCGATCGATCCCGACGCGCACTACATCCTCCGTTTCGAGGGCGTCGAATCGTATTTCGAAGTCTTCGTCAACGGCCGCAAGCTCGGATTCTCCAAAGGGTCGCGCCTCACCGCCGAATTCGATGCCTCCGACGCCCTGACCGCGGGGGACAACCTGCTGAGCGTCCTCGTGTGCCAGTTCAGCGACGGCACGTACATCGAGGACCAGGACATGTGGTGGGCCTCCGGCATCTTCCGTGAAGTCAGCCTGCTCGAACGCCCTCGTCGAAGGATCGAGGACTTCTTCGTCACGACCGCCATGAGCGACGAACACTCGGCTGCGGAACTCTCACTGACCTGCACCCTCGCACCCTCTCATGGCGACATGCGCCTGTCCTGCGCCATCCTCGACATCGAGTCGGGAGGACGGAGCGTCTTCGACAAGACGGTGGAAGTGACGCAAGAGGGGAGCGCCTCCTTCACGGCCCGGATCGAGGGGATCCGGTGGTGGAATCCGGAGCGCCCGAGCGTCTACGCCCTGATACTCGCCCTGCACCCGGCCGACTCCGGCATCGAAGAGGCGAGCGAAGTCATCGCCCATCCCCTCGGCTTCAGGGACGTCCGGATCGAGAACGGGCGCCTCCTGCTCAACGGGCGCTACTTCAAGATGCACGGGGTCAATCGGCACGATCACGATCCTGAACGCGGTCGTGCGGTCGATGTCCGGACCATCGACCGTGATCTGCGGATGATGAAGGCCCATCACATCAACGCCGTCAGGACCTCGCACTATCCGAATGATCCGCGTTTCTACGCGATGTGCGACTACCTCGGCCTCATGGTCCTGGCCGAAACCGACCTCGAGAGCCACGGCTTCGTCAACGTCGGCAAGATCGAACAGCTGACGGACGATCCTCAGTGGGGCCGGGCCTACGTCGATCGCATCGAGAGGCACGTCCTCGCTCAGCGCAACCACGCGTCGATCGTGATGTGGTCCCTCGGCAACGAATCGGGATTCGGCTGCAACATCCGCGCGATGTACGAACGCTGCAAAGAACTCGACCCGACGCGCCCCGTCCACTACGAGGAGGACCGCAACGCCGAGGTCGTCGACGTCATTTCGACGATGTACTCGAGGGTCTCCCAGATGCACGACTTCGGCGAGTACCCCCATCCCAAGCCCAGGATCCTCTGCGAGTACGGGCACGCGATGGGCAACGGGCCGGGTGGACTGTCCGAGTACCAGAAGGTCATCGATTCCCACGAGCACATCCAGGGCCACTTCATCTGGGAATGGATCGATCACGGCATCCGGGTCGTCAACGATGAGGGCGGAGCCTCCTACCGATACGGCGGCGACTTCGCAGACGAGCCGAACAACGGGAACTTCTGCATCGACGGCCTCGTCTTCCCCTGGAGGGAGCCGAGTCCCGGACTGCGCGAGTACGCCTCCGTCATCGCCCCCCTGGGGTTCACCCTCGACTCCGACGATCTCATCATCACCTCGAGACGATGGTTCGAAGCCCTTGAAGACGTCGAGCTCGAACTCGAGTGCATGGTCGACGGCAGGAGCGCGCGGACGGAAGTGATCGCCTGCCCCGCCCTCGGCCCCGGGGACTCCCATCGCCTCAGCGTCGCAGGCCTCATCGAGGACGCCAGGGGCCGGGCGGAGTCGAGCCTCGACGAGCACCTCGGCACCCATGAACTGCGTCTGGCGGTGCGAGCGCGTTCGACCGTCCCGACTCCGAGCACTGAGGCGGGTCATCTCCTCGGACAGGCCGACTTCCTCATCGAGGCGTGGCGGGCGGATCGCGCGGACGAGCGCCCTTCGGCCCCTCAGGGGATCGAGACGCACGTCGAGGGCGATGAGCTGCACGTCATCACCGGTCGGCAGCACGCGATCTTCGATCTCATCGACGGCTCCCTGCGCTCACTCAGCAGAGGGGGGCGCGAAATCCTCGATTCAGGGCCCCGCCTCGCCTTCTGGCACGCGCTCATCGACAATCACGCCCAGGAGTTCGACGCGCTGTGGAAGCCGCGCCTCCTTCATCTCCTCCAGGAGTCCGTCCGTTCGGCGCAGTGGAGGCACGAGGGCGAATGCGTCGAAATCGACGTGAGAACGACGATCGCCCCGCCCGGACTCGACATCGGCATGCGGTGCCGCTACCTCTGGCGGATCGAGCCGGGAGGCGGACTCGCCCTGACGGTCTCGGGCGACCCCTACGGCGACTACTCGGACATCATCCCGAGGATCGGGCTGCGCATGTCCCTCCCCTCCCGCTTCTCCGCCGTGTCCTACATCGGCCGCGGGCCCGAGGAGAACTACCCCGACTCGTGCCGGGCGAACCTGCACGGCTCCTATTCGACGACGGTCCCGCAGATGACGACCCCCTACGTGAGGCCCCAGGACATGGGCAACCGGACGGAGGTCCGATCCCTCAGCCTGACCGACGAGACGGGCACGGGCCTTCGCGTCCTCGCGGATCCGGACGCCTTCTGCTTCAGAGCGCTGCCCTATTCGGACGCTCAACTCGACCGTGCGCGCCACCTCGACGAACTCGAAGCCGAGGAGTCGTGCGAACTCAACATCGACTTCGAACTCCTCGGCCTCGGCTCCAATTCCTGGGGATCGGAGGTCCTCGACTCCTACAGGGTCCGCTGGCGGGCCTTCGAGCACAGAATCATCTTCCAGACCGCCGAGGAGGCCGCCGAATGAGACTCTTCGACACTCTCGAAGCCGCCGAACGGGAACTAGCGGGCGACACGAAATGGGACCGCGTCTTCCAGGCGATCGCCCTCGCGGACTCCCTCCCCGCCGGTGTGGCCTACTCGGTCGGCGACACCCTGACCTGGCGCCTCCTCACGGCAGACGACGCCGATGCGCACGCCATCAAGCGTCGTCGCTATGCGCGCGTCCTGTTCTGCAAGGAGGGGTCGGCGCAGATCGATCACGCCGAAGCGGGGCGCACGCACAGACCGTACTCCGACCTCGACGACAGGGAGGAGGTCAAACTCGGATCCGAGGATGAGGAGGGCGTCGCCTCGACGACGATCCAGCCCGGACAGCTCATCTGCTTCGCGATCAACGAGGCATCGAGAATCCGGCCCGCAGCGGGATTCAGCGGAGTCCTCCTCAACGTCACCGTCGAAGGACGTTCATTCGCCAACAAGTAAGCCACTCGAATACCCGAAGGATCGAAGATGACCTCTTCCGCTCGTGCGCGCGTCGGCACCTACGCGCTCCTCACGATGACCGTTGCGGCGGTGTTCAACTTCCGCAACGTCATCAACAACTCGGTGTCCATCGGCCTGGCATCGGCCCCGGCCTTCTTCTTCGCAACGCTCCTCTACTTCCTGCCCTACACGCTCATCATCGCCGAGCTCGTCGCCCTCAACAAGGACTCGGAATCCGGCGACTACCGGTGGGTCAAGACCTCCCTGGGAGGGCGCTGGGCCTTCCTCGGCGCCTTCTCCTACTGGTTCGTCAACCTCTTCTACTTCGCCTCCCTCCTGCCGATCGTCCTCGTCTACGCCTCGTACATGATCTGGGGGCAGGAGAAGGTCCTGTCGCAGACGGCCATCACGGTGATCTCGATCGCCATATTCGCCCTCGCCACCTGGGTGTCGACCAAGGGCGCGGCCTGGATCGGGAAGGTCACCAACATCGGGGCGACCTTGATGATGGCCATGGCCCTCGCCTTCGTCGTCCTCACCGCGGCGGCGCTGGCCGGAGGGCTCGAGCCCGCGACGCCGATCACGCTGTCCGCGATGAAGCCCGACACCGCGTCCTTCGCCTCCATGTGGGCCTTCTTCGGCACTCTCGCATGGATCATCCAGGGCGTGGGAGGCGCCGAGTCCGTCGGCGTCTACATCAACGACCTCAAGGGCGGGGTCCGGTCCTTCATCAGGACGATCATCTTCGCGGGCCTCATGATCGGCATGCTCTACGCCGTCGCCTCCCTTCTCATGACCGTCTTCGTCAAGGCCGGGGAGCTGTCGTACTCCGAGGGCATCTTCCAGACGATGGGCGGCCTCGGGGCCTACTTCGGCCTCGAGAGCGGGCTCATCAACAGGGTCGTCGGCCTCGTCATGCTCACCGCGACCCTCGGATCCCTCCTCATGTGGACCGCGACTCCCGTGAAGATCTTCTTCTCCGAGATTCCCGGCGGCATCTTCGGCGACAAGCTCGTCGAGCTCAACGACCGGGGCATTCCGTGGCGCGCCGCATGGGTCCAGTTCCTCATCGTCGTCCCGATCCTCATCATTCCCGCCCTCGGCTCGGATTCCATCGACGGTCTTCTCCAGATCGTCATCAATATGACGGCGGCGACGGCCCTCATCCCGCCGCTGTTCATCTACCTCTCCTACTTCTTCTTCAGGAAGAACTACGACGACGTGCCGCGCGGCTTCAAGATCGGATCGCGTCGTTTCGGAATGGGGATGGCGGCCTTCATGATCCTCGTCTTCTCCTTCGTCTTCATCACCGGCACGCTGCCCTACGGGCAGGAGGTGTGGCTCACGCTCGTCTACAACATCGGCGGCGTCGTCATCTTCATCGGGGGCGCGTACATCATCTACCAGCGGTACATCAACCGGCTCCGGGCCGAGGACCCCGCCGCAGCGCATGAGGAACTCACCCCGACTGCGGAGCGCATGAGGAGGCGCTGAGCCCCATCGCGCGTCTCGAGCGCATCCCGGAGCGAGGACTCGATCCTGGTGTTCCGGGATGCGCTCGTCGTCTTCCGGCCGTTCCGGGCGGCGCCCGGAGCCGCTGACGGGGCCGGTCCCGAAGCGCCGCCGGGGCCGCTCCCCGAGGCTCGGCGGAGGGGCGGCGGTGCGAATGCCCGAATGACGGTCGGGCGCTACGCCGTCGGATGCCGGCCATAGGATGAGGTGAATTGCGCCCGCCGCCGCGGGCGCCCGGAGGAAATGGGGATCCGTGGCACTGATCGTGCAGAAGTACGGGGGCTCGTCGGTCGCCGATGTCGAGGCGATGAAACGAGTGGCACGCCGCGTCGCCGACACGCACGACGCCGGTCATCAGGTCGTCGTCGTCGTATCCGCGATGGGCGACACGACCGACGACCTCCTCGATACGGCCGCACAACTCACCGCGAAGGCCCCCGAGCGGGAGATGGACATCCTGCTCTCCGCGGGGGAGCGGATCTCGATGGCCCTGCTCGCCATGGCCGTCAACGAACTCGGCGTCCAGGCCCAGGCCTACACGGGCGCGCAGGCCGGCATCCGCACGGACTCCCACCACGGTCGCGCGCAGATCGTCGGCATGGTCCCCGAGCGCGTCGCCCGCGCGGTCAAGGAGGGCCAGGTCGCGATCGTCGCCGGCTTCCAGGGGGTGTCCGAGGATGATGACGTCACGACCCTCGGCCGTGGTGGTTCGGATACGACCGCGGTCGCCCTCGCCGCCGCCCTCGGCGCGGACGTCTGCGAGATCTACACCGACGTCGACGGGCTCTTCTCGGCCGATCCGAGGATCGTCCCGAAGGCTCATCGTCTGCGCACCCTCACTCAGGAGGAGACCCTCGAGCTCGCGGCCCACGGCGCGAAGATCCTGCACCTGCGCGCGGTGGAGTTCGCCCGTCGTTACGGCGTTCCCCTCCACGTCCGCTCCTCCTTCTCGGAGAAGAACGGGACGTGGATCTCCGATTCCCCCGCCAACCCCGAACTCGAGGGCCTCGTGCCCTCGGCCGCCCTCGTCGATCCGAAGGACCTCACCATGGAGAAGCCCCTGATCTCGGGAATCGCGCACGACCGCTCCCAGGACAAGATCACGGTCACGAACCTGCCGAACAATCCCGGTGTCGCCGCCCGGGTGTTCTCGATCTGCGCGCAGGTCGGCGCGAACATCGACATGATCGTTCAGAACGTTCCGGTTTCCGACCCGACCCTTGCGAACATCTCCTTCACGCTCCCCGAGGGCGACGCCCAGCGCACGCTCGAGGCCCTCGAGGCCGCGCGCGATGAGATCGGCTTCGACGAACTGCGGTACAACCCGAATATCGGCAAGCTCTCCCTGGTAGGCGCGGGCATGCGGACGAATCCGGGCGTGTCCGCGAAGCTCTTCGCCGCCCTGTCTGAGGCGGGGATCAACATCGATCTGATCTCGACTTCGGAGATCCGCATCTCGGTCGTGACGAGGCTCGATGATCTCGACCGGGCGGTGAAGGCCGTGCACTCGGCCTTCGGCCTCGACGCGACCGAGACGGAGGCCGTCGTCTACGGCGGCACCGGCCGCTGACCCCTCCCCTCCGCCGAGATCATCACTTTCGCCCGCCGAGATCATCACCTTCATCCATCGAGATCATCACTTTCGCCCGCCGAGATCATGACCTTCGTGACTCTGCGCACGGGTAATGCTCTCGAGGCCGAGAAGTAATGCTTTCGACGAAGAGAAGTGATGATTTCGACGAAGAGAAGTGATGATTTCGGCGGAGAGGGCACAACGAAAAGGAGAACATCATGACCGGACTCAATGTCGCAGTCGTCGGCGCCACCGGACAGGTCGGCCGCGTCATGCGCACGCTACTCGAGGAGCGCGGCTTCCCGGTGAAGTCGATCCGCTTCTTCTCCTCCGCGCGTTCGGCCGGGACGACGCTCGAATGGAAGGGCGAGGAGATCACGGTCGAGGACGTCGCCACCGCCGACTTCGCGGGGATCGACATCGCCGTGTTCTCCGCAGGGGCGGGCGCCTCGCGCGAGTACGCGCCCAAGTTCGTCGCAGCCGGAGCGGTCGTCGTCGATAATTCCTCCGCATGGCGCAAGGACCCGGAGGTTCCGCTCGTCGTCTCCGAGGTGAATCCCGAGGACGCCGTCGAGCGCCCGAAGGGCATCATCGCGAACCCGAACTGCACGACGATGGCGGCGATGCCGGTGCTGCGTCCGCTCGTCGACGAAGCGGGAGGCCTCAAGCGCCTCTTCGTGTCGAGCTACCAGGCCGTCTCCGGTTCGGGGCTCAAGGGCGTTCAGGAGCTCATCCGCCAGACGAAGTCGGGTGCGGAGCAGGATCTCGCCGCCCTCGCGCTCGACGGTCGCGCAGTCGCGCTGCCGGATCCCGAGGTGTACGTCGCGCCGATCGCCTTCGACGTGGTCGCGCTCGCCGGTTCGATCGTCGACGACGGAACGGAGGAGACCGACGAGGAGCAGAAGCTCCGCAACGAGTCGCGCCGCATCCTCCACATCCCGGATCTGAAGGTGTCGGGCACCTGCGTGCGCGTCCCCGTCTTCACCGGGCACACCCTCACGATCCACGCCGAGTTCTCCGATGCGATCACTCCCGAGAGGGCGTGCGAAATCCTCGCCGATGCTCCGGGCGTGCGGGTCGTCGAGGTGCCGACGCCGCTCGAGGCGGCGGGCCGCGATGAGGTCCTCGTCGGCCGGATCCGCCAGGATCAGGCGGTCGATGACGGCCGCGGGCTGGTGCTCGTGGTGTCGGCTGACAATCTGCGCAAGGGGGCGGCCCTCAACGCGATCCAGGTCGCCGAGGTCGTCGCGCGCGAATTCGGCGTCTGAGTCCCGTCCGCTCGTCGGCTTCGGGATCGGCGTGGGCTTGAGCCCGTGACTCTTTGACGGACGGTTTCGTCCTCGGCCCGATTGCCAGGGCCGAGGACGATCGTCAGTTCTGGCGTGTGCGCGTCACTTCTCGGATTCGGCGATCTGCTTGCGCACCTCGTCCATGTCGAGGCCGCGGATCTGGGAGATGAGGTCGTCGAGCGCCGAGCCGGGCAGGGCGCCGGACTGGCGGAAGATGGCGATGCCGTCGCGGAAGGCCATGAGGGTCGGGATCGAGGAGATCTGCGCGGCGTGCGCGAGGTCCTGCTCGGCGTCGGTGTCGATCTTGCCGAAGACAATGTCGGGGTTCTTCTCGGAGGCTTCTTCGAAGACGGGGGCGAACTGCCGGCAGGGGCCGCACCAGGCGGCCCAGAAGTCGACGAGGACGATGCCGTTCTCGGCGACGGTCGTTTCGAAGTTCTCAGCGGTCAGGGCGATGGTGGACATGAATTCTCCTCAGATTCCCGGGGTGCCCGGAGGCTCGGTCGTGCGGGCGTTCGGCCCTTTCGCTTTAGGACAACGATGCCGCATCGGCGGCTATTCCGCTCGGGGAGGGCGTCCGGGTGTGATCCTCGACGCTTCGACGCCGAGGGCGCGCAGGATGAACTCTTCGGCGACTTCGGCGCGGGCGCGGCCCTCCGTGGGGCGCCCGGGGGCTTCGGCGCCCATGAGGCAGGCGTGGATGATGGGCACGAGGGCCCGCGGGTCCTGCTTCGGGATCGCGCCGGCGTTCATCGCGTCGACGAGGATGGAGCCGAGGTAGCGTTCGACCGCTCCGGCGTGGTCGTGGAGGTGCCCGGAGTTCGGGCGGGAGACCTGATCGCGAAGATTGAGGCGCCCGGAGATGTGGTAGTGGTCGGTCATCTCCAGGTGGAGGCGGATGTAGGTCCGCAGTCTTTCGATCGGGTCGCTCTGCGCTTCGACTGCGGCGCGCAGTGTCGTGCCGAACTCGCTGGTCGCTTCCTTCATGTAGGCGAGGAGGAGGACTTCCTTGTCCTCGAAGTGGTTGTAGACGGCCGTGCGGCCGATCCCCGCGCGGCTGGCGATCTGCGCCATCGTGATCGTGTCGAAGGGGTTGTCTGCGAGGAGTTCTCCGAGGGCGTCGAAGAGCTTGCGGCGCGTGAGCGCCCGATGGTCTGCGAGGCACTCTCCAATGATCTTGGGCATGGGGACATTCTGACACTGAAAGCCTTGGTGTCGTCAAAGATTCATGTCAGGCGGGCGGTGATCGCCCTCGTCGCTTCGCGTACGGCGCGCACGATCGGCAGATCCGCGCCGATCCAATCGACGGCCTCCGCGTCCTCGAGGCCGACCCAGCGGAGTTCGGAATGCGAATCGCCGGCGCGGGGAGCGGGGGAGCCGGGGGCGACTTCGGCGAGCCAGACGCCCATGTCCCTGCCTCCCAGGATCGGCCACCAGCCGCCCTCGGGGGAGGGGATCTCGGCGCCGAAGGTCAGAGCGGTGCCGAGCTCCTCCTCGATCTCCCTGGCCAGGGCCTCCAGGGGTGCTTCGCCCGGGTCGATCTTCCCTCCTGGCAGTTCGAAGCGCCCTGCGAGTTCGGCGGGGTAGGCGCGCGCGGCGCACAGGAGGCGTGAGGGGGACTCGAGGGAGTCGAGGATCGCGGCGGCGACGACGGGGGCGGGTTTCATGCTGACGAGTGTACGGAGGCGGGGTGCGCAGGCGCGCGGGGCGGAAGGCCCCCGGACGAGCCGACTCGCACGCTTCAGGACGCGCCGCTTTGGACGAGGAGGGTGTCGCCGGTTATGATCGGGGTACCTCCTCCGATGGAGGCTCGCGGGCGTAGTTCATCGGTAGAATGGAAGCTTCCCAAGCTTCAGAGGCGGGTTCGACTCCCGTCGCCCGCTCCACTATGACCTCGGATTTGATAAGGCTGGGGTTGCGTTTGGCGAGTATGCCCTTGGGGGGTCTAAATTTCGGCGGGCGTTGGCGAGTTCATGTTTGCCCTAGTCAGAGCGTTGGCGAGTTGAGCAGCAGCTAGCTGTTGACATGAAAATGCCCGCCCTCACGGTGAGGCGGGCTCGGCTGTGCGGAACAGTTCTACAGGTCGATGGTGATCCTGCGCCCGTCGCGGAAGAAGAACTCAATGGCCTCTTCCCTGACGATGGCGTGGTCGATGAGGGCTGTCCACTGGGTTGGCTGGAACGTGCTGATCGGCGCGCTTGAGAGTTGGTCGTATGCGGTGAGCAGCGCGTTGTGTTTGGCTTGGCGCTCGTTGATCTGCGTCTCCAGGTTCTTCAATCGGTCGGTGGCGTGGTTGTAGTCGGCCTCGATGCGTTTGATCTGTTTGGCGTACTCGTCTTGGTCGGTAGCAACATGCTGGTTGTGTGCCACCATCGCTGTGAACGCTGCTTCTAGTTCGGCCTGCCGTTCGGCCAGTTCAGCGCGCTCGGCTTCGAGCTGCTTGGTGTCGAATACAGCTGCGAGGTCTTCACGCAGACTCGGGTTCTCGAGGCTGGGGGTGAGTTGTGACAACGCGGCTAGGAAGGCGGCCTTGATCTGGTGGTCGCGAAGCGTTGGTGTGGTGCAGACGTGGTCGCCTGCGTGTTTGTTGTTGCAGTGCCACACGGTGTGTTTGTTCGTGGTCGATGACCAGGTTGTAGATTTGGGCTGCCGCGACCACATCCCCACCCGGGGAGTTAATCCACACCGTCACATCACCTGAACCATTGTTGAGCTCGGTGGCGAAAACTTGTGGGGTGATGTCATCGTCAAACCAGGACTCCTCAGCAATCACTCCGTTGATACGCAAAACCCGGCTGGTATCACTACCTGCCGGGCCATCAGTTTCGGGAGCAGCTGGCTCCCAGTTCCAGAACCGTCTCACCGGCTCCTCCTTTCAACTCGTTGTTCCACCAGCGGTGAATCATCAGTAGGTGGCCCTTCCTGGTGTGCTTGCGAGGCGGTGGCGTAGGCTCCTGCCAGGTCGAGGGGCAGCATGTTGCCGTTGACCAAGTACAGGTCACCTCCAGCCTCAACGCTGATGCGGTCGAGGTTTTCGAGTTCGCGGATGTCGTTGGCGCTCATCCACCCGTTCTGCCGAGCAACCGCATAGCCCTCCATGCGGGATTGGTAGTCACCTCTTAGGAGTCCTTCGAGGTTGAACTTCACAAACACCGATGGTTTCTCACGCGCAGACAGCAGTGTTTTGGTGAGGGCTTGTTCGAAGCGGATCACCCACGGGTCCAGGGTGTATTTGACGAACTCCAGCGACTGCTGCTCAATATTGCTAAAACTGGATTTGTCGAGGTCACCAATCATGTGGGGTGGGATACGGAAGATACGCGCGATCTCATTAATCTGAAACTTCCGGGTCTCCAAAAACTGTGCTTGCTCAGGTGAGACCGCGATCGGGGTGTATTTCATCCCCTCCTCTAACACCGCGATCTTATTAGAGTTCCTGGCCCCACCAAACGTTTGCTGCCAGGACTCGCGCACCCTGGCCGGGTCCTTGATAGTGCCCGGGTGCTCGAGCACCCCACCAGGGGCGGCACCGTTAGCGAAAAACGACGCGCCGTAGTCCTCGGTGGCTTGAGCCAGGCCGATCGCGTTCCTAGCCATCTGAATCGGGCTATACCCGACCAGGCCATCGAAGCCTAAGCCTGGCACGTGCAGCACGTCTGCCGGGGTAAGCCTGACGGTTCGGTATTCTCCGGCTGGTTCATCCCACGTGGTCTGATACTCGTAATACAACTCATGCGTGAGGAGGTCACGCCCCACGCTCATACGATCCGGCATCAACGGATAGAGCGCGATGACTTCACCTAGGCCGTTGCGGATGACTTGGGCGAACGCATTACCCCAAAGAAGCAAGTGGGTCATGAGGGTTTCGCGGAAGATGAAGCTTGTCATTTCCGGGTTCGGCTCATCATGAAGCAGCCCATACAAGGGATGGTCGGTTGCTTTCACCCGCGACCCAGACTTATCCGTCCGGTAGACGTGTAGTGGCAGCCCAGCCACTGCTTCAGCCAAAATCCGCACGCAACTGTAAACAGCGGTCAACTGCATCGCGGATCGTTCCGTCACCACCCGCCCACCAGCCGTGGTAGGGCCAAACAGAAACGAGTAGGAGGCATCGAAACTATGCTCTTCAATCTGACGAGCATTTTGCCCTAGTATCCAAGAAATGAGACCCATAGGTGTCTTCCTCATTGGTAGACATAAGAGTTTGGGCGCTATTTCACTGTGAAATAGCGCCCAAACTAGGGAGAGCAGAAGCCTGTTGCCAATATCGCACGCAACTCAATCGGATAACTCTATAGGAGGAGTCCGGGTAAGTTTCAGTAATGCTTCAAAAGCTGGCTGATTTCACATCTAACGCTGCAGTGGAACTGACTTCAGCTGTGTTAGAAGAATTACATCTACTCCCATGCTTCGTATACACAAGCAGAGATGCTGCCGCCGGTCCAACCTGTGGCGGCACTGAGGCAATAGATGCACCCGGCGCCAGCTGTTAAAGCGCAAGCCCAGCCACAGGCGACTGAGATGACTGCCAGTACTGCCCAGTTAATCCCAATGCTATTCAAGCACTGATTCAACTTCCCCCAGTTCATACCCAGAGGCTGAATTTCCCCATTGCTTCCAGCATTGGGATTTACAATCGTCTTGTTTACCGACAGCTTACCATCGTTCCACAGTCGAACCTGAACCTTGTTATCAGCCAGTATTTCACCATAGACTTCCTGCGTCACAAGTTTACCGTTTTCCCAGATAAACAAGATCTTATTTACGCGGGATAGCCCCGACTCAAGTGGTACAGCCACAATTGTTTTACTCTCCAAGGTGTAGGCTTGAGCGTCCGCCCACATAGGAGTTGCACCGCTCTTCGGCGAATACTTCACCGCTTTTGCAGAGAGAACTTGTTCTTCTAAATCCACACCCGTAAGCTCAACCAGTGCTTTACTAGTAGCCGCAATAGCGTTCAAGTCCGGTTCCTTATAGGTGACTGTCTCTGACTTGACGGAAGAATAATTGTCCAACTCGGCAGCTTGAGCAGTGTGGCTCTGCGTCGCCACTAAAGCAATAGCGGTCAAACAGGCAATCAAGCCAATCCCAACAGCGAGCAAGTTCTTGTTTTCAAGCCTATCTTTCAAGCCTAGAAAAAGGGCCGCAACAAGCATTAGCGCTCCAACCATCCGGAAGGTTAAGGTGAAACCATCTCCCGGAACTACAAAAGCTAGAGCTTGCAATCCGATCGACACGAACACCAATGCGACTATAAGTCGCTTTGTGCTACCGTGTTCCACTGACATAGTATTTGACGATGGGTTCATTTCCACTCCTTTCGTCAGAGCAACCTGACCAATTAGCATCGAAAGGAGGTATAGCTGAGAATATCTAGGCTCACACCACCTTCGGGCTGCATCATCCTTGCTTGATAGCTTCAGTATGTGTGACACACGCCACCCTATTCAATATGATTTAGGTCACACAAAAAGTAGGCCCCGCCCGTCATACACGCTTCCGCTTGTTTGTCCGCCGCCTCTGATGGCTCGGTCGAGGGCCATGATGGTGGCGACGACGCCGTCGATTTTCTCGGTGGACTTTTGCTTGTCGGGTTTGATGTTTCCTGCTGGGTCGGTGCGCACGTGAATGTTATCCATCATCCAGGACAGCACTGGATGCCCGCCGTGCGCGAGACGACCCTCGAGGGCGAGTTTCATGAGTTCCTTTGATGGTGGGCTCATGTCTCTAAAGCCTTGCCCGAAGGGGATGACGGTGAAGCCTGCGTCTTCGAGGTTTTGGCTCATTTGGACGGCTCCCCACCGGTCGTAGGCGATCTCGCGGATGTTGAACCGAGTACCCAGTTGCTCGATGTGTTTTTCGATTGCCGCGTAGTGCACGACGTTGCGCTCGGTGGTGAGCAAGTGGCCTTGGGTTTGCCATTGGTCGTAGGGCACGTGATCGCGGGCGACTCGCAGCGGCAGGTTGTTTTGCGGGATCCAAAACCACGGGGCAATCACATATTTACCCTCGTCATCACCGGTCTCTGGTGGGAAGACGAGGACGAACGCGGTGATGTCGGTTGTTGAGGCGAGGTCGAGCCCGCCATAACAGGGGCGGCCTTCGAGGTCGGCCAAATCAACCGGGTGGTTGTTTTGTTCCCATACGTGCATGGGCATCCACCGCACGGATTGCTTGACCCATTGGTTGAGGCGTAGTTGTCTGAAGGTGTTTTCTTCTGCTGGGTTTTGCTTGGCTTGCTCACACGCCGCCCTCACCTTCTCAACCGGCACGGTCACGCCTAGGGAGGGGTTGGCTTTCGCCCAGACTGTTTCGTCTGTCCAGTCGTCGTCTTCGTGGGCGCCGTAGATGACCGGGTAAAACGTCGGGTCGTGTTTCTTGCCCGCCAGGATGTCCTGGGCTTTTTGGTGGTACTCGTAGCAAATGCTGTGGGTGTCGGTTCCGGCGGTGGTGATGAAGAAATACAACGGCTGAGTGCGCGCGTCTCCACTGCCTTTGGTCATCACGTCTACTAGGGCGCGGTTTGGTTGGGTGTGGAGTTCATCGAACACGACTCCGGAGATGTTGAACCCGTGCTTAGAGTAGGCCTCCGCGCTAAGTACCTGGTAGAAGGAATTGGTGGGTTTGTAGATGATGCGTTTTTGGCTCCTAAGTACTTTCACGCGTTTGGATAGTGCTGGTGACATGGCAACCATGTCTGCGGCCACCTCGAACACGATCGAGGCTTGCTGACGATCCGCTGCACACCCGTAGACTTCAGCGGCGTGCTCACCATCAGCGCAGGTTAAGAGCAAAGCTATGGCCGCGGCGAGCTCGCTCTTACCATTTTTTAGGGATCTCCACATACGCGGTCGTGAACTGGCGGTACCCATCAGCCTTGATGGTGCCGAATAGGTCACGGATGATTCGTTCTTGCCAGTCGATCAACTCAAACGCCTTGCCCGCCCACCGGCCTTTTGTGTGCTTCAGGGCTTGGATGAACGCTACCGCGAAGTCGGCCTTGCGTTTGTCATAGCAAGAGCCCTCGGCCATAAACCGAGTCGGCGTGTACTCCTCGAGTCTGCGCATCGCATCTCACCTCCTTCCTGCGTCACTATCAACACTATTGGCATGCCAGAACCTCTACCAGCCACCCCGAATCACCCAGGTCACTACACAAACATCCCGCCAACCAGCCCCCAGCCCGAGCGCTTCCTACCCGGGCGCGGGGGTCGGAGTGGTTTAGGCGATTTGGCGGGCTGTGGTGCAGTATTCGGGGTCCAGGCCCGCCTTGGTGCAAGCGGCCTCAGCTAAGGCGAGGGCCTCGCGCTTGGTGGAGGCGGTGCCAACTGTCTGCCACCCGTCTAGGGTGCAGATGCGGGCTTGGAACACCCCGGTGGTCTCTGCCACCGCGCTGACCCCGGCGTGGGCGTCTTTGAGGCCGGCTTGGTAGGCGGCGGCGAGCAGCTCGCGCAATCCCCAGACTGAAACCTCAACGAAGTCCAGGTCATCACTGTTCCTAGCTTTGAGGGTTTCGAACCCGAATTCTTGGGCGAGGGCTTCGAGTTTGGTGTTGAGTTCTTTTTCGCTGATCTGGTGGTTCATGGTGGTGCCTTCCTCATGTGTTGGGCTGTGTTTTCCTGTCAGTTACATACAGCCATAGGTGTGCACCACTATCCAGTCCTAAAATCCCTATATTCCAAGGAAAAACAGTGGTCTCAATCCCAGGTATAGACCACCAAAACCCCTCCTGCCTGACAGGCAAAAAGGGGTTTTGCGCAGGCCCAGTTAGGGGCGGGTGTAGGGGGCCAGGTCGGTTGCAGCCTCGAAGGCGGTGATCAGGGCGGCGGCGCGTTGGTAGCCCTCAGCGATCCGCTCCAGCTCGCTAACCGTGACCTGCTCGTTGCTGGCGGTGTGGCATACCCACCCGGTTTCGGGGGTGTAGGACACTGCGGGAGTGCACTCGGCCACCGGGGTGCAGGTGATCGGGCAAGCACCATGCGGGTTGATGCAGTCAATGCGGTACCCCAGCGCAGCGGCGCGGTGTAGTAGTCGGGTGGTGTTTTCCTTAGCCAGCGTCGTGGTTTCCATTCTCGCTCACTCCTTGCGTCGGTGTGTTTTCCTGTTAGCTACATACAGCCATGACCGCGCCCCACTATCCAGTCGCTTTCGGCGTATGTGCAGCGATTTCTTAGAGACCTCAAGCACTAGTTTCCTCCGGCAGGTCAAGCATTATTCCCAGCTACCGGTCAGTGATCAGCAGGCAGCGGGAGGACAAGGAAGCAGGCTGCCAACCCTGGGGTGGGTGGCAGCCTGCAAGCGGCGTGTGGGGTTTAGCGGGCGTGGATCATGGCGATGGCCCATTCGATTGCGTGGCCGGCATCAAGGAAGGTTTTGTCTGATTCGGCGGCGATCATCACCGTCGTGGTGGCGGTCTTGCCGGTGTCGGTGAGGATGTCGAACAATGCGGCGGTGTAGTCCAGCCGGTTAGTGTCGTAGTTCCACGTCCCTTTGGTGGCGATCAGGAAGGCCCCGTAGTGGATGAGGTTTGCGTGGCAGGCGAAGGCTTTCTTCACATCCGCTGCGGTTTTCAGGGCTTGGAGGGTGGTGTTCATGGCTGTTTTCCTTTTCGTTGTTGTTTTCTTGTAGTTACATACAGCCATAGGTGTGGGACACTATCCAGTCGCTTTTGCCCAGTATTGTGGGGGTTTTCGAGAGATCACCGCCACTAAGAAACACGAGGGCAGGGCCTGTCACGGCTAGGGGCGCAGGTGGTGTTTTCCTGCGCCCCGAGCCGGGTAGTTCACACCCCTGGGACGGGTGTGGGTGGGGTGCGCCAAGCCGAGTTGCCGTCCAGGTTGCGCATCAGGATTCGCCGGGTGTGTTTGGTCTCGTTCCCGATCATGCCTAGGCGCAGCAGGAAGCAGCGCATCGCGTACTTCTCGTTCACCACTTGGCGCACCGTTGGGTTGATGCGGGTGGCGGCCTTGGCGTAGTCGATCATCGCTTCAAGCAAGCGCGTGACCGCCTCCACCGTGTCCGGGTCTGGCACCTGGGTGAACCAGGCGAACCTGACCACCCCCTGGCCCTCATCCACCTCCATGGGTAGGGCGGGGACGTTCAGGGCTTTGGCAATCAGGGGGCCTTTAGCGGCCAGTAGAGCCTGCAAACGCGCCCCGGTTCCCTCATCCCACCCGGTCGTGGGAAACGCTAGCGTGAGCCCCACGTCGGTGTTATCTGTGGGAGATTGGGTGGTGAAACCGGCAGCGGCTGCAGCCTCAATCACTGCTTCCACCTGCTGGTCGCTTAGCCCAGCAGCATTCAACTGCCAGTCACGTCCTAGGGACGCTTGGCCGATATGGTAGGCGAAAGAAGGGGCACCCGCGTACCGCGATTGTGTCTGTAGC
Organism: Schaalia hyovaginalis; assembly: GCF_014208035.1. Taxonomy (NCBI): domain Bacteria; kingdom Bacillati; phylum Actinomycetota; class Actinomycetes; order Actinomycetales; family Actinomycetaceae; genus Schaalia; species Schaalia hyovaginalis. The sequence continues at coordinate 2,512,807 of NZ_JACHMK010000001.1, read as the reverse complement.
ACTTCTGCGATGACAGCGGCGAGATGTTTGCGGGCCTTGGTATCGGGGGTGAAAAGAATGTGTGCCATGGTGGTTCCTTACCTGTCTTTCGCTCCGCACCGGGTGTGCGGGGCTGGGCATGACACATACAGACATAGACACCGGCCCTCATCCAGTCCTCAGCCCGGGAACCTGGCAACAGTTCTAGAGAGGTTCATCGCTAGTGGCCGCATAGGTTTTCAACCGTCCTAGGACGTGCTGGGCGACGGGTAGGGCGATGCCGTTACCCCACAGTTTGTACTGGGACCGATCCCCACCAGGATCGGCGAGCCACTTGACCACCTGTGTCCGTGACCGGGGTCTGACCCCGCGCAGGGCGTTCCACCTGTCCCACACGCCCTGCCAAAAATCCAGCTCATCTTCGCTGGGGTCAGTAATGGCGAGACCGGCGCACCAATCGTCTGGGAAGCCTTGTAAGCGGGCGCACTCGAGCGGGGTGAGCCGCCTGGGACGCAGCGTGGTGCTGGCGATCATGGGTGGTGCGGTGTAGTCGCTCGCCAGTAGCGCGCCGGCTTGATTAGCGGTGGCCCGGGTGAAGAAGTCACTCTTCGACGCCGCAAACACCGCCTCGGTTTCCTCCTCGTTCTTGGGTTGGAGGATGATCATGCCGCCCTGGTTACAGGTAGGTTCCCCGCCTTTCAGATCCAGGGTTTTCGCTACTGAGGCTTCATACCCATACATCCCGCCGCTGCGCCTGTTGTGGTGGATGGAGTTAAAACTAAACACCCGCACAGATGAATCCTCGTGTTGGTTGGTTGCTTGGTCGAGGAGGATGGGGACGTTGTCATCACTATTACCCATACGCCCAGTGAGGGTCTGCATCACCCCTGCATGCGGCTGTCGCGTCGGGGCAGCGCGTTGCATTCTCGAGTCGGAGTTTTTGCAGAGCGTCTCGCCTTCATCGGGTTGATATGAAAAGAGGCGTGTAAGAATGCAGGCGTCCGCACTAGCGGTGCTCGTCAGAAAACCGCCGTCATCGCCGCTCGGGTTTTGCGAGCAGGGTGTGTTCGATTCCGTCAAGTATCGTGCTGACGACGAGGTCGTAGTATTCCTCCGACATCGCCTCCTCCTTCTCGGGGTGTGAAAGGGGCTCGAGGTAGGAGTCGACGATGTTGGTCAGGCCGACTGATTGAGTCATCATGGGTTCGAAGCGCTCCAGCATCTTGTTCAAATCGTGGCGCTGACCTGGCTGCTTCGATGAGCGAAGATTCCTCGCCCCGATCGTGTGCATGAGCGTATTGGCGATGATCGTGTATGCGACGGCTGAGTTATCGCCGAATCCGGCTTCTTGCAATTTCGACCATGCTCCATCGAGCATGGGCAGGAACTGCTGGGTGAATTTACCTCGAGCAAATCTGTCGGTGATCCCGTGATACGACAGGAGTGCGGGACGTAAATTGCGGGCCATCTGGTGGAACCACGCCTTCCAGTCGAGGGCGGGATCGGGGACCTCGATATCTGCGCACACCTGATCCACGACCGCATCGCAAATCGCTTCCTTGCTCGAGAAGTAGTGGTAGATCACCGAGGGGACGACATCGAGTTCGCGGGCGATGTCGCGCACGGACCAGCCGTCGATGCCCTTCGCTCCGCTCAATTCCACGGCTTTGCTCACCACTAGTTCGCGTGACAATCCGGCTCTGCGCCCCGTCGATACGGTTCCCATGAGGTGACCTCGCTCTGGTTCTTGACCCCTTGTAGAACGCCATTCTACAATGCGCCTGACTGAAACAGTGTTCTAGTTGTGGAGTGGATCATGTCGGAACCCCGTGGCGATGAGTCGGCCGAGAACCCCATCGATGCCGGTGCTCAAGCGAAACTGGTGGTGGGGATCGTGTTTTTGGCCTTCATGGGCCAGATGCTGCTCAACCCGATCATCGCCCCCTTGTCACGGCAGATGGGGCTCGAGGAGTGGCATATCGGTGCCACGATCTCGCTTGCGGCGATCGTGCTGGCCGGGGCAAGTTCGTATTGGGGTCGCGCCTCGCAGCGTTTGGGCGCTAAGCGTGTGCTCGCTTCCGGTCTTGTGATCGCGATCATCGCCCTCAGCAGCTTCGGCGTGATCGCCTGCCTGGGGATGAACCGGACGATCAGCGGTCTCGGCGCGGTCCTCGGGGTCGTGATCACGCGCGGCCTCGTCTACGGTGCGGGGATCTCGGCGATTGCGCCGACAGTTCAAGCCCACCTGGTCACGCACACGGCCAGTGAGAACGGGCGCGTCAAAGCACTCGGCATGATCGGCGCAGCCCAAGGCGTGGCCTCCATTATCGGGGGCATCGCAGGTGGAGCGCTGGCCGCCGTCGGCGGGCTCCTCCTCCCCCTGGTGGTCATGCCCATCGTGATGCTTGCAGGGCTGATCATCCTCTTGGCCGCCTTCAAGCCCCAGGGCCCTGGGCGCTTGTCGGAAGAGCCCAAACGCATCCGTTTCACGGACCCGCGCGTAGCGCCCTGGCTCCTCAGCGGCCTGATCATCTTCCTCGTCTTCTCCTCGATCGCCACGATTTTCGGTTTCACGATCCAAGACCGCTTCGCGTTGTCTGCGACCGAGACCGCCGGCGTTTCCGCGATCTACCTGACCGTCATGGGCGTCGCCATGATCATCACCCAAGCCGTGATCGCCCCGAAAACCCGGTGGAGGGCCGCGAAGCTCCTGCGCACCGGCTTCGTCATCATCCTGGCCGCGACCGCGCTCATCTGGCCTTCGTCCTCCCATGCCCTCCTCGCCGCCGGGTGCGGCCTATTGGGAATGGGCATGGGCCTGGCCATGCCCGGCTATAACACCGGTCCGACTCTTAAGACGGGCGTTGAAGAACAAGGCGCGGTCGCGGGCGTGATAAACGCCAATAACGGCCTCGCCTACGCCATCGCCCCGCTCGCTTCCACCGCCCTTTACGGATGGAATCCCCTCGCGCCCTTCATCATCTCCATCATCCTCACCGCGGCGATCACGGTATTCGTCTTCATCCACCCCGTTCTGCGCCGATGAACAGCCTGTGAGTGGATTTCAGGCCGTTCCATCGCCTCATCGCGTGGTGGGGCGCCCAGCGGCGGCATAGGAGGCAGAAGGAGGACGGCAAACGCCCCCAGCGGTTCCGCGAGTGCATCCACGGGGAGGACGCGTCCTAATTGCGGATTCCCGTACATGATCCTGCGATCCCGGGTCTTTTGAATCTCCGAAAGCGCCCAAGAAGGCCTCCTACCGACAGGCGTTGCCCTCTTGGGCGCTTTCGGGGCAATGCGGTGGTCGCCGTCAAGAGATTCGTCGAAAGATGAAGTGAGCGGCCTGTAGGGATCACGGTCCCCAAGAGCGCTCGACGCGATAGGGCGAAGCGGCGGGGGAAGTCCACACGGGCTTCCCCCGCCGCTCGCGTTGAGCCCCTACGGCTTCGGATCGTCTTCGACGCCCTCCGCTTCCACCTGCTCCTCCGCCTTCACCAAGTCCTCCCCGAGGGCGTCGTCGGCGAGCGAGGACGGATCGACGCGTCCGGTCCGGTAGGCGGCCCTGCTCAGCATGTGGGCCGAGATCGGCGCCGTGATGATTTGGAATGCGATGACGAGGAGCATCGTCCACGTCACCGAGGGCTCCCGGACCAGCAGCGCGATCCCGAGGAAATACATGATGAGCGAGAAGATCTGAGGCTTCGTCGCGACGTGCTGCCTGGACAGGATGTCGCGGTAGCGCACCATGCCGATCGACGCGATGAAGGTGAAGACCACGCCGAGGCAGACGCACGCGAGGCCGGCGACATCGAGGAGGACGTAGGGGTCCATTAGTCCTCCTCGGAATCGACGTCGTGGACGGGTGCGGCTTCCTCCGACAGGTCCATGAGGGCGCGGTCCGCCGCCTCGGCTTCCGCGCGGGTGAGGACGCGCCGCTCGTCGGGATCGGCCAGGGTCGCGAATCGGGCGAGGGCGGTCGACCCCACGAAGCCCACGAGGCCGAGCACGACGAACACCGGCAGAAGATCCGCGCGCCTGGTCGCCGCGGCGACCAGGGCGAAGGCGCCGATGAGGATCGAAGTCATCATGTCGACCCCGAGCATCCGATCGAGGTAGGTGGGGCCCTTCGTGATCCGGTAGAGGACGAGGAAGGCGGAGACGAAGAGCAGGACCGCGAGGAGCAGGAGGACCGGATTCATGCCGTGCTCCCCCCGCTCGCCCGCGCAGTGCCGCCGGGGCCGCCATCGGCATTCCCCTCGTCGACGGGGCCTCCCTCGGCCGGCGAAAGGCATTCGAGCCCGTCGGCGTCCCCGCCGGAAGCCGGCGCATAGGGGACGGGCAGGCGTCCAGCACGGCGGGTCGATCCCGGGACGTAGCCCGCGTCGACGAGCTCCTCGTGCGAGGCGAAGGCGCGCATCACCCGCTCCTCGAGCGCGAGGATCGTCCGATGGACGCCGTCGGGGCCGCCCGCGAGCCTCTCATCGAAGACGTGGACGTAGATCGTCCCGCTGGCCCGGTGCGCTTCGACGACGACCGAGCCCGGCACGACCGCGGTGAGCGTCGAGATGATCGCGAGATAGGCGTCCGAGTGGGAGCGCAGGTGGACGCGGATGATCGCGCCCTTCGGGCGCCTCCCCGAGAGGATGAAGCCGGCCTGCTGGAAGGAGGAGACGAGGACGTCGGCGACGAGGCGGAGGCCGAGGATGAGGACTCCCAGCGGGCGGAAGCGCCCGTCGAAGGGGCTCGCCGGGAAGGGGGTGACGGTCGTGACGAGGAGGGCGAGGAGGAAGCCCCACACGACGCGGCTCGTCGAGAACTCGCCCCACAGCATCACCCAAACGAGGGTGAGCCACACGAGCATGCCCATGGAGGAATGGGGGAAGCGCCCGGGGCGCTTCGTCGCCCGGGCGATCGCCCGGGCCGAGGACGATTGACCGCTCACGGCTTCTCCTCCTTCCTCAGCCCCTGACCCTCCGTGGGCGCCTCGACCGAGGGGATGAGGGAGGATTCGGGGTCCTCGCGGCCCTCTTCGAGTTCCGCATTCCCCGCCGGGGGCAGGACCGCGACGATGTAGGGGGAGCGCTGGAGGAGGCGCGCGCCCGCGTTCTTCGTGTACTCGTTGATCGGACCGGCCAGGAAGGAGATCCCGAGGCTCACCGCGACGAGACCGGCGGTCGCGATCGTCATCGAAGGCGAAACGGGTTTTGGGGAGGGCTCCTCGGGGGCCTCCTGCCAGAACATCATGTTCCAGGCGCGCGCCACCGCGTACAGGGTGAGGAGCGAGGTGAGCAGGCCCGCCCCGATGAGGGCCCAGTCGATAGCCGAGGAGCGCCCGACCGAGGCCGAGATGAGCCCGACCTTCCCGAAGAAGCCCGAGCCCGGCGGAATGCCCGCGAGGTTGAATGCGGGCACGATGTAAAGGAGTGCGAGGAGCGGAGACGCCTTGAGCAGCGAGCCGAGCCTCGTCAGCGAGGTCGACCCGCCGATCCTCTCGATGAGTCCGACGACGAGGAAGAGGGCCGTTTGAACGGTGATGTGGTGGGTCGCGTAGTAGACCGTCGCACCCAGGGAGGCGGACGAAGCGACCGAGACCCCCCAGAGCATGTACCCGATGTGGGAGACGAGCGTGAAGGAGAGGAGGCGCTTGATGTCCTGCTGGGCGAGGGCGCCGAGGATGCCGATGAGCATCGTCGCAATGGCGAGCAATCCGAGGATCAGGGCGAGCCGGTCCCCCGGGAACAGCAGGGTCTGGGTGCGGATGATCCCGTAGACGCCGACCTTCGTGAGCAGGCCCGCGAAGACCGCGGTGACCGGCGCGGGCGCCGTCGGGTAGGAGTCGGGGAGCCAGGCGGACAGGGGGAAGACCGCGGCCTTCACCCCGAAGCCGATGAGGAGGACGAATTGGATGAGCAGGACCGTCGAGGGCGCGACGTCGCCCATGCGGATCGCGATCTGCGCGAGGTTCACGGTCCCGACGGCCGCGTAGGTGAGGGCGATGCCGGTGAGGAACACGGCTGAGGAGATGATCGAGACGACGATGTAGACGGTGCCCGCGCGGACCCGGTCGCGCGTGCCGCCCAGGGTGATGAGCACGAAGGAGGCGAAGAGGAGGATCTCGAATCCGACGTACATGTTGAACAGGTCGCCCGATAAGAAGGTGTTCGAGACTCCCGCCGACAGGATGAGGAAGGCCGGGTGGAAGACCGCGAGGGGGGCCGCTTCCTCGCCGTCGGCCGCGCCCTGGGCGAGCGAGTAGAGGAGAACGGCCAGGGTGACGGTCACCGAAGTCGTGAGCATGATCGCCGAGAGGCCGTCAGCGACCAGGACGATGCCGATCGGTGCGGGCCACAAGCCGATATTGAGCACGACCGGGCCCGAGGCGACCATGACGAGCAGCGCGATCGATACGAGCCATACGGTGAACAGGGTCCCGCCGGACACGAGGCCTTGATGCCTTCGCGCCTTCGAGGACGCGAGGGAGACCCCTGCGGACAGGATCGGCAGGACGATCGGAAGGGCGAGGAGGGCGTTCATCGGGCGCTCCCTCCCGGGCTCGCGGCAGCGCCCCCGGGCGCCCCGCTCGAGGGTCCGCCGTTCCCCGCCCCGCCCTCGTCGCCCGGAGCACCCGGAGCACCCGAGCGCAGCACGTCCACGGGGGCGCGCATCGGGGCGTCCTCGAACTCCTCGTCCTCGCCCTCCGTCTCATCGCGGGCGAGTCGCGCCTCGACCTCGATATCGGCCTCCGCCTCCCTGCGGGCCTCGAGGCGGGCGCGTTCGGCGCGGCGGGCGACGCGCCGGTCCTCGAGGTCGTCCTGGACCTCGTCATTCCCGTTGAGCTGCCAGGTCCTGTACGCGAGCGTCATGAGGAAGCCGGAGGTGCCCAGACCGATGACGATCGCGGTCAGCATCATCGCCTGGACCAGGGGATCCGCCATCGCCTCGGGTTCGGCCGCGCCGACGAGCGGGGGCGCGCCGGAGGGGCCGCCCGCGATGAGGAAGACGATGTTCAGGCCGTTCGTCAGCAGCGTGAGTCCGAGGACGATGCGCGACAGGGAGCGCTCGAGCACGAGGTAGACGCCGGCGGCGACAAGGACCGCGGCGAGGAGGATGAGGGAGAGGGAGGAGGTCATGAGGGGAGGCTCCTCTTCGCGGGTACGCCGGGAGCGTCGAGTTCGCCCGTCGCCATGCGGGCGTCGAGGGTGTGGCGGCGCTCGTCCTCGTGGGGGTCGAGGGCGAGGGAGTCGTCTTGCGGGTCCCCTTCGATCTCGGCATGGCGGTCGATCTCGGCGCCGAGCGAACGCAGGATCTCCAACGCCATTCCGACGACCACGAGGTAGACGCCGATATCGAAGAACAGGGCGGTCGCCACTTTGACCTCGCCGACTGCGGGCAGCGTGAAGTAGAACTTCGCGGTCTGCAGGATCGTGCCCCCGAAGGCGATGGGGGCGAGGGCCGAGCCGGTCGCGATCGCGAGTCCCGCGCCCATGAGGTGGCCGGGGTGGAGGGGCACCGCCGCGCCGAGTTCATAGCGGCCGCCCGCGAGGTAGCGGATCGTCAGCGCGATGCCCGCGAGCAGACCGCCTGCGAAACCGCCGCCGGGCTGGTCGTGGCCGGAAACGAGGAAGTAGAGCGACACGATGAGCATCGAGTGGTAGACGACGCGCGTCCCGAGTTCGAAGATCACCGAACGGTTCTGCTGCGACAGGGTCGAGCTTCCCGCGAGCCACAGGCGGTTCCGCATCGACGAGGCGAGGCGTCCGCCTCCGGTGCCCGCCCGGCGCGTCCCCGGCGGCCCGGGCAGGACGGCCTCGGGCGCGGGCCCCGAGGCCCGGCCGGAGGAGGGGCTGCGCCACACGGCCCGCGAGCTGCGCGGATCCAATGCGATGTTGCGCAGACGGTCCATCCGCGCCCGTCGGTCGCGGATGAACATGAAGGAGGCCATGCCGATCGCCGTGATGACGAGGACCGTGATCTCGCCCATCGTGTCCCAGGCGCGGATGTCCACGAGAGTCACGTTCACGATGTTGCGGCCGTAGCCGTTGACGTAGGCCTCGTCGTGCAGGCCGGTCGCGATAGGTTCGGCGACGCGCGAGGCCGCGGCGAGGGCGGCGACGAAGGCGACGGCCCCGCCGACGGTCGCGGCGAGCGCCATCCGGAGGTACCGGGAGGCGGCGAGCGGCCGATTGGAGAAGTAGGCGGGCAGGCGGCGCAGGACGAGGATGAAGATGATGAGGGAGACGGTCTCGGCGAGCGCCTGGGTGAGGGCGAGGTCGGGCGCTCCGTAGAGCTCGTAGACGAGGGCGACGCCGTATCCGGAGACGCCGACGAGGAGGACCGCCTTCATCCGATGGCGCGCCCTGGCGCCGAGAATCGCGGCCGTGGCGGCGATGAGGACCGCGAGGGCCTGCCCGGCGGAGTCCGCCGGGCGGATCCCGGCGAATCCGAGGGGAGGCCCGAAGGCCAGGGCCGTGCCCGTCACGAGGAGGGTGAAGGTGAAGATCGTCGACACGTAGGCGGGCAGGGAGCCGCGCTGGGTGAGGGAGGTGGCGCGCCCTGATGCGGCTTCGAGCCCGGTGATCGTGAGGCGGTAGAACTCCGAGCCCGAGAGGGGGAACTCGTGGCGGCGGGTGAATCGCAGCCACGGGTCGCGCGCGGCGAAGATCACGGCGCCGAGGGCGAGGACGGCGAGGGTGACGAGGAAGGGGGCGCCCGCGCCCGGCCAGGCGAGCAGGTGGCCGGGGCTGCCCGCCTCGACGGTGGCGACGTAGCCGCTCAGGAGCCGTTCGAGCGGACCGGGGACGAGGCCGAGGAGGAGGCCCGCCGAGGCGAGAATGATGATCGGGGCCATCATGAGGCGCGAAGGAGCTTTGACCTCGCGGGGCTCGGCGGCCGTCCGGGTCCAGAAGGCCCCCCACCAGAAGCGCAGGGCGTATCCGACGGTCATCGCCGAGCCGAGGGCGATCGTGATCCAGATCGCCGCATCGGCGGGGGCCGTCGATCCCATGAGGCCGTGGAGGGCGGTCTCCTTCGCGACGAAGCCGATGAAGCCGGGGGCGCCCGCCATTGAGAGGGCGGCGAGGCCGGAGAGGAGCGCGAGAAGGGGCATGCGGCGCCCGAGGCCGGTGAGCTCGCGAAGATCACGGGTCCCGGTCGCCCAGTCGATCGCGCCGACCGTGAGGAAGAGCGCCGCCTTGAAGAGCGAGTGGGCGACGAGCATGGCGAGGCCGGCGAGCATGAGCTCCTGCGTCCCGTAGCCGACGAGGACCATGAGCAGGCCCAGCTGGGAGACGGTGCCGTAGGCGAGGATGAGCTTGAGGTCGTACTGCTTGAGGGCGCGGTATCCGCCGAGGAGCAGTGTGAGCAGCCCCAGGCCGATGATGACGATCCTCCACGAGGCGGAGCCGGCGAAGGCGGGGGCGAGCCGGGCGACGAGGTACACGCCCGCTTTCACCATCGCCGAGGAGTGGAGGTAGGCCGACACCGGGGTGGGGGCGGCCATCGCAGCGGGCAGCCAGAAGTGGCTCGGCGCGAGTGCGGACTTCGTCGCGGCGCCCGCGAGCATGAGGAGGAGCGCCGTCGCGATCAGGGCCGCAGGAACGCCCGCTCCCAGCGTTCCCGCCCGTGCCGAGGCGATGAGCTCTGAGAACAGGAAGGAGCCGCCGGGGAGCTCCCCAAGGATGACGATTCCGCCGAGCATCGCGAGTCCGCCGGAGGCGGTGACGATGAGCGCCTGCTGAGCGGCCCTCCTGGAAGACGCGAGCACGTGGGAGTGGCCGATGAGGATGAAGGAGAACACCGTGGTGAGCTCCCAGAACATGTACATCGCCAGGGTGTTGTCCGTGGTGACCAGGCCGAGCATGGCGCCCGCGAAGCTCACGAAGGCGCCCGCGAAGCGGCCGAGGCCGGCCGCAGACGCCGAGAAGTACCGGGTCGTGTAGACGAGGACCAGGGCGCCGACTCCCGACACGATGAGGGCCATCAACCACGACAGGGCATCGATCCGGAAGACGAGATCGAAGCCGAGCTGAGGCGCCCAGCGCCAGGTCTCGCCCGGCGCGGCCCCGGCGAGCACCTCCGGCGCCAAGGAGGCGAAGTAGACGAAGGCGCCTGCGGGGATGAGCGCGAGAACGAGGAAGCCCGCGCGGCCCGAGCGCATGATCATCGGCGCGAGCAGGGCGCCGAACGCGAAGGCCGCAAGGATGACGAGCATTCCCCTCCTCGATGCCGTGCCTCGGGGCGGTGCCGGTGCGCGGGAAGTCCGGCAGGGCCCGATTGTCTCGCCCTCGATTTTAGTGGAAATCCCGAGAATCGCGCGGCGAAGATCCTCATCGGATCAGGGGCGAGGGCGCCCCTGAGTGAACCCTGAGTCGTCCCGGATTCTTCGCCGAAAGCATTCCGCAGGCGGGGAGCGCTCTTCTAGTGTGGGCCTGGGAAACCCTCATGAACACAGCGTGCAGCCGAGACAAAGGGGCGAACATGGCCACTTCCCCGCGTGCGGGTCGGATCCTCGCGATCGTCAAGACGGTGATCCTCGCGGTCATCGCGATCGCCCTCGTGAAATTCGCCTTCTTCCCGGCCGTCAACAACGCCGACGAGGGCCAGTCCCTCAACCCGGGCGGCGACTACGGCCAGATGACGATCCTGCCGACCGTCTCCGACATCACGAACACCGTGAGCGCGAAGGGCACCATCGAAGCCGATCCGGCGACGACCGTGAAGTCGACGGGCGAGGGCGTCGTCACCTTCATCGCCGCCGCCGATGGGAGCGCGATCGAAACGGGTGCGCCGATCCTCGAAGTCCGCAAGGAGATCGCCTCCGAACCGGTGGTGTCGACCGACGCGGAGGGCAATGCGACGACGGCCCCCGCGGCGCCGACCTACCAGTACACGACCGTGTTCGCGACGGCCTCGGGAACGCTGCGCCTCAACGCCCTGCTCGGTCAGCAGTTCGCGATCGGGGATGCGATCGCGACGATTCAGCCCCCGAGCTATTCCGCCTTCGCCACCCTCAACGCCGACCAGCTCTACCGCATTCAGAACGCCCCCGAGCAGGCGACGATCACGATCACGAACGGACCCGCGCCCTTCACCTGCACGGGGCTGAGGATCGAGACGCCGAAGGCCTCCGCGAACACCCAGGCCTCACCCGCCGCCCCCTCCTCCGGCGACGCCGCGAATTCCGGCGGCATCCGCGCGGTCTGCCCGATCCCCGCCGACCAGAAGGTGTTCCCGGGCCTTCAGGTCACGATGGACGTCGTGGCCGGATCGGCGACGGGCGTCCTCACCCTGCCGATCAGCGCGGTTGAGGGCCGCTTCGAATCCGGTTTCGTCTACGTCCCGAACCCGGACGGGGGCAAGCCGACGAAGAAGCCCGTGAAGCTGGGACTCACCGACGGGAAGATCGTCGAGGTCAAGGAGGGCCTGACCGAGAGCGACGAGGTTCTCGAATTCATCCCGAGCTCCGGCTCCGAGGAGAAGGGGTCCGACTCGACGGACATGGGCGGCGCAGTGGCAGTGATGGAAGGGGCCGCCTGAAATGGCGCTCATCCATCTTCAGGGGGTGACCCGAACGGTCGAGCTCCCCGACGGCTCGGATCTGCGGATCCTGCGCGGCGTGGATCTCGAGGTCGACCCGGGCGACCACATCTCCATCGTCGGGCGCTCCGGAACCGGCAAGTCGACCATGCTCAACATCATCGGGCTCCTCGACCTGCCCAACGAGGGCGCCTACACGATCAAGGGGCAGGACGTGAAGTCCCTGGGCGAAGGACGGCGCTCGCGCCTGCGCGGCGACACCTTCGGCTTCGTGTTCCAGCAGTTCAACATCTTCAACACCCGGACCGCCCTCGAGAACGTGGAAGTGCCGATGCTCTACACCTCGGGCGCGCCCTTCTGGAAGCGCAGGGGACTCGCGGCGGACATGCTCGAGCGCGTCGGCCTCGGCGATCGACTCGACTCCTACCCGACTGAGATGTCGGGCGGCGAGCAGCAGCGCATCGCCATCGCGCGCGCCCTCGTGCGCAGGCCGAGCGTCATCCTCGCCGACGAACCGACCGGGGCGCTCGACCCGGAGACGGGGAGCTCCGTCATGACCCTGCTGGAGACCGTCGCCTCCGAGAACGACGCGGCCCTCATCGTCATCACCCACGACCTCAACGTGGCGGCGCGGGCCCACCGGGTCCTCTCGCTGTCCGAGGGGGTCCTCCACGAGGTCGCCGATCCGCGCGCCCACCTCACCCCCGACGCCGACGCCGCACCCGACGCCGAGGGCGAGGAGGTGATCGCATGAACGCGATCACGAGCATCGTGTCCTCCCTGGTCGAAGCCTGGGGCGAGGTGAAGGTCGCGAAGTCCCGCGTCATCCTCTCCCTCGTCGGCGTGGTCGCGGCCGTCGCGGCCCTGTCGACGGTGATCGCCCTGGGCGAGCTCACCGTCCAGGCGAACAAGGAGATGGTGGAGGCCGGCAACGGGCGCGCCGTCACGCTCCGCATCAACGCCTACCAGTCGGGGGGAGAGGAAGGATCGACTGCCGGGGACGGCCTCGACCCCAGCGCATCGAGCCGGGCTCCCGGGGCCGGGTCGGAGGCTTCGGCGACGGGCGGCGACCAGGGGCTCGACGCCCAGGGGCTGCCCCCCGATCGGATGGGCGACGCCATGACCACCGTCGCCGAGCGCTTCGACATCCCGTATTGGTCGCGATCCGAATCCTCGTCCATCGAGATCGAAGAACTCGCGCAGATCGAGCAGACCGGGAGCTTCAGGGGAAGGCCCGCGATCATCCGCGATCCCATGCTGGTCGAGCGCAGCGCCCAGATCAAGGCCGTCGATCCCGCGTACGCGACGATTTTCAGGCTCGAACCCGCGCAGGGCCGCTGGATCGCCCCGGGGGACGCCGACCTCAGGGTCGTTCCCGTCGTCATCAACTCCGTGCTCTGGGACTACCTCGGCCAATCACCGATCGAAGACCCGATCGTGCTGCACTCGAAGGACGGGAGCGTGTCCTTCCGGGTCGTGGGCGTCATCAAGGCGAAGACTCCGTGGGCCTCCCCGGAGTTCTACGTCGACTACACCGCCTGGCGCTACACGAAGGTCGCGACCTATTCCGTCGGCTCCCAGTCCGGCCCCTTCTCGAACGGGTCCGTGATGGGATCGGGCTCCGGGCAGACCGAGATGATCGTGTGGGTCGGGCCCGACAAGGTCGAACAGGCCCGGGAAGCCCTGCCGAAGGCCCTCGCCTCGGTCCTCGGGAAGGGCTGGAAGGGCGAGGTCTACGGAGGCGACGACTGGGACGGCGGCGAATCCGAATTCGGCGGGATCCGGAAGATCATCATGGTGACCGGCGGGATCGTGATCCTCCTGGGCGCCATGGGCCTGCTGAACGTCGCGATTGTCACCGTCCGCCAGCGGATCCGGGAGATCGGGATCCGCCGCGCGATGGGGGCCTCGGCGAAGAGGGTCTTCTTCTCGGTCTTCATGGAGTCGGTCGTCGCGACTTTCGTCGCGGGCGTCATCGGCGTGGGGATCGCGATCGTCGTCGTCCGCATGCTGCCGATGGAGACCCTGGGGCTCTTCCTTCAAGATCGCCCGGCATTCCCCATGAAAGCGGCGGTCGACGGCGTGGGGATCGCGACGGGGATCGGCGCCCTGTGCGGCATCATCCCGGCCGTCGCAGCCGTGAAAGTCAAACCCATCGACGCGATCCGCTACTGAGAGCCCGGCACCGGGGGCCTTCGCCGTCCGCGGCCGTCCCGCTACGCGCCGGGCAGGCGGATCAGCGAGTCCTCGCCCACGACGACGAGTCCGTCAGTGAGGAGGGCGTCGAGGATGCGCGGCGCCTGCTCGGGATCCGCGTCCGGCAGTCGCGCCGCCTCCAGGGCTCGCGCTCGCGTGATTGCCGTGCGGGAGGGATCGCCGAGGGCGTGGCGCTCGCGCAGGAGGGCGAGGACGCGGCCCCTGGCCTGACGGTCGGTCCCCTTCCACGCCTGCGTCCGAAGCTTCGAGGCCGAAGCCGGCCGCCCCGCCCTCGTCCATGCGCAATGCTCCGCGATCGGGCAGTCCGCGCAGGACGGACTCTTCTGGGTGCAGACGAGGGCGCCGAACTCCATGACCGCGACGTTCCACTGCGCGCATTCGGCGCCGTCCTCGGGGAGGAGCGAATCGGCCAGAGCCCGCTCCGCCTTCGACGGCGACGAGGACGCGGGGCGCTCCTCGCCGGCGAAGACGCGCAGGAGGACCCTGCGGATGTTCGTATCGAGCACGGCGATGCGGCCGTGGAACTGGAAGGAGACGAGTGCTGAGGCCGTGTACGGCCCGATGCCCGGAAGCGAGCAGAGCTCCTCGTAGTCGGCGGGCACCCGTCCGCCGGGCCGGCCCGCGATCGCGATCGCGCATTCGCGCAGCCGCAGCGCCCGAGACGGATAGCCGAGCGCGCCCCACTCGACGAGGACCTCGGCGGGGCTCGCGGCGGCGAGGTCCTGCGGAGTCGGCCACAGCTCCATCCAGCGCCGCCAGAAGGGCTGGACGCGCGGCATCGGGGTCTGCTGGCTCATCACCTCGCCCACCAGCGTCCCCCAGGGGCTCACGCCCTCGGCCCGCATCGGCAGGTCCCTCCGATTCGTCCGGAACCAGCGGACGAGGGCCCCGCGAACCTCGTCGGGGGCGGGGGAGGCGGGCAGGGGCGAGTCGTTCACGCGCACAGCCTAATCGGATCGCGAATCCCGGGCAGGGCGGCCCGAGCCGACCGCGGGCGCCGATGACGCGGGGCCCGATGGGTGAAAGCGCCGCAGGAGCGCCCCGAAGCCCGGGCGTGTGGGACAATCGCCCTATGCTGCTCTCCGATCGTGACATCCGAGCCGGGCTCGACTCCGGCCGGATCCGGCTCGACCCGCTCGACCGGGATCTCATCCAGCCCGCGAGCATCGACGTCCGTCTCGACAGGCTCTTCCGCCTCTTCGACAACCACCGCTACTCGGTGATCGACCCCTCGGCCGACCAGTCCGAGCTCACGCACCAGGTGGATGTCGGTCCGGACGAGCCCTTCGTCCTCCATCCGGGCGAGTTCGTCCTGGGCGCCACCTACGAGATGGTGACCCTCGGGGATGACATCGCCGCACGCCTCGAAGGCAAGTCCTCGCTCGGGCGACTCGGCCTGCTCACGCACTCGACGGCGGGCTTCATCGACCCCGGCTTCTCCGGGCACGTCACCCTCGAACTCTCGAACACGGCGACGATGCCGATCCTCCTCTACCCGGGGATGAAGGTCGGGCAGCTCTGCTTCTTCGACCTCTCCTCGCCCGCGGAGCGCCCCTACGGCTCCCGGGCCCTCGGATCCCACTACCAGGGGCAGCGCGGACCGACCCCCTCGCGCACCCATCTGCGCTTCTCCAGGATCAGAATCGAACGCTGAATCCATGAAGGACCGACCCGAGGAGAACCCCGGAACGCAAGCGCCCGGCACGACTGCGCCGGGCGCGCCGCGACGAACGTCCATGCGCGAGCGGATGGCGCAGGCCCCCTCCCGCGTGACGGACCTCGCCTCGCCGACCGCGGGGGATCCGTCGGATCTCACCTCGACCTCGCTCGCCGCGCTCACCTCGATCTCCGACTACTCGACGGCCTTCACCGTCTCCGAAACGGGTGTGAGCCGCACCGACGCCTTCGCGCCGATCTCGGCGCCGATCACCGCGACCGGGCCGGCCGGGGTGATCGCCCGGGAGGACGCCGACTCGCATCACCTCCTCCTCCTGCCCGACGAGGTCGATCCCGCGGAGATCGAAGCCCTCGCCCTGTCGATCTGGGACGGGGCCTGCTGGGCGGGAGCCGGGCGCCTGCACCTGCTCGCAGAGGCGCGCCTCGAGGGCCCCTGGACGATCGATGCGCCGACTCGTCAGGCCTTGCGCACGCCCTCGTCGATGACGAAGGCCTGGATCCTGCGCTGCCCGACCGCCAAGCGCAAGCCCGTTCCCGCCGAGCTCGCACGAATCGACGAGTGGGCCCCCTATTTCCCCGAGGGCCTTCCCGTCGGCCTCGAGTACCGGGTCCTCCTCGCCCTCAAGCGCATCGCCCGCCGACTGGGCGGGGCGCTGCGCATCGCCGACTCGGGGCGCGTGGTCCAGCCCGATCCGGATTCTGCGGTGTCCCTGGCGGTCTACACCTCGAGGTGGCTCGAGCCCGCCGAGCTCGTCGAGGTCCTCCGCACGGATTTCCCGAACATCGTCGATTCGCGCGATGTGCCCGTCGCCGTCGCCGAAGCGCGCAGCACCGGAGCGGCCGAGGGCGCCTCGACTTCCCGCACGGATGTCGCGACGAAGATCGAACGCGCCAGGCGCGCCGCCCGCGAGGCGAAGGCTGCGCAGGTCGTCTCCGGCTACGCGCTGCTCATCCCCATTGCGAATCGATCCGAGCTCATCATCGAGGTCCAGCCCGTGCCGACGCCCCCGCAGGTCCTGCGCTGGGAGGCGTGGACGACGGGCGTCATCATCGAGTATCAGCTCAAGTGGATTCCGCAGGAGGGGATGGGCGCGCCCGCCCCGGTCTCCCGGGCGCGGCGGCTGGAGCGCGTGCGCTCCGCGCGCGACATCGAGCGCGCTGCCGGCATCATCATCGGCGCGGTCGGAGGTTCCGTCATCGATGAGGACGGCTTCCTCGTCGCCCTCGATGACGAGGCCGTGATCGAATAGTCGCCGCTTCGCAAGTCCGCCCACAGCTCACGTCCAGCGTCCTTCCAGCTCTGCCGACTGGAATGGGGGCAGTTGGAAGGAGCCTGAGGTGAACATCAAGCCTGCGCCCGAACCCCGAGAAGTCGAACTCGTCTTCGAGGACGAGGCGAGCGCCGATCAACGCGGCGAGCGCGCCCACGTTCCCCCGACGACCCCGTCGGATTCGGCCATGCCCCGATTCCCGCAATCGCCCCGCCCCAGATTCGAGCGTGCCGAAGGCCCGGCTGATCGGGGAGCGGCCGAAGGGGGCTTGCCTCCCCGGGCCCATGATGACACCGATGACTTCGTCACGGTGGTCCTCCCGCAGGGCCGCATCAGCACCGGGGCCTACGCCGCGACCCTCATCGGCGGTGCCGTGCTCTCCCTCTTCGCCGCGAATGTCTCGGGGGCCTTCGCGCTTCCCGGGGTGACGACCCTCCTGTCGGCGGCGTCGGGTCCGCTCTCCGCCTCGGCGAACATCGTTCTCGGACTGCTCTCGCCCTTCGGCGCGATCCTCATGGTCTTCGCGGCGTGGAGCATCCTGGCCAGGCGCGGATACCGTCATGAGGGATTCGCTCTTCTCATCTCGATGTGGACGGCGTGGATCGCCTCAGTGGCCGTCGGCTCCTTCGCGGTCGGCACGGTGCCGGTGATGATCCTGGGGCTCGCCTTCTGCTCAGCGGCGACCCTTGCGGCATCGACCCTGGCGAAGAAGCACTCCGCTCGCGCCGTGAGGGGCATCCGGGCGCTCGGTGCGATTCTCTTCGCCGCTGTCGGGGCGCTCCTCATCGCAGCCGGTTCCGCCACGCTGATCGGCGCGATCGTCTCGGGCGTCGTCGGCTGGATCGGCGCGCTCCTCGGTGTCCGTGCGTGGAACCGCTGGTGGGCGCCGATGATCGACACGCGCGAGCAGGTCCGTCGCGCCATGCGCAGGGCCTTCCGGGCGCGCATGGCCTGAAGGGCTCCCCGACCGGGCGAGAGCCGGGTGAGCCGGTGACGGGCGCGCGCATGCCGTCGCGCCTGCCGAAGCTCAACCCCGCGCTTCGCCTCCCGCGCCGCGACGCACGGACTCGAGGAGCATCACCGCGACATCCTTGACCTCGGGCAAAACCGCGGTCCCGCCCTCGTCGTCCGTGGCGCCCGCGGGAACCGCCGACAGGAAACCGGCCGAGGACCCCGAGGCCGAACCGAGCATCTGCGAGCAGAAGGGGCAGGCCGTGGCCACGACATCCGCGCCCGTCATCGCCGCCTCGGCGATGCGGGCATCGGCGATCCGGGTGCCGCGCGACTCCTCGAACCAGGCGTGAGCGCCTCCCGCGCCGCAGCACATCGCCCGGTCGCGATTGCGCGGCATCTCGACCAGCTCGACGCCCGGCAGAGCCGACACGAGCTCGCGCGGCGGCTCGTACACGCGGTTGTGCCGACCGAGGTAGCAGGCGTCGTGATAGGTGACGTGCAGCGGGCGCCCCGCCGCATCCCGGTCCTCAGGGGAGGCGGGCGCCACGGGTGTCAGCCGCCCCTCGCGCACGAGGCGATTGAGCAACTGCGTGTGATGGACGACCTCGAAACGGCCGCCGAGCTCGGGATACTCGCCTGCGATCGTGTTGAAGCAATGCGCGCAGGAGACGACGATCCTCTTGGGCGCCGCCTCCGTCAAGGTCGAGATCGCCTCGGCGGCGAGCATCTGGAAGAGGACCTCGTTGCCCGCGCGCCTGGCGGGGTCGCCCGTGCAGGTCTCGCCCGAACCGAGGACGGCGAAGGACACCCCCGCCGTGTGCAGCAGCTCGGCGATCGCGGCGCTCGTCTGCTTCGCCTTGTCGTCGAAGGCCCCGGCGCACCCGACCCAGAACAGGTAATCGACCTCGGCGGCGCTTTCCAGGTCCTCGCCGACCACGGGCACCTCGAAATCGAGGTCCTTCGCCCAGTCGAGGCGCTTGCGTGCCGGCTGGTTGTAGGGGTTCTGCTTGGACTCCATGCCGCGGAAGGCGCGTCCGAGTTCGCGCGGGAAGGCCGCCTCCATGAGGACGCGCTGGCGGCGCAGGTCGAGGATGTGGTCGATGTGCTCGATGTCGACCGGGCACTGGTCGACGCAGGCGCCGCACATCGTGCAGTCCCAGAGGACCTCTTCGGAGACGACATCGGGAACGAGGGGGGCCTCGACGTCGGCGACGCCCTGAGGGCCGGTCGCCCCGGAGGCCGACAGGACCGCGAGCAGGTCGAGGGAGTGCGGGTTCGGGTCCACGCCCTTGTCGAGCATGACCTCGCCGGAGGCCGCGAGCTCCTCGGCCGTGCGCTCCCCGGGAACCTGCGCATCGGAGATCTGCTGGGCGACGATCTCCTTCTTCGACGCCGATTCCATGTGGTCGCGCATCGACATGACGAGGAGCTTGGGGGACAGGGGCTTGCCGGTGTTCCACGCGGGGCACAGTTCCTGACAACGGCCGCATTCGGTGCACGAGTAGAGGTCGAGGCGGGCCTTCCAGGACAGGTCGGCGGCCGTCGCGGTGCCGAGGACCGCGTCCTCGGGGAGGTCGTCGAACACGTCGGGCGAGGTGACGGGTGCGCCGTCGATGAGCATGTGGTCCGCGGGGCCGAGGGACTTGCCGCCTTCGGGGTCCCGGCGCGCGTACACGTTGACGAGGGCGAGGAAGCGGTGCCAGGCGACGCCCATCGAGGTGAGGACGCCGACCACCATCATCCAGATCATCGAGACGATGATCTTCAGCGTCGAGAGGAGGACGATCGCATTCGCGACCGCGCTCACCTGCGCCCCGGCGGCGAGGACGAGGGCGCCGATCCACGCGGTGAGCGGGAAATGCCAGAGCTCCGGGAGGGAGGCGGGCGAGGGCGCGCTCGTGAGAAGGGCGTATTCGAGGCCGCGCAGGCCGAGGACGCAGGCGCAGACCAGGAGGATCACCCATTCGACGAAGCGCGCCTGCCAGCGGGTCGACCCGAGGAAGCGGGAGGCGAGTCCGGCCGGGGAGCCGTCGCGCGGGCGGGGGCTCGCGGCGGGCGGGGCCTCGACAGGATCGTCGGAGGAGACGGCCGCCTCCGCGAGGGAGCCCGAGCCCGCGCGGGTCCTGACGATCATGAGGAGGACGATGCCGAGCAGCCCGGCCCAGGCGAAGAGCTCGGTGAGCCACTCCCAGGGGAGGAAGCGCCCGAGGAGGGGGAGGGTGAAACGGGGGTCCCTCAGCTGGCCGTACCCCGTGACAAGGGTGAGGAAGAGCAGCGGGAAGGAGACCATGACGAACCAGTGGGCGAACCTGATCCAGGGGCGCCCCTTGAATTCGCGGTGGCTGAGGACTGCGAGGAGCATCATGCCCAGGCGCTTGGGGACGGGAGTGAGGCGAGCGGGCTCCGGGGCGCCCGCCGACACGGCCCTCCACAGCTGCGCGATGCCCCGGCCGAAGGAGAGGATCCCGAAGAGCGTGGCGAAGAGGGCGAAGACCCAGCACACGACGCTGAGAACGGGAGTGGGCATGAGGCGTTCCTTCGAGGGTCGAGCGCCGTCCCTTCGGCGCGAGCCCTCTCATTGTGGCACTTCGGCTCGGGGTGGTGGAGACTGGCCTCATGGTTGTGCTCCATCGGATGCAGCTGCGGGTGGAAGATTCTTCCCTGATCCCGGTTCTCGACTCGATTCGCACCGAGCTGAGCATCCCTTCGACCTTCCCCGATGAGGTCGACCGCCAAGCGGATGCGGCGGTCGCCGAATGGAAGGACTTCCTGTCCCGCGTGCAGCCGGTTCTCACGGGCGACGAGGCCGCGTCCGGGCCCCGCCTCCTCGCGGGAGCCGCGGAGGCGATCGATCGCGCGTGGACCGCCCTCGTGCCCGAGGCGCTTCCCCGATGGGATGCGACCGATGTCCCCTTCGTGACGATCGATCCGGAGTCTTCGCGTGATCTGGACCAGGCGGTGCGTCTGAGGCGCCTCGAGGAGGGCCGCCCGGACGGAGCCCGTTATCGGGTGCTCTACGCCATCGCCTCGCTCGCGACCTTCGTTCCGGCCGGCTCGCCGCTCGACCTCGAAGTGCGTCGGCGCGCCACGACGATCTACATGCCCGACCGTTCGACGCCGCTGCACCCGCTCGCCCTCTCAGAAGGGGCGGCCTCCCTCCTGCCGGGCGGAGTCGTGCCCGCCTGCGTGTGGGAGATCCTGCTCGACGCGCGCGGCGAGGTGGTGAACGCGACGGTGCGTCGCGCACTCGTGCGCTCGAGGGCGAAGCTGTCGTACGACCAGGTCGAAGCGGCGCGAACCTCGGGCCGTCCCCTGCCGGATGCCCCCGAAGACCTCGTGGAGCTGCTCGAGGAGATCGGCCGTTTGCGGCGGGCCCTCGAGACCGCGCGCGGCGGCGTCTCCTCGCCGAGTCCCGAGCAGGAGATCACGCGCGAAATCGATGCGGACGGGTCGACGCACTACGAACTCAGCTATCGGAAGAGCACCCCGGTTGAGGAGTGGAACGCCCAGATCTCGCTCCTGACGGGGATGTGCGCGGCCTCGATCATGCGCGAGGCCGGGATCGCGGTGCTGAGGACCGCGCCGCCCGCCTCCCATCAGGCTCTTGAGCGTCTGCACGGCGTCGCGAGACTCCTCGGAGTCGACTGGCCCGAGGACATGCCCTATGCGCGCCTGCTGCCCGCCCTCGACCCCGCGATCCCCGCGCACACGGCCTTCCTCGCGCACGCGATGAGCCTGTACCGCGGAGCCGAATACGCGGTCTTCGTCGACGCCTCCCGCGCAGGATCCGCCCTTGCGAAGACGACGAGCGGGCGGAGCCCCGCCGCTGCCGGTGCCTTCCCGTGCCCCGGCGACCCCGCCGCCCGGCACGCCGCCATCGCCGCCGAGTACGCGCATGTGACCGCGCCGCTGCGCCGACTCGTCGACCGGTGGGCCTCGGAGATCTGCATCGCCCACGAGTCCGGGCGCCCGATCCCCGGCTGGGTCCTCGACTCCCTCCCGGATCTGCCCGGATTCATGGCCGAGGGCGCGCGTCTCGCCTCCGCGGCGGAGAGGGCCGCGATCGGGGCCGTCAGCGCGAAGCTCCTCCTCGGTCACGAGGGCGCGACCTTCCGCGGGGTGATCGTCGAACGCAGGGACGGTGATGAGGACTTCGACCGCGGCAAGGTGCTCATCAGCGATCCCGCCGTGATCGGATCCCTGGTCGCGCGCGTACCGGGCGCGCGCCTGCCCCTCGGCGAGGAGGCGGGGGTCGTCCTCGAACGCGCCGATGTCGAGTCGCGCAGCGTGCGCTTCACATGGGCGCCGTGACTGGGAATGGTCGCTCGTGGCGCCGTCTCGCCCTCGTGTGAGACAGTGTCCCCGTGCTCTCTGAATCCGTGAACATGGACCAGACACTGACAGACCGAGAGATCTTCGAGGACGATCGCCCCCGCGACCACTGCGGCGTATTCGGGGTGTGGGCGCCCGGCGAGGACGTCTCCCGACTCACCTACTTCTCCCTCTACGCCCTTCAGCATCGCGGGCAGCAATCCGCCGGCATCGCGACCTCGAACGGGAAGCAGATCCTCGTCTACAAGGATCAGGGCCTCGTCAACCAGGTCTTCTCCGAGCAGACGCTCCGCGGCCTCAAGGGGCATCTCGCCCTCGGGCACGTCCGCTACGCGACGACGGGCGCCGACACCTGGAGGAACGCCCAGCCGACCCTCGGGCCGACGCCGACGGGGACGCTCGCACTGTGCCACAACGGGAATCTCACGAATACGGCGGAGCTGCGCGACCTCGCCCATTCGATCGCGGACGAGGGCGACGACGTCGAGCGGGGCGCCTCCACGGACACCTCCGTCGTGACGGCCCTGCTGGGCCTCGCCGACCGGATCCCCGGACCCGTCCCCTTCATCCCGCCCGCCATCGCCCTCGCCGATCCCATCGGAGGGGGCGATGCCGTATCCGCTCCGGATGCCGAGTGCGAATCCACGGCCGGCGCGGGATCCACGGCAGGCGTCGGATCCACGACCAGCGCGGAGGCCAAGCCCGCTGCCCTGGTCGCCCCCGCCCTCAAGGTCCTCCCGCGCCTCAAGGGCGCCTTCTCGCTGGTCTTCATGGACGAGAACACCCTGTACGGCGCGCGCGACCCGCATGGCTACCGGCCCCTCGTCCTGGGCCGCCTCTACTCGGGGTGGGTGCTGGCCTCCGAGACCGCCGCCCTCGACCTGTGCGGCGCGACCTTCGTCCGCGAGATCGAGCCGGGCGAGCTCGTCGCCATCGACTCCACCGGGGTCCACTCGCGTCACTTCGCGGTGAGGCGCTCGAACACCTGCGTCTTTGAGTACGTGTACCTCGCCCGCCCGGACACGGTGATCGGCGACCGGCAGATCGTGGCCGCCAGGCGCGAGATGGGCGCGACCCTCGCCCGGGAGGCACCGGTCGACGCCGACCTCGTGATCCCCACCCCCGAGTCGGGCACGCCCGCCGCCATCGGCTACGCCGAGGCCTCCGGGATCCCCTTCGCGCAGGGCCTCGTGAAGAACGCCTACGTCGGGCGGACCTTCATCCAACCGACCCAGTCCCTGCGCCAGCTCGGCATCCGCCTCAAGCTCAACCCTCTGCGCGAGGTGATCGCGGGCAAGCGCCTCATCGTCATCGATGACTCGATCGTGAGGGGGAACACGCAGCGCGCCCTCGTCAAGATGCTCAGGGAGGCCGGGGCGGCCGAGGTGCACGTGAAGATCTCCTCCCCGCCGGTCGCCTGGCCGTGCTTCTTCGGGATCGACTTCCCGACGAGGGCGGAGCTTATCGCCTCGGCGATGGATGTCGACGGGGTGCGCGCCTCGATCGGGGCGGACTCCCTGTCGTACCTGTCGATGGAGGGAATGGTCCGGGCGACCCGTCAGGGGACGAGCCTGTGCCTCGGCTGCTTCAACGGCGACTACCCGGAGCAGATCCCCAAGGGCACGCCGATCCCCGGCACCCCCGGCGCCTCCACCTGCTAGCCGGGCGCCCCGCCCTCGTCGCGCGGAAGTCCATCCTCGGCGCGCATCGCCGCATGTTGGCACCGTCCACCTTCAAAAGCCCCACCCCGGAGAATCCAGGAGCAGCAATGAGCGACACCGCCCCCCTCGACTACGCATCCGCAGGAGTCGACACCGCAGCGGGAGACCGCGCCGTCGAACTCATGAAGGACGCCGTGTCGCGGACCCATGACCAGACGGTCCTCGGTGCGACCGGCGGCTTCGCGGGGATGGTCGACGCCTCAGCCCTGCTCGGGATGAAGCGGCCCCTGCTCGCGACATCGACGGACGGCGTCGGCACGAAGATCGCGATCGCCCGCGCCCTCGACATCCACGACACGATCGGGCAGGACCTCGTCGGCATGGTCGTCGACGACATCGTCGTCATCGGCGCCCGCCCGGTGCTCATGACGGACTACATCGCCTGCGGTCGCGTCGTCCCCGAGCGGATCGCCAAGATCGTCACCGGGATCGCGCACGCCTGCGAGCAGGCGGGTACGCCCCTCGTCGGCGGGGAGACCGCCGAGCATCCGGGCCTCATGGCGCCCGACGACTACGACATCGCGGGTGCGGCGACCGGTGTCGTCGACGCGGCCGAGCGTCTCGGGCCCGAGCGTGTCGGTAAGGGCGACGTCCTCATCGCGATGGCCTCCTCCGGTCTGCATTCCAACGGCTACTCCCTGGTCCGCTCGGTCGTCGCGCGCACCGGAGCGCCCCTGGAGGGGCACGTCGAGGAGTTCAGCCGGACGCTCGGCGAGGAGCTCCTCGAGCCGACCCGCCTGTACACCCGCCTGTGCCTCGACCTCGTCGAGACCCTCGGTGCGGGCGAGGGCGTGAGCGGCGTCCACGCCTTCTCGCATGTCACGGGCGGGGGGCTGGGCGCGAACCTGTCGCGCGTCCTCCCGCTCGGCGCGCTCGCCGAGGTCGATCGCGGGTCCTGGATCGTCCCGCCCGTTTTCGACTGGGTCCGCCGGGGCGGCGAGGTGACCTGGGAGGGCATGGAGGACTCCCTCAATCTCGGCGTCGGCATGGTCGGCGTCGTGGGCCGCGATTGCGCCGATGAGGCGCTACGCCTGATCCGGGAGGCAGGGGTCGAGGCGTGGGTCCTCGGCGAGGTGTCGATGCCGGGCGAGGTCGAGCCCTCCTCGGATTTCGAGGGGCGGACGATCTCGGGGACGAAGGGTGTGACCGCAGGCGCCGTGCGCCTGCGCGGGTCCTACCGCACGACCTGAGTTCGGTCGCCTCGGCCTCGCCATCGCCCCCCGTTTCGGAGGGCACGGCTGTCACCGCGCCGAGGATGTGACCGCTCGCTCACCGCGCCCGTGAGTGTTTCGCGGGCAGGCCCTCCGCCTCGCTCACTGTGGGACTGTGGGGACGCCCCGTCCGGGCGCGCTTATCCGCGTGTCGAAGCGTGTGCTCGCGAGTCGCCGCACCGACAGATCGACGAGGTCGAGGACCCGCGGCGCGAAGTAGATCGCCTGGCCTTTTCGGGATGTCGCTGAGAGGATTCCCGCGCCTTCAAGCATGTGGAGTCCTTGATTGGCGGCCTGCGTCGTCACTTCGTAGATCCGACTCGCCGATGCGGTTGTGAGGACCGGTGTCGAGGGAAGGTCCTGAAGGATCCTCGCAGTCGCCGATGTTGAGCGAAGAGCACGCTGGTGGCCGGTCTCGGTCCGCCAGAGGGCGAGCTGTTCATCCCAGTCGGTGCGGATCGCATCGAGCTCTCTTTTCGTGCGTTCCACCTGTTCTGCTGCGATGATGATCGCCTGCGCGAAGAATGCGATCCACTCGGTGCGAGCGGCGTGGAATTCATCTCCATTCGGTGCGCCGGTATAGCGGTAGGCGTCGAGCGCCCTCACATAATCCTGGCGCAGTGTCGAGAGGACCTGACTGATCGGGAGGATCGCACGCGTGGTGAGCCCGCGTCTCATGAGCACCGTGTGGATGAGGGCGCGACCGACACGGCCATTGCCATCCGCAAAGGGGTGAAGGGTCTCGAACTGGGCGTGGACGAGTGCGGCTTGGACGATGGGCGAGTGGGCGGCCCCGTTCATGTAAGTCACGAGGTCGTCGAGCGAGGTATTGAGTCGTTGGGGGGCGGGTGGAACGAAATCGGCTCCGAGGGGATGGTAGGAGGAACCGCCGATCCAGTTCTGGACTGTACGCACTCCGCACGCGGTTGCAGTGTCGGCGACGAGCGCTTCTTGGAGGACGACGACCTGGTCGAGAGTGATCGTGTCCGAGGCGGTGAGCTCCGCTCGGGCTCGCTCGACGACCGTCATGTTCCGAGCGACGAGTTGGGCTTGTTCACTTGCTCCGAGGGATCCTCGCCCTTCCGCCGTTTCGAGTTCCGCGAAGGCAACTTGCTTCGTCGAGGGGGCGACGCCCTCAATGCGCGACGAGGCGATTGCTTCGGAACGGAGGAGGAAACGTGCGATGCCCTCGAGGTCGCGGCTGTCGGCAGAATTTCTCACGGCTCTCTCGGCGGATGACACGAGGGCGTCGACGTCGGGAGGAAGGAGGAGGGAGGTCGTCGTTAAGGAATCCGGGACGTACGAGCGATACGGTCCGGAATGACGCTCACGGCGTGGGAGGCCTTCAAAGATCGAGGATTCCCAGATGCGCTCGTCCCAACCCGCCACCTTCACACCTCCGTCTGCTTCTTTCCGGGGCTCTATCCTTGATCGGATCCTCTCATTGTTCAAGGATAAGATCCTAAACTTTATCAAGTGGCGGTGTTACGCAAGGATATGAGTTATCGGCGTCCCTCCTCGCAGCCGTGCTCGGCGGCGAGCCACGCCTTCGCGGCTTCGAGGGCGTCATCGGTCTGCTCGTCCGGGATAAGCGGATTGTCGCCGTAGACGACGCTGTTCCGATCCTTGTCGTTCGCCGAGGTCACCATGACGAGCGCCCCGTCGGGCATCTCGAAGGCGATGTTCGCCGAGGCGTAGCCCGCGGTCGGCCTCCCGAAGAAGCGGGTGCCCTCCAGGCCCTTGAATGCGATCGCGGTCGCCTCGCCGGAGCTCCCCGTGCCCGCGTTGATGAGAATCGCGGTGGGGACGAGGTGCTTGCGGACGCCATCGACGCTCGTCGGTGTGCCTCCGCCGGCGACTGCCGATCCGGTGATCGTCACAGGGGTCGTCCCGTGCGCCGACTCGAACTCGAGAGCGGTTCCGTCGGGGAGGAGCGGGGAGACGCCCGCGAGCATCGGGCCCATGTCGCCGCCGCCATTGCCCCGCAGATCGACGACCGCGCAGGTCGCGGGACCCGACAGAGCGGAATCGAGGCCGCGCCCGAGGGTCTCGGCGTACAGACGCCCATCGGAGGCGAAGCCGTCGAAGGCCGGGACGGTCGCGATCGCGATGGCCCCTAAGACCGTCACCCCGGGGGAGGGAGCGGGATCCGACTGCGCCCATTCCTCGCGCTCGGCCGCGTTGAGGATTCCTGAGTGCTTCCCGCCCGCGGCCTCGAGGGCCGCCTCAAGGGCGTCGTGAACCTCAGCGGTCGAGGAGGCGTCTTTCGCGACTGCGAGGGCGCGCTCGCGGGCGGCGAGATATTCGTCAGAATCGGCGTGAATCGCCTGGTGGTCGGCGACCTCGAGGATGGTCTCGGCATAGCGTTCCGGGCTCGGCGGAAGGAGGAAGAAGGGGCGTCCGGTTAACGCGATGCCGAGGCGCGGCCCGAACCCCCAAGCGATTGCCATGAGGCCGACGAGGACGAGGGCGAGGAGCGAGGAGAACGCGACGAGAAGCCTTTTCCGCATGACTCGACGCTAGCGGTACGGGAGGAGCGCCCGCCATAGGGGAACGGCCCGACTGAACCCGGATCTGCCCGAGGCCGACTTGGGGAGCGGGTGCGCAGGGGCGCCCGGAGGAGGGCGAACGAAAGCGCGGATGAACGCGTGAATCAGCGCGTGAAGAATCTGCGGGCCGCGCTCATGCGAAGGGGAGCCCCCGGGTCACTTCTTCGAAGGGTTGACCCAGAAGTCCTCGTCGAGCTCGGGGGTGGCGTCCCCCTCCTGCGCGAAGTCCGCGTACTTGGAGTAGAGGTCGTCGTCCTCGGCCGTCTCGTCATCCTCGGCCTCGTACTCGTCGTACGAGTGGTGTTCAGACGATGCGAGCTCCCGCTGCAGGGCATCGAGATCGGTATCAGGACTGAAATACTTCAGCTTGCGAGCGACTTTCGTCTGCTTGGCCTTTTGACGGCCGCGCCCCATGGCGTCGACCCCCTCCGCGTAGTTCGGGTCCGCTCAAGGCGGTTCCCTGGATGATCAGAATGTGTCGTGGGTTCATCATAACCGCACAAAGGGAAGGTCCTCATCCGGGCAGGGGCGCGTGTGCTCCGGGTCGCGCCGCGGAGCCGGTGAGGAAGCTGAGACAGATTCGGGCTCAGCGCCTTCCGCGGACGATACGAAGAACGACGAGGACGGTGAGCGCCGCGGCTCCGGCGATGACGTATCCCACCTTCTTGAGGGCCTCGGGGTCGCCTTCGCGGGCGTCCTGAGCGGTCATGGCGACGAGGCTCCTGACCTCCTCCGCCTTCGCCTTCGCGGTCGCCTTGGCCTGTTCGAGCAACTGTTCGGGCTGAACACGGCCGAAGAGCTCGTCGACGGTCGCCGTCATCTCGGCGCGCGTGCGTTCGAGTTCGGCGATGATCTCAGCCTCGGTGCGCGTCTTCGCTTCGGTCGTTTCGCTCACTTGCCCAGGCCTTTCTTGAGGGCGTCGATGCTCTCGCTGATCCCGGCCTTCGGGTCGGGGACGGAGGTCTTGCTCTTGTTGAGCAGTACTGCGCCGACCGCGGCGAGGATCGCAACGATGAGCAGAAGGATACCGGCTGTGATGAGGGACGCGGCCCATGCGGGCAGGGCGACGGCGATCGCGAGCTCGATCGAGTGGAACACCCAGCCGAGGAGGTAAAGGGCGAAGACGGCTGCGGCCGCGAGGAGGGCGCCGCCCGCGCCGGCCTTCTTGATGAAATTCCTCGCCTTGACCTTGTTGAGCTCGATCTCTCCGTTCACAAGGGTCGTCACCTGCGAAGACAGGGTTGCGAAGAGTTCACCCATTGACGCTGGGCGCTTCTGGGCCGGGGCCGACCCCGGGTTTCCGAGCGGTTCGTTCGGCGTCGTCATCAGCGGCACTCGCTTCCTGGTCGACTTCACGGTGTTGTCGGGCTGACGCCCAGTTTCTCACGTTCGGGGCTGCGGCGCAGTCGCCTCGGCCTGCTCGGGGCTCTGACGGCGGCCGTCTTCGGGAGGGTCAGTCGGGAATGACCGGACCGGGCAGGTCCTCGAGGATCTTCCTCGCCCGGTCGATGACCTCGGCCTGCTCGAGGGTCGGGGGCGCGGGCGTTGAAGCGGGGAGGGGGCGGTGCGCGTGCCGTCCGCGGGGGCGGTCGTCCTGCTGGTCTGCGACGAGCGCGCGTATCGCGGCGGTGATCGGGTCGGGTTCTTCGATGCGCCTGCGTTCGCGCGTCGCGGGGGTGGCGAGGGCGGGGCCCGGCACCGGTTCGGCGGGGGCGGGGGAGGGGGCCGCGGGGCGGATCCCGGGACGTGCAGCGGCTGCGGCCCCGATCGGGGATTCCGCTTCGACTGCGGTTTCGTGCCCGGCTTCGCCCTCGTCCTCGGTTTCCTTCTCGACCTCGGGCGGATCCGCGACTTCGGCGGCGGCCTCCTCGGCGACCGCATGACCCGCCTCGGCCTCCCCGGAGCGGCGGATGGGGATCCACGAGACCCGGAAGGCTTCCGAAGGGTCCTCCTCGGTCCCGGGGGATCCGGTGACGGGCGCGTCCTCGACGACGGCGGGCGGCGCGGCGGGCGGAACGGCCGCGGGAATCGGGCCGAGGAGGGTCGCCGGATCCTCATCGGTGCCGGTCAGGATGGTCCGGAGGCGCTCGGCGCCGGGGGCGAGCAGGTCGTAGGTCACCCGCCCGTTCGTGAGGAGGACCGTGCGGTCGGCGAGCGCGCAGGACTCGGGGGAGGTGCTCGCGAGGATCACGGTCGTGCCGTGCTGGGCGAGCGAGCGCAGAAGCTCGAGGGCGGCCCTGCGATCAGGCGCCGTGGGCAGGTGGTCGGGGTCCTCGACGAGGATGAGGTCGCCGCCGCTAACGAGGGCGCGCGCGCTCAGGGCCCGGAACCGATCGAGGGGTGAGAGCTCGCAGGCCCGGAGGTCGGCGAGCTCCTCGAGCGAGGTGAGGGACAGGGCCTGCCTCACGTGATGGGCGAGGGCGGAGGTGCCCGTGAGGGAGAGGGGGGCGAGGATGTTCTCGCTGACGGACAGGGCCTCGTCGAGCGGAGTGGACGCGGTGAGGAGTCCGACCGACGCGGGGCGGTCCCCGCCTGCGGCGCGCAGGTCGATCGCACCGGCCGAGGGCGGGCGCAATCCGGCTGCGGCGAGGAAGAACGCGCGCGTCCTCGATCCGCTCGGGTCGAGGATCGCGGTGAAGGACCCGGAGCGGAACCCGAGGGTCACTCGGTCGAGGAGGTGGGCTCCCGTGAGGGGGGAGTCGATCGTGAGGTCCTTGCAGTACAGGAGGACCCGGCCCCCCGGCCCCGGTGCCGAATGCGCTCGGCGCGTGCGCCACCACGGCTTGGGGTCGCGGCTTCCGTTCGTGTCGCTCATACCCCGATTCTTGCAGGTCCTGCGTCGAGGCTCATACGAACGCCGCGGCGGCGTCGGCACTGCTCGAACGCAAAAGCCCCGAAGCGAATCGCTTCGGGGTTCTGGTGGCTCCGACCGGCGTCGATCCGGTGACCTTTCGATTTTCAGTCGAACGCTCTACCAACTGAGCTACAGAGCCATGACCGGACCAACCGGTCTGGTCGGCGACCCCGACGGGACTTGAACCCGCGACCTCCGCCGTGACAGGGCGGCGCGCTAACCAACTGCGCTACGGGGCCTTACAACAGGTGTAAGACCTATTGAGTTTTCTCCACTGACGACACGCTCTTCGCGTTCCGCGCTGGGAGAGTACCCCCAACGGGATTCGAACCCGTGTCGCCGCCGTGAAAGGGCGGTGTCCTAGGCCGCTAGACGATGGGGGCCTGTTCGGCCACCTCCGTGGCGTCCGAAGACGAGGAAGAGCATATGCAATAACGCGGGGTGAAAGCAAAACGAGAATCGGTGACCCCTCTCACACGGGGGGATTCTCGTGGAATCCCGCCGAAAAGGGCCGGGAGGAGCGGGGCGCGCCGCGCAGGAAGCGTCGGGGAAGGACCCCTAGGCTGGGAGCATGAGCACGAGCCTTTCCGCAATCGCCCGCCTCGTCTCTCAAGAGGGGGACGGCCCCCAATCGGGTGCAGAGGCCGCAGTGAGCGACGCCATCGACATCGCCTCACTCCTTCTCGGGGTCGCCGTCGGAGCCCTCCTCGGCTTCCTCGCCGCCGCCCTCGCCTCGGCGATCCTGCGGAGCATCCTGCGCAGATCACAGGTCGGGTCGATGCTCCTCAAGAGGGTCCGTACCCCCTTCTACGTCGCCCTCATGATGTGGGGCGGCCTGCTCGGACTCGAATGGATGCTCCAGGGCGCCGACCTCAGCCAGTGGTCGAACGGGACGCTCGTCTCGACCTCGACGCACGTCCTCCTCATCCTCGCGATCGGCGCCGTCACCTGGATCGCCTATGCGGCGGCATGGGTGTTCGAGGACGCGGCGCGCATGCGGAACCGAGCGGATCAGGGCAGGGCCAGGCGTTTCGAGACGCAGGCCCAGGTGGTGCGCCGCCTCGTCCAGCTCATCGTCGTCATCATCGGCATCGTCGCGATCCTCTCGACCTTCGCGGCCGCCCGTCAGGCGATGACGACCCTCCTTGCCTCCGCCGGCCTCATCTCGGTCATCGCCGGTCTCGCCGCGCAGCAGACCCTGGGGAACGTCTTCGCGGGGATTCAACTGGCCTTCACGGACGCCATCCGGGTGGGCGATGTCGTCGTCGCCAACGACAAGGGGGAGTCGGGCGCGATCGAGGAGATCACCCTGTCCTACGTCGTCGTGCGCCTGTGGGACGAGCGGCGGCTCATCATCCCCTCGACCTATTTCACCTCGACGACCTTCGAGAACTGGACGCGCAGGGCCGCGGCCCAGCTCGGCACCGTCGAGATCCACCTCGACTGGGCGGCGCCGATGGCCCTGATCCGCCAGAAGGTTGAATCCCTGCTCCAGGCGACGGACCTGTGGGACGGCCGGACGTGGAACGTCCAGATGACAGGGGC
The DNA here is from genome assembly GCF_014208035.1 of Schaalia hyovaginalis. Lineage (NCBI taxonomy): Bacteria > Bacillati > Actinomycetota > Actinomycetes > Actinomycetales > Actinomycetaceae > Schaalia > Schaalia hyovaginalis. Next base: position 2,480,962 of record NZ_JACHMK010000001.1, on the reverse strand, counting down.
GGATACCTCGACGGTGACGGTCAGGATCCTCGTCTCCGCGAAGAACTCGGGCAGCCTGTGGGATCTGCGCTGCTACCTGCGCGAGCACATCATCGCCTGGGTGGTGGCCGAGGAGCCCTGGGCCCGGCCCGCGACGCGCATCCAACCCCAGGCGGAGGTCGCGGTGCCCGTCGACACTTCGAGGGCGCAGGTGGCCGCCCTCGCCGCCGAACTCACGAAGATCGCCGGCGATCCCTCGTCCACCGGAATGCACGAGGACGGGGCGAGCGCCCTCGAAGACGCCGCGAAGGCCCTCGCCGACAACACCGCGGGGGATGAGGCGACCCACGCTGCCCGACTGGTCGCCGCCAGGAGGAAGGCCAAGCGGGCGCGCCGCCGCGCCATGGCCGACAGGATGCGCGAACTCGCCGGATCCGAGCGCAGGGTCCCGCTTCGCGCCGAAAGCGTCCCCACCCAGGTCATGACCGCCGGGACCCTCGCGCGCATCGTCGGCGCCCCGCCTAAGGATTCCGCTCGCGCTAAGGATCGCGCCCCCGGCGCACCCGCCTCGCCGGACGAGCTCACCGCCGAGCTCCCGCAAGCCGTCGCCCGAGCCGCCGAGGAGAATCCGACGACCACCACGAGCGGCGGGAAGGGGGAGCGCCTCTACTCCGGCTCCCCGGACGCCGAGGAGCGATCGGGGATCTTCGCCGGGCCCGGCGAAGAGGCCCTCGCCGAACGCGAAGCCGTCGCCAAACGCCGGGAAGCCGAGGCGAAAGGCGTCAGGCCCGAGGACGAGCGCGGGAAGTGACCGTTCGTGGACAAGTGCTTGCGCGCCTGTCCACATAGGGGGCAGCAGTAGCGGGACTGAAGCAGTCGGGCGACGATTGAAGCATGACTGAATTCCCGAGCCTGTCGGACGCCTCCGCACTGAGCGACGCCGATTGGCGTCGCATCCTCACCCCCATGCAGTACCACGTCCTGCGCGAGGCCGGAACCGAACGCCCCTTCACCGGCGAACTCCTCGAGGAGACCCGCGAAGGCGTCTACCGCTGCGCGGCCTGCGGCGCCGAACTCTTCGACGCGAGCACGAAGTTCGAATCCCACTGCGGCTGGCCGAGCTTCTATCAGGCGAAGAACGCCTCGACCAGCGAAGTCGAGGACACCTCGCACGGCATGGTGCGCACCGAAGTCCGCTGCACGAACTGCGGGTCGCACCTGGGCCACGTCTTCCCCGACGCGCCCGACCAGCCCACGGGCATGCGCTACTGCATGAACTCGGCGGCGCTCGTCTTCGAACCGACGGCGGAATGAGCCCCCGGGCCCTCGACCGGGTACCCGCGCAGGCGCTCATCATCGTCGACGCACTGTTCCAGTACGTCGGCGCGGCCTTCGCCGTGGCGGTCTTCGCCCTCATGGAGCCGGCCTCCGTCGCATGGTGGCGGGTGCTCGTCGGAGCCCTGATCCTCCTGGCCTGGCGGCGCCCCTGGCGCTTCCGCTGGACCTGGCGCGAGCTCGGGGCCTCGGCGGTCTTCGGGCTCTTCATCCTCGTGATGAACTCGACCTTCTACGAGGCGATCGCCCGCCTTCCGCTCGGCGCCGCGGTCTCTATCGAATTCCTCGGCCCGGTGTCCGTCGCGGTTGTGCGAGGGCGGGGCTGGGCGCCGCGGGTCGCAGCGCTGATGGCCTTCGCCGGCGTCGCCTCGATCTCGGGCTTCGGCGTGGATCCGTCGGACCCCGGCATCCGTGCCGGGATCGTCTGGATCCTCGCGGCGGCGGCCGCCTGGGCCGGTTACATCGTCGTCGGTCAGGCGATCGCCTCGCGGCGTTCGGGCGTGACGAATCTGTCCATGTCCCTGGGCTTGGGCGCCCTCTTCGCCGCGCCCCTCCTCGCGCCCGGGGGCCTCGGCGCATTCACTTCGTGGACCCTCCTCGGCTCCCTGGTCCTCGTCGGCCTGCTTTCGACGGCGATCCCCTTCACCCTTGAGGCCCTGGCGATGTCCAGGCTCACCGCCGCGACCTACGCTCTGCTGACGGCCCTCATGCCCGCGACCTCCGCCGTCGTGGGCGCGGTGATGCTCCGTCAGATCCCCACGTCGGGCGAGCTCCTCGGGCTCGTCCTCATCTCCATCGCGGTGTGGATCGCCTCCTCGCCGAGGCTCAATCGGGGGTGAGGGGGCTCGTGAGACGGGCGGAGGGTCCGCGATGGGGTTCTGCTTCAGGGTGACTCTTCGCGGGGGCGAGTCAGGGACTGCTCGTGCCCTGCGCTCGCCGGATTTCGACGACCCGGCCCGCCTCAAGGCGGATGAGGATGTCGCACTGGGCGGCCTCCTGCTGGTAGTGCGTCGTGACGAGGACCCCTGCGCCCGTGTTCGACGCCCGGCGGATTTTCTTCCACAGGCGCGCCCTTCCCAGGGAATCCATGCCGGAGGTCGGTTCATCGAGGATGAGGAGATCGGGCGAATGGCTGAGTGCGCAGTCGACCGCGAGTGCCCGTCGCGCACCGAGGGGAAGCCCGGCGACGGGGCCGCGCTCTGCGGCGCCCTGCAGTCGATCGGCTGCGGGCACCCCGAACACGTCCTGCGTGAAGTCGAGGTTCTCTCGCGCCGAGAGCATCGGATACAGCCCGAGCGCTTGAGAGACATAGCCGATCCGGGCGCGCGAGCGGCGCGAGGGCGGCGTCCCGAAAAGCGAGATCGTGCCCGAATCCGGTGCATCGATCCCGAGGATCAGCCGGATGAGGGTGGATTTGCCCGCTCCGTTGCCGCCGATGAGACCGACGACCTCGCCGGGGTGCATGTCGAGGTCCACGGAGTCGAGGGCGCGCATCTCCCCGAAGGATTTGATGACTTCTCGGCAAGCGATGATCGCATCGGATCCGCTGCGGCGGGTCCTATGGACGAGGGCGGGGCCGCGATTCGAGGAAGGGGCGGGATGGTCTCCGTCCCGAGAGGGGGGCGTGAGCGTTCGCGCCTCGAGGAGGAACTCGACCGTTGCGAGCTCGAGGTCCGGGGTGGCGGGAGATGCTCCGCCAATGGTGAGGGGGGCGACTGACGATGCGCCTTTCCCGGCCCCGCTGATCGAAGGCGCGCTTGAAACGAAGGCGGACGAGGGGCGAGGGCGTCCGGGCAGCCACTCGAAGAGCGTGCGCCCGCGCTGCCAGACGCGCTCGTCGTCGGTCGCAGAGGGGTCGGCGGAATCGATGGGGGCGGCCCACAGGGAGCCGGGGGCGATGGCGACGACTTCGGCGGGCGAGCCCTGGGCGAGGACGCGGCCCTCGTCAAGGAGGAAGACTCGATCGGCGGATTCGGCCTCGTCGAGGTAGGTCGTCGCGACGATCGCCGTGGCGCCATCGTCGGCGGCGCCGCGGATGAGTCGGCCGAGGATCTCGCGCGAGGCGGGGTCGACGCCGGTTGTCGGTTCATCGAGGAGGAGGAGCGAGGGATGATGGAGCAGCGCCATTGCGGCGCCGAGTTTCTGACGCATGCCGCCGGAGAGGCGCGCACCGATGCGGCGGCGTGCGCTCTCGAGTCCGGCGAGGTCGATGAGTTCGTCGATGCGGGCGCGTGATCGTGGGCCCCGCAGTCCGTGAGCGTCGGCGACGAAGCGGAGGTTTTCCTCAACCGACATGTTCGGCCAGACCCCCGAGCTCGCCGGCTGGTAGCCGATGTCGTGGGCGTCGAGGTCCGTGATGCCGAGGAGTGCGCGCCCCTGCGGGCGGGCGAGAGTCGAGAGCAGGGTCGTCTTCCCCGCGCCGTCACCGCCGACGAGGGCGGACAGCTCGCCTGGTGCGAAGGAGGCCGTGAAGGAGCGAATCGCGGGTTCGCCGCCGGGGAAGAGGGGGAAGTCGCGCAGATCGATGTGGATGTCGCTCCGGGCGCTCATCGGCTTGCGCCCCCGGATCGGAGGCTCTTCGCCATTCGGGCGGTCGCGGCTCCGAAGACGACGAGTGCGAAGCCGCAGAGGATCGCGAGAGGGAGGAGGATCTGGGACAGGGTCGCGTCCTTGAGGAAGATCCCGATCGCCGCCTTGAAGAACCATGTGAGGGGGAGGCAATAGCCGATCCCTCGTACGCCGACCGCCATCGAGTCGAGGGGGAAGATGAAGCCGGAGAGGAGGATCTGCGGCATCATCACCATCATCGACATCTGAATCGCCTGGCCCGTGGTTTCGGAGACGGAAGAGATGAGGATCCCGAAGCCGAGGACGACGAAGACGAAGACGAAGCTGAGGAGTGAGAAGACCCACCAGCTCCCGCGGAAGGGCACATTGAAGATCAGGACGCCGAGGGCGGTGATGAGCCCCGCGTCGAGAAGGGCGAGGAAGAGGTAGGGGACGATCTTCCCGAGGATGATCGAGGCGGGGGACAACGGCATGACGGCGAGTTGTTCGAGTGTGCCCGCTTCGCGTTCTCGGACCAGGCCGATCGCGGTCACGATCGTGCCGACGAAGGTGAGGATGAGGCCGATGAGGCCGGGGATCATCACCCATGAGGTCGTGAGATCCGGGTTGAATGCAACGGTGATCGCCTGCTTGGAATCGAGGGCGTTGAGGTCGATCGTGCTCATGTCGGGGATCTCGGGGCTCGGAGTCTTCTCGATCGTCGAGAGTTCGGGGAGCGGGCCGAGGGTTGCGAGAGCGTCAAGGGAGGAGAGCGCCTGTTCGGGAGATGCTGCGCCCGAACTCGCTGCTGCGGCCGCCTGTTCGAGGCCCGAGAGCGCCGAGCGGAGGGAGGACAGGGACTCCTGCATGGACTCGAGCTCCCTCTGCGTGTTCTCGCCCCGAGTCCGCGCTTCGTCGATGCGCGCGCGAATGTCGGTGATGCGGGTTTTCACGTCTTCGCTCACGACGTTCATCCATGCGGCTGATGCGGCCTGCGCCGCGAAGAGCTGGGTGCCATCGGTCCACATGTGCGTCCGGGCGACGAGGGGGGTGGAGTCGTCGCCGGACTCGGCGCGGATCACCGTCGAGTAATCGCCCTCTTTCAGGATCGTGAGGATTTCCTCTTCGGTGAGGTCCTGCGTGCGCAGGTCGAGGTCGAAGTCTTCGGTCGCCTTCGCGTTGTCGCTGAGTTCGGCGCGCACCTCGGCCGCGGCGGGGCCGATGAGGAGCGCCTTCGTCGTCTCGACGGTGAAGTTCGCGGCGTATCCGAAGACGGTGAGGAGCACGATGGGGAGCGCGATGAGGAGGGCGACAGTGCGCCGGTCCCGGGCGAGTTCCCGGAACTCCTTGATGATCATGGCTTTCATGGGACCTCCGCCAAGTTTCGTCAAATGACGAAATAACGGTATCATGGCGTGAACGGATGGTCGAGGAGGAAGCCGATGATCGAGGAACCCCGTCGTCCCCGGCGCGGACCGAGGAAGGATTCGGGCGATCTGCGTGAGCTCATCCTCGACTCCGCCCTCGCTGAATTCGCTGAGAAGGGGTACAAGAGTTCGACGATCCGGAGAATCGCCGAACGCGCGGGCGTCGCCCCGCGGCTCATCCACTACTACTTCGGATCGAAGGAATGCCTCGCTCGGGAATGCATGTCCCGGACGATGGAGGAGTCTGAGATCCTCGATCTCCTCCTCGCCGGCGCACTCGGCCGCGAGCGCATCGGAGAGCGGTACCTTCGCACCGTCCTCGGGATCGTAGAGAATCCCAAGACCGGACCCGCCCTCATCTCCCTCCTGAGGGCGGTCGGCGAGGATGCGGGGACGCGCGAGATGATCGCTGGTCATTTCATGCAGTTCATGACGACCATGTCCGCCGCCGAGGGCGCCGATGAGGACCTCGGACTACGGCTCCAACTCGTCGGCAGTCAGATCATCGGGATTCTCCTACTCCGGAACATCTTCGGATTCGGCCCCGTCGCCACGGCTGATCCTCATGAACTCGCCGAGATCGTCGGTCCGACCCTCGATAAGTACCTCGCACTCGGCCGCACCCGGACGGATCTGCTCCCCGGAGCCGAGGCGCGAGGCTGAACGAAGGCCGCGGCGTCCCTCCCGAAGTCCGGGGCAATGCCGAGCGGCTCGTCCCGCTCTGCCGGGGCGGGAGGATCCCGACGAAGGACGCAAGGCGGTGCCCCGGCGGGAATCCCGCCGGGGCACCGCCCTTCTGGCTCGAGGAGACCGGCGGCACCCGGGGCGTCGCCTCTCCCGTTGAGGGCTTCGAAGCTCTCGCCCGAAGCGCTCAGCGACTCTCGGGCGCGGACTCGCCGGGCGCGGGAAGCACCGTCGTGGGAGCCGAAGAGACGAAGGGCTGGACCGGGGCCGCAGGAGTGCCGGGCTGAACGGGCGAAGCGGGCGCGGCGGGCGCCGCGGGGGCCTGAGTGCCGGCCGGCGCCCGCGTGAACGCCGCCGACTGCGCGTTCAAAAGGGCCGAGCGAGTGCGGAAATAGGTCTCCTCGTCGATCTCCCCGGCGGCCAAGCGCTGATCGAGGCGCGACAGCGGAGTCGGGGCGGTGGGGACGAAGCGCTTGATCGCCCACACCGCGAGGACCACGACGGCCGCCAGCGCCGCCGCCGCGAGAATGATCCAGGCGATCTCGGCGACGCCGCCGCCCATATGACCCGCGGGACCGTGGGCTCCGAGCGCCTCGGCGGGGGAGCTGATATCAGGGGAGACGTTGTCCATGGGGACTCCTTTACTCATCGTCTACGTGTCGTTGAACGCGATCAGTCTGAGCGACCGATATTCGACTCGCCGATGAAGCCCCTGTGAAACGCCTATGAGGCCTCAGTCGAGGGGAAGGGCCTCGGAAGGCTCCGAGCCTCCGCGGGCGATGATCCAGAAGGAGACCCACGCGCCCAGAGCGCCGACGAACATCACGAGCGTCATGGGGAGCGCGCTCGTCCCCCCGCCCGCGGTCGCCAGGGGGGAGGCCGTCGCCATCGCGATCGACTGGACGAGGCCCTGCACGGCGGAAGCCGTCCCCGCGTGCTCGCGCGCCTTCGACAGCGCCAATGCCCCGGCGTTGCCGAAGATGAAGGCGTTGGCGCTCATGAGGACGGCGAAACCGACGCAGGTGAGGACGAGCGGCAGGTCGAAGACGAGAACCGAGAGTCCGACGAGGACGACGCCGACGGCCGCGAGCGACAGGCCGAAGGCGATCAGCCCCTGCGGCCGGAAGCGCCCGATGAGCCGGATGTTCACCAGTGCGAACAGGGTCGACAAGAGCGCATTGCCCGCGAAGACCAGCGAGAAGACCATCGGCGTCAGACCGAGCATCTCCTGGAGGACGTAGGACGAATCCGAGACGTAGGCGAACATGCAGAACCCGGAGAACGCCGAGGTCAGCATGTATCCGACGAAGGGGCGGATCCTCATCACCGATCCGATCCCGGTGACGAACCTCGTCAATCCGCCGCCGTGGCGCTTATCGGGGGGCAGGGACTCCGGCGCCCAGAGCCAGGCCGCCAGGGTCATCAGGACGGTGAAGGCCGTGAGGCACCAGAACACCGCCCGCCACGGCCAGTAGGTGACGATCAGGCCGCCGAGGACCGGAGCGAGCATCGGGGCCAGGCCGCCGATCGCCTGGAGCAGCGACATCACCCGCGCCAGGACATTGCCGTGGGCGACATCGACGAGGATGGCGCGCGCGACGGCGGCCGCTGCGCCCCCTCCCATCCCCTGGAGGACGCGCCCGATGAAGAGGATGTGGATCGATGGCGCGAAGACGCAGACCAGGGACCCGGCGATCGCGAGGAGGCCGCCGAGGATCATCGGCCCCCTCCGCCCCTTCTGATCCGAGAGGGCGCCTCCGCCGATCTGTCCGGTCCCGAAGCCGATGAAGAAGGCCGTGAGCGTCAGGCCGACGAAGGCCGCGCTCGTCGACAGATCCCGTGTGATCTCGGGGAACGAGGGCGAATACATGTCCGTCGCGAGCGGGGGGACGGCGTTCTGCAGGGCGATCGTCACCAGGAGGGACGCGGTGACGCCCCCGCCGAGAATGGAGTGATCGCGGGGGAGATCGGACGGAGTGGAGGACATGGCTCCCATTGTCCGCCCCCTTCATTCCACGTACTCCGCTCAGAATCGCGGAGCGGACGGGAGAGATCTTTCACAGTGCGCGCTTCCTCATCCGGGGAGGGGGTGAGGGCCTCGATCGGGAAGCGCTTCCGGTCCCGCTGCACGGAAGGAGGCGCGAAGGCGCGTCGCAGGCCCCGCCGCACGGCGGGCGGGGCGGTGCGCCTCCCTTCGCCGCGGCAGGATGGAACGACGCCGCCCCCGCCGATGATCTCGACGGGGGCGCGGGCGGTAGGCCCACCGGGACTCGAACCCGGAACCCACGGATTAAAAGTCCGCTGCTCTACCATTGAGCTATAGGCCCGCGCGGCAGGTTCCGCGCTCGTTCGGCGATGCCGAAGCGGTCTTGCGACCACCGCCATTGTAGACGCACGGACGGAGGTCGGCTGACGGGGCGTCAGCGCCCGTGCGGACGCCCGACGCCCCTGGCGCCGGGGCGGGGATCAGCCTCCGTTCCTCAGCCCCTCAGCCCCTCCGTTCCTCAGCCGCGTTGCCGCCTCGTCGATCTCGGCTCGGCTCGGACAGGTCGCCGGCCCGCGCCTCGTCGTCGAAAGCGCGCCCGCGCAGTTCGCGAGGAGAAGGGCCTCCTCGAGCGGGACACCGCTCGTCCACGCCGCGCACAGCACACCGGAATGGGCGTCTCCTGCGCCGTTCGTGTCGATCGCCTCGACCCAGGGCGTGGGGATCCGGACGACGCCTCCTCCGCGTGCGAACCAGGCGCCCTCCGGGCCCTTGCGCAGGACGAGGTCGGAGCCGAGCCGATCGGCGAGGCGCTCGGCGAGGCCGGCGGTTCCCTCCTCTCCGCTCGTTCCCTCCCCGGTCCCGCCCTCGGCGATCCCGAATCGGGCGGCGAGGATCGCCGCCTCGCGCTCGTTCACCGACCACAGGGGGTGCAGGCGCCTGAGGATCTCGATCTGCTCGTCGCTGAAGTCCGCGACGAGCGGGCCGACGTCGGCGAGGACGCGCAGATCGCCGTCGGCGTGCACCTCGGAGAATCTGGACAGGGCCCGGGTGCTCGCGACATGGCTGAAGGAGTAGCCCGAGATGTAGACGACGTCCTCGGGCCCGGGGACGATGCCGGTGAAGGCGTCCTCCGGCTCCATCGTCTCCGCGCCGCGCGTCGACACGAAGGTCCGCTCTCCGCCCTCTTCCGTCAAGGCGACGCAGATGCCCGTATCGGCACCGGGGATCGTCGGCCCGGCCGCCTCGACCCCGAGGCGGACGAGGGCGTCGCGGGCGAGCTCGGCGAAGGGCCCGTCGCCGAGGGCGCCGTGGTAGATGATCTCCGCGTCGAGCCGCCGCGCCGCGTAGATGACGTTGAAGCCGCCGCCGGGCGTGAGCATCGCCGAATCGGCGAAGACGTCGCCGCCGCGGTCCGGCAGGCCGGTGATGCCGAGGGCGAGGTCGATGACGACCTGGCCGAGGTGGTGAACCGTTCCGCTCATCGTGCAGCTCCTTCGCATGCCGTGTGTGAATCCCGGGATGAGGCCCTCAGGCGCAAGAGGGCGTCGGCCCGTTCGGACACGCTCAGCGAGTTCACTGCGCGAACGGTGTCCCACCACTGTTCGGGCCACGCATTCGTCCCCGTCGTGGCTCCGAGGACAGCGCCTGCGATCGCCCCGATCGTGTCGGTGTCGCCGCCGAGGTTCGCAGCCGCGAGCAGCGCCTGATCCGGCTGATCGGCGTAGCGATGAGCGAGGGCGAAGGCGCAGGGGATCGATTCATTGGATTCGACGGAGGTTCCGATGCGTGCGCGAAGGGCCTCGAGGAAAGCGGCCTCCTCCAAGGGCGAATCAGACAGGGCGAGTGCCTCGTCGAGGCGGTCCAGGACCTTCGCCTTCGGGCTCCATTCGCCGACATCGCCCAAGGAGGCCACCAGCGCGCGGGCCCCGGCGATCGCCTCCCTCGTCGAGGACCCGTCGAGTCCGATGCTCACCGCTGCTGCGACGAGCGCCGCCGAAGTAAATCCGGGAACCGTGTCGTGGGTGACGCGGCAGCTGGAGCGGACGCCCTCGGCGAATCCTTCGACGTCCTCCCATGAGAAGGCGATGCCGATCGGCGTGACCCGCATCGCCGCGCCGTTCGTCGTGCCAGTCTTGCCGGTGGTCGTCGGATCGGCGCCCGCGCGCACGGCTTCGAGGGCCACCTTCGTCGAGGGACCGAGGAGGTCGAGGGATCCGCGCGCGATCATCTCGTCCTCCCAATTCAGGAGGAGTGCGGCGAATCTGGCGGGCGGGATCGCGCCCTCGGCCTCGACGAGGAGATCAGCGAGGAGAAGCGCCTGCTCAGTGTCGTCCGTGATGCTCCCCGCCGGCATCGAAGGGGCGACGGGCTGGGCGGCGGAGGCGTCGATGAGGCCGAGAACGCACCCGTACTCCCCCTCTATGTCCGCCGGGGACATCGACTGGGTCGGCATTCCGAGAGCGTCGCCGAGGGCGAGGCCCATGAGGGCGCCCTCGGCGCGGTCGCGTTCCGCGAAGGCCGAGTGCGCAGGTCGTGCGTCGGTGGACATCGTCGTCATGCGGCAACCGTATAGGCGCGAAGGTGCATGTACAAGGAAGAAGCGCGCCCGGAGGCGGCCCGGCATCGCAGCCGCGTCGGGGCGAGCGGAGCGTCCTGTGCGATCGGGGGAGTGACGGGGAGGCGGGAAGCCTACAATCGACCGGACGAGTAAGACCCCACGCCGAGCGGAGGAGCGGAAATGCCCGGTCATGATTTCAAGCGCCCCAGGCGCCCCGCCATGCTCGGCCCCGCCACCGCAGAAGCGATCATCGGCGACGAGGACCCGGCGGCCTCCTCCGCCCTCGCCCACTCGAGCGCATGGGCGCTCATGGGGGTCGGCGACGAGGATTTCGACATCGAAGCGATCGGCCGCCTCCGCGCCCTCGTCCGCGACTCCGGAGCCGATGCGATCGCCCACCTGTGGGCGCGCAGCCCCGAGTTCACTTTGCCGGGCGCCCTGTGGAGGCTGTACCTGCTCGTCGAATGGTGCGAGAGGGACAGGGCCCTCGCGTGCGCCCTCTACGACGCGGGGACGAGGGCGGACATCGTGCCCGGACTCGAGCGCCCCCTCGAGGTCCGCCCCCTCGAGTCGATCCTCGACGAGGCCGAAGCCCTCCTGCGGGGCGATCTGAGCGACGACGAGCTCGACCACGTCCTCGCCCAGGCCTCCATCGCCCTTCGCCTCCTCGCCGCCGGCGAAGGCGGGAACGGGGACTGGATCACCGACCCGAATGATCCTCTCGCGCATGCGGTGACGACGCGCGCCCGCGCTTTCCTCGCAACCGCTGAAGAGCTCGACATCGCGGCCCGCGAAGCCCGCGTCGGCGCCCTCGACTGAGAATCCGCCGCCCCGAGTCTCACCCCCCACTGGCCAGCGAGGACGCCCCTGCACGCCTACGATCGGAGGCGGATGCGCCAGTGCAGGTTACGAACTCGAAGGGACGACGCATGTCCGAGACCACGCGTGAATTCTCCGCCCCCGACGCCTCCTGGCCGCTTCCGGCCCCCGACGCCCCCGAGAGCCCCTGCGCCCCCGAGGCGGCGCGGCAATCCGCAGTCGAGGGCGCCAGGGCCGAAGAGATGTTCGTCCCTGCGGACGAGGCCGGACTCGTCGGCGTCGAGCACGAGGACTCCGAGTACGAGGACGAGGCGCGGGCCTTTGAACCGCTGCCGCCGGCCCTCACCACCGACGTGGACCTCTCCGCGCCGCTCGGCGAGGACGAGCCCCTGCCCAAGGGCCGTTTCGCCGACCGGGAGATCTCGTGGATGGCCTTCAACCAGCGCGTCCTCGAACAATCCGAGGACGTCGAACTGCCCCTCCTGGAACGCGCCTGGTTCTCCGCGATCTTCTCCTCGAACCTCGACGAGTTCTACATGGTCCGCGTCGCCGGCCTCAAGCGCAGGATCGCGGCGGGCATCGCGAAGAAGACGGCCTCCGGACTCGAGCCCCGTCAGGTCCTCGAGGGCATTCAGGCGAGGACCCGTGAACTCGCGGCCCGCCAGGCCGAGGACTTCCAGACGGAGATCCTGCCCGCCCTCGACGCCTCCGGAATCCATCTGCGCAGGTGGGATGAACTGGACGAGGCGCAGCGCGCGACCCTGACCCGCTACTTCCGCCGCCGGATCTTCCCCGTGCTCACGCCGCTCGCGGTCGACCCCTCGCACCCCTTCCCCTACATCTCGGGCCTGTCCCTCAATCTCGCGGTCGTCGTGCGCAACCCGCTCAGCGGCAAGCTGCACTTCGCCAGGGTCAAGGTTCCCCAGTCCCTGCCGCGGCTCATCAACGTCGACACGGCGCTCGCGGGCGGGTCCGTCGAGGATCGCGTGCAGGCCGAGGGCGGCGCGGTCTTCATCACCCTTGAGGACGTGGTCCGCGCGCATTTGGAGCACCTGTTCCCCGGCGTCGAGATCGTCGAGGCGCACGGCTTCCGCGTCACCCGCAACGAGGACCTCGAAGTCGAGGAGGACGACGCCGAGAACCTCCTCACCGCGATGGAGGAGGAGCTCCTGCGCCGCAAGTTCGGCCCCGTCGTGCGCCTGGAGGTCGAGGAGACCATCTCCGACTTCGTCCTCGACTTCCTCGTCGAGAAGCTTGAGATCTCGGCCGCGGATGTCATCTCCTTGCCCGCGCCGCTCGATCTGACCCTGTGCAATGAACTCCACGACCTCGACCTGGCCGACCTCAAGTATCCGAAGTTCGTCCCGGTGACCGCGGCGGGCCTCGCGGAGTTCGAATCATCGAGGGCGGGGGACATCTTCGCGAAGATCCGCGAGCACGATGTCCTGCTCCACCACCCCTATGATTCCTTCGCGACCTCGGTCCAGGCCTTCATCACGCAGGCGGCGCGCGACCCGCACGTCCTGGCGATGAAGCAGACCCTGTACCGGACCTCCGGGGATTCGCCGATCGTCTCGGCGCTGATCGAAGCGGCCCGTTCGGGCAAGCAGGTCGTCGCGATCGTCGAGATCAAAGCCCGTTTCGACGAGGAGGCGAATATCGGTTGGGCGCGCAAGCTGGAACGCGCCGGCGTTCACGTCGTCTACGGGATGGTGGGCCTGAAGACGCATTGCAAACTTTCGCTCGTCGTCCGCCAGGAGGCCGATGGGCTGCGCCGCTACTGCCATGTCGGCACGGGCAACTACCATCCGAAGACCGCGCGCGGATACGAGGACCTCGGGCTGCTCACCTGCGACCGGGAGGTCGCCCAGGACCTCACGCGCCTGTTCAACCAGCTGTCGGGCTATGCGCCGCGTTCGACCTTCCATCGTCTCCTCGTCGCGCCCCTGTCGATCCGCGACGGCCTCATCGAGCGGATCAATGCTCAGATCGCGCGGAAGAAGGCGGGTGAGGAGGCGTGGATCGGCATCAAGGTGAACTCCGCGGTCGATGAGCGGGTCATCGACGCCCTGTATCGGGCCTCGCAGGCGGGAGTTCCGGTGGATGTGCAGGTGCGGGGCATCTGCGCGCTGCGCGGCGGAGTCCCCGGACTGTCCGAGAACATCAGGGTCCGGTCGATCCTCGGCAGGTATCTCGAGCATTCGCGCATCTACGCCTTCGGCCCGAAGGGGGCCGAGGAGGTGTGGATCGGCTCGGCCGATCTCATGCACCGCAACCTCGACCGGCGCGTCGAGGCGCTCGTGAGGATCGCGGATCCGGACCAGATCGCCTATCTCGCCGATCTGGTTCGGCGCGGTGTCGATCCGATGACGGCGTCGTGGGCCCTGAAGAAGAACGGCAAGTGGAAGCGGCGTCAGTTCGGCGCTTCGGGCGAGCCGCTGTCCGATTTGCAGGTGGAGCTCATGGAGGAGGCCTCCGCCCGCGTCATTGGCCGCTGACCCTCCCCCTCGCCCCCTCTTCCCTCGCCCCTCTCGTCGAGGTCATCACTTTTCTGCGTCGAGGTCATCACCTTTGTGCATCGAGGAGATGCGCTCCTCCTTCCGTCTTCTCGGATGCTCGGGCAGAGTGTCGGCGTCTGCTCAGGACCGCGGCACGAGTTCCCACCATGAGGTCGAATTCGCCGGAACCGCATTGTCAACAAGATCCCCTCGACGCGAAGAAGTGATGACCTCGACGCAACAAGGTGATGACCTCGACGCAACAAGGTGATGACCTCGACGCAGAAAAGTGATGACCTCGACGGGGGAGGGGAGGAGAGGAGGAGGGGTCAGTTCTTTCCGGGGCCGTCGGTGGCGGTCGTGTCGACTGCTTCGCCCTCGACGATGTCCGTCCGCTCGATCTCGATCGTGAGCTTCGCGAGCGGGGCGCCGATGGCGGCGGCAGTGCCCGCGACGAGGGCGGCGAAGGGATTCCACAGCACCGCTGCAGCGCCGACCGCCGCGCCGAGATTCATCGGGATCGACGCGAGTTCGCGGCCGTACTCGTCCCTGAGGACAATCTTGCGGACGGAACCGTCGGCGATGAGCTTCTTCACCGTGTCGGCGAGCTCGGAGCCGAGGATCTGGATCCTCTCGTAATACGTGTTCGAATCGGTCATCGTGGGGTCCTCCGCTTCGATGGTCCAAACGATGCCAACGATAGCCGGGACTCGCACGCCGCGCGCTCCGGGTTCTAAGGCGTGCGACGGTCGGGGAGCGGCCGGTAGGCTTACGGAGTGCCCCGTCTTGTCCGCCCCTCTCCGATCCCCTCGCGACTGGTCCGTGCCGCCGGCGCCCTGGTCTGGCGTTTCACCGATCGTGAACGCGAGGTCATGCCCGGCGAGCGCATCGACCCGAAGGACATCGAAGTCCTCATGGTCCACCGTCCGCGCTATCGTGACTGGTCATGGCCGAAGGGCAAAGCGGAGGCGAACGAACCCATCCTGAGCGCGGCCGTGCGCGAAGTCGAGGAGGAGACCGGGAAGGTCGTCGCCCTGGGCGCCCCGCTCACCACCCAGCGGTACCGCTTGGGATCGGGGCAGACGAAGGAAGTCCGGTACTGGGTGGGCACGCTCGTCGACGCATCGGAATCGAACCCGGATCCGGCGGCCAGGACGCGCGCTCCTGTGAAGCAGGCGCCTTCCAGTGAAATCGACCAGACGCGCTGGGCGTCGCCCTCGCGCGCTGACGACCTGCTGACGAGGCGCGGAGACCGCCGCCTCCTGTCCGAGCTGGTCGGGCGCGCCCAAGAAGGCAAACTGGTCACCTCCTCGATCGTCCTCCTCCGTCACGCGAAGGCGGTGTCGCGTCAGGCGTGGAGCGGGGGAGAGGAGTCGCGGCCGCTCACGCGACTCGGCGCGCGTCAAGCGATCGACCTGGTCCCGCTCCTGTCCGCGCTGGGCGTCGATGAGGCCTATTCGTCCCCCTGGACGCGCTGCATCGACACTGTGGCGCCGTGGGCGGGCATCGCCGGGGTGGAGGTGCGCTCCTGCGACGCCCTGAGCGAGTGGGCTGCGCAGGATGACACGAGGGCGGCGCAGGCCGTCATGGCCGATCTCCTTGAGAGGGCGCGCCCCCGTGCGGTCATCAGCGTCCACCGGCCGACGATCCCCCTGCTCCTGGAGCCCTTGAAGGCCGTCGCGCCCTCGGGCCTTCTGCGCGCATTCCCCGCGGAGAGCCCGTGGCTGTCGACGGCGGACATGCTCGTCGCCCACGTCGAGCGTTCGAAGGCCCAGCCGACCCTCCTCGCCCTTGAGAGGCACGGGACCCGCACGAAGACGGTCCTGGGGCTCGACTGATCCTGCCGGCACCCGCCGGCGAGTGATCCTTCTCACCTGCTCGTTCACCCGCTGTTCACCCTCAACGGGGAATCGCGTCAACTCCGGTCTTTATCGTCGGGTTCCGCCGGGGTCGTCCGGCACCGATGATGCGCCGCCCGAAGGGCGGCAGAACGGAATGAACGCTCATGTCGCTCCCCACCAGCTTCTCCCGCTTCGGCGCCTTCGCCGGCGCGGCCGTCCTCGTCGCCTCGCTCGCAGCATGCGGCTCCGCGAACTCCTCCGACACGCAGTCCGACGCAGGGGCGTCCGGGGCGTCCGCGGGGGAAAGCGCCTCCCTGAGCGGCAATCTCGCGGGTGCCGGCGCCTCCTCGCAGGAAGCGGCGATGGAGGCGTGGAAGGCGGGATTCGCCGCCGTGCAGCCCGATGTCGCGGTCTCCTACGACGCGGTCGGCTCCGGGGCGGGCATCACCCAGTTTGCGGATGCCCAGGTGCTCTGGGCGGGTTCGGATGCGCCGCTCGAGGGCGAGGAGATCGAGGCGGCGAAGGCCCGTTGCGGCTCGCCCGCCTGGGCCCTGCCCGTGTACATCTCCCCGGTCGCGGTCATCTTCAATCTCGAGGGCGTCGATGCGCTCAATCTCGATGCGGCCACGATCGCGAAGATCTTCACGGGTGAGATCGCGAAGTGGAACGACCCGGCGATCGCAGCCTCGAATCCGGGCGTCGAGCTCCCCGATCTCGCCATCACGCCCGTGCACCGCTCCGACAAGTCGGGCACGACGGAGAACTTCACCGATTACCTGCATGAAGCGGCCCCCGAGGCGTGGGCCTTCGATCCGGCGAAGGAATGGCCGATCGAGGGCGGGGAGTCCGGTGACAAGACCGCCGGCGTCGTCCAGGCCGTCACCGAGGGCGAGGGGACGATCGGCTACGCCGACGCCTCCCAGGCCGGCGGATTGGGCACCGTCGCTCTCGGAGCCGCCGACGCCACCTTCGTCTCCTTCTCGAATGAGACCGCCGCGGCGGCCGCCGACACGGCGTCCCCCGTCGAGGGGCGCGAGGCGAACGACATCGCCCTCAAGGTCAACCGGGTCCCCGAGACGAACAACGCCTACCCGCTCGTCCTCATCTCCTACTCGATCGTCTGCTCGGCCTACGCCGACGCGAACGAGGCGGCCCTCGTCAAGGCCTTCGTCGGCTACCAGGTCTCCGCAGAGGGCCAGCGGATGGCCGCTGACAACGCCGGTTCGGCGCCCCTGTCAGCCGGCATGACCGCCAAGGTCCGCGCCGCGCTCGACGCCATCAAGTGACCGGCCGGTCCCGCCGGGCATCGGGCCCGGCGGGACCGTGCAGCGCCCTCGCTTCCGCCCCCAAGGGAACTCGTTCATGAAAAGTACAGGCAAGGCCGGGAACCTGGTCTTCAGCTCCGTGTCGACGGCCGCCGCGATCATCATCCTCGCGACCCTCGCCGCGGTCGCAGCCTTCCTCGTCCTCGAGGCGTGGCCCGCGATCTCGGACACCGCCGCGGCCTTCAAGGTTCAGGGATCGCCCGAGCCCGTGTCGATCCTGAGCTTCACGCTTCCGCAGATCTTCGGCACCGTCCTCGCGGCCGCGATGGCGATGCTCATCGCCGTCCCCGTCTCCGTCGGAATCGCCCTGTTCATCAGCCATTACGCGCCCCGCGCGCTCGCCCAGGTCCTCGGCTACCTCGTCGATCTGCTCGCGGCGATCCCCTCGGTCGTCTACGGGCTCTGGGGCGCGATGTGGCTCATCCCGCTGCTCAAACCGGTGTGGACCTGGCTCAACGCCCGCATGGGCTGGTTCCCGCTCTTCGCCGGCGAGGCTTCGCCGACGGGGCGCGTCATCGCCTCGGCTTCGCTCATCCTCGCGGTCATGATCCTCCCGATCATCACCTCAGTCTCGCGCGAGGTCTTCCTCAAGACCCCGCCGCTCCACGAGGAGGCCGCGCTGGCGCTGGGCGCCACGCGCTGGGAGATGATCCGCATGGCCGTCCTGCCCTTCGGGCGCTCCGGAATCGTCTCCGCCTCGATGCTCGGCCTGGGCCGCGCCCTCGGCGAGACCATGGCGGTCGTCATGGTCCTGTCGGTCGGCTCCTCCTACTCCTTCCGCATCCTCGAGGCCGGCAGGCACTCGACGATCGCGGCCAACATCGCCCTGCAGTTCCCCGAGGCGACGGGCATCAACCGCTCGGCGCTCATCGCGACCGGCCTCGCCCTCTTCGCCATCACCCTCGTCGTGAATTCGATCGCCCGGTGGATCGTCGCGCGCAGGGCCGAGTTCTCAGGAGCCAACTGATGACCATGCGCGCCGTCCTCCCCGCACCCGCGACTCGCGGCCGGGAGCTCTTCGTCTCGGCCGATCCGGGCTGGGATCGGATCCGCGTGTGGAAGGACCGGGCCGCCCGGATCGGCGTGTCCTTCGCCTTCCTCCTCGCGATGATCCCCCTGGTGTCCCTCATCTGGACGGTGATCGACCGGGGCCGTCTCCGCCTCACCCCCGCGTTCCTCACGAGCGACATGGTCGGGGTCTTCGGCGGGCTCGTGAAGGGCGGGATCGCCCACGCGATCGTCGGAACCCTCCTCGTCACCCTCCTCGCGACCCTCATCTCCGCGCCGATCGGCGTGTTCACCGCGATCTACCTCGTCGAATACGGGCAGGGCAAACGACTCGCGAAGGCGACGACCTTCTTCGTCGACGTCATGACCGGCATCCCCTCGATCGTCGCGGGCCTTTTCGCCGCGGCGCTTTTCACGGCCTCCGTCGGGCCGGGGTACCGTGCGGGAATCGTGGGCGCGGTCGCCCTCTCGGTGCTCATGATCCCGACCGTCGTCCGCTCCTCCGAGGAGATGCTCCGCCTGGTCCCCAATGAGCTGCGTGAAGCCTCCTACGCCCTCGGCGTCCCGAAGTGGAAGACGATCGTCAAGGTCGTCCTGCGCACCTCGGCGGCGGGGCTCACGACCTCGATCATGCTCGCGATCGCCCGCGTCATCGGCGAGACCGCGCCCCTGCTCATCACGGTCGGTTTCATCGAGAAAATGAACGCGAATCCCCTCGACGGGCGGATGACGACCCTCCCGGTCTACGTCTACCGCCAGTACTCCCAGGGCGCGGCGACCTGCCGCGCGGGGGTTGAGAACTGCGTGTCGACGATCAACGGGGAGCGCGCCTGGGCCGCCGCCCTCGTCCTCATCCTCCTCGTGATGGTCCTCAACATCATCGCCCGTCTCATCGCGAAGGCCTTCGCGCCGCGGGGCGGTCGTTGAGTCCGGGAGCGCCCGAGTCGGCCCCGGAACCGGAACGGGAGCTCGAGGCGATCCCCGGAATGGAAGACGCCCCTCAGACCCCTCACCCACCTCAAGGACACCCCATGACGAAGCTCATCGACATCACGAACGAGAAGATCTACTACGGCGACTTCCTCGCCGTCGACGACGTCACCGTCCAGATCCCCGCGCGCGCCATCACCGCGCTCATCGGCCCCTCGGGCTGCGGGAAGTCGACCTTCCTCCGGACCCTCAACCGCATGCACGAGGCGATCCCGGGCGCCCGCGTCGAGGGCCGGGTCCTGATCGACGGGCAGGACATCTACGCGAAGAGCGTCGACCCCGTCCAGGTGCGCCGCCACGTCGGAATGGTGTTCCAGCGCCCCAACCCCTTCCCGACGATGTCGATCGCCGAGAACGTCCTCGCGGGCGTCACCCTCAATTCCCGAAAGCTCAAGAAGGCGGATGCGGAGGAGCTCGTCGAGGAGTCGCTGCGCGGGGCGAACCTGTGGAACGAGGTGAAGGACCGCCTCGACAAGCCGGGGTCGTCCCTGTCGGGCGGCCAGCAGCAGCGCCTGTGCATCGCCCGCGCGATCGCTGTCCGCCCGGCGGTGCTCCTCATGGATGAGCCCTGCTCGGCCCTCGACCCGATTTCGACTCTGGCGATCGAGGACCTCATGACCGAGCTCAAGGACGAGTACACGATCGTCATCGTCACCCACAACATGCAGCAGGCCGCGCGGGTCTCCCAGAAGACCGGCTTCTTCAATCTCGAGGCCGCGGGCAGGCCCGGAACGCTGATCGAGTTCGACGATACCGAGAAGATCTTCTCCCGTCCGGCCGTGAAGGCGACGGAGGATTACATCTCCGGGCGCTTCGGCTGAAGCGGTGTCCCGGGCGGGGTGAATGGAGGGGGCCGGATCCCTTTCGGGTCCGGCCCCCTCGGCGTTCATTCGGGCGGGCGCGCTACAGGCCGGAGCCCTTCACGGAGGATGTGAGCGTCTGCGCGTCCATCGCGTGGACGAGGCACACGATCGTGCGGTCCCCCTCGGCCCAGGAGCTCTGCGTCGGCGTCAACCAGGTGACGTCCAGGTTCGAGCTCAGGTAGGGCGTGCCGACGTATCCCTCGAAGGAGTCGACGCAGGCGGTTTCGGCCTGCGCGGACAGCGCCTGCTCCCCGGGGAATGCCGCGTCCGCGTCCTGCGGGTCCGTGGGGACGAGGGCGGAGACCTCCGCTTCGTGGGAGGAGGTGCATGCGGCGCTCGTGATGGTCGTCGCCTGCGAGGCCGTGGGCAGTTGCAGGCAGTCGCCGACCTTGAGGTCGAGGACGGATGCGCTCGCGCACGCGGCCAGGAGCGGCGTGGCGAGGACGAGGGCGAGGCCCCGTCCGGCGCGTCGACGGGGGAGCCGACGTGCGGGCCGTGCGGGCCGGTGTGCGGGCCGTGTCGTGAGCATTCGATCCATCCCCGGCCGGATCAGACCAGCTGGATGAGCCAGTGGACGAGGTAGAACATCACCGCTGCGACGCCCGCGGCTGCCGGCAGGGTGAGGAACCAGCCGCCGACGATGTTGCCCGCGACGCCCCAGCGGACGGCGGAGAAGCGCTTGGTCGCGCCCACGCCGAGGATCGCCGAGGTGATCGTGTGCGTCGTCGAGATCGGCGCGTGCAGGACGAAGGCGGACAGGTACAGGACGACTGCGGACACGGATTCGGCGACGAAGCCGCGCGCCGGATCGAGGTCGATGATCTTCCTACCGAGGGTCCGCATGATCCTCCAGCCGCCCGAATAGGTGCCGAGCGAGATCGCCGTGGCGGCCGCGAGTTTGACCCACAGCGGAACGGTCATGTCGCCGGTCACCGGGTCGAAGATGTTGTGGTGCTCGCCGTAACCGCCCGCGACCAGCGCCATGACGATGACGCCCATCGTCTTCTGCGCGTCCTGGAGGCCGTGGCCCAGTGCCATCGCCGCGGCGGAGATCGTCTGGAGGATCCTGAATCGGCGCATCGTGCGGTGGTACGGGAGGTTCCTCAGGGCGACCATGAGGATGCGCATGAGGACGTAGCCGATGAGGAAGCCGATGACCGGTGAGGCGAACATCGGGATGATGACGTGATCGAGGATCCCCTTCCATTGCACCGCCGTGGAGGAAGCGAGGCCGGCGCCGACGAGACCGCCGATGAGGGCGTGGGATGAGGAGGAGGGCAGGCCGAACCACCAGGTGATGAGGTTCCACACGACGGCGCCGATGAGGGCGGAGAGGACGATGACCAGGCCCTCCCGCTGCATCGTGAGGTCGGTCGAGGCGGTGTAGTGGGAGATGTCGATGATCCCCTTGCCGATCGTCTTGGCCACCTCGGTGCCCAGGAGGGCGCCGATGATGTTCATGACCGCGGCCATGAGGAGCGCCACCCTCGGGGTGAGCGCGCGGGTCGACACGGAGGTCGCGATCGCGTTCGCGGCGTCGTGGAAGCCGTTCGTGTAGTCGAAGCCGAGGGCGATGACAATGACGAGGGTGACGAGGATCAGGTTGAGATCCACGGTCTCAGGACTCCTTCACCGCGATCGTCTCGATCGCGTTCGCGAGGTCCTCGAATGCGTCCGACGCCTTCTCGAGGACCTCGATGAGGTCCTTGAGCTTGATGACCATGATCGGGTCGAGTCCCGAATCGAAGACGGCGGTCAGTGCGCGGCGGTAGGTGAGGTCGCCTTCGTTCTCGAGGCGGTTGATCTCGACCCAGTAGTCGCGCAGGTCGAGCGGCGACTTGAGGCCGGGGATCGACTGGGCGGTCTGGTCCGCGCAGCGGGCGAGGATGTCGATCTGCTCGGCGAGGAGGGAGGAGACCTGCTCGGGCAGCTCGTCGATTCCGTACATGACGAACAGGTCGCAGGCCTCGTCGATGAGATCGAGGCAGTCGTCGAGATTCGAGCCGAGGAGTCCGAGGTCCTCGCGATCGAAGGGGGTGATGAAGGTCTGGTTCACCAGGCGCGCGATCCGGTGGTTGATCTCGTCGCCGGAGTGCTCGACCTCGTGGAGCTGGTCGCGGATCGCGATCCGTTCCTGCGCGGAGGCGCCGAGGACTGATGCGAGGAGCGCGGTTGCGGACACGAGGTTCGCAGCCTGCTGGGAGAAGAGGTCGAAGAAGGACGGGCCGTCAGCGGCCTTGCGGAATCCCACGATATTCCTCCTGAAGAGTGAAGAACGCATGTCTGCGCGGTTACAGACTAGGGCAACTCGCGGCCCGCGCGTGCTGGGCCGGGGGCCGCAACGCCGCGGGCAGGCCATCTGTGAACCGTTGCACATTCGTCAACGGGACCATTCGCCCGCGCGATCTGTCTCACGATCGGGGATGATGGAACACGTAGATCAGGGGCGTGACCGCGCTCCGGAATACCGAGTGCCTCAGGAGGCAAAATGTCCGTGACTGAACAGGATGTGCGCGCAGCCGCTCCGTCCAACGCTCCCGAAGACGTCCTCAAGTGGGTCGCCGAGATCGCAGCGCTGACGACGCCTGACGCCATCGAGTTCTCCGATGGTTCGCAGGAAGAGTGGGATCGCCTCACCTCCCTCATGGTTGAGACCGGTATGTTCACCAAGCTCGACGAGGAGAAGCGCCCGAACTCCTTCCTCGCCCGCTCCCTCCCCTCGGATGTCGCGCGCGTCGAGTCCCGTACCTTCATCTGCTCGGAGAAGGAAGAGGATGCCGGCCCGACGAACCACTGGGCCGATCCGGCCGAGATGAAGGCCATCCTCAAGGAGAAGTTCACCGGCACGATGGCCGGTCGCACGATGTACGTCATCCCCTTCTCCATGGGCCCGCTCGGCGGTCCGATCTCGCAGCTTGGCATTGAGATCACCGATTCCCCCTACGTCGTGTGCAACATGCGCATCATGACCCGCATGGGCAAGGCCGCGATGGACCTCATCGCCGAGGGCAAGCCGTGGGTTCCCGCCGTTCACTCCGTCGGCGCTCCGCTCGCCGAGGGGCAGGCCGACACCACCTGGCCCTGCAACGAGGAGAAGTACATCACCCACTTCCCGGAGACCAATGAGATCTGGTCCTTCGGTTCGGGTTACGGCGGCAACGCCCTCCTCGGCAAGAAGTGCTTCGCCCTGCGCATCGCCTCGACGATGGCCCGCCGTGACGGCTGGATGGCCGAGCACATGCTCATCCTGCGCCTCACCCGCGAGGAGACCGGCCAGCAGTTCCACGTGACCGCTGCCTTCCCCTCGGCCTGCGGCAAGACGAACCTCGCTATGCTCCAGCCCACGATCCCCGGCTACAAGGTCGAGACCGTCGGCGACGACATCGCGTGGATGCGTCCGGGCCCGGACGGCCGCCTGTACGCGATCAACCCGGAGGCCGGCTTCTTCGGCGTCGCCCCGGGCACCTCGTACGACACGAACCCGATGGCCATGGACACCATGCGCGCCAACTCCATCTTCACCAATGTCGCGCTCACCGATGACGGCGACGTCTGGTGGGAGGGCATCGACGGTGAGACCCCGGCTCACCTCATCGACTGGCACGGCAATGACTGGACCCCCGAGTCCGGCGAGAAGGCTGCCCACCCGAACAGCCGCTTCACCGTTCCGGCTTCGCAGTGCCCGATCATCTGCGAGGACTGGGAGGCTCCGCAGGGCGTCGCGGTCGACGCGATCCTCTTCGGCGGTCGCCGCGCCACGAACGTGCCGCTCGTCGCCGAGCAGTACGAGGCCGCTCACGGCGTGTTCATCGGCGCTTCGGTCGCCTCCGAGGTCACCGCTGCGGCGACCGACGTCAAGGCCGGTTCGCTGCGTCACGACCCCTTCGCCATGCTGCCCTTCTGCGGTTACCACATGGCCGACTACTGGGGCCACTGGCTCGACATGCAGGCCGAGCTGGGCGACAAGTTC
The DNA here is from genome assembly GCF_014208035.1 of Schaalia hyovaginalis. NCBI lineage: Bacteria > Bacillati > Actinomycetota > Actinomycetes > Actinomycetales > Actinomycetaceae > Schaalia > Schaalia hyovaginalis. The sequence goes on along the minus strand of NZ_JACHMK010000001.1, from coordinate 2,457,132 downwards.
CCGAAGGTCTACCAGGTCAACTGGTTCCGCAAGGATGAGAACGGCAAGTTCATGTGGCCGGGCTACGGCGACAACTCGCGCGTCCTCGATTGGATCGTCCGCCGTGCGGCGGGCGAGGTCGAGGCCGTTGACGGCGTGACCGGTCGTTACCCGAAGTTCGAGGACTTCAACCTCGAGGGCCTCGACATCGACGAGACCGTGTGGGCCAAGCTCTTCGAGATCGACCTGGATGCCTGGTCGGCCGAGATGGACGGCACTGAGGAGTACTTCGCCCAGTTCGGCGACAAGCTCCCGACCGCCATCACCGAGCAGCTCGGCAAGTTCCGCGATCGCATCGCGGCTGCGCGCGCCTGAGTCTTCTTCGCTGAAGCCTGACTCCCGGAGGCCGGCCCCGTACGGGGCCGGCCTCCGGCCGTTCGTCGCCGTTCTCCGATGCACTAACGTGACCGTATGAACACGAGAAGCGGCTCGAGCGGCCGATGGTTTCGCCGTGCGCCCGCCCAAACCTGGGAGTTCAGGCGCCGCGCTTTCACATCGCCCCTTCTCGCCCTCCTCCTCTGCTTCACTCTCCTCGCCGGATGCGTCGCTGACGATCGCGCCTCCGGCTCGGACGGACAGACGGCCGATCGCTCCGAATCGGAGGGCCGCGCTACGCCCGAATCCGCGGGGTCCTCGGCGGCCGCCGCATCTGCGAAGAACGCCTTCTCCGCCGGTCACCGTGTCGGCGTCGTTCTTGGCATCGACCCTCACGACCCTTCCTTCGATCCACGGGATTACGCTGACGACGACGTCCTCATCCTGGATCTTCAATCCTTCCGCGCGGACCAGGTCGCAGCGCTGCGCGCCGTCGGAGTCGGCACGATCTACGGCTATGTCTCTCTAGGACTCCCTCGAGTCCTACCGGCCTTATGCGCAGCGCTTCCAGAACCTCACCTTCGCCCCCTATGAGAACTGGCCCGATGAGCGGTGGATCGACGTCACCGACGCCTCCTGGCAGCGATTCATCACCACGGAGCTGGCCCCCAGACTCATCGCCCTCGGTGCCGATGGCTTCTTCGTCGATAACGCGGACGTCTATGCGCAGCGATCAGACGATGCCGTCTATCGGGCGCTCCTCGCGATGATCCGCGCCATGCGCGCAAGCGGCAGGCCCGTCATGATCAATGGTGGTGCCGCTTTCGTCGAGCGCATGCAGTCCTAAGGTCTGGGCGGTGAGATCGACGCCCTCGCTCAGGAGGAACTTCTCACCCGGATCGTCGACTACGAAGCCGAACGTTTCGAGAGGCAGGACCCTTCGCAGACTCGCATCGCCGAGACGCGCCTTGAGCGGGCCCGCCGCGAAGGCGCCGCCGTGCTGCTCATCGAATACTCGGAGGACACGGACGTCACCGCCGAGGTCGTCCGGTACGCGCGCCGCAAGGGTTTCGCCTCCTGCGTCTCCTCGAGCGTGGATCTGCGTGGAGACTGACGAGCGGGCCTTCGTCGATTCCTCGTCGAGTGCAGCAGCAGCCCCCGTTCCTCGGAGGCCCTAGGGGATCTGAGACCGCAGTCCTGGAAACACGAGGCACCGGTGCGGAAGAAGACGCGCATCGTCCACCGGACGGGCCGGTCCGCTCGGACGGATTCCCGACCCGGCCCGCCTCCACCGGATTCGGACGCGCTTTCGTCCGCCGCGCATTTATCGCTAGGCTGAGGGCCGTGAAGGTTCTCCTCGTTGGGAATGGCGGGCGCGAGCACGCGCTCGCCCGGGCACTCATCCGCACCGCCGACCCGGCCGATCCGGTCGAACTCATCGTTCAGGCGGGCAACCCCGGAATCGAAGACCTCGGCGATTCCTACGTCACGGACCCCCTCGACCCCGCCGCGGTCGTCACCAGGGCCCGATCCCACGAGGTCGACCTCGTCGTCGTCGGCCCTGAGGCGCCCCTCGTCGCAGGCGTCGCCGACGCCGTGATCGCCGCGGGCATCCCCTGCTTCGGCCCGACGAAGGCCGCGGCGCGCCTCGAAGCCTCCAAATCCTTCGCCAAGGAGGTCATGGAGGCCGCGGGCGTCGCAACGGCCCGCGCCTTCACCTGCCGCACCATGGACCAGGTCGACGCCGCCCTCGACGAGCTCGGCGCCCCCCACGTCGTCAAGGACGATGCGCTCGCCGCGGGCAAGGGCGTCGTCGTCACCGAGGACCGCGAGGCCGCGCGCGCCCACGCCGAGGCCTGCCTCGCCCGCGAAGACGGCGCGGTCGTCATCGAGGACTACCTCGACGGCCCCGAAGTCTCCCTCTTCTGCGTATCCGACGGCGTCACCGTCATCCCCCTCGTGCCCGCGCAGGACTTCAAGCGCGCCCACGACGGCAACGAAGGGCCGAACACGGGCGGAATGGGCGCCTACTCGCCGCTGCCCTGGCTCCCCGACGGCGTCGCCGACGAGGTCGTCGCCACGGTCGCGAAACCGACCGTCGATGAGATGGCCCGCCGCGGCACCCCCTTCGTCGGCCTCCTGTACTGCGGGCTCGCCATGACCTCGAAGGGCATCCGAGTCGTCGAGTTCAACGTCCGCTTCGGAGACCCCGAGACCCAGGCCGTCCTCGAACGCCTCGACTCCCCGCTCGCCGAGCTGCTCTTCGCAGCGGCGACGGGCGCCCTCGACCGCACTCCCGCCCCCCGATGGTCGAAGGAAGCGGCGGTCACCGTCGTCATGGCCTCGGGCGGGTACCCCGGCCCGACCGACACCGGGCACGAGATCACCGGCATCGAGGAGGCGGAGGCCCTCGACGGCGTCCACGTCATCCACGCCGGCACCGGCATGCGCATCACCGATGACCCGGCCGACGCGGCGGCGGGCTGCTGCGGATTCGAGCCGACCGAGGTCCTCGTCAACACGGGCGGCCGCGTCCTCGACGTCGTGGGGCGCGGACCTGACATCGAGGCGGCCCGCGCCAGGGCCTACGAGGGCGTGGCCCTCATCTCCTTCGCGGGGGAGCATCACCGCTCCGACATCGCGACCTGGCCCGCCGGACTCGACGCGAAGAACTGAACTGAAGAGAGCGACTGGAGGATCACGATGGCCGACGACGAATTGCGCGGATGGGTGAGAGTGTCCTCCGGGAAGGTGCGCGACATCTACGCGCCCGCCGACCAGGACTCGCCGGACCGGCTGCTCCTGGTCACCTCCGACCGGATCAGCGCCTTCGACTACATCCTCGAGACACCGATCCCCGGCAAGGGCAAGATCCTCAACCAGCTCGCCGTCTGGTGGATGGGGAGGCTCGAGGACGTCGTCGAGAACCACCTCCTCGCCACCGCGCACGATCCCCTCGACCCCCATTCCGTGCCGGAGGAGCTCGAAGGCCGCGCCGTCGTCGCGAAAGCGCTGCGCATGATCCCCATCGAATGCGTCGTCCGCGGCTACCTCACGGGCTCCGGGCTCGTCGAATACGAAGAATCCGGCACGGTCTGCGGGATCGGCCTGCCCGAAGGCCTCGTCGAAGCCTCGCGCCTCGACACGCCGATCTTCACTCCGGCCGCCAAGGCCGAACTCGGCGAGCACGACGAGAACATCACCTTCGAACGCGCGGCCGACATGGTCGGCGCCGAACTCGCCGCGCGCCTGCGCGACACCTCGATCGCCCTCTACGAGCGGGCCCGGGACATCGCCGCAGCCCGGGGCGTCATCATCGCCGACACGAAATTCGAATTCGGCCTCGATCCGGCCACCGGCGCCCTCGTCCTCGGCGATGAGATCCTCACCCCGGACTCCTCACGCTTCTGGCCCGCCGATGAATGGATCGAGGGCCGACCCGCCCCCAGCTTCGACAAGCAGTACCTTCGCGACTGGCTCACCTCGGCCGAATCCGGATGGGATCGTGCTTCGGGCGCCCAACCGCCCGCCCTGCCGGACGAGGTCGCCGCCGCTACCGGTGCCCGCTACGTCGAAGCCTTCACTCGCCTCACCGGCGAGGAACCCAAACTGTGAAGCACCACCACAGGCGGGACCCGAAAGGCCCGCTCGACGAAGGAGGAACGCCGTGGGGCGAATCATCGTGGAAGTGATGCCGAAGCCGGAGATCCTGGACCCCCAGGGCAAGGCCGTCGGTTCGGCGCTGCCCAGGCTCGGGATCACGAGCTTCACCGCGGTCCGGCAGGGCAAATGCTTCCACCTCAGCGTGGACGGGCCCGTCACCGAAGAACTCCTCGCCGACGCCCGTCGGGCCGCCGAAGAGGTCCTCTCGAACCCGATCATCGAAGACGTCGTCCGCGTCGAAGCCCTCCCCGAAGAAGGAGCCGCGAAGTGACGCGCGTCGGAGTCGTCACCTTCCCCGGCACCCTCGACGACAGGGACGCCGCCCGCGCGGTGCGCCTCGCAGGCGCCGAACCCGTCGCCCTGTGGCACAAGGACGCCGACCTGCACGGCGTCGACGCGGTCGTCATCCCCGGAGGCTTCTCCTACGGCGACTACCTGCGCTGCGGGGCGATCGCCGCGACCGCCCCCGTCATGGGCGAGATCATCACCGCAGCCGGGAAAGGCATGCCCGTCCTCGGCATCTGCAACGGCTTCCAAATCCTCTGCGAAGCGCACCTCCTGCCCGGCGCGCTCATCCGCAACGACCACCAGAAGTTCTTCTGCCGCGACCAGATCCTCCGCGTCGAGAACACCGCGACCGCCTGGACGCGCTCCTTCGAGCCCGGCGAACTCCTTACGGTGCCCCTCAAGAACGGCGAAGGGAACTTCCAAGCCTCCCCCGCCGAACTCGAACGCCTCGAGGGCGAGGGCCGCGTCATCTTCCGCTACATCGACGTCAACCCCAACGGTTCGGCGAACGACATCGCCGGCGTCGCGAACGACGCGGGCAACGTCGTCGGCCTCATGCCCCACCCCGAGCACGCGACCGAAGCCGGCTTCGGCCCCCTCGGGAAAGGCGCCGAGGGCGAATGCGCCGCTCACGGGGGAACGGAAGGCCTGAAGATCTTCCAGTCCGTCCTGGCGAGCCTCGTCGGCTGAGCGCCGCCCCGCCCTCGTCCGCTGAACGACGTGAACACCCGCGATCCGGCCGCGAGGGCCCTACCCGAAGACGTGTTGTACGGACCGGCGTCCCCGGTCCGAAGCGAAGGAATGGAACGCCAATGACCGCCGAGGCCCCCACCTCCCCCCGCGAACTCCCCGACACCGTCGAGGACGCCGCAGCGACCCCCGACAAGGAGATGCCCTGGCGCGAGCTCGGGCTCAAGGCCGACGAGTACGACAGGATCGTCGAGATCCTCGGCCGCCGCCCCACGAACGCCGAGCTCGCTATGTACTCGGTGATGTGGTCCGAGCACTGCTCGTACAAGTCCTCGAAGAAGCACCTCGCCGAGCAGTTCGGCGCCCGCACGACCGAGAAGATGAAGGAGCGCCTCCTCGTCGGCATGGGCCAGAACGCCGGCGTCGTCGACATCGGGAAGGGCTGGGCCGTCACCTTCAAGGTCGAATCCCACAACCACCCGAGCTTCGTCGAGCCCTACCAGGGCGCCGCGACCGGTGTCGGCGGCATCGTCCGCGACATCATCTCGATGGGCGCCCGCCCCGTCGCCGTCATGGACCAGCTCCGCTTCGGCGCGGTCGACCACCCCGACACGGCGCGCGTCGTCCACGGCGTCGTCTCCGGCGTCGGCGGCTACGGCAACTGCCTCGGCCTGCCCAACATCGGCGGGGAGACCGAATTCGACCCCTCCTACCAGGGCAACCCGCTGGTCAACGCCCTGTGCCTGGGCACGCTGCGCCACGACGACATCCACCTGGCCAACGCCGAGGGCGAGGGCAACCTCGTCGTCCTCTTCGGCGCGCGAACGGGCGGCGACGGCATCGGCGGCGCCTCGATCCTCGCCTCGGAGACCTTCGAGGACGGCATGCCCGCCAAGCGCCCCTCCGTCCAGGTCGGCGACCCCTTCATGGAGAAGGTCCTCATCGAATGCTGCCTCGACCTCTTCGCCGCGAAGGTCGTCCAGGGCATCCAGGACCTCGGCGCCGCGGGCATCTCCTGCGCGACCAGCGAGCTCGCCTCCAACGGCGACTCGGGCATGCACGTCGACCTCGAGAAGGTCCTCCTGCGCGACCCGACCCTCACCGCCGGCGAGATCCTCATGTCGGAGTCGCAGGAGCGCATGATGGCGATCGTCACCCCCGCCGACCGGGAGCGCTTCTTCGAGATCATCGACAAGTGGGACGTCGAGGCCGCGATCATCGGCGAACTCACCGGCGACGGGCGCCTCACCATCGACCACTTCGGCCACCGGATCGTCGACGTCGACCCGAAGACCGTCGCCCACGAGGGCCCCGTCTACGACCGCCCCTACGCGCGCCCCGCCTGGCAGGACGAGCTCCAGGCGGACTCCTCGGATCGCCTCGAGCGCCCGGCGAGCGGTGCGGACCTCGTGTCCGACATCCGCACGGTCCTCGCCGACGTCAACCAGGCGTCGAAGGCGTGGGTCACCGACCAGTACGACCGCTACGTCCAGGGCAACACGGCCCTCGCCCAGCCCGACGACGCCGGCGTCGTCCGCGTCGACGAGGAGTCCGGTCTCGGCGTCGCCCTCGCGACGGACGCGAACGGCTGGTACACGAAGCTCGACCCGGCCGTCGGCGCCAAGCAGGCGCTCGCCGAGGCCTACCGCAACGTCGCCGTCGTCGGCGCCGAGCCGGTCGCGATCACCGACTGCCTGAACTTCGGCAACCCCGAGGACACGGACGCGATGTGGCAGCTCGTCACCGCGATGACGGCCCTGGCCGACGGCTGCATCGAGCTCGGCGTGCCGGTGACCGGCGGCAACGTGTCCCTCTACAACTCCTCGGGCACCGAGAAGAACCTCCCGAGCTCGTCGATCAACCCGACGCCCGTCGTCGGCATGCTCGGCATCATGGAGGACGTCCGTCGTGCGAACCCCTCGGGCTTCACCGAGGAGGGCCTCGCGGTCCTCCTCCTCGGCGAGACGCGCTCCGAGCTCGACGGCTCCGCCTGGGCGCGCATCCGCCACGGCCACCTCGGCGGCCTGCCGCCGCAGGTGGACCTGTCCGCGGAAGTGGCGCTCGGCAACGTCATCCGTGCCCTGTCGGCAGCCGACGGCCCGGACGGGCGCCCGCTCGTGCGCGCTGCCCACGACCTGTCCAACGGCGGCCTCGCGCAGGCCCTCGCCGACATGGCGCTGCGCTTCGGCATCGGCGGAACCTTCGACCTCACCGAAGCGCAGGGCTTCAACGGCCTGTCCGACTTCGAGATGCTCTTCTCCGAGTCCCAGGCGCGCGCGATCATCGCGGTTCCCGAAGGCGCGCTCGCGGCCGTCCATGCCGCCGCCGAGGCCGAGGGCGTGCCGGTCGCGCGTCTGGGCACGACGGGCGGGGACATGCTCGCGGTTCTCGGATCGGACCTGCTCGCCGACGGGGTCGGCGGCTGGATCGAGGACGTCGAAGCGCTGCGGGAGAGGTCGGAGGCGGCGCTGCGCGAGAGGTTCTGAAGCCGGGTGGTGCCCGCATGGACGACCATGCGGGCACCACCTGTGTGCGGGGTCTGTTCCGTGTGCGGGGTTTCTCCCGTGTTCGAGCGCTCTCCCGGATGGCGGGGCCGCGTGGTGCTCGTCGGCGAACACAACCCCGCATCCAAGGAATAGGGTGCGGGGTTGGCCCCTTGATTGTGGGGTTGGCGGGGTGTTTCTGGGGGTTAAGTCCGCATCCAAGGAATAGGGTGCGGGGTTGGCCCCTTGGCTGTGGGGTTGGCGGGGTGTTTCTGGGGGTTAAGTCCGCATCCAAGGAATAGGGTGCGGGGTTGGCCCCTTGGCTGTGGGGTTGGCGCTTGCTGTTCGGGGCATCCCCCCTTCCCGCCGAGACGATCCAGGGCCCTGCGCCGCGCCCTCTCGACGAGGGACAGATCTCAGGGCCCTTCGTGTTCACGCTTTCGCGAAAGATCCGCTGTTCCATGAGAAAGGGCCCCGCCCTCGGCGATGCCGCAGCCGGCCGGAGCGGCCTGGGTAAGGGACGTGCGTGCGAGCCCCTCAGGGACCACCCTGATTCCTGCTGGAAATGCTCGCAAATACTGTGGCTTTACAACTTCAAGGCCGATACTGAAAAGCGACCGATCCCTCGAAACAGGACGACACAGTGAATCCCCCCACCCTCCCCGAAATGCACACCCCCGGCAGCCCCGCGCAATCCGAGATCCGCTCCGAGGACGCGGCGCCGGCGCCTCGCCTTTCGCGAGTGATCGCCGCCTGGGCGGTCCACGCATTCACGATGTCCGGTCTCGTCTGGGCGAGTCTCGCGGCCGTCGCCCTCATCGAAGGGCGCGTCCAGATGATGTGGCTCTGGCTCGGAGTCGCCCTCATCGTCGACGGCCTCGACGGGACGCTCGCGCGCAAGACCTGCGTCAAACAGGTCATCCCCTGGTTCGACGGATCCGTCCTCGACAATGTCGTGGACTACCTCACCTGGACCTTCCTGCCCGCGCTCTTCATGTACCTCTACCTGCCCTTTGGCTCCAAGGCCATCGGCCTGATCGCGATGATCGTGGCGACCGTGTCCTCGGTGTTCTGCTACGCGAATGAGGGCGAGAAATCCGCCGACTCCTATTTCGTCGGCTTCCCTGCGGCGTGGAACGTCGTTGCGGTGACGATGTACGTGATGCAGACTCCGGCCGCCGTCAACATCGTGATCACGATCGGTCTCGCGGTCCTGACTCTGGCGCCCCTGTACTTCACCCATCCGATGCGCGTGAAGAAGCTTCGAGTGTGGAACATCATCGCATCCGTCGTGTGGATCGCGTCGGTGGCGGTGCTCGTCGCCGTGCCGGCCCGTCCGCTCTGGGCGATCGCGGCTTTCTGGGTTTCCGCCGCCTGGTTCCTCTTGACGGGGATCGCCCGTACTTGGCGGGCGAAGACGGACGAGGAGGCGTTGACCGCCGCCTGAGTCCCGCGTGCGCGGTGCGCCCTCGGCATCATCGCCGAGGGCGTAGCCGTGCGCGTGCCGGAGGGAGGGCTTCGCGCAGGCCGGGATCGGGCGTCCAGTGGGATCGGGTGTCGTCGGGAGCTGTCCAGGGGGAGCGGGCGTAGTGGGAGCGGGAACCCTGCTGAGAGCGGGCGTCCGCCCGAATCGGTGTCTCTCGCCGGGGATTCTCAGGACGGGGACGCGCGTGCGTCAGGACGCCGTGCGCTGCGAGAACATCGCCCGGGGGACCGGGATATCCCGAATTGCGGATCCGATGCGGGATCAGCGGTGATGAAGACGGCGCATCAGGGCCGACGGCGATCTGCGAGGATCAAGGGCGACGGAGGCTGCGGGCGACGACGCGGTCGCGCATCCAGCGGGCGAACTCCAGACCCACCGAACCCAGGATCATCGCGATCACGAGGGCGATGACCGCAGGAGGGTAGTCCTTGCCGTGGAGCCAGAAATAGATGTACGGCGCCATGAAGGTCACGATCGTGACCGTCAGCCCCAGGAGGCGCATCCGGAGCGTCCGGCCCGCGATCATCGTGAGGACGCCCCAGGTGTAGGGGATCGCCGTGAAGATGTCGATCGACCAGAGCACCCAGACCTTGCCCGTGAAACCGGGGACGAGCGCAACGGGGAGCGCCCGCAGGGACGAGTACACGAAGACCACGAGGTAGGCGATCACCCGGGGATTGATCGCGAGACGAGCGAGGCGGGAACGCTCCCGGATCGCCACGGCACCATGACGGAGGGCCTCGATCACCGCGCTCGGGGCGCGCAGGGAATCGGCGTCGTGAAGGACCCGGCGCAGAAAGGCGGAGCGCGCACGATCATGCGACCAGGCGCGCACGAGCTCCAAAGGATTCAATGCGAGCGGCAGGCGCCCGTCGGGCGCGGAGGCGCCGGCGACTTTAAGGATGCCCGGGCCGAAAAGGCGCTCGAGGCGCGGCAGGGACTCGGGCGAAGCGGTTGCCAGCCACAGGCAGCAGCGCCGCTCCACGGCGTCACGGAGACGATGGCCGAGGGCGCGCCCCCAGGAATTCGGCGAGAGGACCGCGTCGGGGTGCTCGAGGGCGAAGTCGTCGATGTCATCGAAGATCTCAATGCGGCGCAGGGAGATCTCACCGACCCGGTCGGCGCCCGCGAGCGCGCGCAGCACCTCGGGGTCCCATTCGGCGCACGGAATGCGGGGGGAATCGATGAGGGAGCCGGAGGTGAGAAGACGCTCGGGAAGGGTGAGGGCGCGGGAAGGGGCGTGGGGCTCTTCGATGGTGTTCGCCGGCATGTCGATGGCCGTCGCCTCGCCGCTCATCGTCCCTCCTTCATTCGTCGACGCGGATCGCTGCACCTCTACTGTGCACCATCATTCTCCTCGCGCATATGGGGGAGGTCCCGCATTGAGCCCCGATCGGCTCAGGATCTTATGATGTCACCCATGGCGAGGAGACGGATCGACCCCGTGGAGGGCATGGCGGCGGTTGAGGCCTGGGGGTGCGATCCCGAGTCGGCATCGCGTGGAACACTGCTGACCGCCGTGCGCTTCACTCTTGAAGAACTCGAAGCCCTGCATCCCGGTCGCGCCGTCGAAGTGCGGGTCCCTCCCGCGGGCGCGGTCCAGATCCTGCCGGGGACGACGCACCGGAGGGGAACGCCTCCGGCCGTCGTGGAGACCGGCATGCAGGTGTGGCTCGGGCTCGCGACGGGCGGGATCCGATGGGAGGACGCGATCGGGGACGGCCGCGTTCAAGCCTCCGGCGAACGGACCGATCTGACGGAGCTGTTCCCGATCCTGGACCCTCCGCGATGACGCGAATCGCCGGTCCGCCCGGGCGCGAATGCTCCTGAAAGGAGGCCCGGAAGCGCGCGAAGGGATCCCGGGGATCCCGAGAAGGCCCTGAAGGGGCTCAGGCCTCCAGGCTCTTGGGGGCGGACGGTCCCCAGAACTTCTTCGCCGAACGCAGCGCGTACCGCTGAGCGATGGCGACGACGGCGGCCGAGGCCGCGGCGAAAATGACGAGCGAGGCGAGCGCCGCCTCATCGTCGTCCTCGCGGGGAGCCTCATTGCCCGTGGCCAGACGCCAGCCGATTTCAGCGATCTTGCTCGCGCCCATCGCTGCGACCGCCGCCGCTCCCGCGCTCGCGATCTTCCAGCCGAGATCTTCCATTGCGATTCTCCTCGTTCATTCGGGCTCCGGAGGTGCCGATACCCCATCATGCCCTAGGGCGACGCCTCGGCGCACTCGTGCCGGTCCCCGGCGGGCCGTAAAATGACGAGGTTCCACATGTCGCCGAAGGAGTCCCGATGATCCAGATCCGCAGGCCGCTCGCGATCGCGGCGGCCCTCCTCCTCGGCGGGGCGCTCGGGGCGTGCACGCCCTCCGTGTCGGCCTCCTACGACGGAGCCGATCCTTTTGCGGAGCCGATCGTGCCCGGGATGCTCGCGGAACAGCCCCAATCGAAAGGCCCCGGCGCGCTCGGAGCGCCCGCGCCCGAACGCGGCTCGGGAACCGTCGTCATCGCCCTCGCACCGGGTGTCGAGTTCTCAGAGGAAGCGCTTTCGGCGTTCCGGACCGCCACGGGATTCACTCCGCAGACGGTGACGCTCGGCTCCGATGAGGAGGCGGCCGAGGTCGAGGCGGACCTCGTCATGGGACTCGACCTGCTCGGACTCGATACGGTCCGCGGCGCCCTGAGCGAAGCGCCGCCCTTCGAACTCAGCTATCCGGAGGGCGTCGGAGGGGTGATCGCGGGCGCAATGCCCTACGGGCGCGACGATGTCTGCGTCCTCGCGGACTCGGGATGGATTTCAGCCGGGCAAAGGCGCATTCCGGAGGGCTTCGACGGCCTCAGCGACGCGAATACCGGCTTCCTCCTCGCCGTGCCCGACCCCGCCTCGACGAAGAGCGGCGCGTTCTTCCTCCTCGGGGCGGCTTCGCGCGTGAGCGGCGACCTGGACGCGTGGGCGCGCGCCCTGAAGGGCTCCGGCGCATTCATCGGCGCTCCGGATGAGGCGAAGGCGTCGTGGACGGTCCTTGAAGAAAACGGCGAGGCGGCCCAGTCCGCGCCCTCTCACCGCCACCCGCTCCTCGTGGCGCCGATGAGCACGATCGTGGACACCACTTCCACCCCGGGCATTGAAGCGAGAGCCCATCCGCTCCCGGCCACCTGCGTCGAGCGCTACCTGTTCGCCGCCGAGCTCGCGAATGCGACGAACCCCTCCGGGGCCCGCTCCTTCCTCGCCTGGCTCGAAGGCGGCCAGGGGCAGAACGCCCTCGCCGAAGCGGGCGAGGTCTACCCCCTGGACCCCTCGAGCGTGGAGAACACCCCCGCGCACTGGTTCCTCACCCCGATGGCGGACGCCGTCCCGCTGACTCCGATGGATGCGGCGGGGCTCGCGGATCGACGCGCGACCTGGAGCGGGGCGGCCGCGGGCTGAAGTCCGAGGCCGGTGGGCCCGCGCCCCCTGCTGAGGCCGCCCGCATCCGACCGGCCGCTTCCCGGGCCTCCGTGCGGCTCAGTCTTCGGGCGGTCAGCCTCCCGGCGGCTCAGCCTTCGAGCATCCCCGGATCGACGCGGCACTCGGCGCCGAGGCGCATCGGAGCGATCGTTCCGGCCTCGCGCATCTCGTGCAGCCGGGGGAGGACCTTGTCGACCACGGTCCACGGATCGATCGTGTTGAGGTAGATGCGCGTCCCGCCCTCGAAACCCGCAAGAGTCGAGATCCGCCACTTGAGGAGGATCCTCCACCGCATCGGCGTGCGGACCGTCGGCGGCCGGTGGTACCACTCCTCGTTGCAGGGCACGTCGGCGCCGGTCGCGGCGTGCATGGCGTGGAGGATGTCGGACACGCCGCGCATCTGCTCCGCGCTCGCCTCCCACGGGTTGATCGGGGAGTGTAAGGGCCAGATCGCGATGCCCGGGAAGCGGTGGCCGAAGCCCGCCATCGCGACCGCGTGATCGTTCTGCGCGATGAGGAGCTTGCGCGTGGCCGCGACCTTGAGGATCTCCTCGTAGATATCGGGCTGGGAGCGCAGACGGTTGAGCTCGGCCTCGGTCTGCACTGCCAGGTCGTCGATGGCGACGAGCTGCTTGTGCAGATGATCGAAGGAGGCTCCCGCGGGTTTGAGCCAATTCTGGAAGGTCGCGACGTAACGGACGTTCGGGTCGAGGCCGTAGAGGTCCTCCATCGACCGGGCGGTGAAGTCCGTGTACCGGTAGTGCTCTTCGGGGGTGAGGGTGCCCGAACCCGCGAGCTGGGACTCGTCGGTCGCGCCGTCCGCGTAGTGGCGTTTCGCGATGATGATGTCGTGGCCGCCGGAGAAGAACCCGTTCGCGTGCCCGAGCATCTGCGAATCGCTCATCGCGGAGATCTCAGCGTCATCGACGCCCGAGGCGAGGAGGCGCGAACGCACCACGGACATGACGTGGTCGTAGCCCGTGGGGGAGGCGAGGTACTCGGCCATCCGCCGGTGCTCGGCCTCAGAGGGGGTGTGCCCGTGGTTGAGATGCCAGTAGTTGTAGGAGACGATCTCGAAGAGGTTCGGGATCCGCCGGAACTCGGCGGTCGTCTCGGAGAGGGCTTCAGCGGGAAGGCCCGAGAGCTCACGCCAGTCGCCGTGATCGTCGAGGACGAGGCGGGACTTCTCCGGCGGGGTCTCGAGGTAGCGGTGCTCGCAAAAGGCGCAGTGCCCCCCATCGCGTCCGTGATCGATCGGTCGGACCTGGGCATCCGGTACCGAGAGGGGCCGGTTCCCGCGACCCGGAACCGTCCACACCTCCGTTCCGGTCAAGAGGTTCTGCTGTTTAACCGTGCCGTCCGCCAGGCGCACGATGGCGCGGTCGGTCCGCGAAAGCTCCTTCGCCATGGGGCCGAGTCTACCCCGGCGGCCGTTGAACGCCAGGTGGGGCGCCCCGAAGCCCGCGCCCGCCTCGTCTCAGAGGCGAGGCAGCCAGCCGCGCGCGTTCTTCCCCAGGTCGGCGAGGAGCTGCGCGGCCTCATCCGCCCGATCCGCCTGGACGAAGAAGTGGTCGTGCCGGGTGCAGGCGATCGCATTCGCCACGATCGAACGGGCCGAGAGGACCTGAGCGATCGTCGCGGTCACGCCGATCGAATCCAGGTCCGCGTCGAGGCCGAGCGACAGGTGCGCGTAGGTCTTGTCGACGGGCAGGCCCGCCGCCTCGGCCTCGGACTTCTCGAGGACGACGGTGTACCGGTCCTCATCGCGAATCACTGCGAAGGGATCGGTTCCCGCGGGCACCTCGTCGACGAGGGCGAACACGTACTCGCCCTGGGGCACGGGCGCGAGAGTGGCGAGCATCCGGTCAAGGGGCTGATCTTCAGACATGCGCCCGAGGGTAGCGCGAGTGCCCTCGCGAGGACACCCTCGTCCCACTCGGTGACATGCCGGGGCGGATCGCCTTCTCAGAGTCGATTCATCGTGTCCGGGTGAGAACCGGTGCGCCCGGCCTCGCCCTCGTCGAGCGCGTCGATGCGGGCGCGAAGGGAGTCCGCAAGCGTGAAGGAGAAGACGTCGAGGTTCTCCGCCTGGCGCGCAGGCGTCACCGACTTCGGGAAGACGATGTCGCCGCGGTCGAGCGCCCAGCGCAGCGCCACCTGCGGCCCGGTCCTTCCGATCGAGGCCGCGATCCGGGCCAGTGCGGGGTCCTTCGCCGCGCGCCCCCTGGCCAATGGCGACCATGCCTGCGTCGTCATGCCGTGAGCGCGGGCGAAGTCGCGCACCTCGTTGTTCGGGAAGAAGGGATGCGCCTCGACCTGGAGGACGTGGGGTGCGACTTCCGCAGCGTCCAGGACCCTCTCGATGTGCTCGATCGTGTAGTTCGACAGGCCGATCGCGCGGGCGCGGCCCTGGGCGTGGAACTCTTCGAGCACGGGCCAGGGCAGAGCCACATCCCCGTCGTACAGGGTCGGCAGGGGCCAGTGGATGAGGAAGAGGTCCACGTAGTCGGTGCGCAGATCGGCCAGGGTCTTGTCGAATGAGGCGCGCGCGGCGGCGGGCTCGTGGTTGCCGTTGTCGAGCTTCGAGGTGATGAAGAGCTCCTCGCGGGGCACGCCGGAGTCGGCGATGGCCCGTCCCACTTCCGCCTCGTTCCCGTACATCTGGGCCGTATCGATATGCCGATAGCCGAGGGCGAGGGCGCTGGAGACGGTCTCGTAGACGCCGCTCGTCACCTTGTAGGTGCCGAAGCCGAAAACCGGGATCGGCGCGCCGGTGGGGAGGGTGATCGAGAGTTTTTTGAGAAAACGTGTCATTTCGCTTCTTTCGTGTAAAATGATGGAACTGGATGACTTTCAGCTTAGTCAATAAGCATTTTATACTCAGATAAGTACGTGTAGAGGAATCGAAGGGAGAGCATTCTTCCATGCGCATAATCAATTTAATCCGACGCGGTGATCCTTTCCCCGGCTCAGCCTTCCAAACCCCCCTCTATCGGATCCCTGCGGTGACAATTGCGGGCAATAGGATCCTCGTCGCCTTTGATGTTCGTGCTGATTGGCGTGACCTCCCAGCAGATTTCGATATAGCTCTTGTTTCTTCCGATGATGAAGGGAAGAGCTGGTCTTCGCCAATGGTGTTACGCCGTCACGAGCCCGGACACGGATTCGGGGACGCGGCGCTTACGTATGATCCATTCACGGACCGGGTGTTTTGCTGGTCAGTAGGCTCGATGGGAGAGTCATACTTCTCTGCGGTTGCGGGTGGAGCAGGCCTGGAGCTTTGGCTCTCGGTTTCTGACGATCATGGTCAGACCTGGAGTCACAGAGATCTTTCCGAGTTGCGGCCCGATGGAGTTGCGGGGATGTTCACCGCTTCGGGTACAGGTACCATTCTTCCTGACGGTCGTCTTGTCCAGCCTTTCGTTGCAAGGATCAACGATGAAGATTACGCAGTGTGCGCAACATCTTCAGATCATGGACAGACATGGACACTCGGCACTCCGCTTGGCCCCGGATGTGACGAATCGAAGGTGATTGCTCTTTCAAACGGCGAGGTCCTGCTCCATGCGCGCTCCGCACCCAGACGCCGTTCTGCTCGCTCGAAGGATGCTGGTGCGAACTTTACGGCTCCGCGAGTTGAGGAAGCGCTCGTTGACCCGGGCTGTAATGGCGGGCTCGTGCGTATCGGTGATGTCTTCCTTGCCTCGATGTGTTCCTCTCCCGTAGAGAGGTGCCGTCTCTCGGTTCACGTCTCTACGGATGAAGGAGAATCCTGGTCTGAGCCGATCGTCGTTGATGAAGGGGCAGCTGCCTATTCAGCGCTCGCTGCGCTCGACGAAAACAGGGTTGTCCTTGTGTGGGAGGCCGATGACTATGAAGCGATTCTTGCTGCGGTCATCAGCCTTGACGAGCTCGGTGTGCACAGGGAAGACGGCGTAACGTATTGGGATTCGACCAGGGTGACACTTTCGCCGCGTCGTGGCTTAGGTTCAGCAAAATCGCCAATTGTCAACACTACGTGTTGAGGGCTGGGGGCGGCCATACTTAAACGCTACCCCCGCTAGGACCCGCGAACTGCGCATTGTAGAGGCGCGCGTAGGCTCCGTCGGCGGCGAGGAGGTCCTCATGGCGCCCCATCTCGACGACGTCCCCCTCCTCCATCACGAGGATGAGGTCGGCGTCGCGGATCGTGGAGAGCCGGTGCGCGATGACGAAGGCCGTCCGCCCCTGCCTGAGGCTGTCCATCGCGCGCTGGACCAGCACCTCGGTCCGGGTGTCGACCGATGAGGTGGCCTCGTCGAGGATCAGGATGTCCGGATCGGAGGCGAAGGCCCGGGCGATGGTGAGCAGCTGGCGCTCGCCCTGGGAGATGGTGTCGCCCTCATCGGACACGCGGGTCTCATAGCCCTTGGGGAGCTGGCGGATCAGCCGATCCACGGCCGTGGCCCTCGCGGCGGCGACCACCGCGTCATGATCGGCGTCCTCCGCGCCGAAGGCGATGTTCTGCTCGATCGTCCCGTCGAAGAGCCACGTGTCCTGCAGGACCATGCCGATGTGGGATCGCAGAACGTCGGTGTCGAGGCGGGCGATGTCCGCCCCGTCGAGATAGATCGCGCCCGAATCGAGTTCGTAGAAGCGCATGAGGAGGTTGACGAGGGTCGTCTTTCCCGCACCGGTGGGGCCGATGATGGCGACCATCTGGCCCGGCTCGACCGTCAACGACAGGTCCTTGATGATCGGGGTCCCCTCCGTGTAGGAGAAGCGCACGCGGTCGAAGACGACGCGGCCGGCGACGTGCTCGCCCCCTTCGCCCGGCGCCTCCTGCCCGCGCGCCTCGGCGAGTGAGCGCGCGCCCTCGTCGAGTCCCATCTCCTCGGCGTCGAGGAACTCGAACACGCGCTCGGCGCTGGCCACGCCCGACTGCAGGGAGTTCGCCATCGAGGCGAGCTGACCGATCGGCTGGGTGAATTGGCGCGAGTACTGGATGAAGGCCTGGACGCTGCCGAGGGACATCGAACCGCCCGCGACCATGAGGCCGCCGCCGACGGCGACGATCACGTAGGAGATGTTCGAGATCATGTTCATCACCGGCATCATGAGATTCGAGATGAACTGGGCGATGAAGCCCGAGCGGTACAGGCGCGTGTTCGCGCTCGCGAAGGACTCGTTGAATTCATCCTCGAGGCCGTACAGGGCGAGGACCTCGTGCCCGGAGATCGCTTCCTCAACCGTGTTGGAGACATCCCCGGTCGAGGCCCACTGCTGGCGGAACTGGGGTTGGGCCCTCTTCATGAGGAGGCCGGCGAGCATCCCCCCGAACGGGATGACGAGCAGGGCGAGGATCGTGAGCCTCCACGACAGGGTGATCATCATGACGAAGATGCCCAGGATCGTGAGCACGGCTTGGAAGATCTGGGAGAGCGTCTGATTGAGGACCATCGAGATGTTGTCGACGTCGTTGGAGACGCGCGACATGAGGTCGCCCCGCGAGTTCTGGTCGAAGTAGGACAGGGGGAGGCGCTCGATCTTCGTCTGGACCTTCTCGCGCAGGCGCCATCCGAGATTCTGAATGGCGATGCGCAGGATCCATCCGCCGATGAAGGAGATGACGGCCGAGCCGATGTAGATCGCGATGCAGATGAGGAGGACGCGGCCGAGGGCGTTGAAGTCGATGCCCTGGCCGGGGGTGATGTCCATGGCGGAGAGGACCTTGGCGAAGTCGCCCCGACCGGCTGCTTCGAGCGAGGCGATCGCCGCATCCTTCGAGGGGAAGGAGGCGATGGCCTTGGAGGCGACCCCGTTGAAGATGATGTCGGTGGCCCGTCCGAGGACCTTGGGCGCCGTGACGGAGAGGCCGACGGAGATCAGGGACGCGAGGAGCGTGAGGGCGACGAGCCATCGGTCAGGTCGGAGTTCGCCGAGCAGGCGCTTGAGCGATCCTGTGAAGTCCTTCGACTTCTCGACGGCGCCCATGCCGCCGGGCGGGCCTCCGTGGGGTCCGCCCGGCTGGGTGCGCCGGGAGTTCTGCCGGGTTGAAGTTGAAGAAGTTGAAGGGGTGCTCATGCCGCGTCCTCCTCGAAGAGTTGGGAGTCGACGATCTCCTTGTAGGTGGGGCAGGTCTCCATGAGTTCGCGGTGGGTGCCGCGGCCGATGATCCTGCCGGAGTCGAGGACGAGGATCTCGTCGGCGTTGCGGATCGAGGCGACGCGCTGGGCGACGATGAGGATGGCCGCTCCCCGGGTGTATTCGGGCAGCGCCAGGCGGAGTCTGGCATCCGTCGCGTAGTCGAGGGCGGAGAAGGAGTCGTCGAAGATGTAGAGGTCGGTGGCGCGGTAGAGGGCGCGCGCGATGGTGAGGCGCTGGCGCTGGCCGCCGGAGAAGTTCGCGCCCCCCGCGTCGACCACGTGGTCGATGCCGTCGTCGAGCGAGCTGACGAATTCCTCAGCCTGCGCGCCTCGCAGCGCCCATTCGACGCGTTCGCGCTGTGCGGCGTCGGGTTTGCGCGTGCCTGAAACGGTTGAGGCGATCGTGCCGGAGAAGAGGTAGGAGTGCTGGGGGACGACGGCGATCCGTTCGCGGACTTCGCTGATCGGCAGGTCCGTGAGCGCCACTCCGGACGCCGTGATGCGGCCGGAGCTCGGATCCATC
The DNA here is from genome assembly GCF_014208035.1 of Schaalia hyovaginalis. Lineage (NCBI taxonomy): Bacteria > Bacillati > Actinomycetota > Actinomycetes > Actinomycetales > Actinomycetaceae > Schaalia > Schaalia hyovaginalis. The sequence goes on along the minus strand of NZ_JACHMK010000001.1, from coordinate 2,438,078 downwards.
ATCCTGGGCAGGAGGTTGACGAGGGTCGTCTTCCCGGAGGCCGTCGCTCCGATGATCGCCGTGGTCGTCCCCGGTCGCAGGGTGAAGGAGATGTTCTCGAGGACGGGTTCTTCCGCGCCAGGGTAGCGCAGGGCCGCGTCCTCCAGTGCGAAGGTCCAGCGTCCCGAGGGCGCGGCCGCCGCTTCGATCGGATCGGTGACCGAGGGGGCGTGGTCGAGCACGTCGACGACCCTGGTGGCGGCGACGTTCGCCCGGGGGATCATCACGAAGATCATCCCGGCCATCATCACGGACATGGAGATCATCGTGACGTAGGTGATGTAGGCGATCATGGCCCCGACCTGCAGGCCGCCGGAGTCGATGAGGATTCCCCCGTACCAGATGACGCCGACGATCCCCAGGGAGATGACGACGGTGACGGCCGGGAAGAAGAAGGAGAACCAGGTGCCGATCGACATGGCGGTCGTCCGGAGCTTCGTGTTGGCGTCCGTGTAGCGTCCGCGGATGAAGGCCTGGCGGATGAATGCCCGGATGACGCGGATGCCGGTGAGCTCCTCGCGCAGCACGGTGTTCATCGTGTCGATGCGCTCCTGCTGCACTTCGAAGAGGGGCGTTAGGTGCTTCATGACGAAGGCGACGACCGCCGTGAGGACGGGAACGAGGATCGCGAGGACGATGCCGAGTTGGAGATCCTGTCGCAGGGCCATGATGACGCCGCCGATCCCCATGATGGGGGCGACGATCATGACGGAGAAGGAGAGCATGACGGTCTGCTGGACCTGCTGCACGTCGTTCGTGGAGCGGGTGATGAGCGAGCCGGTGCCGTAGGCGTGGACGTCCTGAGATGCGAAGCCGTGGATGTGCTGGAAGATCTGTTCGCGCAGGTGGGCGCCGAGGGACATCGCGAGGCGTGCGCCGAGGTAGATGGCGAGGGCGGTGCAGATCATTTGGGCGGCCGCGATCGCGAGCATCTCGATGCCGAGGCGCCAGATGATCGAGGCGTCCCCCGTGGCGACGCCCTCGTCGATGATGCGGGCGTTGAGGTTGGGGAGTTGGAGGGAGGCGATCGTCGCCGCGATCTGGAGGACGATGACGGCGAGGAGTTCCCAGATGCGTTCTTTGAGATGGCGCCACGATAAGGAGAAGAGCATCACGCCTTCTTTCACATAATGCGTTTCGGGCTGCGTGCGGCTGGTCGGGACGAGCCGAGCGCCTAGATTTTCAGGTTCCTGAAAAGCTTAGTGCGCGGAGAGGGCGCTTGTCGTCCGCGAACCCGGAAAAGGGCGGGAGTTCACACTCGGGGCGCGGGGGCATACAGTGACCGCATGTCGCCCCCACCCAAACCGCGTACCGCGGCATTCAGCGATGCTCAGATCGTGGCGGGATTCTGGCTCATCGCCGCCACCGTTCACGCGCGCTCCCTCGAGATCGACGACCGTGCGGGGGATCCCGAACTGGAGGAGGCCCTAGAGGCCCTCGTCGGGGCGCACGGCCTGGAGCGCGAGCACATCCGCGAAGCGATCCCGAAGATCATCGCAGCCAGGCGGGCGGCGGCGCGCGGAGAACTGCCGCCGGTGTCCGCCGCGAAATGCGACCTCGCGCGGGCGGCGATCATCCGCCTGAGGGGAGCGGAGTCGTCCAAGGGCGCGCTGCTGTGGCCGACCGCCTCGCGAACTATCGCCGTGCGCGTGGGGGGAGGCAACTGGAACGACGCGCTCATCGCCCTCGGTCTCCCCGCAGGCGGACGAGGGCGGGCCCAGGGCTCCGGGCGCTTCAACGCGGAGGTGATGGCGGGCGTCCTCGGCGAATACGCCGCCTGGTGTCGAGGAGAGGGGAAGGCCCCGACCTTCGGAGGCTACAGGGCGTGGTCCGAGGCGCGCCGCGCCGAAGGCCGAGACGACGTGCCCTCCGCGGCGACCATCCGCCAGAGGTGCGGAACCTGGTCGGCCGCTCTGGAGCTCGTCGGCGGGGCGCTCGAGTCCGGGGCCGATGCGGGAGGGGCCTCGTCCTCTCGGGTGTGAGACGCGGCGTGCATGCGCAGGTCTGCGCGACATCTCGCCGATATCGCGCTAAAGTTCAACCTCAGATAAGAGCAGTCCCGATCGCTGGAACTCTGGAGCACCATGTCCGTCCGCAACGCACTCCTCGCCCTCGCCGCGCAGCGTCCCGCCGGCGTGTACCGCCTCAAGCAGATGTTCGAGGACCAGACCTGCGGCGCCTGGCCGCTGAACATCGGTCAGGTCTACCAGACCATGCAGCGCCTCGAGCGCGACGGCTCGGTCACATCGCATCACGAGACCAACGGCGGCCGCGACTCCGAGGTCTTCGAGGTCACCGAGGCGGGCCGACGGATCCTCGAGGAGTGGTGGTCGACCCCGGTCCCGCGCGAGAACTTCGGACGCGATGAGCTCGTCATGAAGCTCGCGGTCGCCGCGGCGGATCCGAGCGTTGATGTCGCGGGCCTGATCCAGACGCAGCGCCGCTCGACCCTGAGCGCCCTTCGCGACGTGACCCGCCTCAAGGCGAGCGCCGACGACGATGAACTCGCATGGAAGCTCATCCTCGAGCGCCACGTCTTCGACCTCGAGGCGGAACTCAACTGGCTCGACCACATCGAATCGGGTGCGGTGTCCGAAGCCGCGCGCCGTGCCGCCTTCGCCGCTTCGAAGGCGCGCGTCCCGCGTCGCTTGGCGCGCAGCTCCGCATCTGCTCAGGCCCGATGATCCTCGGGCCCGTCCCGGTGCGATTCGTCGGCGTGAGCCACGGATACGGCGCCGGAAACACGCGGGTCCGAGCCCTGACGGCAGTCGACCTCGAAGTCGGGGTCGGTGAACTCGTCGCCGTCATGGGCCCTTCGGGATCCGGGAAGTCGACCCTCCTCGCCCTCGCCGGCGGTCTCGAACGGCCCGACGAGGGCGCGGTCGTGATCCACGGGACGAACATCTCCGACTTGCCCTCCGCCGAGCGCGCCATCGTGCGACGCCGCTCGATCGGCTACGTCTTCCAGGACTTCAACCTCATTCCTGCCCTCTCGGCCGTCGAGAACGTCGCGATGCCGCTCGAGCTCGACGGGATCGCAACCGCGAAGGCCCGCGTCGCCGCCCTCGCCGCCCTCGAGGAAGTGGGGGCCGGGGCGATCGCGGACCGCTTCCCCGATGACCTGTCCGGCGGCGAGCAGCAGTGCGTCGCGATCGCGCGCGCCCTGGTCGGCCGCCGCTCGATCCTTCTGGCCGACGAGCCGACGGGCGCCCTCGACTCGCATTCGGGCGAGAAGGTGATGCTCGCCCTGCGGGAGCGGGTCGATTCGGGAGTCGCAGGCATTCTCGTCACTCACGAGGCCCGATTCGCGGCCTGGGCGGACCGGACGGTCTTCCTCCGCGATGGGAGGATCGCCGACTCTTCGCGGGCTGACCGAGTCGAGGATCTCCTGTGACAGGGCGCGAGAATCGCGCCCCCTCCCTGCGTTCCCTGCGCGTCCTGCGGCGGCGCTGGATCGTCGCCCAGCGGATCGCCCGGCGCTCGATCGCGAAGCAGCCCTCGCGCTACGCGGCGGCCATCGCGATCTTCGTCATCCCGATCGTCGTGGGCCTCGCCTTCGCGACCGTCTGGTCGACGAACGCGTCGCGCGCGGCCCTCATCACCGATTGGCTCGGCTCGGATGCCGAGGTCCAGGCCGTCGCTCTGAGGATCGCGGATTCGCCCCTCCCCCAGGACGAGATGGGCACCGTCGACGCCGTCGACACGAGATCGGAAGTCGAGGCGGAGGACGTCCCCGCGCTCCTCGAGTCGTGGATCCCCGAGGGCGATCGTCTCCTCCTCGTGGAAAAGATCGACGTCGCGCATCTCGCGAAGACGGGGACGAGCAAAGAGACGAACGTCATCGGCGCGTTTCAGACGGATTCGCCGTCCGCCCCAGGACTGCCCGAGGGGCTCGACGGGATCGAACTGAAGGCGGGTTCGGCGCTCATCTCCGAAGACCTCGCCGGTGAGCTCGATCTTCGAGTCGGAGACGAGATCTCGGTTTCGACGGGTTCGAACGAGGGCGCCTCCGTGCTGCGCACGGCTGAGGTCCGCGTCCGGGAAGTGGTGGACGGCTCCAGGGTGCTCGTCATGGGCGCCGGGTCCTTGGACCTCGCCACCTATGAGGTCGGCGAGGGGTCCACGACCTCCTTCTACATCGCGGGCCCCGAAGCGGTGACCTGGGAGGCCATCGACGAGCTCAACGAGTCGGGCTTCCTCGTCATGTCCCGCCAAGTCCTGTCCGAGATGGCGCTCGAGCAGGGCGTCGAATGGAGGGGCGGCTGGGAGTTCTTCGTCCTCCTCCTCGGCGGGATCCTCATCCTCATCGAGCTGGTCCTCCTCGTCGAACCGATCTTCGCCGTGTCGCAGAATCGCGCGACGCGGACGGCGGCGATCGTCCTCGCGATCGGCGGCGACCACCACGATCAGGGGCGCCTGATCATGGCGGTCGGCTGGTGGATCGGCCTGATCTCCTCGCTGTCGTCGATGCTCCTCCTGAGCGTCTTCCACCTGGTCTACGCGTACATGATCGGGGTGAACCCGCTGGTCCTGCCGCGCGCGCCGCTGGTCCTCGCCCTGTGCATGCCCATGATCCTCGGAATCGTGGCGGCGATCCCCTCGGCGCGGGATCTGGCGAGTATCGACTCCGTCGCCGTCCTTCGAGGCACGGCGCGCACTCCGTCGAAGCTCGTCCGGCGCACCCCGGTCTATCCGCTCGCGCTCCTGTCCGCCATCCCCGCGATGGTCGGTGCCGCCGCGACCGGTTCCCTCGTCCTGCTGGCGGTCGGGGTCGCCCTCTTCGAGGCCGGGCTCATCGGCTCGATCCCCTATGCGATCTCGAAGAGGTGGGGGTGGAGCGATGCCGCATCGCTCAGCGTCCGATTGGCGCTGCGCGATGCGATCCGGAACGGTTCGCGGACCCTGCCCGCGATGGGCTCCCTCATGACGACGAGCTTCATCGCGGCCGCCCTCCTCATCACCCTCACCTCCGCGAACGAGGCGGCGTGGAATTCCCAGGCCCACCTCGGCCCGCGGGGCGCGGTTCTCGTGTCGGATTCGGATCCTTCGGATTCGTCGCCGGAGGCCCGTCAGAGGCAGGAGGCCGCCGCGCTCGCGGTCGACGAGCTGCGCGGCGTGGAGCAGTCGGTGGAGCTCAACGGCATGCCCTGGGCCTCCACCGCGGCGGGTCCGGCTTTGATCGTGGAGGCGACTTCGCCCTCGGGGGGCGACCCGCTGTCCATCGCCGAGGGCGGGCGCGCCCTCGGAGAACTCGACTTGGCGTATCTCGTCGACGACGGGAGCTTCCTCAAGGCCTCGGGCCTGGTCTCCGGCGATGAGATGGTGAAGGCGATCGCGACCTTGAAGGAGGGCGGTGCGATTCTTCCCGACGCGTCCTACGTCGATGCGCAGGGCGGCGCGAATCTGCGGGCGCTCGACATGACGGCCTCCCTCGTCGCGGAGAGCAACGGCGAGCCGGAGATCCCCGATCCGACCATCGTGTCCGAACAGCGGATCCCGGCTTCCGCGTGGTCCGAGCTGAACATCATCGTGCTCTCGCCCGAGGCCGCCGATCGCTTGTCGCTTCCGGCGAAGCCCCTGGGGCGCCTCCTCATCCTCGACCGCCCGGTCGGGGCGCTCACGGCTTCAGCCTTCGAGGCGAGCATCGTCAAGGAGGTCCCGGGGAGCGCCGCCAGGGTCGTCCGTGAAACGACCGTGAACCTGCTCCTGCCGCGTCTGGCCGCCCTCGTGTCCCTGCTCGCCGCCGCGGGCACGATCGCCCTGGTCGTCGTGCTCGCGGCGAACGACATGAGACCCGATTTCGAGACGCTCGAGGCGATGGGGGCCTCCCGCGACCTGCGTCGGAGGGTGAGCGCCTACCAGGGGATCGGCATCGCCTTCGTCTGCATCCCCGTCGCGGTCCTGTCCGGACTCTTCGTCGGCGTGCTCTCGGTGGTCGCGATCGCCGAGTCGGGGCGCTTCTCGACCCTCATCGGGCTTTCGCCGGTGATCCCCGTCGCCGAGATCGTCGGGCTGCTGGTGGGGGCTCCCCTGATCGCGATGATCATCGCGAGGCTGGCGAGCCCGAAGGGGGCGGTCAAGCCCTCCCGCATCTCCTGACCCCCAGCCCGTCGAAGTCATCACCTTTGCCCGCCGAGGTCATCACCTTTCAACATCGAGGGGATCTCCGCTCACCGGGCGGTCGAGCCGGGCGCGCACATGCGAGTCCCGTCCTCGGAGCCTGTCGAGGTCCCGGCGCTCCCTCTTCGACGGGCGGCCCGTTCCCCGCTCGCGCCGGGCGACGGGGATCACCGTACGAGGGCGCTCCGGCGTCAGGTCCTCGTAGGCCGTCCGGGCCTGAGGAGCGCCGACGCGCTTGACCAGGAGGCGACGGACCCGCAGAACCTGGTCGAAGCCCTCGACCCGCAGGCGCACCTCGTCGCCGATCCTCACCTTCTGGGCGGCCTTCGCCGTATCCCCGTTGACCTTCACGTGCCCCGCGCGCGCCGCCGAGGTCGCCTGAGAGCGCGACTTCACGCGCCGAATCGCCCACAGCCAGGTGTCGACTCGAACGGAATCGGAGTCCGCGAGGGCGCCGCGCGGGATCTGCGGCTCCTCGGGGGAAACGGCATCGGCGTGCGCGCCGGGCGGGGTCGGGGAGGAGTCGTCGCTCATGCCCGAATCCTAGACGGGAGCCGCCCCCGGACGCTCAGTCCCAGGCCGCCGTCGCGGGATCGAGGCCGAGGGCGCGGGCGTTCTCCTCGATGACCGAGCAGAGCCACTGCGCGAGGCCGGGGGAGAGCTCCTCGTAACGGGCGCGGAAGCGGGGGTCCTCGCGGTACATGCGCGAGAGGATGACGTGCCGGGCGGGCGTGACCTCGTACCAGTCCAAGGCCCGGCGGTGCTGCTCGGCGAGCTCATTCGCCCTCGCTGATCCGGGCTCGGCCCCCTCGCGGAAGGCCGCGGCGAGCTCGGCCTCCACCCGGGCGAGCCGCGCCGCCGCAGCCGCCTCGCCCTCGGGGCCGCGCTCGGCGCGCGTGCGCTGCGCCTGCTCCCACTGCGCGCTCGTCCCCCAGCGCTCGCGGGCCTCGCCCTCGTAGGGGTCCTCGCTCCAGTCGCTTCCCAGGACCTTCGCGTCGTATTCAGGGGTCGTCATGCGCGTCTCCTTCGCGTTGATGAGCGCATCGACTGCGCCGAGCATCGCCTTCAGGCGTGAGATGCGCTCGGTGAGCAGCGCGCGCTGGCGGATGAGGTGATCGAGCGGAGAATCGGGCGCGTCGAGGGCCTCGGCGATCCTCGCGAGCGGCATCCCGGTCTCCCGGTAGACGAGGGCGTGCTGGATGCGCGCCACGTCCGCGCGCGAGTACAGGCGGTAGCCCGATGCCGAGCGCGTCGAGGGCGCGGCGACCCCCTCGTGCTCCCAATGGTGGAGAGCGCGGACGCTGAGGCCGACGAGGTCGGAGACCTCGCCGACGGTGTAGAGGCGCTCGGGGCCGTTGCTCTCCGCATCGATCATGGGACCAGCGTGCACCCTCACGCCGCGTGAGGGTCAAGTCCCCGGCGAAGAGCGCGCGCCCCGGCCTCCTCCGCCTCCCGGGCCCCGTTGCGCTCCTCATGAACGGGTCCGGGAAACGCGCGACTACTCTGAAGCCATGGGCTCCCTCCTCACGGCGAATCACCTCCTCACGCTCTTCGGCGTCGTCGGAATCGGCGCCGCCCTCGGGGCGATCCGCTTCGGCCCGCTCCGATTCGGCGCCGCGGGCGCGCTCTTCGTGGGGCTGGCCGTCTCGGCCTGGAACCCCGAAGCGGGGCAGGGCATGCAGATCGTCCAGCAGATCGGCCTCGCCTTCTTCGTCTACACGGTCGGCGTCTCCGCGGGCTCGACATTCTTCGAGGACCTGCGCAAGCAGACCTCCCTCCTCCTCACCTGCGTCCTCGTCTGCGTCCTCGGCGCGGGGATCGCGATCGGCGGCGGACGCCTCCTGGCGCTGCCCGAAGGCCTCACGCTCGGCCTGTTCACCGGCTCCCTCACGGCCGCGCCCGCCCTCGACGCGGCGACGCGGCTCACCGGCGATCCGCAGGCGGCCGTCGGCTACGCCTTCGGATACCCGATCGGCGTGCTCATGGGCATCGTCGTCGTGACGATGACCGTGACGCGCGCCTGGCGCGGCGAGAAGGACACCCCCTCCCTCGCGGGCGTCAGCTTGGAAACCCTGACCGTCCGCGTCGCCGAAACGGTGTCGACCAGGCGCGTGAAGGCATGGCGCGACCAGCGCGTGCGCATGTCCTACCTGCGCCGGGACGGGTGCACGCGGGTCGTCGTGCCCGGAGAGGACCTGCTCGAGGGCGATCTCGTGCTCCTCGTCGGAGAACCCGCCGATATCGAAGAAGCCGCCGCCGAGATCGGCGACCCCGTGCACGATCATCGCCTCGAGGACGACCGCTCCGACGTCGCCTTCGAGAGGATCGTCGTCTCGAACCCGGATCTCGCCGGGCGCTCGATCACCTCCCTCAACGTCGCGGCCCGTTTCGGCGCGGTGATCACGCGGGTGAGGCGGGGCGACCTGGACCTCCTCGCCCGCGACGATCTCGACCTCCAGCTCGGCGATCACGTCGCCGTCGTCGTCCCCACCGAGGAACTCGACGCCATCCAGTCCTGGCTCGGCGACTCCGAGAGGCGCGTCTCGGAAGTCGACGCGATGAGTTTCGGGATCGGCCTCGTCCTCGGGATGCTCCTCGGGGCGATTCCCTTCCCGGTCGGCCCGGAGACCACCTTCCAACTCGGTTCGGCCGCGGGCCCCCTCATCGTCGGGATGCTCCTGGGAGCCCTGCGGCGGACCGGCCCGATCGTGTGGTCGCTCCCCTCGGCCGCCAACCTCACGATCCGCCAGATCGGCCTCCTCCTGTTCCTGGCCGCCCTCGGTCTCAACGCGGGACCCGACGTCGCCGCGATGCTCGCGAGCCCCCTGGGCCCGAAGGCCGCGCTCCTGGGCGTCGTCATCACCGCCATCTGCTGCATCGCGCAGGCGCTGGGCGCGAGGATCGCGGGACTGTCCGCGCCGAGGGCCGCGGGCGGCGTCGCGGGATTCCTCGGGCAGCCAGCTGTCCTCCAGGCCGCCGACGCCCGGGTCGCCGACGAGCGGATCGAAGGGGCCTACGCGACCCTCTTCGCATTCTCGATCGTCGTCAAGATCCTCCTCGTCCCCCTGTTCACGATCATGTGACCCGGTAGGCGCGGAGCCGGGGAACCCGCGCGAGTAGCATTCGGGCATGACGACTCCGCAGTTCATCCTCGATCTCCGCGAGAAGATCGGCACGAGCGAGCTCTGGCTCCCGGGCACGACCGCGATCGTCCTGCGCCGGGCGCTCGATCCCGCGGGCGCCGAGCCCGGCTGGTCGAGGGGCGTCGCGGACCCGGCCGAGGTCGAGGTGCTCTGCGTGAGACGGGCCGACAACGGGTGGTGGACGCCGATCACGGGCATCGTCGACCCGCGCGAGGAGCCCGCCGTCGCGGCCCTGAGGGAGACCCTCGAGGAGGCGGCGGTCGAGGCCCGCGTCGACCGGCTCATCGGCCTCGATGTCGTCGGCCCCCTCGTCTACGCGAACGGGGACCGGGCGAGCTACCTCGACACGGCCTTCGTCCTCGAATGGGCCTTAGGCGAGCCGCATCCCGCGGACGGGGAGAACACCGAGGCGGTCTTCGTCCGCGCCGACGCCCTCCCGGAGATGAACCCGCGTTTCACCCGCCTCATCGCGAAGGCGCTCACCGGCTCCGTCGAGGCCGATTTCGTCTCCTGAAAGGGCGGGGCCGGGCGGCCGCGCTCGCGTTGGAGGCGGGCCCGGCCCGCGCGTGGGGCGGGTCAGGCCCCGGCCCAGTAGGCCTCGAGGACCTTCGACATGCCGATGAGGTCGTCGACGTGGCTCATCTCGCGCGCCGAGTGCATCGACAGCAGCCCGACGCCCACGTCCACCGTGGCGATCCCCAGGCGCGTTGCCGTGATCGGTCCGATCGTCGACCCGCAGGGCATCGCATTGTTCGACACGAAGTTCTGCGCGGGCACCCCGGCGGCCCGGCACGCCCTGGTCCATACGGCGATGGATTCCGCGTCGGTCGCGTAGCGCTGATTCGCGTTGATCTTCAGCACCGGGCCGCGCCCCATCACCGGGCGGGTCGCCGGATCGTGGTGCTCGGCGTAGTTCGGGTGGACCGAATGCGCGGCGTCGGCGCTGATGCACGACGAGGCCGCGAACATGCGGGCGCGCCCGTCGAGGTCGCGGCCGAGGGCGGCAGCGGTGCGCTCGAGGACGCTCTGCAGGATCGGGCCCGCCGCGCCCGATCGGGTTTCCGAGCCGATCTCCTCATGGTTGAAGCAGGCGAAGACGAGGACATCCCCCGCATCGGGGATCCCCGCCCCGATGAGGCGCTCGAGGGCGGTGAGCCCGGCGTGGACCGAGGAGAGGTTGTCCTGCTGGCCGGCGGCGAAGAACTCGCCCTTCGCGCCGAAGGTCTCGGGTCCCTGCTGCGGGACGAGGATGAGGTCGTGGGAGACGATCTCGGAGGCCTCGACGCCCGCGCAGCGCGCGATCTGCGAGAGGAGGTCCGCGTTGGGATCGTCGACCGTCCACACGGGGTGGAGGTGCTTTTGCGGGTCGAGGTGCAGGCCCTCGGGGTTCACCCCGCGATCGAGGTGGATCGCGAGCTGGGGGATCCGGGCGAGTGCGCCCGTTCTGACCAGCACGGATGATCCGTCGGCCATGATGAGGCGCCCGGCGATCGCGAGCTCGCGGTCGAGCCACGAGTTCCAGATCATGCCGCCGTAGACCTCGACATCGATGAGCGACCACCCGTCCGGGGTCGAAGAAGTGAGCGAGGGCTTGATCTTGAAGGCCGGGGAGTCCGTATGCGCCCCCACGATGCGGAAGGCCGCGCCCTCGTCGATCCTCTTCGGCACCACCCAGGCGATGGCCGCGCCGTTGCGGACCATGACGTGACCGCCCGGGGAGGCGTCCCAGGGGTCGCGCTCGTCCTGGCGCGCGAAGCCCGCATCCTCGAGACGCTGCGCGACGAGGTCGGCCGCGTGGTACGGGGAGGGGGAATCCAGGAGGAAATGACGGTAATCGATCGCGTGGAGCGTGCGCTCGTCGTACTCGAAGTAGCCCATGGGCCCATCCTAGAGCCGCCTATGCTGAGGGCATGTCGATCTCCCCCCTTGACGAAGCCGTCCTCAACGATGGGACGACCCTCCCTCCGATCGGTCTGGGCACCTATCGCCTGTGGGGCTCCGCGGGCGCCTCATCGATCGAATCGGCCATCAGGATGGGCTACCGCCTCATCGATTCCGCGGTGAACTACGAGAACGAGGGCGCGCTCGGCCGTGCGGTGCGAAGGTCGGGCGCTCCGCGCGAGGACCTGCGCCTGGTCTCCAAACTCCCGGGGCGCCATCAGCGCTACGAGGAGGCGGTCCGCGTCGTCGAGGAATCCCTGTACCGGGCGGGCCTCGACTACTGGGACCTGTACCTCATCCACTGGCCGAACCCGAAGCAGGGCCTGTACGTCGAGGCCTTCTGGGCGCTCGTCGACCTCAAGAAGCGCGGACTGATCCGTTCGGTCGGGGTCTCGAACTTCCTGCCGGCCCATCTCGAGCGGCTGCGCGACGAGGTGGGGGAGCTCCCGAGCGTCAACCAGATCGAGCTCCACCCCTACTTCCCGCAGGCCCGGGCGCGCGCCTTCCACGAGAGCCTCGGGATCCGCACGGAGTCGTGGAGTCCGCTCGCGCGCAAACTGCGCGTCGTCGACGAGCCGATCCTGGCCGATCTGGCTCGTGAGACGGGGCGGTCGGTCGCCCAGATCGTGTTGCGATGGCACCTCCAGCTGGGGGCGATCCCGATCCCGAAGGCCGCGAGCCAGGCGCGTCAGCGTGAGAATCTCGCCGTCTTCGACTTCGCCCTCGATGAGGGGCAGATGGCGCGGATCTCCTCGCTGGCCAGGCCCGACGGGCGGCAGGCGGATCAGGATCCGGCCGTCTACGAGGAGTTCTGAGCGCTGCTCCGCGAGGGGTTCGAGTTCTGAGCGCCGGGCGGCGCCGATGCGCGTGCGCCCCTCCGGCGCGTCCGCGCCATCGGCGCCCGTCCGCGGCGGAATCGGCGCCGTCCCGCGCTATTCCCGGATCGACTGATCCGCCAGGATGCGCCTGTAGTCCGCGCTGGTGCGCTCGAGCTCCTCGTGAGAGCCGTGCGCGACGACCCTGCCCGAATCGAGCACCCAGATGGACTCCGCGTCGGCGAGGGAGGCGAGGCGATGCGAGATCACCAGGGTCGTCCGTCCCCGGCGCAGCCGCGTCGCCGATTCGGTGATCTCCCGTTCCAACTCCGGATCGAGATTGGCCGAGGGCTCGTCGAGGATCAGCAGGCGGGGCTGGCGCAGGAAGGCCCGTGCGAGCACCACCCGCTGCCTCTCGCCCCCCGACAGCGCGGTTCCCCGGTCGCCGACCGGCGCGTCGAGGCCGCCGAGCCCTTCGACGAGGCCCTCGAGGCCGGCCGCCCGGAGCGCCTCCCACATCCTGTCGTCGTCGGCGTCCCAGTCGGCCAGGAGGAGGTTCGAGCGAAAGCTCCCGGAGAACACGTGGCCGTTCTGCGGGACGAGGGCGACATCGAGACGATGCTCATCCGGATCGAGGCTGCGCAGATCGCGCCCGGAGAAGCGGACGCCGCCCGAATCGGGATCCATGAAGCGCATGAGGAGATGGGCGAAGGTCGACTTTCCCGCCCCGGAGGGGCCGACGAGCGCGACGGTCCGGCCCCCGGGGACCCGCAGACTCACCTTCTTCACAGCGGCCTCCCCCTCGTAGCGGTAGGTCGCGGAGTCGCTGACGGCGGCCTCCTCCTCGCCCTCGACGAGGGGCAGGTCGAGCGGCGCGCCGGGGATCGGATCCGGGGCGCCGAGGACCTCGTTGATCCGGTGGGCGCAGGAGGACACCTCCCCCATGATCTCGAGCATCCCCGCCAGGGAGAGGACCGGAAGGGTCGCCATTGCGACGAGGATGACGGCGACGGGCAGCTGCTGGGCGGGGTAGGAGCCCTCGACGACCCTCCCCGTGAGAACGGCGAGGATCCCGATGCTGACCGCCGCCGCGCCGAAGGCCGACACGGCGGATTCGAGGCTCTTGCGCATCGCCTGGGCGAGCTTGTCGCGCTGCACCCCGGCGCTCGCCTCCAAGACGCGGCGCCCGTGCTCCTCGCGCTGCCCGAGGGCGTACAGCTCGCGCGCGCCGACCACGGAGTCGAGGCCGAGGGACTTCAGGGCGGACAGGCCCGCGCGCACCCTCTCGCCCTGTCTGCGCTGCACGGGGGCGAAGAGCCAGGGCACGAGGACCGGCAGGATCACCGAGACGAGGACGAGCAGGGCCAGCGGTCCGATGAGGACGATGAGGACGGACTCGATGAGGATCGTGTTGATGAGGGCCGCGACGGCCACGGGGGCCGTATGGGCGTAGAACCACTCCAACTGCTCCATGTCGTTCATCGCGGCGGCCGTCAGATCCCCGGTCCTGCGCCCGGCGAGGCCCCGGGGCGCGATCCTCTGGATCGCCGCGTACAGGTCGATCCTCATGCGCGCGAGGATCTGGTAGGCGAGCTGGTGGGACCACCACGCGTCGTAGAGGTAGCCGAGGGCGTGGGCGATCGCGAGGCAGAACAGGGCGAGGAAGGGGAGGAGGAGGCGGGGATGCTCCTCGGACACCAGCCTCGTCGTGATCCACACGCTCACCACCGAGACGAGGATGAGGGCGATCTGGTGGAGGGCGATGACGAGGACGGAGCCGATGAACAAGCGCCGGAACTGCCCGAGGCGTCCCATGATGGAGATGAGGTCCCTGAAGGTCTGTTTCATCGCTTCTCGATTCCTTGGAGGGGCGCGGGGGCGGGGGCGGCGCCGATGACCTCGTCGGGACGCCCGGAGGAGACGATCCTCCCGGCGCTGAGGCGCACGGCCTCCTCGGCGCCCGCCGCCACCTCCATGCGGTGGGTGACGAGGACGAGGGTCATGTCGGGAAGCGCCTCGCGCAGGCCGGACAGGATCCGGGCCTCGGTGTCCGAATCCAGCGCCGAGGTGGACTCGTCGAGGATGAGGATCCTCGGCCGTCTGACGAGGGCCCGGGCGATGGCCAGGCGCTGGCGCTGCCCCCCGGACAGATTGGCCCCGCCCTCCTCGACGCGGAGGAGGAGGTCGTCCGGGAGCGCGGCGCCCTCGCCCGCCGCTGCGGGACCCCGCTTCTCGTGGAGCCCGTAGGCGCGGGCGAGGGTCAGCGCTTCGAGCATCTCCTCCCGCGTCGCCCCCGGTGCCGCCGCTGCGAGGATCTCCTCGACGCTTCCGGGGAAGATCACGGGGGACTGGGGCACCAGGGAGATCACCGACGGGATGTCGACGCTCGTCGCGGGCTCCCCTCCGATCGTGATCGTCCCCGCCTCCGGGGAGTCGAGGCCGAGGATCATGCCGATGAGGGTCGACTTGCCCGAACCGGATCCGCCGATGACGGCGAGGAATCGCCCCTGGGGGATCCGCAGGCAGGCTCCGCTCAGGGCGGGGGCCTGCGCGCCCTCGTAGGTGTACGACACCGCGCGGGCCTCGATGTCGGCGGGGCGCCCCTCGGGCAGGGCGCGGCGCTCGGGAACGACCCGATCGGGAGCCCTCCCGCGCAGGAGCTCATGGATCTGCGTCGCCGCGCTCAGGCCGAAATAGCCGGCGTGGAACGCATTGGCGAGGTCGCGCAGGGGCCGGAACACCTCGATGGACAGCAGTGTGATGAAGAAGAGGCGCTCGACGCCGTAGGCGCCTCGGTGCACCTCGTAGGAGGCGATGAGGAGGGCGATCGCGGGGCCGAGGACCATGACGGCGGCCGAGGCGCCGGTCTCGCCCAGGGAGATCCTCAGCTGCGACAGGGTCGTCCGCAAGAGTTCCTTCGACCTCTCCGCGAGCCTGCGACCGTAGGCCCGGCTCGCCCCGAAGGACTTCAGGGTGGTCATCCCCATCATCGCGTCGACGAAATCGCTGTTGAGATCCTCGTAGGCGCCCCAGTGGGCCTGGCCCTCCTCGGCGAGGGCGCGGTCCCACAGCCTCGGCACGAGGAACGCGGCGATCGCGCACAGGAACAGGACGATGCCGATCACCGGGCTGACGGTTCCGATCCAGAGGCACAGGGGGCCCGCCGTCAGGGCGGTGACGGCGATCTGCGGGAGGTAGGAGCCGAAGTAGGGCTCGATGGCCTCGACCCCGTCGACCATCAGCGATTCGAGCGCTCCGGCGCGCGAGGAGCTCAGGCGCATCGGCCCGCGCTCGTCGATGTCGGCGAGGATCCGGCGCCGCAGCTCCACCTTGAGCAGCAGTCCGAGCCGGTTCGCGATGTAAGCGCGCAGGAGGCCCAGGAGGGGGATGAGGATGAGGAGCAGGGCGAGCAGCGCGATCGACCTCGTCAACGCGTAGGGGTCGCGTCCGCCCAGCAACTCGGAGAAGATCATCGAATTCACCAGGGCGCTTGCGACGAGGAGGGCGCTCGCGGCCATGCCGGCGAGAACCGGTGCGATCAGGACCGCGGGACTCACCCCGGCCGCTTCGAAGACCGCGCGTTGCCGCCTCCCCGCTGTGCTCATGCTCATGCTCCCTCCCGGGCCTTCCGTGCTCACTGCTCCGCGAGCTTCTTCACGAGTTCCCGGGCGGCGTCGATCGCCTCGACGGTCGGGTAGGCGGCCCCGGAGGGCAGCTCGATGATCCTCTTGTTCTTGAAGGCGGCGGTCTGCGTCATCCCCGGGATCTTCTCCAAACGGGCCAGCGAGTCCTCGAGGGTGATCCCGCTCTCCCCCGTGGTGACGATGAGGACGTCGGGATTCGATTTGACGATGGTCTCGGGCGAGATGGCGCCGTTGAACATCGCGTCGTAGGAGGGGTTGACGACGTTCTTCAGGCGGGCGGCGTCGAAGATCCCCTGGATCGTCGAGTTGGCGCCGTAGGCGAAGAGGTCGTCGGACGAGTCCCAGTAGTACAGGCCGGCGGCCTTGAGCTCGGGGAGCCTCCCGCCCTCCTCGCGGGCCGCCGCCAGGTCGGCCTCCATCGCGCTCGCATTCGCGTTCGCCCTCTCCCCGGTGTTGAGGAGGGCTCCGAGCTCCCGGATGTGGGCGGGGATCGCGTCGAGGTCCGCGAAGTCGCTCTTCGCCCCGGAGAAGGCGTAGGCGCAGCTGCTCGGCGGCATCACGCCCGCGATCCCGTTGTTCGCGAGGTTGTCGATGCTCAGGTCGCCCTCGCCGAGGGCCGATCCGTAGATCATGTCCGCCTGCAGTTCGAGAACGCGCTCGAAGCTGATGGATCCGTGGTCCTCGCCTCCTCCGGAGGCGACCTCCTCGATGCCGGAGAGGCTCTTGAGCTCGTCCTCGATGCGGGGGCCGTAGAGCGCGCCGTGCTCGCCGAATCGGGCGACCATCCTGTCCGCCGCTCCGGCGGAGACGATGTTCGCGACTCCTTCGCGCCCCGCGCCGATGATCCGAGCGGGCTCGCGCCCGACGGCGACCTCCTGTCCGCAGAATGAGGCCTTCATCGGGTAGGCGGCGTTCGAGGGGGCGCTGTTCCCCGCCGATTGGCGGTCGGCGGCGCCGGTGCCCGTCGAGCAGCCCGCGAGGGCGAGGGCCGCGCAGGTCGCGGCGGCGAGGAACGAGGGTCTGAGCGTCATGGGATTCTCCTTGCTATCGAGTGGGTGAGGTGAAGAGGAACTGCGGCCTGCCGCAGTGCTCGATCCGCGAGGCGGCGACGCCGTACAGTTCGGCGATGGTGCTCTCGAGGAGGACCTGTTCGGCGGGTCCGACGGAGTGCATTCGGCCCGCGCTGAGGATGTGGACCCTGTCGCAGTAGCGCGCGGCCATGTTGAGGTCGTGCAGGACGACGACGACCGTGCGGCCGAGGTCGCGCAGCAGTCCGAGGACCTCGTGCTGGTAGCGGATGTCGAGGTGGTTCGTGGGCTCGTCGAGGAGGATGCATCGGCTCCCCTGCGCGAGGGCCCTGGCGATGACGACGCGCTGGCGCTCGCCGCCGGAGAGCTCGTCGGAGCGCCGCCGGCTCTTGTCGCTCATCCCCACGGCTTCGAGGGCCTCCAGGGCGAGCCTGCGGTCCTCATCGCGATAGGGGCTGAAGTCGGGGACGAAGGGCATGCGCCCGAGGAGCACCTCGTCGAGGACGCTCATCCGGTGAGGGGTGAAGGACTGCTGGACGACGACGCTGATCTCGCGCGAGATCGTTCGAGGAGTGAGGGAGGCCAGGGGGCGGCCGTTGAGGAGCACGCGTCCTTGCGAGGGGGTGAGGGCCCCGTACATCGTGCGCAGGAGGGTGGTCTTCCCCGAGCCGTTGGGGCCCACGAGTCCGGTGACGATGCCGTGCGGGATCTCGGCGTTGAGGGAGTCGAGGGCGAGGGTCGAGCCGTATTTGACGCTGAGGCCCTCGATCCGGAAGGCGGGGGCGGTCGTCGTCATTCGTCGTTCCTCGCGTCGCGTCCGATGAGGAGCATGAGCAGGGGCGCTCCGAGCAGCGAGGTGATGACTCCGATCGACATCTCGCCGGGGGCGACGGCGATCCTCGCGAGGAGGTCGGCGAGGACGATGATGATCGCCCCGGTCAATGCGCAGGCGGGGGCGGAGCGCCGGAAGATCCCCCCGTGCAGTCTTTTCGCCAGGTGCGGGACGACGAGTCCGATGAATCCGATCGTCCCCGTCAGGGCGACGAGGAAGGCGATGATGAGGGAGATGAGGAGGAAGACGAGGAAGCGCTGGCGCTGGGGGTCGACGCCGAGGGTGCGCGCGACGTCGTCCCCGAGGGACAGGGCGTCGATGCGGCGTCCGGTGGCGATGAGCCCGAGGATCCCGGCCCCGCTGGCGCTCGCCGCGATGGCGACCTCGGGCCAGTGGCTTCCGGAGAGGGAGCCCAGCATCCAGAAGACCACCGATCGGGTCGTCGTCGGGTCCTTCGCGAGCATGATGATGAGGCTGGTGAGGGCGGAGAAGAAGAAGTTCACCGCCATCCCGGCGAAGATCACCCGCGTGTTGGTCAGTCGTCCCGCCCCTCTGGCGAGGGTCATGACGAGGGCGAGTGAGACGAGGGAGCCGATGAAGGCCCCGGCGCCGACGCCGAGGCGGACGGGGCTGCCCGCCATGCGCAGTCCGAAGACCATGACGGCCGCCGCCCCGGTCGAGGCCCCGGCGGAGATGCCGAGGATGTAGGGGTCGGCGAGGACGTTGCGCAGAGTCGACTGGGCGGCGAGTCCCGTGACGGCCAGTCCCGCGCCGCAGGCGGCGCCCACGAGGCTGCGGGGGAGGCGGGTGCTCCAGATGATGCCCTCGTCGACGGGGCCGGGGGCTGGCAGGACGCTCCACTGCCAGGGGGTGAGGTGCTCGAGGACGATCCGCAGGGTGATCCCCGGGTGGACTTCGACCGCCCCGATGCCGCATGCGAGGAGCATCGAGACGATGAGGAGGAGGACGAGGGCGGCGTCGATGCCCGCGGAGCGGGCGCGCGCGGCCGGAGAGGTCCGGCCGCCTCCGCTGCTGGGGGAGGGGAGGGGAAGGGCGTCGTTCGGGCAGGCTCCGAGGGCCTCCAGATCGCGACGGGGGCCTTTTATCAGAGTCCCGTCGGACCTGCGCGCGTATGAGTCCTCTTCGCCCGCGCACAGTTGGACGATGCCCTTCCCGCTCCCTCGCCTCATGCGCTCAGCCCTCGAGTTCGACTGCGAGCTGGAAGGCGGTGGTCGGGTGGATTCCCGGGTGGTGGTTGGAATTGGGGGCGAGGATCGCGTCCTCGCGCTTCGTCTCGAGGATCTCGGTGACGGCGTTGTCAGTCATGTCGCTTGTCCTTTCGTGCATTGGGCCCGGTCGGAGGGGATCTCCATTATGTGTAAGGTAAGGCTAAGCTAAGTAAATCTTTTGTGGAAGGGGCGCGCGAACGGGCCCCGGATCCTGCGGAGACGGGCCCTCGGACGGCGGGCCCGCCGGGCGCGGACCCCGGTGAAGAGGGGCCCGTCAATGACGAGCGCCGCCCCGCCGGTGCGGCGGGGCGGCGCGTCGAGTCCGGGGCTTCAGCCCTCCAATGCGACCCGGTAGACGTTGGTCTCGCGCTGGACGAAGCCGGCGCGGCGATAGAGGCGATTCGCGGCCTCGCGCGCCGGGCGGCTCGTCAGATCGACGGTGCGTGCACCGACGGCCTTCGCATGCGCAAGGGCGGCCTCGACGAGGGCGAGGCCCGCGCCCTGGCCGCGGGCGGCCTCATCGACGACGACGTCCTCGACCCACGCGCGCACGCCCGTCGGGATCTCGAAGGTGGCGAGCGACAGCATTCCGAGGATCGGCTTCCGAGCGGGATCATCGGCTGCCTCGGAACGGAACACGAAGAGGTGAACCGAGGGCTGCGCGACGAAGCGCTCGACGTCCCCCGCGGACAGGGGCTTGGCGGAGCGGGAGAGCTGCGGGATGAGGCGCTCCATCGCCTCCACAAGCTCAGGGGTGGACTCGGTGACGATCTCGACGCTCATATCTCTCCTTCGGCTGCGGATCATGCACAGTCTATCGACGGGGGAAGCCCGGGCGGGCGCCCCCGCCGGGGCGCCCGCCCGAGTCCCCTACAGCGCGGTGCTCGGTCGGCCCGCGACGAAACGGGCGAGGCGCTCGCGAAGGGAGGGCCTGTGGACATCGGCGTATGACGACGGGGCGCTCACCCCACCCGCAGCCGCGCCGCCCGCCGGCGCGAGACCGGCGGCCCCGCCCTCGGCCCCCGCCGAACAAGCGCTCGTCCGCTCCGCGAACACCCAGGAGCGCTGGATCCGGTAGGACGCGGCATACAACGAGACATCCACGATCGGCTTGGCCAGCCACAGTGCGAGGCCGAGGGCGAGCGCGGCCTTGAGCGCGACGTAGGACGCCCCCAGGAGCCCCAGGGCCAGGACCGCGTACTTGAGGCCGTGCGCATGACCGTTCCCCGGCGCGCATGGAAGACGCGCCGGTTGAGCGCGAAGTTCACGCCGGCGGAGAGCGCTCTCGCCGCGACGACGGGAATGAGGAGCCCGCCGATCAGCGCATGGAGGCCGATGACCCCGACGTAGTCCACCACGGCACCGACCAGGGAGGAGGCGGAGAACTTCACGAGGGGGGCGTAGATGCGCGCCGAGTCCCGAAGGGGCCGGAAGTGCGAGGTGGCATTGCCCTCCTCGTAGATCGTCCGAATCGGATGCTGGATGAAGGGCAGACCGGATTCAGCGGCCTTGAGGAGCACGGAGAGCTCGTACTCGTAGCGGTCGCCGGGGACCTCGAGCAGCCAGTGGAGGTCGCCCGCGGGGAAGGCCCGCAGGCCGGTCTGCGTGTCGGGGAGGCGGACGCCCGTCGCCAGGCGGAATGCGAGGGCGGTCGCGTCGTTGCCGAACTTCGAGCGGAACGGGACGTCGCCGTCGAAGCTGCGGACGCCGAGGACGATCTGCCCGGTCTCCTCGCACTCGCGCCCGACTGCGAGGATGTCTTCGACGAGATGCTGCCCATCCGCGTCCGCGGTGACCACGGGCTCGCCGGGGCGCAACTCGGCGGCCCGGGCGATCCCGGTGCGCAGCGCGGCCCCCTTCCCGCGATTCACGACGTGGGGGACGAGGTCGGCGCCCGCGGCGCGGGCCGCGTTGAAGTAGACGGCGTAGTCCGGGCCCGAGCCGTCATCGACGACGACGGCCTGAATCGACGGGTCCGCGCGGTGCAGGTCGAGGACGAGGCGGGCGAGCCGGGTGTCCGGGCGGAAAGCGGGGATGAGTACGATCATTGTGCGCTCCCGATGTAGAGGATGTCGCTGGTGGCGCGTTCGCCGCCATTGGAAGGAGAGTTGACGACCTCGCCGTTGAACCACATCTCGGAGGAGCCTCCGCCGTCGAGGTTGTAGGCGGTCGTCGCGCCGAGGTTGACCATGATCTGCGCGAGCTCGCTCATCGTGACCCCGGCCGAGGTCGAGGAGCGGCCGTCGACGACGACGAACACGAAGTGGTTGTCGTCGATGATCCCGATCGCAGTGCGGGGCTGATCGCCCTGGATCGAGTGATTGCCGAAATTCGTGTCGATTTCGACGGAGTCGATGCCGTCGACAATCTGCGAGTCCTCGACCAGCGCCGGGCCGAAGGAGAGGGTCTGCCACACGCCCTCGTCGAGGAGGGTCTGGGCGTCGGTCGCGGTCTCGTCGTAGACCCTCATGCTGCCGTCCCGGTAGATCGCCAGGCCTTCGCGTTCGCCCTCGTCGCGGTAGATCACGCCGTTGCGGATCACGATGCCGGTGTCGCGGAAGCCGTAGTAGTCGCCGTTGATGGCGAGCACCGCGTTGTTCTGCGCCGCGATGTCGGATACGAGGGCGGTGATGTTCTCGCCGAAGGCGTTGTCCGCGAAGGCCGACCTCAAGCCCGTGGCGTCCGAGACCACCACGTCCGCGACGTAGTAGGTCGCCGCGTCGGATCCGGAGCCGTATGAGCCCTGGGTGATCGTCACGCTCGTCCCGTCCGACGAGGTGTAGCTCGTGTCGGCGAGCGAGGTGATGCTCGCGGTCGATCCGGCCGGGGCCGAGGACGCGCCGGTCTGCGAGGCGCCAGCGCCAGTGCCGCGACGGAGGCGATGAGGGTGTTGCGGAGGCGGTGCGAGCGGCGGGTACGGGGAGACGCCTTTCAGGGGTTGCGCCCTCGGCGATCGGGGCCGAGGGTGCAACGGGGGACTGAATGCGACGGGGGAGGGGCGCTCAGGCCTGCGCGACCCGGGCCTGCCCGAACGAGGGCAATGCGGAGCGGAGCCGCGCGAGGTCGGTGACGACCAGTTCGCGATCGCCGAACACCAGGTAGCGCTGGCCGAGGTAGTTGAGGGCGAAGAGCGAGGAGTTCGCGAGGATCGACGCGATCCACAGGGCGAGGCCGAGCGGGACCATGCCGCGGATGACGGCGTAGGCGGTGAACATGATCGTCGCCTCCCACACCGCGTACTTGAGGGCGGTGGCGATGAGCGCGCCCTGCTTGTCGAAGACCCGGCGATTGAGGAGGTAGTTCATCGTGCACGAGGTGATGCGGGCGCACACGACCGGCAGGAGAAGTCCCCCGACGAGCCTGTTCAGCGCGAGGAGCATGAGGTAGTCGAGCGTCGTCGAGCTCAAGGAAGAAGCCAGGTAGCGCAGCTGCCGTCCGAAGCGGGCGAGGAGGGCGACGAGGGCGGGTCGTGTCGTGGTCATGACCCCAGCATCTCGGGCGCGCTTGTGAGGGGCGCCGGTCCAAGCTGTGGGTCAGCTGTGGAGCGGGGCCGGGCGGTGCCGGCGGGCCGGCCCGCCGTTCAGGATCCGCGTGACAGGAGGATGCAGGTCTCCGTGTGGGGAGTGTGGGGGAACATGTCGAAGAGCCGGGCCCTGTCGCCGCGGTAGGAGGGCATGGCCCTGAGGTCGGAGGCGAGACTCGCGGCGTTGCACGAGGAGTAGACGACGCGGGGGATCCCGGAGTGCTCGACCCATTGCGCGAGCTCGGGGCCGATGCCGCGTCTCGGCGGGTTCACGACGAGGACGTCGGGGCGCGCGTCCGGGTCTTGGTCCTTCGCCCAGGCGCTTGCGTCCCCGCATACGAAGCGGGCGGCGTCCCTGTTGAGGCCGGCGGTGTGCGCGGCCCGGATCGCCGAGGCGATGGCCTGCTCCGAGACCTCGACGCCGGTCACCCGGGGGATGCCGGCGCGGGCGGCGTGGAGGGCGAAGCCCCCAACGCCGCAGTAAAGGTCCCACAGGGTCTCGGGTGAGCGCCCGTCGGGAAGGGGGGCGGCCGCCCATTCGGCGGCCTGCCGGTAGAGGGCGGAGGAGACCTCGCGGTTCGTCTGGACGAATGAGCGGGGCCCGAGGACGAGGTCGGTGTCCCCGACGCGAAGGTCGAGGGCGCGGCGCTTGGTCAGCACGATCTCGTCCGGACCCTCCACGATGGCCTCGTGGGTGGGATGGATGTTGGCGCTGACGACGGCGAGCCCGGGAATGAGGCGGTGGAGTTCGGGGAGCGCGCGGCGGATGTCGGTGAGGCGGTCGCGGGTCCTCAGGACGAAGCGGCACATGAGGGCGTCGTCCGTTCCGACGGTGAGGAGGATGTACTTGAGCTCGCCCTTCTTCGTGGGGACGTCGTAGGGTGCGAGGTCGAGCGCGCGGATGAAGCGCTTGAGTGCAGGTGCGGCGGCGTTGATCGCGGGGTGTTGGATCGGGCAGCCGGGAAGATCGACGCCCCGCCGGTCGGGTCCGAGGATCCCCAGTGTCGGTCTGCGCCGCGTGCCGCCGACGACGAGTTTCGCGCTGGTCCTGAATCCGGTGCTCGCCGAGGCCTGGGGGTTGAGCCAGTCGAGCGCGGTCATGCCGGGGGTCTGGTCGAGGAGGGCGCGAGCCTTCCCCTGCTTGTGAGCGATCTGCTCGGGGTACGGGGTGTCGAGGAGTGAGCAGGATCGGCATGCGCCCGATGCGTGGTGCTGGCAGTGCATGTCCTGATCGTCCCACAGTGCGAGGAGCATCGAGGGCAACAAGTCGGCCATCGGTGTTTTGGGTGGTGTCAACAAAGCGTTCATTTTGGGGCGGAAAGAGAGCTTCAAGCGTTTGAAGGCCGGGTGCGGTCCGATTTGTTGTCAGCTTTCGACGGGTGTTGCGCGGGTGTGCTCCGACTTGTTGACGGGCCCCTCCTTGAGTCGCATGGGCTCAACTCTTCGTTCTTCGGCTTGCGCCCCGAAGGGGGTGCGCTTAAAGTTGAGTGCAACGGACTCAAGAAGAGTCGAGTCCACCAGACCAGCAGCAGGTCGGAGCCCCGCCCTCGGACGGGGGAATCGACCGGATGAAAGGAACACGCACCATGGCACGTGCAGTCGGTATCGACCTCGGCACCACGAACTCGGCGATCGCCGTCCTCGAAGGCGGCGAACCCACCATCATCGCGAACGCCGAGGGCATGCGCACCACCCCCTCGGTCGTCGCCTTCTCCAAGACCGGCGAGGTCCTCGTCGGTGAGATCGCCAAGCGCCAGGCCGTCACCAACGTCGATCGCACGATCTCCTCGGTCAAGCGCCACATGGGCACCGACTGGACCGTCTCCATCGACGACAAGAAGTACACGGCGCAGGAGATCTCCGCCCGCATCCTCTCCAAGCTCAAGGCGGACGCGGAGGCCTTCCTCGGCGAGCCCGTCACCGACGCCGTCATCACCGTCCCCGCCTACTTCAACGACGCCCAGCGCCAGGCGACGAAGGACGCCGGCCAGATCGCCGGCCTCAACGTCCAGCGCATCGTCAACGAGCCCACCGCCGCGGCGCTCGCCTACGGCCTCGAGAAGGGCAAGGAGGACGAGCTCATCCTCGTCTTCGACCTCGGCGGCGGCACCTTCGACGTCTCCCTCCTCGAGATCGGCAAGGACGACGACGGCTTCTCCACCATCCAGGTCCGTGCGACCGCCGGCGACAACCGCCTCGGCGGCGACGACTGGGACCAGCGCATCGTCGACTGGCTGATCTCCCAGGTCAAGACCAAGACCGGAGCCGACCTCTCGAAGGACCCGGTCGCCCTCCAGCGCCTCAAGGAGGCCGCCGAGCAGGCGAAGAAGGAGCTCTCCTCGGCGACCAGCACGAACATCTCCCTCCAGTACCTCTCGATGACGGCCGACGGCCCGATCCACCTCGACGAGTCGCTCACCCGCGCGAAGTTCGAGGAGATGACGGCCGACCTCCTCGAGCGCGCGAAGAAGCCCTTCCATGACGTCATCCGCGACGCCTCGATCTCCGTGTCCGACATCGACCACGTCGTCCTCGTCGGCGGCTCGACCCGCATGCCCGCCGTCACCGAGGTCGTCAAGCAGCTCACGGGCGGCCGCGAGCCGAACAAGGGCGTCAACCCCGATGAGGTCGTCGCCGTCGGCGCCGCCCTCCAGGCCGGCGTCATCCAGGGCGACCGCAAGGACGTCCTCCTCATCGACGTCACCCCGCTCAGCCTCGGCATCGAGACCAAGGGCGGCATCATGACCAAGCTCATCGACCGCAACACCGCGATCCCGACGAAGGCCTCCGAGGTCTTCTCCACCGCCGAGGACGGACAGCCCTCCGTGCTCATCCAGGTCTACCAGGGCGAGCGCGAGTTCGCCCGCGACAACAAGCTCCTCGGCACCTTCGAGCTCTCCGGCATCGCCCCGGCCCCCCGCGGCGTCCCGCAGATCGAGGTCGCCTTCGACATCGACGCGAACGGCATCGTCCACGTCTCGGCGAAGGACCGCGGCACCGGCAAGGAGCAGTCCGTCACCATCACCGGCGGTTCGGCCCTGCCCAAGGAGGACATCGATCGCATGGTGAAGGAGGCCGAGGAGCACGCCGCCGAGGACAAGAAGCGCCGCGAGGACGCCGATACCCGCAACCAGGCCGAACAGGTCGTCTACGGGATCGAGAAGCTCCTCAAGGACGAGGCCGACAAGGTCTCCGAGGGCACCCGCTCCGCGGTTCAGGCCGACGTCGACGCCGTGAAGGAGGCCCTGAAGGGCGAGGACACCGAGGCCGTGAAGTCGGCCCTCGAGAAGCTCAACGCCTCCGCGATGAAGATCGGCGAAGAGGTCTACGCGGCCCAGCAGGCCGAGCAGGCCCAGGGCGGCGCCGAGGGCGAGTCCGCGTCCGCCCCCGATGAGGACGTCATCGACGCCGAGATCGTGGACGAGGACGAGCAGAAGTGAAGGATCCGGAGAACCCGGGCTCCGCGCCAGGACCCGAGGAGGGGCGGGCGGCCGACGCCGAGCAGTCGGCCGCCCCCGCCCCGGCGGATGCCGCCAGCGTCGGCACCGGCGCCGCCGACTCGGGCAGCGCCGAAGCCGAAGGCGCCGCCCCGTCGAACACGGCCGAAGCCGAAGGCGCGCAGAGCGCCGAAGGCCCCGGCGGCGGCGAGGACATGAGCCTCTTCGAAGCCCAGATGGAGGACTCGGAGCTCGCCGACGCCCTCGGCAAGATCGCCGATCTCGAGGACAGGCTTGCCCGCGCGCACGCGGACCTGTACAACCTCAATCAGGAGTACTTGAACTACGTGCGCCGCTCGAAGGAGGCGGCCCCCGCCCACCGCGAGTCCGGCCAGTCCGAGGTCATCGAGGCCCTCATCGGCGTCCTCGACGACATCGACGCGGCGAGGGCGCACGGCGACCTCGCGGAGGGTCCCTTCGCGGCGATCGCGGCGAAGCTCGAATCGGCCCTCGAGTCGCGCTTCGGCCTTGAACGCTACGGTGCCGCCGGCGACGACTTCGACCCAGCGGTCCACGAGGCGCTCCTGGCGAACACGAACCCCGAGGTCGAGCGTCCTCGCGTCGCGCAGATCCTCCAGCCCGGCTACCGCCGGGGCGAGAAGGTCCTGCGCGCCGCGAAAGTGATGGTGGACAACCCTGAATGACGAGATGCGCGCCGACGAAGCGGCGCGCCAGATGGGAGGTGACCCGGGATGAGCGGACAGGACTGGCTCGAAAAGGACTTCTACGCGACGCTCGGCGTCGCCAAGGACGCCGATGACGCGGCGATCAAGAAGGCCTACCGGAAACTCGCCCGGCAGTGGCACCCCGACCAGAACCCCGGGGATGCGAAGGCCGAGGAGAAGTTCAAGGAGATCGGCGAGGCCTACGCGGTCCTCTCCGATGCCGGGCAGCGCAAGCAGTACGACGCCCTGCGCGCCATGGCCGGCGGCGGGGCCCGCTTCTCAGCGGGCAGCGGGGCCGGAGGGCCGGATCTGTCCGACCTCTTCGGCGCCTTCGGGAATTCGGGTTTCCGGATGAACTTCCCCTCGGGGGCCTCCGCCTCCGCCCAGGGGGCCCCCGATCTCAACGACATCCTTTCGGGGATGTTCGGCGGCTCGGGCGCGTCCTCCTTCGGCGCTCGGGGATACTCGGGCCCGCCCTTCGGGCCGGGCACGGGCACGCCCCGCGCGCGCAAGGGCGAGGACCGGCGCGCATCGACGCGGATCTCCTTCCGGGAGGCGCTCGCCGGTACCGAAGTCTTCATGACGATCAACGGGAAGCGCCAGAAGGTCCGCCTACCCAAGGCGGTCAAGGACGGGCAGAAGATCCGTCTGCGCGGCAAGGGGCATTCCGGAGTGAACGGCGGTCCGGCCGGCGACCTCGAGGTGACGATCCACGTGGATCCCCACCCCGTGTTCGTCCGCGACGGCGACGACATCCGCGTCGTCGTCCCCGTGGCCTTCACCGAGGCCGTTCTGGGGGCGAAGGTGGAGGTCCCCCTCCTCGACGGATCGACGGTGACGGTGAAGGTCCCCGCCGGCACGCAGTCCGGCGCACTGCTGCGGGTCCGCAAGCGCGGAGTCGAGACCGACAAGCGCAAGGGCGATCTCATCATCGAAGTCCGCGTGCAGGTGCCGACGGCGCTCGACCGCGAGCAGAAGAGGGCCGTCGAGAAGCTCGTCGCGCTCTTCGCGGATGAGGATCCGCGCGCCGATCTCCTCGAAGCGGCGAAGGAGTAGATATGCCGATGCGCCCGACGGGATCGCATGATTCGCCGCTGACCTTCGTCATCTCGGTCGCGGCGGAGCTGGCGGGGATGCATCCGCAGACCCTGCGCCAGTACGACCGGCTCGGCCTGGTGTCCCCGGCGCGCGCGAAGGGCCGAGGACGCCGCTACACGAAGCGCGACATCCAGCGCCTCCAGGACGTGCAGCGCATGAGTCAGGAGGAGGGCATCAACCTGGCGGGCATCCGCAGGATCCTCGAGCTGGAGCGGCGCGTCGAACAGATCGAGGCCGAGCGCGATGCGCTCCGCGACCGCCTCGAAACCCTCGAGGCGCGCCGCAATCGGGTCTTCGCCGCATCGCCGAGCGGCGAGGTCTCCCCGATTCGTCGCGGACAGCGCCCGTGGACTCAAGAGGCGCCCCCCGGCGGCGGAGAACTCGCCGTATGGAGCCCGTGGCGAGCCGCATCGGATGCCTACCGGGCGGGGCGCAAGATCCGGGCCGTCATCGAGGCGGGCCCGAGGGGCGTGCGCGTCATCGACGCGAGCGTGTCGCTCTCGTCCTGATCGTGCCGTCCGGCCGAGGGCGGGGACTCGTCCGAGGGTCCCCGCCCTCGGCTGCGCGCAGCGGGGATTCATCCGTGTCGGGGCGGTCCGGGTGCGAGTCCGGGCGCTCGTGCGGCTAGTGTGACCTCATGACTTCTCCGACCCCTGATCGCTCGATGAGTGTTCGCACGCGGCTCGCCGTTTGCGCTGGACGGACCGCGGCGGCCGCCTCTCGTGCTCTCGGCCGGGGATCGGGAGGGATGATCGGCGGCGCGGTCGCTCTTCGAGTGAACCCCGGGGTGCTCCGCGAATTGGCCGCGCCGATGCGTTCGGTCATCGTGTCGGGGACGAACGGCAAGTCGACGACGACCCGAATGGTGCGCGCGGCGCTGTCCACCTGCGGCGCCGTCGCTTCGAACACGAACGGCGACAACATGACCTCCGGCGTGGTCACCGCCCTCATGAATGACCCGAAGGCCGGCCTCGCCGCCCTCGAAGTCGATGAGATGCACGTGCCGATCGTGGCGGAGGACGTGCGCCCCGCAGCCGTTGTGCTGCTCAACCTGTCGCGCGACCAGCTCGATCGAGTCGGGGAGATCGGCTCCGTCGAGCGCAGGCTCCGCGAGGCCGTGAATGCCCACCCTCAGGCGGTGATCGTGGCGAATTGCGATGATCCTCTGATCGTCTCGGCCGCCGCTGATGCGAAGAAGGTCGTGTGGGTGGCGGCGGGCACCGGTTGGGGAGGCGATTCCGCCGCTTATCCGCGCGGCGGGAGGGTCGTTAGAGAGGGGCGCTCCTGGCGCCTGGTGCCCTCCTACCCTGGCGAGCCCCTGCCTGAACTGCGTGAACGACCGCTTCCCGACTGGCGTCTCGAAGACATCGAGCTTTTGCCCGAGGGTGCGAAGGGGCCGCGCGCGCGTCTGATCGGCCCGCAGGGCCTCGCCCTCGATCTTCGCCTCCAGGTCCCGGGGCGGGCGAATCTGGGCAATGCGGCGCAGGCCGTCGCCGCGGCCTTCGCCCTGGGCGCGGATCCGCGGGCCGCGGCGAAGGCCGTGTCCGCGGTCGCCGAGGTCGCGGGGCGCTACTCGGTCCACGACGTCGAGGGCAGGCTCGCGCGGATCATGCTCGCGAAGAACCCCGCCGGCTGGCAGGAGGCCATGTCGATGGTGGATCCGCGCATCGATCAGGTCGTCATCGGGGTGAACGGCCAAGTCCCCGACGGCCAGGATCTGTCGTGGCTGTGGGATGTGGACTTCAGCGGTCTCGTCAAGGGGCGGGACACCGTTCCCCGGGTCATCGCCTGCGGTGAGCGCGGAGCGGATCTCGCGGTGCGCCTCGAGTACGCGAATGTCCACTGCGAGCTCGTCGCCACTGCGATGGAGGCGCTCGAGCGTTTGGAACGGGGCCGGGTCGAGGTGCTGCTCAACTACACGGCCCTGCGCGATTTCAAGACGATCCTCGACGCGAGGGAGAAGAACAAGTGAGCGGCGAATCGGTCCTGCGCATCGGGGTCCTCATGCCCGAGGTCCTGGGCACTTACGGCGACACGGGGAACGCGATGGTCCTCGCCGAGCGCGCCGTGCGGCGCGGCATTGCGGCCGAGGTCGTCCAGGTCGGCCTGTCCGATCCGATCCCCTCCGAGCTGGACCTGTACACCCTCGGCGGGGGCGAGGACGCGGCGCAGTCCCTGGCGGCCCAGAAGTTCCGCGAGGATCCGGGCCTGTCCCGCGCGCTGGAGGCGGGGCGCCCCCTCCTGGCGATCTGCGCGTCCTTGCAGGTCCTCGGGCTGTGGTACCGGGATGCGCGCGGAGAGCGCGTCGAGGGCATGGGGGTCCTCGACATCACGACCGATCCGCAGGGGGCGCGCTCCATCGGCGAGCTCGTCACCGAACCGCTCCTCGAGGGCCTGTCCTCACCGCTGACGGGGTTCGAGAATCACGGCGGAGGCACGCTGCTCGGTCCGGATGCGCGTCCCCTCGGTCGCGTCCTGGCGGGCGTGGGCAACGGCTGCCCGGAGGGTTCCGCGCCCGCTCCGGTCGCCCATGACGGCGCGGTTCAGGGGTCGATCATCGCGACCTACATGCACGGTCCGGTCCTCGCGAGGAATCCCGAGCTCGCTGACCTGCTTCTCGCGCGTGCGATCGGCGCCGATCCGGCTCCCCTCGATGTTCCCGGTGTGGCGGAGCTGCGCGCCGAGCGCCTCCGCGATGCGGGTGCCGAGGGCGGGGCCGTGCGCTGAGGGGCCGGTGGCCCAGGCTTTCGCGCTTCGTCCTCGGCGCCTGAATCGATCCGGCCGCGCGCGGGCGGGCAGGGGCAATTCGCATGCTCGATCCCGATCGACCGCAGGGATCCGGCCGCGCGCGGGCGGGCAGGGGTGGTCCTGGGGCGTTTTCAGGGTGGTCCCCGGGGGCGTGTCCGATTCCGGTCCGATAGGCTGGGGGGCGATACTTTCGCCGATCCCGGGAGGACTGATGGCACCGCAGATGGATGATGAACCCCGTTACGGACAGCGCTCGTCGGAGCCGTCGGCGGCGCCTTCGTCGAGCGGATCCGAGGGCGCGCCTTCGCCCTCGAGCCCCCAGGCGACCCCGTGGCCGCAGTACGGAGCGGTGAATGCCCAGGCCGGACCTGCTTACGGGAGCTACCCGGGAGCCCAGGCTCAGCCGGGCGCGCAGGCTCCCGGTGCGGATTCGCCTTTCGCGCCTCAGGATCCGGCGGCCCCGTACGCGGCTCCCGCTAACGGCGCCCAGGCGTGGGCGGGCGGCTATCCGGCGCCCGCGCAGAAGCTCCCGGGCCGGGTCGGCCCCGTTCTCCTCATGGTCATCGGCGTGGTCGTCGCCGTGATCGTCGCGCCGATCGCCCTCGTCGTGGGTACTCTCGGCGGGATGAACATGTCCTCCCTCTTCGAGTCGATGACTCCGGTCTCCTCGGGCGACACGGTGTTCGTCGACAAGTCGGGGACGTACATCGTGACCGCGCAGTCCGGCGATATCCGCGGCTGCGAGCTGAGCTCCCCGACGGGCGTGGTGCCGATGGAGCCGGCGGGATCGGGGGCCTTCTTCGCCGCGGATCTTGAAGAGGGCGCGTACATCCTCGAGTGCCAGACGGAGGGCTCGACTCAGATGGTCGGCATCACCGGCATGTCGATCGACACGGTTGCGGGCGCCGGCCTGACGGGCCTGCTGGTCGCGACTGTGGTCGGCCTGATCGGCCTCGCGATGCTCATCGGCGGCATCGTGTGGATCGTCATCGTCAACCGCCGCCGCAGGGAGATCCTCGAGCGTTCGGGCTTCAGGCGCTGAAGCGCGCGGACCGTCGCTTTCGCGCATCCGGGCATCGGGGTGCTTGCCCGGAGGAACTGAAATCTCGTAGTGGGCCGAAGACGCCCGTGGCTCGCGCTATGATTGACGAGTAGCGAGGAAAGAGGTGAATGATGGGTACGGAAAACGGCGGCGCCTCCCTTCCCGGAGCGTCCTCTGCGGTCGCTCCGGTGACCCAGGAGCGCTTGAAGGCCATCCTGGATTCGAAGAACTGGCACTGGTTCATCGATAACGAGGGCGATCTCGGCGGGATCTGGGACGGGAACACCTTCTTCTTCATGCTCGTCGGCAAGGAGTCGACGATCCTGCGGATTCAGGGCAATCTCAACCGGCGCCTCTCGATGGAGCACCTCGATGAGGTGCGTGAATTCATCCTCGAGTGGCATCGTGACAAGCTCTGGCCGACGGCCGCGCATCATATCACGGATGACGGTGATCTTCGGATCGAGATCGACCATTGCATCGACTGGGAATGCGGGGCGAGCGATGCGCAGCTCCTCCAGCAGATCGAGTGCACCCTCGGCACGGGCAACCAGTTCTTCGACGCGCTTCTCGAAAGGGTTGGTGAGTAATGGGCATCTTCGGTTGGCTGTCCGATCGCTTCGGGGAGGCGGATCGCAAACTGTCGGGCACTCCGCAGGGGGCGCCCGCGGCTCCGACGGGCCCCTCTTCCGAGGACGTTTTGGAGACGCTGGCCCGTCGTTCCGACGCTCTCAGCGTGCCGACGGTGGAACGCCTCGGGCTCCTCTTCGACGCCAAGGAGTGGAAGTGGGAGCTCGACAAGGACGGTGACATCGTCTCGGGCTGGGACGGCTCGATGTTCTACTTTCGCATGGTCGGCAAGCAGAAGGAGATCTTGAACGTCCTCGCATTCCGGCGGGGGCGGATCGAGCGCGAGCAGCGCAATGATCTTCTGCTGGCGATCGAGGACTGGCATCGGACGCACCTGTGGCCCAAGGGCTATTTCCGTGACAGCGAGGGCGACACCTTGGAGGTGTGCGCGGAGGTCAATGTCGATTTCGAGCAGGGGGCGACCGACGAGCAGCTCCTTCTGCAGTGCCGCTGCGCGATCGGGACGATCCTGCAGTTCTTCGAAGGCATCGATCAGCGTTTCGGTGTTCCGGAGGAGTCCTCCGAGTCCTGAGAGCCGCAAGACGAAGCAGGTCAGGTGCCCGTTGGTGAACGGGCACCTGACTTTTTCATTCCGTCCCGGTTGCTTCGGCGGTTCCGGCAGTTCGGCTGCGCTTGTGCGCATTCCCCGCGACACTCAGAGTTGAGCGGAGTACACTCAATATCAGAAAGTTGAGCTGAAGAGACTCAAGGCTGTGGCCTTGGGTCCGGAGTGCGCCGGGAAACCGACGCGTAAGGAATGCACGATGACGAAGGAATTCACCACCAAGGCCCAAGAGGCCCTCGCCGCCGCGATCGACGCCGCCCGCGTCGCCGGCAACCCCAATGTCGAAGCGATCCACCTCCTTGAAGCCCTCCTCGAACAGGACGAGGGGATCGCGAACTCCCTCATCGACTCCGTCGGGGCCGACCGGCGCGCCATCGGGGCGCGCACCCGCAACGCCCTCGTCGCCCTCCCCGCGGCCCAGGGGGCGACCACCGCCCAGCCGCAGACCTCGCGCGCCCTCGTCGAGGTCGTGAGCGCCGCGCAGAAGCTCGCGAGCGACGGAGGCGACGCCTACGTTTCGACCGAGCACCTCCTCATCGCCCTCGCCGCATCACCGGGCGAGGCCGGGAGGATCCTCGGCGAAGCGGGCGCAAGCGCCGATGCGCTCAGCAGCGCGCTGAAGAAGCTGCGCCCCGAGCCCATCACATCCCCCGAGCCCGAAGGCTCCTTCGAAGCCCTCGCCAAATACGGCCGCGACCTCACCGAAGTCGCCCGCGAGGGCAAGCTCGACCCCGTCATCGGCCGCGACTCCGAGATCCGCAGGGTCGTCCAGGTCCTGGCGCGCCGCACGAAGAACAACCCCGTCCTCATCGGCGAACCGGGCGTCGGCAAGACCGCCGTCGTCGAGGGCCTCGCCCAGCGCATCGTCGCCGGCGACGTGCCCGAATCCCTGCGCGACAAGCGACTCGTCGCCCTCGACATCGCCTCGATGGTCGCGGGCGCGAAGTATCGCGGTGAATTCGAGGAGCGCCTCAAGGCCGTCCTCTCCGAGATCCAGCGCTCCGAGGGGCGGATCATCACCTTCATCGACGAACTCCACACGGTCGTCGGCGCGGGCGCCGGATCCGAGGGAGCGATGGACGCGGGCAACATGCTCAAGCCCATGCTCGCCAGGGGCGAGCTGCGCATGGTCGGCGCGACGACCCTCGACGAGTACCGCGAGTACATCGAGAAGGACCCCGCCCTCGAACGCCGATTCCAGCAGGTTTTCGTCGGCGAGCCGAGCGTCGAGGACACGGTCGCGATCCTGCGTGGCATCGCCCCGAAGTACGAGGCCCACCACAAGGTGACGATCTCCGACGGCGCCCTCGTGGCGGCCGCCCAGCTCTCCGACCGCTACATCACCGGGCGTCAACTCCCCGACAAGGCGATCGATCTCATCGACGAGGCCGCCTCCCGTCTGAGGATGGAGCTCGACTCGAGCCCCGTCGAGATTGACGAGCTGCGGCGCCAGGTCGACCGCCTGCGCATGGAGGAGTCCTACCTCGCCGAATCCGACCCGGATCTGAAGGATGAGGCGACGCAGGAGCGCCTCGGCAGGCTCCGCGCCGACCTCGCCGACAAGCAGGAGGAGCTCACCGCCCTCACGAGCCGGTGGGAGGCTGAGAAGGCCGGGCACAACAAGGTCGGCGACCTGCGCGTGCGGCTCGACGACCTGCGCACCCAGCTCGAGCTCGCGATCCGCGAGAACCGCTGGGAGGAGGCGGGCCGCCTCCAGAACGGCGAGATCCCGGCGGTCGAACGCCAGATCGGGGAGGCCGAGGCCTCCGCTGAGCCGGAGGACTCCCCGCAGACCCCGATGATCGCCGAGAAGGTCGGCCCGGCGGAGATCGCCGAGGTCGTCGAGTCGTGGACGGGCATCCCCACGGGCAAACTCCTCCAGACCGAGACCGACAAGCTCCTCAACATGGAGGGCGAGATCGCCCGCCGCCTGGTCGGGCAGCGTGCCGCCGTCAGCGCCGTCGCCGATGCGGTGCGCCGCTCGCGCGCGGGCATCGCCGACCCGAACCGGCCCGACGGCTCCTTCCTCTTCCTCGGGCCGACCGGCGTCGGCAAGACGGAGCTCGCGAAGTCGCTCGCGGAGTTCCTCTTCGACGATGAGCGGGCGATGATCCGCATCGACATGTCGGAGTACTCCGAGAAGCACTCGGTCGCGCGCCTCGTCGGCGCCCCTCCCGGGTACGTCGGATACGAGCAGGGCGGACAGCTCACCGAGGCCGTTCGTCGCCGCCCCTATTCGGTGATCCTCCTCGACGAGATCGAGAAGGCGGATCCCGAGGTCTTCGACATCCTCCTCCAGGTGCTCGATGACGGGCGGCTCACCGATGGGCAGGGGAGGACCGTGGACTTCCGCAACACGATCCTCATCCTCACCTCGAACCTCGGCTCGCAGTTCCTCGCCGACCAGAGCCTGTCCGAGCAGGAGCGCTCCGAGGCGGTGATGGAGGTGGTCCGCCGCAGCTTCAAGCCGGAGTTCCTCAACCGACTCGATGAGACGGTCATGTTCGAGCCCCTCGGCGCCGACGAACTCGCCGGGATCGTCGACCTCATGGTCGCCGAGTTCGGCCGCAGGCTCGCCGACCGCAGGATCACCCTTGAAGTGTCCGAGCCCGCCCGCGGCTGGCTCACCCGCGTGGGCTACGACCCGGCGTACGGCGCGCGTCCGCTGCGCCGCGTCATCCAGAAGGAGATCGGCGACAGGCTCGCGAAGATGCTCCTCGCGGGTGAGGTCGCCGAGGGCGCCCGGGTGAAGGTCGACATCGACGAGGCCCTCGACGGTCTCGTCATGACGAGCGGCGCCGGCTCCAGCGACGACTCCTGCGAGGAGGTCGAGGGGCTCCTCGGCTGAGCGGTCCCGAGGCCGCCACTCCGGCTCGGGCGGTGGCCGGGGAGCGCTCTAAGTGGCTGGTTTGGCGGTGATTGCCGGACGTGGTTGGTTTGGCGGTGATTGCCGGAGTTGGCTGGTTTGGCGGTGATTGCCGGAGTTGGCTGGTTTGGCGGTGATTGCCGGAGTTGGTTGGCTTGGCGGTGATTGCCGGAGGTGGTTGTTTCTGCGGTGATCGCTGTACGGCCGGGGCGGGCGGATCGGCGGACTCCGCCCGCCCCCGTCGAGAGCATCACCTTCGTCCGCCGAGAGCATCACCTTCGTCCGTCGAAAGCATCACGTTTGCTCGTCGAGAGCATCACCTTCGTCCGTCGAAAGCACTCCCGCACTCGCGATCCCCAGGGCCCTGAGCGGTCCGGACGGCTAGGGTGGGCGCCAGGCACCCCAACGGAAGGACCACCCGTGACGCCCATCTTCGACTCCCCGGTCGATATCCCCTTCGCGCACGCCTACGCCCTCGTCGCCCGCGGCGATCGCCTCGTCGAGGTCGGTCAGGCGCGCGAGGTCCGCCCTCTGGCCTCGGTGACGAAACTCTGCACAGCCTGGTCCGTCCTCATCGCAGTCGAGCGCGGCCTCCTCGCCCTCGACGATCCGGCCGGCCCCGAGGGCGCCACCGTCC
This sequence comes from Schaalia hyovaginalis, assembly GCF_014208035.1. Lineage (NCBI taxonomy): Bacteria > Bacillati > Actinomycetota > Actinomycetes > Actinomycetales > Actinomycetaceae > Schaalia > Schaalia hyovaginalis. Next base: position 2,402,016 of record NZ_JACHMK010000001.1, on the reverse strand, counting down.
GCCACCTCCTGGCCCACGCCTCCGGACTCCCCTTCGAATCGCGCGAAGCGCAGTTCTCACCCGGCAAGCGCCGCGTCTATTCGAACGCCGGGTACGAGGTCCTCGGCGACCTCGTCGAAGAGGCGACGGGCACTCCCATCGGGCGTTGGATCGAGGAGAGCCTCTTCGAACCCCTCGGCATGTCGAGTGCGGAGGTCCCCGGAAGCCCCGCCGCCTCCGGACTCGGATCCGTCGAGGACCTCCTCGCCCTCGGGGAGGAACTGCTCCATCCGAGTCTCATCTCCGTCGAGTTGGCGCACGAGGCCCGCACGGCCCAGTACCCCGAGCTCGCCGGCGTCGTGCCCGGGTACGGCCGGCACGCGCCGTGCCCGTGGGGGCTCGGCCCCGAGATCCGAGGGCTGAAGTCCCCCCATTGGACCGCGCCCGACGCCCCGCACTCGACCTTCGGGCACTTCGGCGTGTCCGGGTCCTTCCTCTGGGTCGACCCGGTGAACGAGGCGGTGGGAGTATTCCTGGGCGAGCAAGATTTCGGGCCCTGGCACAAGGAGAACTGGAGCGCCCTCAATGGCGCGCTCCTCGAGCTCGCGTCCCGCTGAGAGCGGTGCCGGCCTCGCCCCGATGGGCGGGCTCGGGGATCAATCGGCGAGCTCGACGATCAGCGGCACATGGTCCGAGGCGCCCTTCCCCTTGCGCTCATCGCGGTCGATCCCGACCCCGGAGACGGCCCCGGCGAGCGCGGGCGAGGCGTACACGAAGTCGATCCGCATCCCTTCATTCCTCGGGAAGCGCAGCTTCTGGTAGTCCCAATACGTGTAGTTCGTGACGCGCTCGCGGCTCACCTCCTCCCATCCGTCCTCGGCGAAGGCGAAGAAAGCGCGGCGCTCGGGCTCGGACACGTGCGTCTTCCCCTCGAAGGCCGCCATGTCCCACACATCCTCGTCGAAGGGGGCGACGTTCCAATCGCCGACCAGTGCGATGCGCGCACTCGGATCGGCCGCGAGCCACCGGGCGCCCTCTGCCCTCAGGGCCGAAAGCCAGGCGAGCTTGTAGGCGTAGTGCGGGTGATCGAGTTCGCGCCCGTTGGGCACGTAGAGGCTCCAGATCGTCGTCTCCGCGCCATCGGCCTGGCGGAAGGTGACGCCGAGTGCGCGGGCCTCGAGGGTCTCAGGATCTCCGAAAGTCGGCTGACCTGCGAAATGATCCTCGACGCGAAGGATCGGCAGGCGCGAGGCCACGGCGACGCCGTTCCACTGATCGAGCCCGTGGACCGCGAGATGGTACCCGGCCGCTTCGAAGGGCTCGGTCGGGAATTGCTCGGGCTTGCACTTGATCTCCTGCATGGCGAGCACGTCGACACCGGAGCGGTCGAGGAAGGCGATGACGCGGTCGACGCGGGTGCGGATCGAATTGACGTTCCAGGTCGCGAATCTCATGGGCTCAGCTTAGGGAAGGATCTCGGGGAGGGCCCGGCGGAGGAGCGGCAGGGCGCTCGGGTGCCGAGGGCGGAGCGCCGAGGCCCTGAGAGGGGGACTGGAGCTCCGGAGCAGGCAGGGGCTGCGGACTCGGCATGGGCTGCGGTGTCCGCCGGGGGCGGGCCCTCTCCTCGTCGAAGGCCGTGAAGAGCCGCGTGTATGCGAGGGAGAGGAGGAAGCAGATGAGGCCGGCCAGGAAGAGCGCTCCGATCCGCGTCAGGGAGTTCTGCGCCGCCAGGTCGACCAGGGCGATCTTCAGGACGCCGACGAGCACGGTGACCAGTCCGAGGAATCGGAGTCTTCTGGCACGCAGGGCGAGCCCGATGAGGATGCACAGCGCGGCGGCGAGGACGAGGGCGATGTTCGAGATCCACGAGCGCGCGCCCTCCGGGGCGAGCATCGTCAGGGTCGTGACCGTCGAGATGATGATGACCGCGCCGAGGGCTGATCCTCCGGCATCGAGGGCGGCGACGGGGTAGAGCATCCAGGCGGAGATCGAAGCGAGGATCACCGTGAGTGCGGCGAGGACCCCCGTGTGAACATCGAGGGAGCCGGATCGGGACGAGAAGGCGTCGATGACGGCGGAGACGACGATGAGGAGGCACACGGCCCCGGTGATGAGGATCGGGGCGACAGGCGCGCGCAGTCGCGCTGCGGGGCCGGGGTGAGCTGCGGGGAGTGCAAGGCCCGGCTGGGCTGCGATGCCCGCGGGAGCTCCGGGAGCCGGCTGCGTCATCGGCCTCGGAGCGCCCGGCCCGGCACCCGCTGCAACGGCCGGCGAGGGCACGACTGCGGGAAGCGCTCGGGGGGAGACGCGGGCGTCGAATCCCTCGCCGCTGAACAGTTCGGCGGGGCCGAGAGCGTTGCTCGGCAAGCCCGAGAGGATGAGGAGGCCCAAAGCGCTGAAGAGGCAGATCCACATCGCGGTCGTCCTCCACGCCCCGGCGATCTCGAGGAGGAAGAGCGCGCCCTGAACGGCTGCCGTCATGTGGACGAGGAGGATGATCCCCTGAGCCCAAGCCGCCGCGCGGGGCAGGGAGCCTGGGGGTGATGCGAGGGTCTGCGCAGCCCTGCGCGTTCTTCGCGCGAAGACGTCGACGAGAAGCGAGGCCGTCATGATGACGACGAGGAGGACGATTCCGACCCCTTCACTCACCCAATCCCTGCCGAAGAGGGGAAGGAGGAACGGAAGGGACATGAGGGGGAGCGTGAGCGCGTGCCCTCCCCGCCCTGCGATGACCGCCGGAATGGCGGTCGCTGCGAGAACGAGGACCATGGCGGCGATTTCGAGGAGGCTGCGTTCGCCGAGCGATGCGCGGGCGATGAGGATGAGGAGAACGGTTGCGCTGAGGCCGTGCGCGGCGGCGGCCCGGGGAAGGGGGTGCATCGGGAAGGCGGCGGACAGGAACGAGCAGAGGAGGATCCCGATGAGAAGGAGGAGCACCGCCGCGAAGGCGATCAGCGGCGCGGAGTCGATGGTCGCGGGGAAAGGCGCGGGTCTCACTTCCCAAGCGGAGATCCTGAGGGCAGTGCCTCCGAGGAGGAGGGGTATCGCGATCCAGATCAGCGACCATTCCCTTCGGTGCTGACCCTCCTCGGCGGCCCGGGTGAGGAGCAGGGTCTGCATGAGGAGGAGAACCCCGAACAGGGAGTAGACGGCAAGGGTGAGCGGCGCCTTCGACTGAGGGACCGTGTCGATCGGGAGGCGCAGGAGAGCCCAGAGCGCGAGTGCGAGAACCGGGAGGAAGGAGGCCGGCCTCGACGCAGCGGAAGTGCGGATCGGCGAGGAGCGGAAGGTGATCCCTGTCAGGATGAGGAGGTGGATGAGAAGGGCGATCGCCGCGAGATGCGCGGAGGCCGGCTCGCGGTCCGCGTAGAAGACGACGAGCTCGATCGTCGAGATCCCGCCGAGGGCGGCGATGATCCAGGTGAAGGGGTTCCGCGTCAGCGCGCCCAGGGCGTACATGATGATTCCCCAGGCGATGAGGAGGAGCAGTCCGCTCATCGCATTCACGAGAACACCGAGGATCGCAGCTCCGATGATCGCGACGAAGCCGAGCCCTCCGCCCATGCCCAGGAGCGTCGCGGCGGGAACCGAGCGCCGCCAATCGCCCGATTCCTCGCCGGGCATCCGCGAGAGCACGGTTCCTGTGACCGTGAGGACGAGGGCGAGGAGTCCGACGAATCCGACTTTCGCGGCATCGGGGATCGAGTTCCAGAACAGGGCGATGAGACTGGCGCCTGCGAAGAAGATGAGGAGTGCGGAGGCGATCGAGAGCGCGTAGGCGCCCAGGCGGGACTCGCTGGCTTTTCCCGTCGGCGGTGAGGAGGGGGGTGAAGCCCTTCGAGTGGAATCCGTCGGCGCGCTCGCAGGAAGGGGAGCGCGCGGGGAGGCCTGCGGCCCCGTTGCTCCGGGAAACACCGGCTCCGGGGGCTGCATCCACGGGTGCGCCTGCTGCTGCGGGGCCGGGTGCGCCTGCTGCGGCGACAGCTGCGCCTGCTGCGGGGCGGGGCCCGGTGGGGTTCGCGGAGCACGGGGCGCCGGGACTGATGACGCGGGGGCAAGGGGCGCAGGGGAGGGGCTTTGCGCTGCGCGGGAGTCGAGGAGGGCGGACAGGCGGGCGAGCTCGAGACCGAGTCGTTCAACCTCCCGTGCGAGTTCCTCCAGATCCGGGCGCTGCGCAGCCCCCTCATCGGCTCTCGATGATTCTCCGGGTGAGGCCTGGGGCGCGGAGCCGTCGAGCGGGTCGTGCACGTTTGTCCTCCTGCATCGCGAGTAGTGGCGATCATATCGTCCGCCCCCTTCATCAGGGGGGGAAAGAGGCGGAGTCTGTGAATATCCCCGGGCGGCGCTCACTCCGGGACCCGTAGGATTGAGGCCATGGGAACAGCATTGATCACGGGTGCGACCTCGGGGCTCGGCGAGGAATTCGCCTGGCAGCTGGCGGCGGCGGGGCACGATCTCGTTCTTGCGGCCAGACGCGAAGACGTGCTGCGCGCTCTTGCGGAGCGCCTGCAGTCCGTTGCGGGCGTTCGAGCCGAGGTGATCGTTGCGGATCTGTCGACACCGGAGGGCTGCGCCGCGGTCGCGCGTCGGATCGATGCGCCCTCCGATGCGCAGACGCCGCCGATCGGCCTCCTGGTGAACAATGCGGGCTTCGGACTCGGCAAGCCCTTCCCGGACAACGACCTCGAGGCGGAGATCAACGGCCTCGACGTGATGGTGCGAGCCGTCATGGTGCTCTCGCATCACGCGGTGCGGGCGATGCGCGCTCGCGGTCGGGGCGCGATCCTCAACGTCGCCTCGGTCGCCTCCAGGACCGGTGCGGGCACCTACTCCGCTCATAAGGCGTGGGTCGTCGCTTTCACGGAGGGATTGTCCGAGGAGCTGCGCGGCACCGGCGTCACGGCGACTGCCGTGTGCCCGGGGCCCGTGCGGACGGCGTTCTTCGAGAAGGCGGGGGTCGATATGACGCGGACCCCCGGAGCCTTCATGGCCGAACCCGAGGAGGTCGTGTCCGAAGCGCTGGACGCAGTTCGCGTCGGCCGGGTCCTCGTGACTCCGACGCCCGTCTACAAGGCGGCGATGGCGGCGATGAAGCTCATGCCGCGCTCCGCGGTCCGCGCGGCGATGCGCGGCGTCCCCCATATGTGACGGGATCGGCGCCCCTGCGCGCCTTGGGCGGTGTTATCGACGTCAGACCGACGGCGCCGACCGTGAGGCGCGCAGCGGGAGCCGAAGGCGATTCAGGCGAGGCCGAGGTCCTCAAGACCGAGGGCGTAGAAGTACGGGAAGCCCTCAGCCTCGATGCGCTCCTTCGCACCGGTCGCACGATCCACGATCACCGCGACGGCGACGACCTCGGCACCGGCTTCCTTGAGGGCGGCGGCGGCTTCAAGCGGAGACCCGCCCGTGGTCGAAGTGTCTTCGAGGACGACGACGCGCTTGCCCGTCACATCAGGCCCTTCGATGCGGCGCTTCATGCCGTGGTCCTTCGCCGCCTTGCGGACGACGAACGCATCGAGGTCGAGCCCGCGCGAAGCGGCGGCGTGAAGCATCGCGGCCGCAACAGGATCGGCGCCCATGGTGAGGCCCCCGACGGCGACGTACTCCTCCCCGGGGGTGAATCCGGCTTCTTCGAGGAGGTCGAGCATGACGTGGCCGATGAGGGGAGCGGCCTCGTGATGGAGCGTCGCGCGGCGCATATCGACGTAGAAATCGGATTCACGGCCCGAAGCGAGCGTGACCTTCTCGTGGATGACCGCCAGCTCCTTGACCAGTTCGGAGAGGCGGGCCTTGTGCGAGTCGTTCGTCATGGCTCCAGCGTACAAGAGCGCACAAGGGCGAAGGTCCGAGGAGACAAGGGGCGCGCACCGACAGGTGCGCGCCCCCTGCTGGTCGAAACCCTCACTCGCTCACGGCTTCGACGAGTTCGATGAGCTCTCCGATCCCCTCGTGGATGCCGAAGGGGCGGTACGGGTACTGCTCGACTTGCTCGAGCGAGGTCGATCCCGAGAGGACGAGGTGCGTGCGAAGCCCCGCTTCGACGCCCGCCTGGATGTCGGTGTCCATGCGGTCGCCGACCATGGCTGCGCGCTCGGAGTGCGCGCCGATCTTGTTGAGGCCCGCGCGGATCATGACGGGGTTCGGTTTGCCGACGAAGTAGGGGCGTTTGCCGGTGGCGGCGGTGATCATCGCGGCGATCGAGCCGGTGGCGGGCAGGGTCCCGTCATCGGAGGGGCCGGTCACGTCGGGGTTGGTCGCGATGAACTTGGCGCCGGACTCGATGAGCCTGATCGCACTGGTGATCGCGTTGAAGTCGTAGTTGCGGGTTTCGCCGAGGACGACGTACTCGGGGTCCTGGTCGGTCATGATGTAGCCCGCGCCGTGCAGGGCGGTCGTGAGCCCGGCTTCGCCGATGACGAAGGCCGTGGAGTCCGGGGACTGCTGCGAGAGGAATGCGGCGGTCGCGTTCGCCGAGGTCCAGATGTTGTCCTCGGGGACGTCGAGCCCCGAACGGGCGAGCCGTGCTGACAGGTCGCGGTTGGTGAAGATCGAGTTGTTCGTCAGGACGAGGAAGGGGTAGCCCTTGCGGCGCAGCGCGTCGAGGAATTGTTCGGCGCCGGGCAGGGCGCGGTTCTCCTTGACGAGGACGCCGTCCATGTCGGAGAGCCACGCGGAGACCGGCGGCATCTCGGTGAGGGGCTTCGGCGCAATAGTCGTTGTCGTCATGTCTTCATCGTAGGCGTCCGGGCCCGCGGGGTCTCGCGGGCGAAAACACGGGCGTCCCGTGCAGTTCTTAGGGGACGAGGGCGGGGCAGTGAAGCTCTTGGCTGTCAAGAGACGCGCTTCAGTCTCGTCGCTGCGAGCGACTATCCGGGGTTCTTGCAGAAGTCGAGGACGCGGATGAGTCCTGCTTCTGTAGCGAGTTCTGCGCGGTGGTCGGGGTGACTGGAGTAGTAGTCGAGGATGTCCCTCAGTTCCGTCGGCAGCAGTGGCATGAGAGTTCGGGGTACCAGTTCAGGGAGGGTGTTGGCCCTTCGAATGTGGAGATTCCTCACGTCGAGGTGGGTAAGTCGCGGCGTCTCGGTCCAAAGGAAGACGTGCTCGCGTCCGTCCACGGTTCGGAACTGCACCCGTTCCGGTGTCAGGATCAGCTCGAAGCCTGTGCATCGGGTGAGGATGCCGCGGTTCAGGTACAGCTCGTAGAAAGACGCGCCGGTGAGGAAGAGACCGCCGAGGGCGTAGCTGATTCGGTGACCGAAGTAGGCGATGTAGAAGAAATCAAGGGCGATGAGGAGTCCTAGGGGCACGATTCCGAGGAATGCGAGGACGTAGCCGAAGGACGTTCGTGTCCAGACCCGTCCGGGATCAAGCCGCCACAGGAGGCTGCGCCGGATGTTCCCAACTATCAGCACGAGAATGAGCGCCGGTACGGTGAGTATCTCGATGCCGATAAGGAGTGGCGGCACCCGCCGTCCAAAGATCGTGAAGAAGCTGACGATAAGTAGCAGAGCGTAGATGACGAATCGCAATGTTCGCTTCTGCGAGCTTTCCGCTTTTTCGGGAGTCCAGATGGGGTGCTTTCGGTGTCTCTTGCCCATTGATACTCAAGTCTTACGGATCATCCGGGATTCTTGCAGAAGTCGAGGACGCGGGCGAGTCCTGCTTCTGTAGCGAGTTCTGCGCGGTGGTCGGGATGACTGGAGTAGTAGTCGAGGATGTCGCGCAATTCGGTGGCGCGTAGAGGAATGAGAGTACGGCGGATGAAATGCAGGGCGGATCCGCTTGTGCGAATATGAAGGTTCTGAACATCGAGACCCGTGAGCTGGGGATGTTTTTCCCAGTCGAAGTCGTACAGGCGACCGTCGATTGAACGGAGTCGGACTTGCTTGGGTGTGAGCGTCACTTCGAATCGAGCGCCGTTGGCGTGCAGGCCGCGCATCTCGTATAGCTGAAGGAGTATGGCGCAGATGATGGCTACTCCTCCGACGGCATAGGAGTAGTGGCGGTAGGCGACTGCGACATGAAAGAAAACAATAGCGAGCCCGCACGAGACGGTGATGAGTCCGAGTTGGGAGGCGACGAACGGTAGCCCTGTGCGTGTTGAGATTCCGTCGGGTCCGAGCGACCACCGGAGGCCGTAGCGGGGAAGCTGAGTCACGAGGCCGAGTCCCATGCCGATGGTCACAAGGATGAGGCCGCTGAGTAGTGGGTTTCCCAGCCAGGTCCGGAATAGAGCCGCGCAAAATCCGAGAATACAGGTGAATATGAGGATGAAAGTGACCGAATTCACCGTCGTGCGGTCAGCCTCTTCAGGTGTCCACCGGCGTGGTGTTTGCTTTAGCCTCATAGTGTTCCTCCTGGATTGTGAAGGAATGAATGCGGGGCGTCGGGTGGCCGGTATTCGGTGTTAGGGATTTGCGCTCTTCGATTCTCTAGGCGCAGAAGATCAACGAGGTCATTGGTCGGCTCGTCAATCAACTTCCTCCTAGTACGTAGGGGAATCAGGGATTCATATCCTTCTCTCGCGGCTACTGCTCCGCCGACAGTCAATGCCACCGTAGCGACCAGCGGCAGTGCGGCTCCTGAACCGAACATGCCTGCAGATTCGAGTGTACCCGCGATGAAGCCTCCGGCTTCGGCGCCGAGAAGACCGGAACCCACCGACCCGGGCGATTCCCCGGAAGCAATCTCTGTTCCCGCCATGATGAAAGAGCTGACGGTTCCGACGCGACTCGCCCATTCGGCATAACTGATGAGTTTCTGAGACTGAGATGCCAGCGTGGTCGCCGTTCGTGAGTTTCTTCCGGCGGTGATGGCTGCAGGAGGAGTCAGGCCAAGTTGAACCCATTGGTCTGCATTCTGCACGGCGGCAGCGCTCGCGCGTGAAAGGGCGATCTGGGCCCGTGCCTCGAATGCCGAACGGACGACTTCCTCGGTAAAAGAGAAACCCAAATCGGTCAAAAGGCTCTCCACATCGGGAAGCTGGACTATCTCAGATAGGTCTTGAGTCAGAGTGTCGATGAAGTTCGAAAGCAATGACCGTGCTCGCTCAGCATCTTTTACAAGGTGCGACCATTCCTTCCACTGGTCTCTAAGAAGTGCGTTCCGTGAGACTGTTGTGGAATAGGCGTCCTTCTCCTCGGAAGAGAAAGACGTGGAGAAAGCGGGGAGCTCTTCGATTGGGTCGGGTGGGTAGATGGTGTAGTCGACGACGTGCAAACCGTGTTCTCGTGCACGGAAGCGAATGTCGCTCATGTCCCTTTGACGGTCGAAAAGCTCCTCAGCGTACGCCAAGACCCTGTCGCCGAGACCCTTCGTTGCTTGTGCCCAGTTGTAGGAATGTTCCTTCATGGGCCACGCGCTTGTCTCGTACGCCTGTGCGGCGCGGCCTTGCCAATCAGCTGCGAGTTCACGACAAGTGGCGATGTAGAGGGCCTCCTGTTCGAACACGCGCCCTGCGGCATTGAGCCAATCTGCGAGTACGAGCAGTGACGAGTGGCTCCCCTCAATGTAGGTGTCCAGCGCAGAAGTCTCAGACATTTTTGCCCACCTTCATGAGGCTCTCGACGATCTGCGCCTCATCCTCGATGGTCGCATCCCTTGCAGATTCAAGCGCTGTTGACATTGCCCGGGACCATGAGGAAATGGCTCCGACATTGCGTGAGATCTTTGCGAGAGAAGTCAGGACGAGGGCGGTGAGAGGGCCGCCATCAACGTCTTCGGGCATTGTGGACGCCTGTGCGTCGATGTTTTGTGCGGCCTCGTGATGGCGTTTCGCCATCATCGTCAGCACATCAGAATCTTGGAAGACGAGCTCGCCCACCTCACTGCACCTCCGCAGGCCGACGAGCCTCTTCAGGAATGCTGGTGTCCACGAGAATGATGTCGAAAGGCTCCTCTCGTCCGATCTCGTCGAGCCTCTCCGTTGGAATCAGCGCCCACGGCTGGTACGGTCCGCAGCAGTCGGCGAGTCTGTCGAGTGCCGTATACGCAAGCAGTGCTGTGCGTCCGTCAGCCAGTCTGCGCAGCTCGACTTCAGAACCGAAGTCGCTTCTTTGGCCGGTCGTTGGGACGTAAAGCACCGGTGGGATGGGACGCCTGGATTCGCCGTTCGCTTCGCTCATTCCAGTCGGCCTATTCCGGGTCGGCGTCCACGGCGCCCTGGACGTCGTGGAAGAGGAGGTTGGTGAGCTCCAGCTGGACCATGTCGACGCGCGGGACGTCGATGAGGACGAGGGGGTCGTCCGCGCTGGTCTGTAGGGTGAGCGTGCCCGCGCCGAAGAGGCGGTCCACGAAGTCGCGGTCCGAGGCGATGTCGGAGATGCGGCTGAGCGGCAGGTCGTGCCCCTTGCGGTTGAGGATCCCGTGGCGGGTGATCATGCGTTTGGAGGTGAGCGTGTAGGTCGTGGTCGATCAGCGCATGAAGGGGATGAGCAGCAGCGGGATGCTCGCGACCAGGACGATCGCCCAGACGAAGGCGTGCGAGAAGGGCGCCCATTCGGCGGGGAGGAAGTGCGAAGCCAGGGCGCCGAGGGCGATGAGGAGGACCTCTGCGAGGATGCGGGGGGAGGATCGCTTTGATGTGCGAGCGCATCTTCCGGACGATGACTTCGTCGGCGGCGAGCCGCAGGTTGCGTGTGGACATGCCTCTATCGTGCCAGGCGATCGCCCGTGCGGCTATCGTCGGGGGCGTGGATGCGGTGATGGACGAGGGCGGTGCGGTGAGAATGAGCGCGGCGGAGGGAGGGGCTCCCGGTGAGCCCGGGCCCCGCGTGCGGGGCGTCGGTCCATGGCGGGGCCCGCTTCCCGATGACCCCCGTTTCGATCCGGAGCTTCTCGCCCTCGGCGATCACCGGAACGTCGAGGACCGGTACCGGTATTGGACGATGGAGGCGATTCGGGGGGACCTGGCGGCCAGGAGTCTGCCCTTCGAGGTCGCGGTGGAGAATCTCGGGCACGATTTCAACATCGGGTCGATCGTGAGGACGGCGAACGCCCTGGGCGCGCGCCGCGTGCACATCGTCGGGCGCAGGCGTTGGAATCGGCGCGGGGCGATGGTGACGGATCGTTATCTGCCGGTCGATCATGTGAAGACGGCGTCGGAGCTCGCGGATTCGTGCCGCGTGCGGGGGCTGGTCCTCGTGGGCGTGGACAACGTCGAGGGGGCCGTGCCTCTGGAGTCGGTGAGGCTGCCCGAGCGCGCCTGCCTGGTCTTCGGCGAGGAGTCGGGGGGTTTGAGCGAGGAGATGATCGCGCAGTGCGGGCTCGTCGTCGCGATCACGCAGCGCGGTTCGACGCGCTCGATGAATGTCGGGCATGCGGCGGCGATCGTCATGTGGGCGCATTCGGCGGCTCTGGCTGCTGCTCGGCCGCCGCAGGGCGAGGGCGGGCCGGAGGGCGGCGGCGCTCCGGGGATTCGCGGTGTGGTCTAGGTAACGAGGGCGGGAATCCTGCCAATCGCGATTGACGAATGTGCAGCGATTCGGGACCTCCATCCTCATTGAGGTTCCTCCGGTGTGGGAGAATCGTCAGTGACAATTGTGTCGCTCGATTAGGAGGCTCCTGTGCCTATCGCAACCCCTGAGGTCTACGCCGAGATGCTGAATCGCGCGAAGGAAGGCAAGTTCGCCTACCCCGCGATCAACATCACCTCTTCCCAGACCGTCACCGCCGCAATCCAGGGCTTCGCCGAGGCTGAGTCCGACGGCATCATCCAGGTGTCCGTCGGCGGCGCCGAGTACGCCTCGGGTTCGACCATCAAGAACCGCGTGACCGGTTCGCTCGCCCTCGCCGCTTACGCGACCGAGGTTGCGAAGAACTACGGTGTGACGATCGCCCTGCACACCGACCACTGCGCGAAGCAGAACATCGACTCCTGGATCCGCCCGCTCATGGAGATCGAGGCCACCCAGGACCTCCCGACCTTCCAGTCGCACATGTGGGACGGCTCGGCCGTGCCGCTCGAGGAGAACCTCGAGATCGCCAAGGAACTCCTCGAGCTCTCCGTCAAGGCCAAGACCATCCTTGAGATCGAGATCGGCGTGGTCGGCGGCGAAGAGGACGGCGTGGTCGGCGAGATCAACGAGAAGCTCTACACCACCACCGAGGACGCCCTCAAGACCGTTGAGGCTCTCGGCCTGGGCGAGAACGGCCGTTACCTCACCGCTCTCACCTTCGGCAACGTGCACGGCGTCTACAAGCCCGGTCACGTTAAGCTCCGCCCGGAGATCCTCGGCACCATCCAGGAAGAGGTCGCCGCGAAGGTCGGATGGAAGAACAACCGCCCCTTCGACCTCGTCATGCACGGCGGCTCCGGCTCCTCGGCCGAGGAGATCGCCCTCGCGGTCGCCAACGGCGTCATCAAGATGAACGTCGACACCGACACCCAGTACGCCTTCACCCGCCCGGTCGTCGAGCACATGTTCCGCAACTACGACGGCGTGCTCAAGATCGACGGCGAGGTCGGCAACAAGAAGATGTACGACCCGCGTTCGTGGGGCAAGTCCGCTGAGGCGGGCATGGCCGCGCGCGTCGTCGAGGCCTGCCAGCGCCTCGGCTCGGTCGGCACGAAGATGGCCTGAGCCTCTTCGAGTCTCGCTTCGGGCGGGGTCCGCGGTTCGTTCCGCGGGCCCCGCTGTCGTTTTATGGTCTTTCCTTCCAAAACGTGCACAGTTTCGATCCCGCACGTCGTCCCTTGGACACGCGCATTCCTGTATGTACGGGTAAACGGGTTAGTGCTGAGTGGGAATGGCGGGGATCCGGGAAATTGCGTGCGTTTTGACGGGAGCGGAGAGCGTTCAACCCCTGTGCGAATCCGTGCCGATCGTCCGTGTGACTGCGGAGTTCATACGTATTGGTCGCCGCGCCTGCAGGTCGATGACTATTCGCTGGTGACTTTCGCCAGCGATCAGTACGCCGTGACCGCCCGCTATTCGTTCACGGATGCTGCGGGCACGCAGGTCGCGCCGGATGTGTTCGTGGTGTTTTCGAAGGCGGACGCGTCGACAGTGGTGGCGCCGCAGAGCTTCGGCATGCCTCCGGCGTCGTTCGAGTCAAGGAGCTGAATGTGTGCCAGCGCTGCTCGAGGAGCTGGCTGGAGTGTCCATGATGAGCGCCTTCATTCGCATGGTCGGGGATGAGGTCCAGGGTGTCACCTGCACCACGGACTCAGTCGTCTGGTCGCTGAGCGTCTGATTCGTTCAGGAAGCTGGCGTTGCGGGATCGGGGCCGGTTGCGGTGAGCTGGGTACTGCTGAAGATGCTCCGACTCTTGATCTGGTCGCGGGGAGCCTTTTCTCTGCGCGCGTCAAGCGCTGGAGAGCGAAAATCATGCCGCCTTTTCGCGGAGATCTGCGCAGGAAGAGTCGGCGCCAGGGGGAGGTGATCGACATGGCCGAACAAGAGCCGACGCTCCTTGCGGCAGCCTACAGGCCCGGAGTGACGGCATCTTCGATTTCGCAGCTCTACTCTCCTGGCTGGTCGTCGGGAGGAACGCGGCTGTCGCGGCATGCTGCGTCGGCTTTTGATGGAGATCGAACTGGTCAAGCAAGTCGAGGTCAACATCGACTACATCATCCGCATGGTCGAAGAACGCGCCGGGCAAAGCGGAGCGCAGGACGTCATGATCCTCGCTGGCGTGGAGTGGCTCATCGGTGCCAGCATCCTCTGTATTCCAGGCGTGACCTCATCGAGTAGTTGCTTGCGACTTACACCGTCGGCTCCAACGGCGGGGAATTGTCGGCCCGAATCCTTGAAGCGGCCAAGAGGTAGGAGAATGACCAGCTCATCGTCGCCGAGCGCCTCAAGCCGGAAGCTACTCGAGCACTCGCCTAAAAGGTACTCAAGGCTGGTCATGTGTCTGAGGAAGGCACCGAGATTCTGTCGATCCTGCCCGCCGTCCTGCTTTGCGAAGAATGCCGATGGGGTTAATGAAGCCTCGCGTCATTGACGCGCTCAAGGCATATGTCGAGGGTTCTTTGGGGCATAGGCAGGCGGGCGCTAAAGAACTGAGACAAGAAGGAGCTGGCTCGGCTGAGACGGGCGCCCGCACTCCGGAAGAACTCCGGTCCGGCATCGTCCTCGTTATGAGCGAGCCCGCATCTACGAAAGACGTCCTTTGTGAGATCGGCGGATCCTTCGGTGCTGGGAGGCCAGTCCGCGTCGTCCATTGGCGTCGTCTAGGAGGGGAATCTTCATGTTTACCAGGTGGTTCATGAGCTCCTTCTGTTCGGATCGCAGGGAGCTGGCGGCGTTCTGGGCAAAGTAATGGAAGTCAGATCGTGGCTTGAGGAAGCGCGGAAACAGGAGCATGCCGCTTCGAAGCAGGGCCAGTAGCGTTCCGGTCAGCGTGCCGACGATCCCGACCCCGATTGCCGACTCATCAGCCGCGCTCACCAGTAAGAGCATGATGAGTAGAAGTTCCATGCAGATAGCTATGAGCACCAGGAGGAATGCAAGGAAAGCTGAGGCTCGAGTTGGTTGATGGCAAAGCCGCGCATGCAAGTAGGTCTTTGAGTTGTAAATCAAGGCGACAAACAAGAGTGAAAGAACAACGAGCACTGGAATGGTGGATTTCACAGGCTCAAAGGAGCGCGACGTCTGTAGGACGGAGAGTACTCCGCTCGCAAACGTCACAATGATCGGAAGCGCGTACCAAGCGAACTGCGAGATTGGTGTTCGAGGTTTCCCCTCCTGCTCGTCCTGAGGGGCATCCGGCGTCTGAGCTCTGCGCGCTCGCTCCGTGCGAATCGCGGTGAGGATCTTGTCCCCGGCGTCGTCGCGATCACGCCCCCTCCTTGTCTGCCGGCGAAAGCTCGAAACGCCGACGTCTTCGTGGGAGTCCGAATGCCGTTCAGTGAGTCTGGAAAGGTCCTCGATTGCGAACTCAACATCGGCAAGTCGAACAATTCGATCTGGATTGGTGCGTTCCTCACGGTCCGCATCGAAAACGAAGACACTTGCATAGACGAAGACGTAGATTGCCCAGTGCAGGGACATGGCAAAGAATCCAGATTGTGCTCCAACGTAGTTTGTTTCGAGAACTCTCCGAATAAAGTTCAGGGTTGAGATAGAAGCAATTTCGCTGGAGATGAAGACTGCTATAATGGCAGCCATGCTGTCGCCGAAGAAAAATATGCTTCGAGTGCGCTGAGCTTCAAACCACTGGGATGCTGAATCCGTCGACATTGTGATCTCTTGTTGCTGCTTACGCAGTCTTTCCGCAAAGGATGCGCCGAGAAAGATTGCAAGAGCTCCAATGTTGGTGGAAAAGAGAGTCTCGTTGGAGATCGATAAGTCGTGGAGTCCACGCAGGCCGAGTTCGAGGGGATTGTCCTGAGGGGCCAGACTTCCGTTGAATACTTCAATCAGGAGTCTCACGAAGACTAGCGCGGCTGGGAAGAGAGCCGGTGGGATGAAAAAGAACAGGAGTACCTGCGTTCCCCGCGTGGTGCCCACAGCCCGTGAGCCAGCCTTCGTGGAGTCTATGATCTGAGACATTGGACCGTCCTGAAACGTCGGATCGTGTCGGATGGTGAGGAACTGCGACCAGTCTAAAAGGTGGGCCGCGCTGGCCGTCGATTGTCCGCGATCCTTGGCTCAGATGCCCGTACAAGTCTGTTCTCATCAGCACCTGCGGCCAGGGATTCCGTGACAGGCGTCCACGAACGTGGTGTGATTAGAACACCTCGACGTGGAAGGTTGAATCGACATGGCACAGGAGCAGATGCGAGTCGAAGGCATGATGATCGGGCGCGGCTTCGACCCTGCCGCAGTCGCCGCTGAATGGTGCGAATGTGGGAATTTTCCCCAGCTCGAATGGTTCCCCCCATCCTCGCAACTCCTCGGAGCTAACTTCGCCCTCGTCGATAGCGCGGTCGCACTCTACAGGGACGAAGCCGGAGTCGGTATCGGCCTGCTCGACTCGTGCGTGCGCGCTGCGAGCAAGTGACATGAGTCGTCGGAAACGTCTGATCATGATGAGCGTCGGAGCATTCTGCATCGCAGCGTTTGCAGCCTGCTCGGTCTTGCCGTGGTCGGGGGGTGGCAAGACCGCAGATCGCCGATTTGAGGAATTCACCGAATCCATTTCCCAGAAGCCGGAGATTCAGACATCGGTCGATCTGTTGGTCGATCGAATGCCGGGACTTGGTGCGGTCGAGGTCCATTACGCCGCCGCATATCGCGAATCCGGACGGGAGCTTCCGGACCCGGATCCTCAGTATTGGCTCGACGCGGTGATCAAAGTCGACGAAGTGACAGCACCGGCGTTTTCAAGACTCGCGACCGGTGAGCCGAAACTTCTTCCAGGCATCTATCCTCCTCTGCGTGAATTCGTGCCTGAGGACTGCTCGTGGACCCTCGTTGACGAGGAACTGGTGGATGGAGAATTGAAGACCGCGAAGGCAGCTGATCGCTTCGACATCACTGGGGCGGTCTACTCGGCGAACTGTCGGATCCTCATCATTCGGGGAACAGGGTGGTAACACCTGCTCGGAAGACGCGCTGACCGTTCTGAATTCTCTTTATATTGCCCGCTGTGTGATGTGGAATGCTATTCCGGATAGGTGTCCGAAGAATTGCGCAGGAGGATGAGCGATGGACCTTCATGTGGACGATGGGGCTCTTCGGAGCGCGGCCGGGAGGATCCGGGAGGGAAGCATTCGTCTCAGCTCCGAACTCTATATCCCGGCCCTCGAATCGTACGGGTCTTTGGCATTCCCATCCGCGCTATCCTCACAACTGCATGATCTGCAGACGCAGATGAACGCCCTCGTGCAGGATGTGGCATCGACTGCTGATGCGACGCTGGCGACCGCCGAGTCGATGGTCGGATTGGAGGAGTCGCTGGAAGAGGCCTTCAAGGGGGCGAGGAGCAGATGACGTTGTCGCGATCCGAGGCGCGAGTTTTCGACGCGTCCGCCTACTCGTTCCTCGCGGTAAGTACCCAGAAACGGGCACAGGAGATTGCCGATACGGCCATGGGACTCTCCACGTCGGCGAAGACCGCCTTGCTTGGCTGGAGCGGTCGTGCGGCGAGCGCATTTGCTTCGAAGCTCGGGAGCGAGATCTCTCGAGCGGAGTCCCTTGGCGACGAATATGTGACGGTGGCATCGGTTATCGACTGGTACGGTACAGCTCTCTCCACGGCGTGCGCCAACGCCGTCGCCGCTGCGATCGAAAGTGCCGGATTCGATGTCGATGACCAGTAGCAGGTCACTTTGTCCGCGCAGCAAAAGCAGAGTGCGGGCGTTGGGTTCCTCTTCGTCGAGAAGATCGCGTTGCAGACGATTCTGACGGCGAAGGTCAATACGATCGCGAATGTTGACGCGAACGCCGTCGCATTCGTCAGAGGCTCTCAGGCTCCTTCCACCGGTGCGGGACAAGGAACTCAGGGAGATGGATCCGATACGACATCCAATGGCTTCACCATCGGCGGGGAGCCGGATCGCACCGTTGAATTCGACGACCACTATCCTTTCGAATCGAAGAAGGGCGAGGAGACTGAAGCGGACAAAGAGTCGTGGGACGAGTGGGGGCGGAAGGCGTGGCTTGCTCAGCTGGCCCCGTGGCTCCAGAACGCTGCCGACATGTATTCGCATTACCGGGATGGAACCGGAACCCCGGTGGAGATCGACCTCGCAGAGGCGTCCAGGGAGGATCCCTCGATCCGTGCGAATACGGATGAGCAGATTTCCTCCGCTCTCAAGGCCGCGAACGATGCGGTTTCGCAGGGATACACCGACACAATCATCCACTCGCCGATGACCTCGGCGACGAACTATCCGGAAACCGAGAACTGGCAGAAAGCGATCGGCGGATACACGACCTACTCTGACTCCAGAGTAACCGTCGAGGGGGATACCGTCACCGTTGAGGTGACGGTGACGGCGCGGGATAGATATAACTTCGATGCCGCGAAGTCGGACATTGCCTCGGGAACACCTGATGCGGTGAATGGTCGATTCGAGGAGCTTGGGTGGGCACGGAGCTTTGAAACGACGGGAACCGTGACGGAAACGTACACGTGGAAGGTTGGGGATTCACCGCCGTCGGTGGGTACGGGCACGGGCGGACATCGTGAAAGAGGCTGAGAGGAGTTCAAACGTGGTGGACGGAGATCTTCGGGGAACGGTTGTGCGATCTGATGTTGAAGTGCTCGTTGAGCGTATCCCCGTACTCACGGGTGACGAGGAGGGGCGCTGGTGTTTTCATGAGTCGGCGGTGGATATTCTGGGCCCGGCAGTCCTGTGGATCGACGCGGCGATCCGCGTTGATCCACAGCTGTACGACGAACTCGAGAGTTACTGCGAGGAACCGGTAGAGCTTCCCCGTGACGTACCGCGGGCACTCGGCCTCGAGTCGCGGGCGCCCTGGTTCGGCGGAGGCCGATTGATTCCGGGTTTGGGCGTCGTCGACCGACGGTCGACGACGGCGGCGCTCGCCCGCGGGTGGCTCTATGTCAGGATTCACGTCTGAGCTCTTCTTCATGACGTGCCGCGGGCGCTCGGCCTCGCTCAGACCGTCGACGTCCGGGTGAAACGCCGCGCAGCCGAGTTCGGTAGTGCCCCCCTTGCCCCACGTCCGGACTGGGCTGATGTTCCCGGGCGAATAGGCGCGCCAAGGGGAGCTGGGTCCACGCTCGCACGGTGCCTGGAGGGGAGGACGGAAGGGGTGGGATTCGCTGTACTGGAACAACCACGATCAGCCCCGGATTGTGAGCAGATGTGGGGACGATTCGGGATGAAGAGGCTTCACGACCGCCGTTCCGTGGTTGCCGGTGGACCCGAACCATGTCCTCGTGAACATGGCTTTGATGAGGAACGACGAGAATCCGATCTTCTATCACTACAGCTCCACATCGATCTGCGGCACATCAATCCGGCTCTTCCCGATCAAGGGTGTAGTTGGGGTCTGAATCCGCTGGTTTCGTGGAGGCTTCGGGCGGTGTAGCGGGTGAGGTTCCGGAAGCTGAGTGCGCTGACGTGGAGATGTTCGAGTCGGTTGTTGATCGCTTTATTCGGCCCGTTCGATCTGCCGGGTCGATTGAAATAGGCCAGCACGTCAGGACTGCATCTTCAGGGTCCATCCCAGCGTCTTGACCTCGACCAGGTCGTCAGGGACCCCGGCGCTGACGTTTGCGATCAATTTTCCATCAGCGTCTTACAGACGGCGAGGCCGGCGACAAGATGTACGACCCGCGTTCGTGGGGCAAGTCCGCTGAGGCGGGCATGGCCGCGCGCGTCGTCGAGGCCTGCCAGCGCCTCGGCTTGGTCGGCACGAAGATGAAGTGAGCGCCCGCCTGTGGTTGAGCTGATTCACTGAATCGGACTCGGTGGCCCCGCCGCGATTCTTCGCGGCGGGGCCGCTGTCGTTGTGCTGGCAAAGGGGATTGCGCGGCGACTGGTGCGGAATTCCTGAAAGTCGAGTGATGCCGGGGTGCGGGTCTCTTGATCCCCCGTGGGGGGCGTTTTGACGGGCTGTCGAAGCCCCTATTCCTTCTTCGACAGGGTCTTCTCGATTTCTCGTCCCAGGGAGAGCAGGTTCTTGACTTCGAAGGGGGTGCTTGTTCCGAAGGGGTTGGGGGAGGAGAGGCTGATCGCGCTGCGGTATTCTCTGGGCCTGGCGATGAAGGAGATCCGCCCGTCGGCAGTCCGAAGGTCGAGGCGCACGCTTCCTGCTGCTCTGTCGCTTCCGTCCCTCAGCCTGCAATGGGTGACCTCGGTGTTCATGAGGGCGTCGCCGTCTTCTCGGATTTCGATGCGCGTCCCATCGATCCGGACGATGTAGTTCTTCGTCAGTTTCTTCCGGATCCGCTTGACGATGAGCCAGCTGATGGCGACCGCCGAGAATATCAGTGCGAGTGAGACGAGGGCGTGGGTGCGTGAAGCGAGGGCGGGGCGTGAGTAGAACGCTCCCGTGTGTGCGGCCAGCACGAGGGATCCGAACACTGCGGGATAGCTCAAGCCCATGATGGCGTCGGATTTCGCCGTGACCGCCTTGAATTCGTACTGTTTCACAGGTGCTCTCCGGGGATCGATGTGCGGCGCTGGGGGCATCGGAATGGGGCGGGTGCGAGCCGGTCGTGCGCATTCAGCGGGAGGCGCGGGGCTCATCCATGAGCACACACTAGCCGCTCGGTGCCGCTTCGGGCCGAGGATCGTCTGGCGCCCTGGGAATCGCGGGTGCTTGCGCTCGGGCCTCCTCCTTCGGCCTGAGATCCCCGTCCGCCGCGGCGCGTCGGCCGTCCGGGTGGGTGAGCTCCTTCGGGAGGGGCGGAGCTCCCCTTCGGAAGCGGCTCTGAATCCCCCGCGCCGCTTCCGCTCGAGGGAGGCGGGCAGGGTTCGCGGGGTCCATCCCGTGACTCGGGCACCGAAACGTGATGAGATAAGAGCACCTCAATGTGGAAGGGTGGATCGCCATGGATCAGGAGTGGATTCGGGTCGAGGGGATGATCATCGGGCGCGACCTCGATCCCGCCGACGTCGCCGCACAGCTTCGGGAACGGGCGGTGCTCGCTCAGCTCGAATGGTTCCCGTCCTCGCCCCAGCTTCTCGGAGTCAACGTCGCCGTATCCGAGGACCGGGTCGTGCTCGTCGTCGACGGCGAGGTGGCCGAGGGGCCGACGACCGGTGAACTCGCCGCGGAACTCGCCGAACTCTTCGAGGCGGAGGTGCGCATCGGCTCCTCCAGCGTCGATCGTCTCCCGGAGGGGGAGTCGCCATTGGCCGATTCCCTCGACGAGGAGGACCTGGACTTCGTCGAGGGCGCGAGCCGAGTCGTCGAGATCGGACGGACCTCCGCCTCCTCGGTGCCGCTCCTCGCCGCCTTGGAGGGCATCGATCTTGCGGACATCGAACTCGGCGACGGGCATCGCGCCCTGCTCGCGGAGCTGGAGGCGGATAAGGCCGGGTGGAATTTCGGTGAGCTCCCGCTCGTCACCCTCACCTGGTCGGACGGGGAACTCCAGGCCTTCCTCGTCACCGATGACCACCTCGAGCACGTCGTGACGCACAACTGGGGGATGGACGCCCTCATCGTCCCGGGGGCGCACGAGAGCGTCGATGAACTCCCGGGGGAGATCCTCGATCTCGTGGGCGATCGTCCGGAGCTCGAGGCGATCGCGGCCGGTGTGCCCGGCGCCGATGTCGAGGCGCTTGTCGCATCTGCGGAGTTGTCGGGCGAAGAGGCGGCTGCGGCGGTCGTGGCTGCGCTCGGGCTTCCCGCTCGGACCGTCGACTTCCTCCTCGGCAGGATCGGCGCGGGGGATGTCGAGGGCGCGAAGCTGCACCTGGCGAAGGGCATTTCGAATGCGATCGGGCGCAGCGTCGACATCATGCTCTCGGAGCCGGATTCTCCTGCTCAGCCGCTGTGGAGCACCTACCAGTCGGTCGCGGTCGAGAAGCCGTGGCTGGTGCGCACCCTCGCCTCCGTTGAGGCTGTGGCGGGGACGGCCCTGCTCACTCTCGCGGTGAGGGCGGATTCCCCGCGCTCCGGGTGGGTGAAGGCCGGCGGTGTGCTCGGCGCCTTCCTGCTGGTGGATTCCATCGCCGAGATCTCGCTTTCGAGTTATCTGCGCAAGCGTCATCTGCGTTCGGAAGGCGACTGAGGCTCTCAGGACGCGTTTCGAAGGGGGCGCCCGGACTCATCGGAGTCCGGGCGCCCCCTTTCGCCCTCGTTCAAGGGGCGCGGTGTTCGTCGGGGGCTCGCTTCAGTGCTCTGCGAGCGGGGGCGAGGGGAGGGGATGCGGAAGAAGGTTACGTCTTGGCGTAGTTTGAAGCGCTGAGTTATCGTATCTACTAAATATGGTGCTTCGAACACTGAGAGTCCACAAGATCTCGTGGTCGAAGGCTCCCGCCTCCCGTTGAAAGGACCTGCGTGCCAGCACGATTCTCCGAACTGCTCCCCTCGCTCCCCGTCCGCGAACTCTCCTTCGAGGAATCCCCCGACCTCGTCTACTTCTCCTCCGCCTCCGAGAACACCAGGCGCTTCGTCGAAAGGCTCAAGAGGCCCGCGGTCCGCATCCCCCTGCGGCCCCGTGTCGAGGGGCTCCTGCGGGTCGGCCGCCCCTACGTCCTCATCGTCCCGTCCTACGGGGGAGGGGACAAGACCCAAGCCGTGCCCAAGCAAGTCGGCCTCTTCCTCAACGACCCGCGCAACCGCTCCCTCCTGCGCGGCGTCATCACGGGGGGCAACACCAACTTCGGCGAGCACTACTGCATCTCCGGCCCGATCATCGCCGCCAAGTGCAAAGTCCCCGAGCTCTACCGATTCGAGCTCCTCGGCACCGATCGCGATGTCGCGCGGGTCGACGCGGGCCTCGACCGCTTCTGGGCCGAGATCGAAGGGCGATGACGCGAAGACCGCGCCAGCGCGGAGGCATGGACGAACCCCTCGGATGGACGAGGGCGAAGAACCGAAGGAACCGACGAAAGGCATCATGAACAGATCAAGCACCCCGACTCCCATCACCGAGCGATCCGTCACGCCCCCGCGCTTCCGACACGATCCCGAAGCCAGACTGCGCCCCATCAACTGGAACCGCGTGGATGATCCGAAGGACCATGAGGTCTGGAACCGCCTCACCTCCAACTTCTGGCTGCCCGAGAAGGTCCCCCTGTCCAACGACCTGCCCTCGTGGAACGCGATGACGCAGGAGGAGCGCACTCTCACGATGCGCGTCTTCACGGGCCTCACCATGCTCGACACGGTTCAGGCCACCGTCGGGGAGATCAGCCAGATCCAGGACGCGCGCACAGAGCACGAAGAGGCCGTGTACACGAACATCGCCTTCATGCAGGCCGTTCATGCGCGCTCCTACTCCTCGATCTTCTCCACGCTGTGCGGCACCGAGGAGATCGACGCGGCCTACGAATGGGCCGTCGGCAACGACCTGCTTCAACTGAGGGCGAAGACCGTCCTGCGCCACTACTACGGGGACGACCCCCTCAAGCGCAAGGTCTCGGCGACCCTCCTGTCCTCCCTGCTCCTCTATGCGGGCTTCTACCTCC
Organism: Schaalia hyovaginalis; assembly: GCF_014208035.1. NCBI lineage: Bacteria > Bacillati > Actinomycetota > Actinomycetes > Actinomycetales > Actinomycetaceae > Schaalia > Schaalia hyovaginalis. Next base: position 2,379,029 of record NZ_JACHMK010000001.1, on the reverse strand, counting down.
CCCTCCACTTCTCCGTGCGGGCCAAGCTCATGAACACGGCCGACATGATCCGCCTCATCCTCAGGGACAAGGCCGTTCACGGCTACTACTCGGGGTACAAGTACCAGCGGGGACTCGAAGCGCACGATCCCGAGGAGCGCGAGAGGATGCGCGACTTCACCTACTCGCTCCTCGAGGATCTCTACGAGCTCGAAATGCGCTATTCGGGCGCCCTCTACGAGCCCCTGGGGCTCATGGACGACGTCGCCGTCTTCGTGCGCTACAACGCGAACAAGGCGCTGATGAACCTCGGATACCCCGCGCGCTTCTCCCCCGAGGAGACCGAGGTGAAGGCCGAGATCCTCGCCGCCCTCGCCCCCGGCGCCGATGAGAACCACGACTTCTTCTCCGGCTCGGGCTCCTCCTACGTCATCGGCACCGCCGAGGAGACGAGCGACGAGGACTGGGAGTTCTGAGGGCCCGACCCGTCCGAGGCGGGGAGCGCCGTGGGAAGGCGCCCGCGCCCCGGTCGGGGCAGGGGCCCTTGATAGCCTGTGAACATGGTCTTCTCTCAGGTGTCGGCGAGCAATCAGAACTACCTCAAGGCGGTGTGGACCCTGGGGGAGTGGTCGGACGAAGCGGTCACCGCGACGACCGTCGCGGCCAAAGTCGGGGTGCGCCTGTCCACGGCCTCCGACGCGATCCGCAGACTCGCCGAGCAGGGCTACCTCGCCCACGCCCCCTACGGGGCGGTTGCCCTGACGGACAAGGGGCTGGCGGTGGCCCTCGCGATGGTGCGCCGCCATCGCCTCATCGAGGCCTTCCTCGTCGAGACCCTGGGCTACCGCGCGGACCAGGTGCATGAGGAGGCCGAGGTCCTCGAGCACGCGGTCTCCGATTTCATGATCGAACGGATCGACGCTCAACTGGGCCGGCCCGAGCGGGATCCTCACGGCGATCCGATCCCGCGTGCCGACGGCTCCGTTCCCGCGTTCGGGGCGCTCCTGCTCGCCGAGGCGGCCCGTTCCGCTTCGAACAGGGGTGCGCTGCGCGTCGAGCGCATCGCCGATGACGATCCCGAGCTCGTCCGCTTCCTCGCCGAACGCGGGATCGTGTACGGGGCCGAGGTGGTCCTCCGCGAGCCCCCGCCCTATTCGGAGGCCGTGGCGCTGAGCCTGCGGGGAGCGCGGGAGGAGGTCTCCTTCGGGATGCAGGCCGCGCGGGCCGTCTGGGTCGCGGCGCTCGACGAGGGGGCCCCGAAGCGCTGAGGCCCGTCATCGGGTGATGAAGGGCGTCCGGCCGCCCTTCTGGCCGCCTCTCAGGCCGCTCTTGCCCGCCGCCCCTCCGGCCCCTCTCTCCTCGTCGCCTCTCCCGATGAAACCGGGCCGGCGGGGGCTCGTCCGTGTGCAGCCGCCCGCCGACCCGGGGGCCGCGCGCTCAGTTCGTCATCATCCGCGGATCGTCATCATCCGCAGTTCGTCATCGATGCGCGCGTGGACCTCGCGGATCGCCTCGGGGAGATTCTCGAATCCTCCGAGGTGCTCGGCGCGGAAGCCCATCTCCTGCTTCCAGCGCTCGACATCGATGCTGAGGAGCCGGGCGAGGTCCTCGTCCGCCACCCCGAGGCCCGTGCGATCGAGCTCCGCGGCCGTCGGGATCGTGCCCACCGGCGTGCGCGTCCCCGATGCGGTGCCGTCTTGGAAATCCATGAGCCACAGGAGGGCGCGCAGGTTCTCGCGGTATCCGGGCCAGAGGAAGCGCCCGTCGTCGGGATCGCGCTGGAACCAGTTGACGTGGGCGAAGACCGGGGGCTCGCTGAGCCCCCCGAGGATCTTGAGCCAGTGGGCGGCGTAGTCGCCCTCGGAATAGGACATGAAGGGGCGCATCGACATCGGGTCGTAGCGCAGCTGGCCCTCGACGCCCTCGGCCGCGAAGGTCGCCTCGGCGCCGAGGGTGAGCCCGTCGTAGACGCCCTCGGCGATGTCCCTCATGGCGCGGATGAGGGGCTCGCGGTCCCGTGTGCGTCCGCCGAAGATGACGGCGTCGATCGGCACGCCCGTCGGAAGGGAGGCGTCCGGGGCGACGGTCGTGACATTGCCGAGGGCGGTCGCGAAACGGCTGTTCGGGTGCGCCCAGGGCAGGTCTTTCTCCTCTTCGCCCCGTTCGCTGATCGGCGCTCCCGTCCAATCGAGCCATCCGTCGAGGTCGCTCGGCGGTTCGGGCGTGCGCCCCTCCCACCAGACCTCCTGGGTGCGCTCGTTGTAGGCGACATTCGTGAAGAGGACGCCGCTCCCCTCGCGGATCGCCGACAGGGCCGCGGGGTTCGTCTCCTCGTTCGTGTCCTTCGCGACGCCGAAGACGCCGTTCTCGGAGTTCATCCCGTAGAGCCGCCCGTCCTGGCCGGCCCACAGCCAGGTGATGTCGTCGCCGTAGAACTCGACGCGATAGCGTTCGCCGAGGGCGTCGGGCGGCAGGGTCATCGCGAGGTTCGTCTTCCCCGAGGCGGAGGGGAATCCGCCGCAGACGTGGTAGGTGCGCCCCGTCTGCGTGTCGACGATTCCGAGGAGCATGAACTGCTCGGCGAGGAACTTCCCGGACTTCCACCCGTCGTAGGCGGATTGGCGCAGGGAGTGGGCGATCTTCCCCAGGAGGGCGTTGCCGCCGTAGGAGGAGCCGTAGTGGATGATGAGGCGCTGATCGGCGATGGTGGCGAAGAGGCGGCGATCCTCTTGCGTGCCCTGGCCGAGGGCGTCGAGGTCGCCGGTCACGTGGACGGCGCGGACGAAGAAGGACGGGTCGTCGAGTTCGTCGAAGAGGCGGAGGCCGACTCGCGCCATGCGGATCATCTGGAGGACGACGACGCGGTTGTCGGTGATCTGGACGCCCGCGGCGTAGGGGGCCAGGGGCGAGCCGGGGACCGCCATGAGGTAGGGGATGACGTACATCGTCTTGCCCGCGAGGGCCCCTGCGACTCGTTCGCGCTGTGCGGCGAGGACCTCCGATGCGGGGCGCCAGTTGTTGTAGAGGCCCTTGTCCGCGGGGTCCGATGTGGCGACCACGGTGCGCCCTTCGGAGCGGGCCGTGTCCTTGGGGTGGGAGCGCGTGTAGTAGCGTCCGGGGCCCGCCGGGAGGATCTCCCGGGCGTCGAGGGCCTCGGCGAGGAGGCGGGCGTCGTCCTCGGCGCTGATGATCTCGATGCGCTCCGGCGCGGTGAGCAGGGCCCACTCCTCGACGAATGAGCGGATGGCGGGGTTGTCGACCCCGCCTTGGTCGAGGCTGTGTCGGATGGTCGTCAGGTCCATTGAGTCTCCTCCTGTCGGGCGGCACGTCGATCGTGCTCTCCTGGCCCCACAGCTTAACTACGTCATGCCGAAGAATAAAATGCGTCTTGACGAAGTTTTGGGGAGGTGCGGCTTCGATCCCCCTCTCGGAGGAAACGGGGAAGACGCGCAAGGACCGAAGGTCATGAAGGCGCGGCGAGAAACGCCGTGAGGGGCCGCCTCCTCAGGCGGCCCCTCACGGGCGGTGCGATGCGTTTCACCGAGCGGAGCGCGGCCCCCGAGCGGGAAGACCGCCTCAGAGCGGGCGCCTCAACGGGCGAGCGCCTCGGCGGGGAAGTCCTGCGGCCGATCGGTGAAGATGCCGGCGACCCCCCAATCGGCGAGCTCGCGCGCACGATCGAGATCGTTCACGGTCCAGACGTTGACCTCGAATCCCGCATCGCGCATCTTGGCCACCTCCTCGCGCGTGAGCCCCGTATCGTCGGGGTGGATCGCACGGCAGCCGAGAGCGGCGGCGCCCTCCTGCCAGGTGGGGCCGGGCTGATTCTCGCGCTCGAAGAGCCACCCCAGGGCGACCCGGGGGCGCGCCTCGTGGAAGTCCTTGAGGATCGCATGATCGAAGGACGACACGATGAGGCGCGAAGGATCGGCGACCGCGTCGACGGCGACCGACAGGTTCTCGACGAGGGTCCTGCGCAACTCGGGCCCGCCGTAACAGGGCTTGATCTCGAGGTTCATGCCCATGCACTGCCCATTGGCGAAGGAGATGACATCCGCGGCCTCGGGAATGCGCTCGAGGCGGTACGTGTCCGAGAACCACCGGCCCGCGTCGAGCCTGCGGATATCCGAATACGTGAGGCCGTAATACCCGCCCTCGCCGCTGGTCGTCCGATCGAGGGTGTCATCGTGGATGACGATGAGGGTCCCGTCGCTGATGACATCGACGTCGAACTCGAACCAGGTCGCCCCGACCTCCCAAGCCTTGGAGAAGGAGGCGATGGTGTTCTCGGGAGCGAGGGAGGAGGCTCCCCGATGGGCGTAAATGCGGGGGAATCCGGTCATGATCGTCCTTATCGTCCGGGGTGGGTGAAGATCGGCGCGAGGCCGGGCGGGCGGCGACGGGGAGTCACCACAGGTCCGGATGGCTCGCGGGAGTGGGGGCATCGCCCTCCTGGGCGATGAAGATCGCCTCGTCGCGCTTCGTCGGCAGAACCTTCTCGACGTAGGAGGCGATGACCTCGTCCAAGGGAAGATCATGCCCGGCCTGCTGAGCCAGGTACCAGCGGTGCTCGAGGAATTCGTGGAACACTTGGGCGGGCTCGAGCTTGCGACCGAGTTCGGGCGGGATCGCGGCGATGACGGGCTCGAAGACCGTGGCGAGCCATTCGTGCGCCGCGAGTTCGAGCGGCATGGCGGGGTTGGCGCTCGTGGCCCGGTAGGTTTCGATGTCGTTGAGCAGGCGCCGGGCCTGATTCTCCCCCACGTCCATGCCGGTCAAACGCATGAGCTTGCGGTGATGGTGCCCCGCGTCGACGACCTTCGGCTGGATGCGCAGCTGCGCAGTTCCGGCGACCGAGGACATCTTGAGCTCGGCGACGTCGAAACCGAGATCGTTGAGGCGCTCGATGCGCCGCGAGACCTTCCACTTCTGATCGGCCTCGATGGTCTCGGTGCCCGTGAGCTCGGTCCACAGGTCCTCATAGCGGGTGCGAATGCGATCGCCGATCTCGATGGGGTCGGCGTCCTCGGGGAAGAAAGTGCCGGCCTGGAGGTCCATGAGCTCGCCGATGATGTTCGTGCGGGCGAGGTCGACATCGTATTCGCGCTGGCCCCGGGTGAGCGCCGGGTGGAGCTCACCGGTCTCGGCGTCGACGAGGTAGGCGGAGAAAGCGCCGGCGTCCCTGCGGAAGAGGGTGTTCGACAAGGAGACGTCGCCCCAGTAGAAGCCGAGGAGATGGAGGCGCACGAGGAGCACCGCCAGCGCGTCGATGAGCCGCGTCGCAGTGTCCGGGGTCATGTGGCGGCTGAAGAGCGCGCGGTAGGGGAGCGAGAACTGGAGGTGCTCGGTGACGAGGACGGCGTTGAGCTCCTCGCCCGAGGGCGTGCGCCGTCCGGTGATGACGGCCGTGGGCAGGACCGAGGGCGCATCGAGCCTCGACAGGTCGCGGAGCATCTCGTACTCGTGATGGGCGACGCTCGGCCCGATCTCCTTGACGGCGATGACGCGGTCGGAGAGCTCGACGAAGCGGACGATGTGCCGTGAGATCCCTCGGGGTAGCGCGGCGAGCAGGGAATCGGGCCACTCTTCGAGGGCGACCTCCCAGGGGAGGTCGAGGAGGGCCGGATCGACCGTTGCGGCCATGATCTCCAGAGCTTCAGGCATGACGCCATTGTCTCATCTGCGGGCCCTGTGCGGTCATCGGGCATCGCGGGCCCGGATACGGGCCGGCCCCGCCCTCGTGAATCGAGGACGGGGCCGCAAGGGTGGAACCGCGCTCAGCCGCGCATCACTCCGGAAGGCGCATGCCCGTCGAAGCGGAGAAGTTGTGCTGCTGACCGGGCAGGATACGGGCGTGGACCACGCCGCCGCGGCCGGGCGCCGTGCGCGGGGCGACGCGGACGATGAGCTGCTTGACCGAGCCCTCCTCGCTCGAGCCGAGGCCGTGCGCGGCGCCCGCTCCGGCGAGGTGGCCGTAGATGTAGGCGTCCGAGCCGAGCTCCTCGACGAAGTCAACCTCGATCGGGATCGTGTTCTCGACCTCGGAGGAGACGAGCTCGAGGCCCTCGGGGCGGAAGCCGATCGTGATCTTCCCGCCGTCCTCGGGGGTGAGGGCGTCGAGGGTCGCCTGCGAGAGCGGCACGCGGGCCGGGCCGAGGATCGCGACGCCGCCCTCGACGTCGAACTTGCCGAGGTTCATGGCCGGGGAGCCGATGAAGCCGGCGACGAAGTCGTTGGCGGGGCGCTCGTACATCTCCTGCGGGGTGCCGACCTGCTGGAGGAGGCCGTTGTTGAGGACCGCGATGCGGTCGCCCATCGTGAGGGCCTCGGTCTGGTCGTGGGTGACGTACACGGTGGTGACGCCGAGCTCGCGCTGGAGCGAGGCGATCTGGGTGCGGGTCTGGACGCGGAGCTTGGCGTCGAGGTTCGACAGCGGCTCGTCCATGAGGAAGACCTGCGGCTTGCGGACGATCGCGCGGCCCATGGCGACGCGCTGGCGCTGGCCGCCCGAGAGGGCCTTCGGCTTGCGGTCGAGGTAGGGCTCCAGGTCGAGGATCTTGGCGGCCTCGTCAACGCGGCGGTTGATCTCCTCCTTGGGAGTGCCGGCGATCTTGAGGGCGAAGCCCATGTTCTCGCGGACCGTCATGTGCGGGTAGAGGGCGTAGTTCTGGAAGACCATCGCGATGTCGCGGTTCTTCGGGGGGACGTCCGTGACGTCCTTGTCGCCGATGAAGATGCGGCCGGCGTTGACGTCCTCGAGGCCGGCGAGCATGCGGAGCGAGGTCGACTTGCCGCAGCCGGAGGGGCCGACGAGGACGAGGAACTCGCCGTCCTCGATCTTGAGGTCGAGCTGGTCGACCGAGGGCTTGTCATTGCCCGGGTAGATGCGGGTGGCCTTGTCGAAGGTGACGGTTGCCATGTTCTCTATTCCTTCCCACCGGCAGGTACGTGCCGGACGATCCGAGTGGGTCCATTGTCAGTCGGCGGCGTCGCCGACGGCCGCCCATCGTCGTGCGACCGTGCTCAACTTATCACCCGCGGGGCGAGGGCGCATGTGAGTCCCGACACGCGGCCCCGAGCCCTCCCCGAGGGGAAGGCGCCTCCCGCTTGTAGGCTTGGGGCGTGAATGCGGGGGATGAGATCGGCGGCTACGCCCTGGTGCGCCGACTCGGATCGGGCGGTGCGGGCACCGTGTGGCTCGCCGAGGACGGCGGCGGCTCGAAGGTCGCCCTCAAACTCGTCCATCCCGCCCTCGCGGCCGACGAGGCGGCGCGCCGCAGGCTCGAACGCGAAGCCGCGACGGTGAACTCGGTGCGCTCGGACTGCGTCGCGCACGTGGTCGACATCGAAACGGAGGCGAGCCAGCCCTTCATCGCGACCGAGTTCGTCGAAGGGCCGACGCTGGCGTCCCTGCTCGCCCAGGGCCCGCTGTCGCCGCAGACGGTGGCCGCCCTGGCGATGGATCTGGCCCGGACGGTCGAAGCGGTTCACGAGGCGCGGATCGTCCACCGCGACATCAAGCCCTCGAACATCATCTGCTCGCTCGACGGCCCCGTCCTCATCGACTTCGGCATCGCGATGACCGATGGGGACGAGCACTTCACGCGCACCGGCCTGGTGTCGGGCACCGCGGGCTACACGGCTCCCGAGCTCCTGCGCGCCCAGGAGGCCAATGACGCCTCCGATTGGTGGGCGTGGGCGGCGACCCTCCTGGCCGCTTCGACGGGGCGCCCGCCCTACGGGACGGGGGACGTCCAGGGCGTCATCATGCGGGTGCTCACCGGGGAGGCGGATCTCGCCGGGGTCGACCCGCGGGTCGCGCCCGTTCTGCGCCTGGCGCTGTCGCCCGACGCGAGCGCCAGGCCCGGAGTCGACGAGATCGTCGAGGAGCTCGTGGCGGCCTTCGGCCTGCCCCAGGGCGCGCTCGACTCGGACGAGCTCGACTGGGCGGCCCTCTTCGCCGATGAAGCGGATCGTGCGCGCACGCAGGTGATCGCGCCGCCGCCTTCACCGGAGCCCCCCCTCGCGCGCACGAGGGCGATGCCGACCTCGGATGTCACGGTTCCGCTCGGAACCCGAAGCGCTCCGCTCGTCCCGCCCCCGGTGGTCCCTTCCGACAGCTATGCGGCGGCGGGCGCGCCCTGGCCGCAAGCGCAGTACCCGAGCGCGCCGGAGGGCGCCCCCTTCCAGCCGAATCCTCATCCGGGCGCTCCCCCCGTCGGGGGAGCGCCCTACGGCGGGCCCCTTTCCGCCGCCGTGTACGAGGACTCCGCGGCATTCCCGTACGCCCTCGACGCCGGGTACGTTCCCGACTTCCCCCGGGTCCCCTGGGTCCTCGGCCCGGCGCTCCTCATGCCCCTGGGGATGCTCCCGATCCTCATGGGGGCTTCGGGGACCCTCCTCGTCCTCGGGCTCCTGCTCCTCGTCGCCTTCGCGGGCGCCTGCCTGAGGCGCCGAGAGCGCCGGCGCTGCAGGGCGGGCGTGAAGCGGGCCTCGGACACCGCGGCGATGATCGCCGCTTCGCCCCTCATGCTGCTCAGGGCCGCCGCCGGTCTCGCGCTCTCCCTCGCCCTCGGCGTCCTCGTCCCCTACGGGGCGTGGGTCCTCAACTCCTACGCCTCGACCGGCGATCCGATGTGGCAGATGATCCCCTCCCTCGTGACATCCCCGAAGGCCACCATCGGCACCGGGATCGTCGCGGACCCGTTCGGCGCGGCAGGGGCCTGGCTGGTGAGCTGGGGCGGCTTGCTGCTCGCCTGGTGCATGCCCTCCGCCGTCGATCTGCGCGACGGCGCGGGCCGATTCACGAGGGCGGTGCTGCGGGGCTGGTGGATGCGGGCCCTCGTCGTCCTCGCGTGCGCGGGTGTCGTATTCGCGACGTGGATTCTTCTCACAGGGGGCATCGCCGGGGCGGCGGCCTGAAGCTTCTCCGGCTACTCTGACGATTGCAATGCAAAGGAAGGAGGGCCGATGGCCTCCAAGAGAACTCTCGACGATCCCGTGCGGTTGAAGGCGCAGCAGCTGCGTGAAGCCCAGGAGAAGGCGGACCGGCGGACGAGGGCGATCATCATCTCGATCGTGGTCGTGGTCGTCCTCGCGGTGGTGGCGACGGTGGCGATCGTCATCTCCCGGCAGATCGCGAAGAAGTCCGAGGCGCTGACGGCCGATCCGGTCGCCGTCCTGGGCGACTACGCCTCGGGCGAGCCGATCCTGTACTCGCACCTCGGGGTCGGCAAGATCGATGAGTCCCTGCCGACTCTCACCGAGTACTTCGACTACTCCTGCCATGCTTGCGCCGATATCGACGTGCTGATCGGCGCGCAGGTCTCCGCGGGTGCGGATAAGGGCGAGTACAACGTGAAGTACCAGCCCGTGCAGACCGTCGGCCTGGGCTACATGAGTCCTGCGACCTCGGCGTCGCTCATCGTCGCCCAGAAGGACCCCGAGCATTGGGCGGCCTTCCACCATGCCCTGCTCGCCTACTTCTCCACGCAGTTCAGGGCGGGTAAGGGCGAGGTCATCCAGGACATCGACAATTCCTGGAAGCAGGTGAAGGTGATCGCCTCGCAGGTGGGCGTGCCCGAATCCGTCTCCGACGGCTTCCCGGTCAACGTCGTCACCGACTATCTCGCCGCTTCGAGCCAGGCATGGCGGGACGCCCCCGTCCAGGGGCGCTCCAAGCTGGGAACCCCGGAGTTCGTGAACAACGACTCCGTGAAGATCGAACTGTCGGGGAAGGAAGCGGCGGCGATCCTGGCTTCCCTGAGGACGGGCATGAGCCTCCCCGTTGATGGGGCTCCGAGCTCGGAATCCGCTCAGTCCGAGTGATGGCGCCGGGCCCCGACGATTCGTCGGGGCCCGCGTCGTCATGGCACACTGTGTGCCGTCGCCGCCTTAGCTCAGTTGGTAGAGCAGCTGTCTTGTAAACAGCAGGTCATCGGTTCGAGCCCGATAGGCGGCTCCGCTGGAAAACGGCCCCGCACCCGAGGAAACAGGGTGCGGGGCCGCCTCGTGTCAGTGCCGGTATCTGCACCGCGCCAGCCATTGGGAATCGCGGCCTTCGCGCGCGTCGGGATCGAGGACGGATCGCGGCGGGCGGCCGAGGCGATGGCGCGGACGATCGAGCATCCGTGGAGCGCGCCCGTCCAGGCGGCCTCGTCCGATTCTCCGGATGCGCCTTGAACGCCCGCCCCGGACGGCGTAATCTCTGCATCAATCGGAAACCGAAGAAGGTCTCCAGCGTTTCCTCAGGGGCGTCCATGCCGAGAGTGAAATCCGAAGAACTGCGCACCCGCTGCCTCGACGGCGCGATCCTCCTCATGACCGAAATCGGCCCGAAGTTCACCATGAGCGAGCTCGCGTCCGCACTGAAGATCTCCAAGAAGACCCTGTACGTCTACTTCTCCGACAAGGAGGACCTCCTCCTCGGCGCGGTCGACCGCTGGTTCGACCAGGTCAAGGTCGCCGAACGGGCGATCCTGGAAGACGACGGGCTTTCGACCCTCGAGAAGATGCGGCGGATCATCGCGGTTCAACCCGCCCAGTACCCGCTCCTGTCCTGGAGCGAAGTCGCGCCGATGACCACGAAGTACCCGCGCGTCTACGACAGGGTGCTCCAACGCCTGGAGACCGAATGGGAACCGACGATCGGACTGATGGAGCACGGCATCGCGACCGGCGAATTCAGACGATTCGATGTGGACATGGCCCGGGCGCTCATCGAAGGCGCATTCGAATACCTCCTGACCCACCCCCTCAAGCGCGAGCACTGGCATCGCTACCTCGAAGAGATGGTGGACATCGTCATCTTTGGGGTCGCGGCCCGAGGCGACGACGAGGAGAAGGAATGACCCGCTACGCCCTGAATGAAGGATGGGGCTTCACTCCCGACTGGGATGACGCCCTCCTGGGAGCGCCGGCCTCCCCGGCCCCCGAAGACGACCCGCTCATGCGCCTCTTGAAGGTGCGCCTGCCGCACACGGTCAAGGAGATGCCGCTCGACTGCTTCGACGATGCGGACTTCCAACTCCTGTCCGGCTACGTCCGCCGGCTCGAAGCCCCCCGCGAATGGGAGGGCAAGATGATCCGACTCATCCTCGACGGAGCCGCCCACCGCTCGGAGGTCTTCTGCAACGGCGAATCCGTCGGCGTGCACGAGTGCGGATGGACGGCCGGAGAGTTCGACCTGACGCCCTTCCTGCGCGCGGGGGCGACGAACACGATCGCCGTTCGCCTCGACTCGCGCGAGAGCCTCGACCAGCCGCCCTTCGGCGGAGTCGTCGACTACCTCGCCTACGGCGGGCTCTACCGCGAAGCGCACCTGGAGGTGACGGGCAGAGCGCGCATCGCGGACGTGTTCGCGCGCCCGGATCATCTCGGATCCCTCGGACTCGACGCGCAGATCGAGGGCGAGCTTGACGGCCTGTCGCTCCGCATCGCCCTCGACAGCGCCCGGGGCGAGCGCCTCCTCGACGAGTCGCATCCCCTGTCCGAGCATCGCTTCACCGCCTCCTTCCAAACCGAGGGCATCACGCCCTGGAGCCCGGACCGCCCCGACTTGTACCGCCTGTCGATCGCCCTCGTCGACGACGAGGGGAGGGAAATCGACGCCGAGGAACTGCGGATCGGCTTCCGGACGATCGAATGGCGCGCCGAAGGCCTCTTCCTCAACGGACGCCCCTTCGCCCTGCGCGGCTTGAACCGGCACCAGTCCTACCCGCATCTTGGATACGCGGTCCCGGCCAGGGCCCAGCGGCTCGACGCCGACATCCTCAAAGGCGAATTGGGCTGCACGGTCGTGCGGACCAGCCACTACCCCCAGTCGCACCACTTCATCGAGCGCTGCGACGAGATCGGCCTGCTCGTCATCACCGAGATCCCCGGCTGGCAGCACATCGGCGGATCGGAATGGAAGACGCGGGCCGTCCGCAACACGATCGACATGGTCCGTCAATGGCGCAACCACCCCTCGATCATCGCCTGGGGCGTGCGCATCAACGAGTCCCAGGACGACGACGCCTTCTACGCGCGGACGAACGCCGCGGCGAGGGAACTCGATCCGACCCGCCCCACGACGGGAGTCAGGAACTTCCCCAAGTCGCACCTGCGCGAAGACGTCTACGCCTACAACGACTTCATCCACTCCGGATCGAACCGCGGGGTCGACCCGAAGAAGAAGGTCACCCCCGATCCGGGCAAAGGCTACTTCGTCTCCGAGCACAACGGGCACATGTTCCCCACGAAGGCCTACGACGACGAGGAGCACCGCCTGTCGCAGGCGCTGCGGCACGCGCGCGTTCAGGACGACGCCGCCGGGGCCGAGGGGATCGCCGGGGCGATCGGCTGGTGCCTGGCCGACTACCAGACCCACAAGGACTTCGGCTCCGGGGACCGCGTCTGCCACCACGGAGTCATGGACCAGTTCCGCAACCCGAAGCTCGCCGCGGCCCTGTACGCCTCGCAGAAGGATCCGGCCGAAGGGCCCGTGCTCGAGCCGAGCTCGACGATGGACATCGGCGAGCATCCGGGCGGGGCCCTGGGCGACATCGTCGTCTTCACGAACGCGCAGGCCGTGCGCCTGTACCGCAATGACGAGCTGGTCGGTGAATTCTCGCCGGACCGCAGGCGCTTCCCGCACCTGCCCCATCCCCCGGTCGTCATCACCGACACGATCGGCGACCTCATGGAGCGCCACGAGGGCTTCGACCATCGCACCGCCGAAAGGGTCAAACGCGTCCTGCGGGATGCCGCCGTCCACGGCCCGACGGGCCTTCCCCCGAGGACGATGCTGACGGCCGCCCGGCTCGTGGCCTCCAAGCGCTTCACCCTGGAAGAGGCCACGCGGCTGTACAACCGGTGGATGGCCCCCTGGGGCGGGGAATCCGTCGTCTGGCGATTCGAGGCCGTCTCAGACGGCGAAGTGATCGCCTCGTGCGAGCGCGCGCCGGGCAACCGCCTCATCCTGCGCGCCTCGGTCGACACGCATGTCCTGGTCGACGGGGATACCTGGGACATGGCCACGGTCCGCATCGAAGCCGTCGACGAATTCGGCGCGCGCAGGACCTACGCTCAACGGGCGCTTCGCTTCAGCGTCGAGGGCGATGCCGAGCTCGTCGGCCCCGACGCGCTCCCGCTTATCGGCGGCGCCTGCGGGGCCTACGTGCGCTCGATCGGCAAAGCCGGTTCGGCCCGCCTCACGGTGTCGTGCCAGGACGCGGAGCCGCTCGTCGTCGATTTCAACGTGGAGAAGCAGGAGACGGCAGGATGGCGATGAACGGGGCGAGCGCGAACGGGTCGAGCTCGAGACGATTCGGCTACGGCGTCGGCGCAATCGGCAAGGACATGGTGTACGCCCTCGTTTCGGGCTTCATCCTCTACTTCTACAACGACGTCCTCGGCGCCTCGGGCGCCTTCATCGGCATCATGATGATGGCCGCGCGCGTCTTCGACGCCTTCAACGATCCGATCATGGGCGTGATCGTCGAGAAGACCCGGACCCGCTGGGGCCGCTTCCGCCCCTGGATCTTCACGGGCACCCTCACGAACGCCCTCGTCCTCTACGCGATGTTCGCCGTCCCCGAAGGGGTGGAGGGCTCCGCGCTCCTCGTGTGGATGAGCGCCGTCTACTTCCTGTGGGGCATCACCTACACCCTGATGGACATCCCCTTCTGGTCGATGATCCCGGCGATCACGAGGCCCGGAAAGGATCGCGAGGCGATGGCCGTCATCGGGCGCACCTGCGCCGCAGTCGGCTACGCGGTGCCCACGGTCGCGACGATGCTCGTCGTCGTCAGGGTCGGCTCGGGCGAGCGGGACGGATTCGCCCTCCTCGCGGGCGTCGTCGCAGCGGTCTTCATCATCGCCGAGCTCATCATGGTCGCCCTGGTGAAGGAGGACGCGCCCCGGGCGGCCCTCCCCCCGACCGGGCCCTCCGAGGGGGCCGCCGAGCAGACGGCCCCGCCCTCGTCCCAGAGGATCTCGGAGATGTTCCGCGCCCTCCTCGCCAACGATCAGGCGATGGTCGTGGTCGTCGGAATCGTCGTCTTCAACGCCTCCCTGTACCTCACCTCGCAGCTCGCGGTGTACTTCTTCAAGTACGACATGGGCGACTCCGACCTCTTCGGCCTCTTCGGGGCGGTCGGCGGCGCCGGCCAGATCCTCGCGATGGCCTCCTTGCCGCTGCTGCGCAGGAGGTGGAGCGCGAGGACGATCCTCACCGGGGCGATCTCGACGACGGTCTTCGGCTACATCCTCCTTTTCGCCTTCTCACTCCTCGGCGTGCGGCAGGTGCCCGCGCTCGCCCTGTGCGCCTTCGTCATCTACATCGGCTTCGGCCTGGCGACCGTGCTCACGACCGTCTTCCTCGCCGACACGGTGGATTACGGGCAGCTCCGCACGGGTCGGCGCGACGAAGCCGTGATCTTCTCGATGCAGACCTTCGTCGTCAAGCTCGCCTCGGCCCTGTCGGTCCTGCTCGCGGGCGTCGGCATCGACGTCATCGGCCTGAACCCGGACGCAGCTGTGCAGAGCGCCTCGACGCTCATGGGGCTGCGCGTCCTCATGATGCTCGTCCCGGTCGCGGGGATCGTGTTCGCCCTCGTCTTCCTGCGCGCCAGGTACCGCCTCGACGAGGCCGAACTCGCGCGCATTTCAAAGGCCCTCGGCCGTGGAGGCCAACAGCACGCCGCATCGTCCCCGAGCATCGAGGGCGCCAGGGCGGCGACGGACTGAAGGGGAGTGCAGAGGCGATGATCCGCAAGGCCTGCGGCGTCTGGTGCATCGAGACGGCGCGCACGGGGTACTACCTCGCCGAGCGCGGCCCCCTCGTCGAGCACCTCCACTACGGGCGGCGCCTGGAGCCGGATCTGGAGGCGATGAGGGCCCCGGTATCGGTCGCGATGGGCACCGATGTCATCCACGATCCCCTCAACGACCCCGCCCTCTCCCTCCTGCACCTGGGGCTGGAGATCTCGCCGCTCGACAAGGGGGACTACCGCCCCGGCGCGCTCGCGATGCGGGACGCGCGCGGCTCAGCGGTCCTGGACCTGCGCTGCGAGGGGATCGAACTGCTCGGCGCGCCCGTACCCGCCGCGGGCCTGCCGCAGGTCCGCGGCGGCTCCGACACCCTCGTCGTCCGTGCCGCAGCGGCCCCGTCGGGGGCGCTCGTCGAGCGCTTCTACACGCCCCTCGAGGACTGCGACGTCATCGTCGTGCGCACGCGGGTGACGAATCGGGGCGAGGGGCCCCTGCGGCTGGAGCGCCTCTTCTCCTACCAGCTCGACCTTCCGGGGCGCGAATGGGAGCTCGTATCCTTCACGGGCGCGTGGGCGCGGGAGTTCGCGCCCACGCGGCGGCCCGTCGAAGCCGGGGCCGCCCTCGTCGCCTCGCGCTCCGGCGTCTCCTCCCACTACGCGAACCCCTTCGCGATGGTGTGCTCGCGCGGCGCCGACGAGACGAGCGGCGAGGTCTACGGGACGAATCTCCTCTGGTCGGGCTCCCACGAGACGATCCTCGAGGCCGGGCCCTATTCCACGACCCGCCTCCTCTCGGGCATCCAAGCTGAGGGCTTCACCTGGACCCTCGAGCCGGGCGAGTCCTTCGACTCCCCCGAGGCGGTCCTCGCCTACTCCGCCACCGGCTTCGAGACCCTCAGCCATTCGATGCACGCCCTCGTCCGTGAGCACATCGTGCCCGGGCGCTGGGCGGGGGCCGAGCGCCCCGTCCTCGTCAACACCTGGGAGGCGATGTACTTCGACCTGTCCGAGAAGCGCCTCGACGCCCTCGCCCGTTCGGCCTCGTCGGTCGGCGCGGAGCTCTTCGTCCTCGACGACGGCTGGTTCGGGAGGCGGACCTCCGACGAGCGGGGCCTGGGCGACTTCTCGGTGAATCGCAAGCGCCTCCCCTCCGGTTTGACGGGTCTTTCGAGCCGATTGAAGAAGCGCGGCCTCGACTTCGGGCTGTGGGTCGAGCCGGAAATGGTGAACCGCGACTCCGCCCTTTTCGAGGCCCATCCCGACTGGATCCTCGCCGACCCCGCGACGGTGCCCTCGCCGAGCCGGCACCAGTTCGTCCTCGACCTGTGCCGCGAAGAAGTCCAGGACCACCTCATCGGGCAGATCACCGCCCTGCTGGACTCCGCGCCGATCCGCTACGTCAAGTGGGACATGAACCGTCACCATTCCGACCGCTTCAGCCCGGCCCTGGCCGAGCCGGGGCGCCTCGACGTGGCCTGGACGCGCGGCCTGTACCGGGTGCTCCGCGAGATCACCGCCGCCCACCCGGGCGTCCTCTTCGAGTCTTGCGCTTCGGGCGGCAACCGCGTCGACCTGGGCATGGCGAGCTACATGCCGCAGGTCTGGCTCTCCGACGACACGGACGCGTGGGAGCGGGCGCGCATCCAGACCGGCGCCTCCTACGGATACCCGCAGTCCCTGTGGGGCTCGCACGTCGGGGCCTCGCCGAACCACCAGACCCTGCGAAGCTCCTCGATCGAGGCGCGCTTCGACGTCGCGGCCTTCGGGCTGCTCGGTTACGAGCTCGACCTCGACGGCCTTTCACCCGCCGAGCTGCGGGCCGTGCGCGCGCAGCTGCGCTTCTACAAGGAGCATCGCGGGCTCTTCCAGTTCGGGCGCTGGTACAGGCTCCGTTCGCCCTTCGAGTCCGATGAGTGCGCGTGGATGGCGGTGGCGCCCGATTCGACCGAGGCCGTCGTGCTGGAAATGGTCGGGCGCGCCGTTGCGAACGTCGATGCGCCGCCGCTGCGCCTGCGGGGCCTGGACCCCCGGGCCCGCTATCGCGTGTCGACCAGGCGGGAGATGCTCGATCCCCGGGTCTTCGGATCGCTCATCAACACGGTCCTGCCCGTTCGCGTCGATCATGAGGGCGCTCTGGTGCGCGCGGTGGCGCGGCATCGGCCGATGACGACGGAGGCCTTCGAGGCGGAGGCCTCGGGCTCCGTGCTCATGAACGCGGGCCTTCGTCTTCCACAGCGTTTCGCGGGCACGGGCTTCGTCGAGGGGATGCGGGTGATGCCGGACTGCTCCGCGCGCCTGCACCTCGTGACGAAGCTCGCCCGATGAGGCTGCACGGCGCAGGAGGGCCGGAACTGCGGCCGCCTCACTGGAGCGGCGGGAACTCCTCGAGCGAGAAGAGGGACTCGACCGGCACGCGGAAGTAGCGGGCGATCCGCAGGGCGAGCGAGAGCGAGGGCGAGTACTCGCCGCGTTCCAGGTACCCGATCGTCTGGTAGTGGACGCCGAGCGCATCGGCGAGCTCGCGCCGGGAGACCTTCCGGTCGGCGCGCAGGACGGCGATGCGGTTGTGGACGAGGTCGTCGTGTGCCATCAGATCCCTGACTGCCTCCTCAGTGCGAATCGGAGTTGTTCCAGGGTAGTCAGGGATTCCTTCCGGAAGGAGGAGCGGACGATCCGCGCGGCGAGGGCGAAGCCGAGGACGGTCCATGCCAGGAGGATCGCGATCGCGAGGAAGGGGTGGTACCCGCCGCCGATCTCGATGCCCGATCCGTCGCCGCCGACGAGCGCCCAGCGGGACAGGTGCCCGAACCAGTAGAAGGGGAGGGGCGCCTGGATCGCCTGGAGCCAGGTCGGCATGTCGTTGAGCGGGATGAAGGAGCCCGAGACCGTCCACATGCCGATGAGGGCGACGGTCGCGCCCATGAGCGAGTAGACGCCCTTCGCGAAGGCTCCGAGGACGAAGCCGATCGGGGCCGCCGCCGCAGAGCAGAGGAGGAGGATCGGGATCATGAGGAGGATCGAGCCGATGGGGATCTCGAGCTCGGGGAAGAGGATCAGGGTCGCGGCGAGGAGGAGGCCCTGGGTGAGGGCGGTGAGCGTGAGGCTCGACAGGGTCTTGCCGATCGTCCATGCGAGCGGCCCGTTCGGCAGCAGGCGGGCACGGATGAGAGTGCCGTTCACCCTTTCGGAGTAGTACTCGGATACGAGCTGGACGGGCAGCATCGCAGTGGTCGCGCCGACCATCCCGGGGAGGAAGGCGGATGCCCAGGGGCCGAGGGTGAGGTCCTTCGAGCGGAACCACACTCCGAGGGCGATGAAGACGACGACCGGGAAGAGGAGGCCGATGCCGGAGGCGGAGGCGTAGTAGGGGCGCAGGTCCGTCTTCGCCTGGAAGAGCGCGGACTGCATGAGGGTGGCGGGTCGGGTTCGGATCGTCATTTCGCGCCCTCCTTCATGGGCTGGTTCGCTGCGCTGCGCCCGGCCTCGTCGGCGGGCCCGTCTTCGTCCATGAGGGCGAGGTAGGCCTCCTCCAGGGTCGGGCGGGTCACCGTCAGGTGCTCGATGGGTCCGGAGAGGATCGTGCGGAGGAAGGCTTCGGGCTGATCGGTCGAGTGGACGTAGGTGGTGCCGTTTTCATCCCAGGTGACCTGCGCGTTGCGCGAGTAGGCGTCGAGGATGGAGTCGGCGCTGCCTTCGGCGACGATGCGGCCGTGGTTCATGATCGCGATCCGCGTGGCGATCTTCTGGGCTTCGGCGAGGTCGTGGGTCGTGTAGAGGACCGCGGCCCCTTCGTCGAGGGCCGTGCCGACGATGTCGTGGACCTGCGCCTTCGAGACGGGATCGAGTCCGGTCGTCGGTTCGTCGAGGATGAGGAGGCCGGGCCGGGCGAGGAGCGCGAGCGCGAAGTCGACGCGGCGCCGTTGTCCGCCCGAGAGGCGCGACAGGGGCGAATGCGCCTTGTCGGCCAGGCCCACCGCCTGGAGGAGCTCGTCGGTCGGGCGCGTCGGGGCGCCGACTGATTCGTGGAGGAGGCGCGTCCATTCGAGGAGGTCCTTCACGCGCCACTTCGGGTGGTCGGAGGAGTTCTGCTGGACGAGGCCGATCTTCGACCAGAAGGCGCCGGTCGCCGATCGGGGGTTCTCGCCCATGACGCGGACGGCCCCCGCCTGCGGGGAGACCGTGCCGAGGATGTTCTCGACGAGCGTGGTCTTCCCGGTGCCGTTGGGTCCGAGGAGGCAGCAGAGCTCCCCGGCGCCGAGGGTGAGGTCGACGCCGTGAAGGACGGGCGTCGTGCCCCAGGCGAAGTGGATGCCGTCGACGTCGACGAGGGGGTCCATCTCTCCTCCAGGTGCTCTCGTGAGAGGGGTGTCGAGATGAAATGTAGTAGGTCTACTACATATCGTCAAGCAATTGCAGTCGCGACTGCACTCATGGCAATGCCTGGAGGGATCCCGCTGCTTGCTTCACACGGGTTTCGGGGCGAATCGCGTCACGAAAGAGGCGTGAAGCAAGCGCTCGGAGCCGAATCCGCTACGGGAGCGTCCAATTCACGGGCGCCGCCCCCTGCTCCTCCAGCAGAGCGTTCGCCCGCGAGAAGGGGCGGGACCCGAAGAAGCCGTAGCGCGCGGACATCGGCGAGGGGTGGGGGGACTTCACGACGGGCACCCCCGTCAGCCGCGCTTCGAGAGTCTGCGCATCCTTGCCCCACAGGATCGCGACGAGGGGCTTGCGCGCGCCGGACTCGTCGACGCGTGCGACGAGCGCGTCGATCGCGCACTCGGTGACCTCCTCCCATCCGCGTCGGCGGTGGGAGCCGGGCTGTCCCGGGCGGACCGTGAGGACCCTGTTGAGCAGGCAGACGCCCTCGCGCGACCAGGCCGAAAGGTCGCCGGATGTCGGGCGGGGGACGCCGAGATCGGACTCGAGCTCGGTGAAGATGTTCTGAAGGGAGCGCGGGATCGCCACGCCCGGCGCGACCGAGAAGCTCAGACCCATCGCGTGCCCGGGCGTCGGATAGGGGTCCTGGCCGACGATCAGGATCTTCACCCCGTCGAAGGGGTAGGTGAAGGCGCGCAGGACGTCCGTGCCGGCGGGAAGGTAGGAGCGGCCCGCGGCGATCTCCTCGCGGAGCATCGAACCGAGCTCGTGGATGCGCGGCTCGACGGGGGCGAGGGCGCGCGCCCATCCCGGATCGACGAGTTCGGACAGGGGCTTCGGCTCGATGCGGCTCACGTCGACAGGGTAATGGAAACGGGGGTTTCAGTGCGCGGTCCGGATGGCGGAATCCCGCAGGGCCTTCCGTGCGCGCAAGGCGGGCGGTCGCCCTCGTCGCGCGTCCCGGTCGAGCTCTTCAGGGCCTTCCGTGCGCCAAGGCGGGGCGTGCGCGGCTCGCCCGGGTTCGTGGCGCGCCATGCGCGTGCGAGCCGCGCGGCGCGATCGGCCGCTAGTCTGACAGGGTGAGTTCTAAGTATCCGAGGGATGAGTTCGACATCGCAGGCGAGGACATGCCGGTCGGTATGCACCGGCCCCAGGCCTCGCGGTGGAAGAACGTCTGGCCTTTCCTCGTCATTCTCGTCATCGTCCCGCTTCTCGCGTGGGGCGCCTCGATCCTCCTGATGAACAGGCAGAGCGGAACCGTCGTGTCGACTCCGCAGTCGGCTCCGGCCGCCCGATCGGCGCAGTCGGCTCAATCGGCTCAATCGGCGAGCTCCGGTCAGTCCGAGGCGAGGGTTCCGGAGGAGACGCAGTCCTCCAAACCGACGGCCCCGGAAAAGACCGAGCCCCTCATTGACTACAACGTGAAGATCTCCGTCCTCAACGGTACGGGCACACAGGGCCTCGCGGCCGAGAAGGTGTCCGAACTTGCCGCCGCCGGGTTCCCGGGTGCAACTGCGGCGAATGCTGACGGCTGGGTCACCCAGGCTTCGACCGTGTACTACGAGGATCCTGCGCTCGAAGCGAGCGCCCAGGCGATCGGCGAAGCCCTTGGTATCGCCAACGTCCAGGTGACGACCGGCATCGGCGATCCTGACGTCGTCGTCATCCTTCGGTAGTCCTTCGGATGCGGCGTCACATGAGGTGTTGCGCCCTGGACGAACGGAGCTGGTGAAAAGCGGCCGATCGGTTCGCACCGATCGGCCGCTTCGGAGCAGGCCGCTGAATGCGCCTCCGCTCCGCTCGGCGCGGAGGCCGCGCCTTCGTCTTGCACTCGAAGGGGTCGAGTGCCAGACTTGGCGTTGGCACTCGCTCAGGCAGAGTGACAAGACCATCGGGTCGGTGAGAAGGTCCGGTGCGCGGCACAGGGTCGCGTTCCCGAGCTTCGTCCGTCGCGGGCACCGTCCCCGATCCGCATCGCGGAAGGAAAAGACAGCAATGACCAAGATCATCCACTTCGACGAGGACGCCCGCCGCGGCATGGAGCGCGGCCTCGATCTCCTCGCCGACACCGTGAAGGTCACCCTCGGCCCCAAGGGCCGCAACGTCGTCCTCGACAAGAAGTGGGGCGCCCCGACGATCACCAAGGACGGCGTGTCCGTCGCCAAGGAGATCGATCTCGAGGATCCCTTCGAGCGCATCGGCGCCGAGCTCGTCAAGGAGGTCGCGAAGAAGACCGACGACGTCGCGGGCGACGGCACCACCACCGCCACCGTCCTCGCCCAGGCCCTCGTCCACGAGGGTCTGCGCAACGTCGCCGCCGGCTCGAACCCGATCGCCCTCAAGCGCGGCATCGACCAGGCCGTCGCCGCGATCGTCGCGCAGCTGCACGCCGACGCCAAGCCGGTCGAGACGACCGAGCAGATCGCCGCGACCGCCTCGATCTCCGCGAACGACCCGGAGATCGGCAAGCTCATCGCCGAGGCCTTCGAGAAGGTCGGCGCCGAGGGCGTCGTCACCGTCGAGGAGACCAACTCCTTTGACACCACCCTCGAGACCACCGAGGGCATGCGCTTCGACAAGGGCTTCCTCTCCGCCTACTTCGTGACCGACGCCGAGCGTCAGGAAGCGGTCCTCGAGGACGCCTACGTCCTCCTCATGGACTCGAAGATCTCGAACGTCAAGGACTTCGTCCCGGTGCTCGAGCTCGTCATGCAGACCGGCAAGCCGCTCCTCATCGTCGCCGAGGATATCGAGGGCGAAGCCCTCGCGACCCTCGTCGTCAACAAGATCCGCGGCGCCTTCAAGTCCGTCGCCGTCAAGGCCCCGGGCTTCGGCGATCGTCGCAAGGCGATGCTGCAGGACATGGCCATCCTCACCGGCGGCCAGGTCATCTCCGAGACCGTCGGCCTCACCCTCGAGAACGCCGACCTCAGCCTCCTGGGCCGCGCCCGCAAGGTCGTCGTCTCCAAGGATGAGACCACCATCGTCGAGGGCGCCGGCGAGGCCGAGATGATCGAGGCGCGCGTCCGCCAGATCCGCCAGGAGATCGAGAACACCGACTCCGATTACGACCGCGAGAAGCTCCAGGAGCGCCTCGCGAAGCTCGCGGGCGGCGTCGCCGTCATCAAGTCCGGCGCGGCCACCGAGGTCGAGCTCAAGGAGCGCAAGCACCGCATCGAGGACGCCGTCCGCAATGCGCGCGCCGCCTCCGAGGAGGGCCTCGTCGCCGGTGGCGGCGTTGCGCTCATCCAGGCCGCCGATCGCGCCCTCGGCTCGCTCGACTCGCTCTCCGGCGACGAGGCGACCGGCGTGAACATCGTCCGCATCGCGGTCTCGGCCCCGCTCAAGCAGATCGCCGAGAACGCCGGCCTCGAGGGCGGCGTCGTCGCCGCCCGCGTCGCCGACATGGAATCCGGTCACGGCCTCAACGCCGCGACCGGCGAGTACGGCGACCTCATGGCCGCCGGCATCTCCGATCCGGTGAAGGTCACCCGTTCCGCCCTGCAGAACGCGGCCTCCATCGCGGGCATGTTCCTCACCACCGAGGCGGTCGTCGCCGACAAGCCCGAACCGCCGGCTCCCGCCGGCGGCGAGGACGGCGGCATGGGCGGAATGTACTGATCCAGCCCTTCGCGTCAGACCCGAGGGTCTCGCACAAGGCCTTGGGGGCCGGTCCTTTCGAGGACCGGCCCCCTCCCTTCTTGCGCCTTCGAGGCCGCGAGTCGGCTTCAACCGGCGAAGAGGGCCGCCGATCGGGCCTCGGCCTCGGCGTACACGGCGGCTGCGGCGTTCATCTGGGAGCCGATCGCGTCGAGCGCGGCCTCCACGCGGATCTGGGTCGCGCCCCACTGATCGACGCAGGCCCTGAAATTCGATGATGCGGCTCCGGTCCATGAGCCCTCGAGCGCGATGAGGTCGCTCATGAGCGCCTGGACCTGGGAGCGGATGTCAGCGCTGATCGCGTTGACGCGCGCGGCCGCGGCTGAGACTTCGTTGGAGTCGACGGCGTAGATCGCCATGGGGATGTCCTTCCTCGCAGGGACCGGGGGATCCGGCCCGCCCGGCAGAGTAGGCGGAAGACCCCGGGGGCGCGCCGGAAGGGGGCGGCGGCTGTGGACGACCCGGATGCGGGCGGCCCTGTGGAGATCCCGCGGGGAGCACCTGCGGCGCGCGCCGCGCGTGATCGCGCCGCGCGGACCGAAAGGCCCCGCTCCGGCCCTACTGCGCGGGCGTCGAGGGGAGGTCGAGCGCCTCGATGGCGTTCTCGAGGGAGGACGCCGAGTCTTCGAGGCCGTCGGCGTCGGGCGCCTGCTCGGGTTCCGGCGGGGCGATCACGGGCAGGACGCCGGTCGACGAGAACTCGTCGGGGCGGGCGTCCTGGCAGAGGTTCTTCTTGAGCTGGCGCCGTTTGATGATGATCGTGCCGGTGGAGGTGACCTCCTCCGCCGTTTCGCCCGCGTCGGCGGGGGCGTCGGCGTCATCGCCGACGGGGGCCCCGCATGCGCACAGCGCCGATTCGATCTTCGCCAGTTCGGCCTCGAGGTTCGAACGCGCCGCGGACTCCCAGGACTCGCCGAGCGGCGATTGATAGATGGGATCGAAGGCGAGCAGACGCTTGACGACGGCGCTGCGCGCCCGGAAGTACTCGACGTCGCTGAGCTCGGCGAGTTCGGCGCGGAGGTTCTCGCGGAGCTTCTTGTACTCCTGAGGGGGCACGGCGAGGCTGGCGAGGTCGGCATCGACGAGGACCTGAGCGTCGACATCGGCGCGGGGCGCGCGGTGGCGTGCGAGGAAGAGCAGGAGCTCCACGACCCGATCGATGACGTCAGTGGAGACGCCGAGCCGTCCGAGGTTGGAGCGGGCGACGTCGATGCATTCGGATTCGCCCGCGACGGGGTCCGCGTTGCGGGGGCGCACGGAGAGCCAGCGGTTGAGGATGGCGCCGTGGTACCAGGCCGCGACCCGCAGGACGTCCGGATCGTGCGCCGTGGCGGCGAGTTCATCGAGGTGGGCGAGTATGTTGATGAGGTGGCGGACGGTGTGGAGGCGCCGGTCCGAGGCGGACCAGCGCGCGATGAGATCACGGGCTTCGAGGTCGAGCTCGGCCCGGGACGCGGTCGCCCCGATTTCCTCCATCGCATCGGCGAAGGAGGTGTACAGCCACTGAGGCGCGTCAGCACCCATAACGACTCACTCCTGGATAGGGAATACGGCGTGAATCGTAGCCACTTGCGGGGGAAGTAGCACTTCCGGTGGTGCGTGTCACTCGTTCGGTGGCGCCTTCTCGCCATGGTCCTCGGGGGACGAGGGCGATGCGGCGCGGCTCGCCCCGGGCGAGGCGCTCGTCGTGGAGGCGGGCTCGGGGCCGCGGTGCGCGTCGAGGGGCAGCTCGATGCGCACGGTGAGCCCGCCGCCCTTGGTCTTGGTGAGCTTCGCCTCGCCCTTGTGGGCCGAGAGGATGGAGGAGACGATCGCGAGCCCGAGGCCGGAGCCGCCGTGGGACCGGGCGCGGGAGCTGTCGGATCGGTAGAAGCGCTCGAAGACCTTGGAGCGGTCGTCCTCGGCGATGCCGGGGCCGTGGTCCCGGAACTCGACGACCGCCGAAGAGGCCGTCCTCCCGAGTGCGATCTCGACGGGGGAGCCCTCGGGCGTGTATCTCACGATGTTGCCGATGATGTTGGTGTAGACCTGCTGGATCCGGTCGCGGTCCGCGGTGACGATGAGCGTCATGGGCGGTTTGTGGGCGCCGGGTCCGAGCCCGCGCAGGCCGACCGAGCGCGTGGGGTCGAGGGCCTGGAGGTCGAAGGCCGCGTTGTCGGCGAGTTTGACCAGGTCGAGTTCGGTGAAGTCGAGGGGGCGGCCCTCATCGAGGCGCGCGAGCGTGAGGAGGTCTTCGACGAGGGCGGCCATCCGGGTGGACTCGGATTGGATGCGCCCCATGACTTCGGGCACGCGGTCCTCGGGGACTCCGCCCATGGAGTAGAGCTCGCAGTAGCCGGAGATCGCGGCGAGCGGGGTGCGGAGTTCGTGGGAGGCGTCGGAGACGAATCGGCGGATCTTGCGCTCCGAGGTTTGACGGGCCTGGAAGGACTGCTCGACCTGGGTGAGCATCGCGTTGAGGGAGAGGGCGAGGGAGCCGACTTCAGTGGTGGGCGGTTGGGGGGCGACGCGTTGGGTGAGGTCCCCCGCCGCGATCTTGCCCGCCGTCGATTCGATGGAGCGCAGGGGGAGGAGCGAGCGCCTCACGAGGGTCGAGCCGAGGTAGGCGCCGAGGATGACGATGACCATGCCGGCGATGGTGAAGTAGACGGCGGTGGTGCGCAGGGTGCGCTGGACGTCGGTGAGGGGCAGGGCGATGGTGACGACTCCGAGGATCGCGCCGTCCTCGTTGGAGTAGACGGGGAAGGCGGCGGCCCGCCAGTTGGAGCCGTGCTTGCTCGAGGAGACGGTGATGGGGTGGGTCATGCCGTCCTCGGTGTCGGGTTCTTGCCCGATGGTGAGGAGCCGGGGGATCCGCGGCGTCCCGGACTGCTCGAGGGTGCCCCGGTAATAGTAGACGGTGTCGGGGCGCCCGGTGAAGGAGCCCCGGATGTAGTAGAGGGTGGGCAGGGCCGATTCGCCGTCGCGGAAGACGCCCTCGCCGCTGGACAGGACGGAGGAGGTCGCGGACCTGAGCTGCTCGTCGACCTGGGAGACGAGGTGGCGCTGGAGGAGGCCGAGCATGACCGTGCCGGACATGACCAGGCCGAGGGCGAGGAGGACCGTGATGAGTGCGACGAGCTGCCCGGACAGGGGGCGTCTCGCCCAGAAGCTCTTGAAGTATCCGAGCGGGCCCGGTGACACGGATCAGTCCTCTGCGCGGAGGATGTAGCCGACTCCGCGTTTGGTGTGGATGAGTTCTCCGCAGGCCCCTTCGACGGCGAGCTTGCGCCGCAGGTAGGAGATGTAGGACTCGACGATCGCGACCTCGCCGTCCCAGTCGTATTCCCAGACGTGGTCGAGGATCTGCATCTTGGAGACGACGCGGCCCTCGTTGATGACGAGGTAGCGCAGGAGTTTGAATTCGGTGGGGCTGAGGTCGATGCCGATGCCGGCGCGGGTGACTTCGTGCGCGTCCTCGTCGATGACGAGGTCGGCGACGCGGAGCTTGCCGTCGTCCTCGTCCGTTCCGATGGTGCGGCGCAGGATTGCGCGGATCCTGGCGACGACCTCTTCGAGGCCGAAGGGCTTGGTCACGTAGTCGTCCCCTCCGACGGTGAGGCCCTGGATCTTGTCGCGCATGTCGTCGCGGGCGGTGAGGAAGAGGACGGGGATCTGGATGCCGGCCTCGCGGAGGCGGCGGGTGACGGTGAAGCCGTCCATGTCGGGGAGCATGACGTCGAGGACGATGAGGTCGGGGGACTCGTCGGTCGCTTTGCGGTAGGCGGTTTGACCGTCCTCGGCGGTGAGGACGTCGAAGCCCGCGAAGCGGAGCGAGGAGGCGAGG
The DNA here is from genome assembly GCF_014208035.1 of Schaalia hyovaginalis. NCBI lineage: Bacteria > Bacillati > Actinomycetota > Actinomycetes > Actinomycetales > Actinomycetaceae > Schaalia > Schaalia hyovaginalis. Next base: position 2,352,434 of record NZ_JACHMK010000001.1, on the reverse strand, counting down.
AGGTCGCGGATGTTCGGTTCATCGTCGACGACGAGAAGACGGGCTTCCCCTTCGGTGTCATGGCGTGGCATGGGTCAATTCTCGAGGATGAATCTGGATGTTTCCTGGATGCCGAGTGGGAATATGAGGGCGGATCGGAGGAATCGGACTGTGGAACAATGAGGAGTCCCGGACATCGACCCAGGAAGGCTCTTCGATGACTGATGCACGATTCGTCTCCGAGCAGACGCCGCCCGCCGCTCCTTCGGATCCCATGGCGCCCTCGGATGTGGAATTCCTCCCGGTCTCGACGAGCCTCATCCGCGTCCGGGTCATCTCGGCGATCATCGCCTTCGCGCCCTTCCTCATCGGCGCGCTCGCCCTCGCCCTCAAGGCGTCCGAGTGGTTCTGGATCGCGGTCGGCGTCCTCGCCGTGCTCGCCCTGTGGACCCTGTGGCTCATCCCGCGCCAGGTGAAGGCGATGGGGTACGCCCTCGCCGAGGACGAGTTCCTCATCCGCAAGGGCATCATGTTCCGCAGCCTCACGCTCATCCCCTTCGGGCGGATCCAGTACGTCGAGGTCTCCGAGGGGCCGATCGCCCGGGCCTTCGGAATCGCCGAGATCAAGCTCCACACGGCGTCGGCCGAGACCAGCGGCACCCTCAACGGCGTGCCGAGCCTCGAGGCGGCCCGCCTGCGCGACATGCTCTCGGAGCGCGGCACGGCAGAGCTGGCGGGCCTGTGATGGCTCGGAACCAGGACCGGACGGCGGCGCCGAGGGTGCGCGCCGCCGAGGGCGGCGTGCCCGACGACCAGTGGCGGCGCCTGCACCCGATCTCGCCGGTGATCAACGCCTGGAAGGCGCTCGCGGTGCTCGCGGCGATCATCTTCTACCAGAACATCGACATCGTCGTGGACGTCGTGGACTCCGACTTCGCCCGCGATCTCGGGATCATCGTCGTCGTCCTCCTGGCCTTCGGGGCCCTCGTCCTCTTCCTCGTGGCGGCCGTCGTCTACTCCTGGCTCGCGTGGAGGGCGGCCCGATTCGCAGTCGTCGGATCCGGCGTCTACTACCGCTCGGGGATCCTCATGCGCACCCTCAAGCATGCGCGACTCGACCGGATCCAGGCGGTCGACGTGTCGCATCCCCTGCTCGGACGCATCTTCGGGTTGGGGCGCCTCAACATCGAGGTCGCAGGCGGGGCCGACTCGAACCTCTCCTTCGGATACCTGAGGACCGCCGAGCTCGAGGCGCTGCGCGCGGAGATCCTCGCGCGCGCGGCGGGGGTCGTGCCGGCCGATTCCGGCCCGACGGGCCATGAGGCCCGCTCGAACCCCGATTCCTTGGGCTCGGAGTCCTCGGAGTCCTCGGAGGGCGCGCTCGGCCCCTCCGATGAATCCTCCGCCCCCGCGCCGTCGGCCCTCTCGTCCGCCTCCGCTCCGGTCGCCCCCGAACGGGTCCTCTACACGGTTCCGATACCGAGGCTCATCGGCTCCCTCGTCCTCAACATGGGGATGGTCATCGGCGTCCTCTTCGCACTCGCCGGGGCGGTCGGGCTCGGCGTCGCGGTCTACATGCTGGGGCCGGCCGGGCTGACGGCCCTCGCGCCCGCGGCGGTCGGAGCCCTGGCCGGCGTTTCCCTCCTGTGGTCGCGCTTCGCGGGGGAGTTCAACTTCACGGCCGCGGTGTCGCCCGACGGGATCCGCACCCGCGCGGGCCTGCTCGAGACCCGATCGCAGACCGTGCCGCCGCGGCGCGTGCACGCGGTGCGCGTCGTGCAGCCCTGGCTGTGGCGCCGCATGGGCTGGTACCGGGTGACGGTCACCCAGGCGGGCTATGCGGGGACCTCGGACTCGTCGGGTTCGCGCTCGTCGAGCGCGGAGGTCCTCTTGCCGGTCGGGACGCGGCAGGACGCCGAGCTCGCGCTCTGGCTCGTCATCCGCGATCTCGGCGTCGAGGATCCGAGGGCCTTCATCGAGGCCGCTCTTCGCGGTGAAGGCGCGGATCAGGGCTTCACCCCGATCCCGGCCGGCGCCGCGATCTTCGACCCGCTGGCCCGTCGGCGCCGGGCCTTCGCCCTGACCGGCACGAGCCTGGTGATCCGCGACGGCTGGCTCACGCACTCGACCTCGGTGATTCCCGTCGAGCGCCTGCAATCGGCCTCGATCACTCAGGGCCCGTGGGAGCGCAGGCGGGGCCTCGTGGACGTCCACGCCGAGATCGTCCCAGGGTCCACTCCGGCGGTCGTGCGCCACGCCGGCGGCGATGCGGCGGCTGAGCTGGTCGGCGAACTGCGTGAACGCGCGCGGATCCGTCGTGCGAGCGAGCCGCCGGAGAAGTGGATGACAAGGGTCGTGGCGGCTCTCGACGCCCGTGAGGGGGCCCGGGAGTGAAGGACCCGGAAGGGCGCCTCGGCGTCGGCATCATCGGCATGGGGACGGCCGGTCCGATCATCGGCTCGGCTCTGCGTGCGGCCGGTCATCAGATCGTCGGCGTGGCGGCCAAGAGCGCCGAGACGATCGAACGCGCCGACATCCTCTTGCCGGGCGTCCCGGTCCTCTCGCTCGAAGAGGTGATCGGGCGCTCCGAACTCGTCGTCCTCGCCGTTCCCGACGCCGAGATCGCGGGCCTCGTGTCGGGTCTGGCCGATCTCGGCGCATGGCGGATGGGGCAGATCCTCGTCCATCTTGCCGGCCCCTACGGGACCGGCATCCTCGAGCCGGCCCGGGCCGCGGGGGTGATCCCCCTCGCGATCCATCCGGTTCTGCGCTTGACCGGGTGGAGCATCGATCTCCAGCGTTTCGCGGGCGCGCCCTTCCTCGTCACGGCGCCCGCGCCCTTCCTCCCGATCGCCCAGGCCCTCGTCGTCGAAATGGGCGGAGAACCGGTGGTCGTGGGCGAGGAGGCGCGAGCGGCCGTCCACGCCTCGCTCACCCTCGGCGTCGCGGGCGTCGTCTCCTCGGTCGTCGAATGCTTGGACGCCCTTGAATCCTCGGGGGTCCAGGGCGGGCCGGATCTCGTCTCGCGCATCCTCCCCGATGCGGCGACGTGGGCCGTCGACGAGGGCGAAGGCGCTCTGGGCGCTCCTTTCGCCCCGGCGGATTCGGCCTGCGTGCGCGAGCACGCCCTCGCCCTCGGCGATCGGGGCGCCAGGGCGCATGCCGCTTACGTGTCGCGCGCCCGCGAGGCGATCGAACTGCTGGTCGAGCGCGGGCGGATCGGCGAGCGCGAGGCCGACGCGATGCGCACGGCCCTGCTGGAAAGCGAGGACTGAGCCCCTCCGCCGCCCCTCCCCCTCTTTTCCCGCCGAGGTCATCACCTTTCGTCGGCGAGGTCATCACCTTTCGTCGGCGAGGGGATGCGGAAGTGGCCGAGGGAACTCTCTCCGGAGTGGGATTGCGCGGCGAAGGGCAGCACAATGGGGGTATGACGCAAAGACCCGTCCTCACCCGCACCAGAGACGAACTCGCCCGCGCCCTCGCCGCCCTGCGCGGCCGTCGTGCGCTCGTCATGACGATGGGCGCCCTTCACGCCGGGCACCTCGAGCTCGTCAAGCGCGCGAAGGAGGCGGGCGACCACGTCGTCGTCACGATCTTCGTCAATCCGACCCAGTTCGCCCCCGGCGAGGACTTCGACGCCTATCCGCGCACCCTCGAGGCGGATATGGACGCGCTGGCCACGGTCGGCGCCGACCTCGTCTGGGCGCCCGCGCCCGAGGACGCCTATCCGGAGCCGATCGACGTGTCGATCGATCCGGGTCCGATCGCCAAGGTCCTCGAAGGCGCTTCCCGTCCGACCCACTTCGCCGGCGTCGCGCTCATCTGCACGAAAGTCATGGGCCTGGTGCGCCCGGATGTGGCCTTCTTCGGCGAGAAGGACGCCCAGCAGCTCGCGGTGCTCCGTCACGTGTTCGCCCAGCTCGACGTGCCCGTCAAGGTCGAGGGCGTGCCGATCGTCCGCGATGAGGACGGTGTCGCGCTCTCGAGCCGCAATCGTTACCTCTCCGAGGAGGAGCGGATCCGGGCGCGCTCTCTTTCGGCCGGCCTGCGCGCCGGGGCCGAGGCTGGAGCGAAGGGGGCCTCGGCCGACGAGGCCGTGGCGGCGGTCGTCGAGGTGCTCGAGGACGCCGGCGGCATCGACATCGATTACGTGGCGCTGGTGGACGAGGGGACTTTCACGGTTCTCGCCGCGACTGCCGGCGTCGCCCTCGGCGCCGAGGAGGACCATGCCCGAGTGACGGGCGCGGCCGGTGGCGGGCGCCCGGCGAGGCTGCTCGTCGCCGCGCGGGTGGGGACGACGCGCCTCATCGACAACACGGCCCTGGTCCTGAAGGAGCGCGCCGGTGAGTGAGGTCATGCGCCCGATGATCCAGGGCAAGATCCACCGCGCGAAAGTGACCGGCGCCGACCTGCATTACGTCGGTTCGGTCACGATCGATGAGGACCTCCTCGACGCCGCTGACATCGTTCCCGGCCAGCAGGTCGATATCGCCGACATCGACAACGGCAATCGCCTGACGACGTACACGATCGCCGGGCGGAGGGGATCGGGGGTCGTGCAGTTGAACGGGGCCGCCGCGCACCTCGTGAGCGTCGGGGATCTCGTCATCATCATGGCCTACTGCCAGGTGCCCGAGTCGAGGGTCCGCGGCTGGAAGCCCGCGGTCGCCTTCGTCGATGAGGAGAACCGCCTGGTCGAGGCGGGCGACGATGCGGGGGCCGTGCCCGAGGAGTCGGCCCGCGCGAAGGAGCTCGGTCTGAAGTCCTCCGGCGTGAGGGGCTGAGACCAGGTTCCTCGCTGAGCGCGCCCTCGGACCGACGCCAGTATCCTCTTCCTTCATGAAGTCCCGCATGCAGCACACTCTCACGAGCTGAGAGCATCGCGACGCCGTCTTGCGGATCATCGTCCGTGCAGTACCTCTCACGCAGCCTTTATAATCGCTCATCGAGTCGTTCCAGGGGTGTACAGATGGATGTCAGTACGTCGTCTCGAGGCGTTCGCCCTCGTCATTCGCGAGTATGTGGACTCGGAGAACACGTGATACTCGTACCGTGGAACTCCGCACCGGTGCTGGCCGAAGCGCCGACCCTTGTCGCCAGGTCGTGCCGGGTATTGGGGACACCTCGCCAGCATTGACGGCCGGTGGCGCATATGCCCCTCACCTGTGCGGAACTCGTTCAGGCGTATCGGGTGAACGCATTATTCGACGCATTCCACGGATGCAACGGTCAAGTACCGGCTCTCCCAATGTCGTGGTAGGCGGTTGCAGGAAGGGATCGGACGTCCCCCGAATACGGCTACCGATCATTTACGAGACGTGATAGGTGCTTGGAGAATCACTGATTCCTCACCATGGAACCTTCATCAGTGAGGTGAGTAGGTTCTTGCCCTTCTGGCTGCCGAGAAGCGAACGATCCTCAGGGTGTTGAGAGAAGTGGATGATGAGTGCTTCCAGCTGAGAGGGGGTCATCGCGCCCGCCTCCATGATCACCGAATCGACCCCTGATGCATGAGGCGCAGTCTTCACGACAGAAAGCCCCCTAATGGACACAAAGCCAGAAACTACCGGACCGTCGCACCATTCCCATCTCACCGGTTCGCCGTACAACGGACGAACCTCGATACCATCCGGGTCCAGAATCACGATCGGCGGCTCTATAACTCGCCACTCCATAAACGGATGCTCTAATATCACGGTGTATGTACAAAGAACTGCGCACGCAATCAGCCATCGGAATGAAGCTGCCTCTCCGAAACTGACCCATCGATAGAGAACGACAAGACAGATCGGAAGAAAGGAAAGCATCGACACTCGTTGCGCTAGTGACAAGAAGTGAACGAACCTATTTCCTTGAATTCTCCAGCCGTAGCCATCGTATTCGAGGCGATTCTTCACGCCGATTCGTGTGAGAAGAATACTGATCGCGCTCAGACTCACTGCTGCGATCGATGAGATCATGCAGGACATGAGCAGAAGGGTGCCGATAGCAATCGAGTCCCGCTGCCTAAGGATTACAATCGCCGCAAGGTAGGAGAAAAGGAAAAGCGCAAATCCAGCAATCATCGAGCCGCGTTCCACGGCTCGCAGATCATAAGATCTCCGCTCTCTACCTCGCATTTCGGTCCAAATCACCAGGCGAACCCAACACACTCACGGGCATCACGGATTCCTTCATCAAACCAATCGCGCCACTCCAAGGGCGTCGCATATTCGTATGTAGTTCGTGTAGCCGCATCGCCGGCAACTCCCGCTGCGACGCCAATTGCAATTGGTAACCCTGGAATTGCAGCAGCCAAAGGAACGCTCAAGGTTCCACTCACCGCACCAGAGCCAATCCCGCCGATGCCGCCAGCAAGGCGTGCGGAGGGTGATTCCTCTGTGGTGGCCACGTCCCATGCGACGAAGGCTGCGCCGGCAAAAGTCGCGAACTCGCTCGCGCCCCGGGCGAGCCCGGCGGCTTTCTTCAATGTGGTGGATCGTTCGAGTGCCGCCTCCAGTTCCGGTGCCGACACCGCCTTCTGCGGATTTCCAGCGCGAGCCTTGATCTTCGCCGTTTCACGAGCGGTAACCGCGTCTTCGACAGCCAACACCCGGTTGTCGAGCACCTGCGAGAGGTCAGCGAGATTCCTGGTGATCCAACTCTGATAGCGAGTGATGGTCCCATTTTCGTCGGCCAATGGTTCTGCTTCCTCCATGGCATTCTCACCATGGAACCTTCACCAGTGAGGTGAGTAGGTTCTTGCCCTTCTCACTGCCGAGAAGCGAACGATCCTCAGGGTGTTGAGAGAAGTGCTCGATGACGTTCTCCAACTGCGAGAAACTCATTGCCCCAGCTTCCATGATGACTCGCCGCGTTTGTACCGAGCGGCCACCGCGGGACGTGAGGAGTGCCGAGACGGGAGGTGCAAGACCCTCAAAACAGACTGTGTCTATCCATGAAGCAGAGAAGCCCTCACCCCACATGGGACGAACCACAATCCCTTCTGGGCTGAGTTCCACGACGGGGTCCTCGAAAATCAGCCAAGACTTGAATGGGTGCTCAACTATTATCACGTAAACTGAATACAGCAAGATCATGAACATTAGTCGACCAGGTATCTCTTCCCCTAATTTGAAGACGCGGAAGAAGATAAGTCCGTAGGCGGGAAATGTCAACAATGCGACGATTCGCTGCAGAATGCTGAAACAGTGGGCCAGTCGATCCCCTCGAAAGCGCCATGCCTCCCCGGTGAAAGAACTCCTCCTCATTATGAAAATGCGCGCAGGAATGGCAAAGACCCCTGCAAAAGAACCGGTGAGGAACAGGGAAAAGAAGAGTGCGCGGTACAGGAACTCATTAACTGTGGTCTTTGGAGTTTCGCGCAGGACGATGATCGTCCAAGAAAAATAGGCGACTAACAGGAGTGAGCTGATGGCATATGATGCACGGTCTAGGGAGCGAGCTGAACGATTACCACGCAAAGCCGATGGCCTCCCTCTGATCGCGGAGAGATTCGTCAAACCAATCCCTCCATTCAAGGGGCATCATTTGCTCATAGGCATTCGTACCGGACGCATTCGCTGCAGAAGCGACTACCGCTCCTGCTCCGAGTGCGGCGAAGACATTGCCTTCGAGCGCAAGACCAGTTGCAGAGCCTGCTGCGGCTCCCGCGACGAGGCCAAGTGCTCCACCGATCAAATGTGCGGAGGGTGATTCCTCTGTGGTGGCCACGTCCCATGCGACGAAGGCTGCGCCGGCAAAAGTCGCGAACTCGCTCGCGCCCCGGGCGAGCCCGGCGGCTTTTTTCAATGTGGTGGATCGTTCGAGTGCCGCCTCCAGTTCCGGTGCCGACACCACCTTCTGCGGATTTCCAGCGCGAGCCTTGATCTTCGCCGTTTCACGAGCGGTAACCGCGTCTTCTACAACGGACACCCGGTGGTCCAACGCTTGCGTGACGGCGTCAGGGATCAGCTGTTGCGGTTGATCGAGTGTTTCCTTCAGATTCGTGAAGACCTTCTCAACGAGCATGCTCCCAAAACACGTATCCGAAACCTCACCGAAGTTCCTGGTGATCCAACTCTGATACCGACTGACGATGTCGTCCCTCTTCGCTGCCAGGAGCGGATATTCATTCCAACGCCGCACAAGATCTTCATACGCCTGCGCCGCGACGATCTGCACGTCTAGAGGATCATTCACGCTTGCAGCGGGTTCCTCTGGTAAAGGATCCGGCGCTAGGATCTTCTCGACCTCGATCGAGAACCCCTCAAACGCTGCGTGAGCCATCAAATCCTGCATGTCCTCACGGCGGTACTCGATCTGAGCGGCGAAGGCCCTTAGGACCTCGGCAGCGTCCTCGATCGCGGTATCGAGTTCCCGAGTCGCATTCTCCACATCCATCCGCACATTCTCGTAGGCGGTCGCCGTGGCACCCATCCAGACGTCGAGCGGGACAGTCATCAGGCCGGTCTCCTCGAGAAGCAGATCGTTGACAGCCGAGGCGAGAGTCTCAAGCCTCGAAGCCGCATCTCGAATCGCTTGCGGATCCCCTGTAATAGAAGTGTCGATGAATCCTTGTTCCTCTACGCTCATTTTCAGACATCAACTCTCTTGAGAGCATTTGCAATGCCCTGATCATCAAGCTCTACACTCTTGACGACCTCACGCAGTGAGTCGTTCATCAATTCGCAAACCGTCGTGAGCTTCTTGGCGAGGTCCACGATCCGGGAGGTGAGCGAATCAACCATCTCAGCGACATCACCCACATCCACCGTGAGCGGAACAGCTTCCGCCGCAGCGTCGATCTGTTCTTGAGCATTCGAGTACCGTTTCGCGACTTCCAGCAGATACCCCGAAGAGAGCCTGAACTCAGTTTCATTCATGGCAGAATCTTTCGTCGCTCCGGCGGCACGACCAGATCGAGCGCCGCAGTATCAGCACCCCACTTGGTCAAGAGGCCACCAATCGCCTCTGTCCGAATGACGACCCACTCCTGATCCTCCCCCAACCCGTCAATAAGGCGATCCAGCGCACTGTATGCGAGCAGCGCCTTCCGCCCGCCCTCAAAGACCGCGACACGCGGCATGTAACCACCATCAAGACGCTCAACCACCTGCGCCATCACAACAGGCACATACACGAAGGGCGGGATCAGTCGACTATTCCCGGAAGAGACCGCCACCCGTTCAGCCTACTCGCGAATCCCGGCGGCACACAAGCAAACAGCTACGACACCCTCGCCCAAGCAAGACGCGTTCGGCGTCACATACCCCGAGCCCAGGCCGGTGAGTTCTTCTGTCGCGCCAGAGTGGCGGCAGGGTTACTGCGGTTCTCAACGTGGGGGCAGTGGGCCCGCTCAGGCCGGTGCGCCGGTGTTTCACCGACTCTCCGAGAGCTTGGCTGAATACAAGAAACCTGCACAGGTCCTCGCCGTCGGGGATGCGCCCGAACTTGAGCCTACCCGCATGGACCGGGCCGTCCGGCCGTTCTTCTCGCAGCGCAGGGGATCGGATCTGTGTGCCGCCAGCGAGGCGGCCCGATCCACGTCTGCGAGGAGCGGCATACGACATCGCGACAGAATCTGTTCCAGCGTCGAGCGGACCAGATGCAGGGCGAGAGCCTGCGGTCCGCGCCCCGGCAGCGCGTGACGCACAGAACGATGATCCGGACGCAGGTCATCTCGAGGACTCGAAGCACCGCGGCCTCATCGTTGCGTGCGGCACTGGTGGCACGGTCAAAGCCGACGGGTGGCGCAAGATCCTCGATGACATCACGAGCGAGTACGCCGGGCAGACGACGGTCTTCCTCCTCGATCCAGGCGCTACGGAGATGGTGAATGCCCGCGTTTCGCTCAAGCGCGCGCTCCCGCCCGATCCTCTCCTGCGCAGGCTCGACACGATCAGCGACGCCGAGTTCGATCGTGCAACCCTCTCAAATTCAGGAAGGCCGAGGATCGAGGCCGGGATGTGCCATGGCCCTCTGTCTTCGCGCGCCCGATGGACGAGGCCAGGGACGTCGTACCCGGCGACGACTCGGTGTTCCTCGTCAACGCCTGGATCCGGCAGGAGGCAATCGTCGGACCGAGCACTTCGCTTGCGGAGATGGCCAATGAGGCCGTACCCGGGGAGCCTGCCCGCGCGGAGGATCTCGGTCTGAAGTCCTCCGGCGCGAGGCGCTGAGTGATCTCGGTGTCGGCGTCTTCGCCGGTGAGGAGATGGTGATCCCACCAGAGGAAGAACTCGTGGTGCTTCTGAGTCTGCAAGCGGGGCTCGAGTCGCTTGCAGAAATTTTCGACGAGAGAGCTATTCAATCGGGACCGGGATGGGAAGAGATTCACGGACATGAGAGGCTCCCCTGCATCGTGCAATCGTTGCGCGACAAGACTGTCATTCTTCTGTCATGCCCTTCAAGAAGGAGGAACAGCTTTCCTCACGGATTCGTTGCCTTGGTACCACCGCCGAACGGTGCCGGTCGCTTCAGGCCGACACGACCTCGAGTTCCTTCTCCAGCCAGGTGAGGAGCGGCTGCCAATCCCCGGGGCCGCTGTAATGGGCACGGCGGACTTGGTCGTTCCGACGGCCCGCCACCTTGATCCGTTCCCATTGCTCAGGGCTCACCGTCCCAAGCCGAGCGAGCAGACGGGCGGTCCTTTCGGAGGTGTTGAATGAGTTCGAGCTCCCGAGTGCTTCAATCCACGAGTCCGCGAGCAATGGCCTTATCTTCTCCCGGCGGATCAGCCAATTCGTCGTTTCCTTGGCAGTGCGTGCCGGAGTCGAAGACTTGGCGTTGAGGACCTGCTTGAAAGCGAGAAAGCCGCAGGGAGGCTCCGCGGGATCGTAGCTCACCCACAAGACGGGGACGTGGCGCCCCAGGGCCCAACCGATCTCCTGCTGACACCACGCGCTTGCCGACACGCCCGTCGTCCCGACGACGACCAGCGCCGACGACTCCTCCAGGAAGTCCTTGATCCATTGCGCCCAGTCCTCACCGGCGGGGATCCGTTCGGGGGCCATGATCGCTTCGATGTAGCGTTTTTCAAGCTCATCGCGGAGCGAAGAGGCTGCATCGCGCCCGGCCTCATCCTCGACGTAGCTGAGGAAGATCTTGATTCGGCTCATCGGTCCTCTTTGGCTCCTTCGAACGCCCTGCGTTTCGTCATGCCCTTGATGACAAGCCCGGCCACATCGCACGGTCGGCGTGTCGAGGCGAGTGCTCGAAGGTCCTCGGCTCCGAGTCCGGTCGAATCTCGATCAAAGAGCTGAAGGATTTCCTCGACGGTGTCTCTCGCGGGAGAGTGGGCGATGAAGGCCTCGCGCGTCTCCGCATTGATCGGAAGCTTGTCGGCAAGCCCCAGCTCCTGCGCGAGCACGGCTGCCGCCCCTCCGAAGCCGCCGGCGACATACAACGGTTGACCAGCTCGAACGGTGTATAAAGCCTCTTCGACGATCCCGGGGAGTGCGCCCGAGTATCCATCGGGATGCCTCGAAGACTTCGCGCGCGTCTTCCCGCCGATGATGAGCCGTGCGTCGCAGTGATGAGGGAGCGCCCGACGGATCGCTCTCAAGGCCTTCGCGGTGTCCGCCGCACTGCGCTCGGACCACGGGAGAGCCTCACTGAGGCGGATGTCATTTCCGTCCTCGGTGAGAACCCTGATTTCGCCGGTCGAACAGCTCCGAGTAGAAACGGCACGAAGCTCGGCGATCGCCTCCTTGCTCGTCAAGACCGTGCAGGGAGGCGTCAGGAGGAACATCCTTCCCGGATGAATTCCCTGGTCGGCAGGAGTGTTTGCACCGTACCTCCGGTGCTGCTCGAGCTTCGCGGCCTCGACGTACCGGTTGATGGTGTCGACCACCGAGGCGGTCAAGTCCGGATCATGTGTGCCGAGTGCGCCCGCGTAGGTGATTCTGCCGCCGGCGAGGAGCATCACTTGGGCGACCTCGGCGATGACGAGGCTGAGGTGCTTCGTGCGCAGTCCCAGCGCCTCGCAATCCTCCGACGCGGCCATCGACACGCCGAGTGTTACGCCCGCCAGCGGACGATCGACCATGATGTTGCCGCTCGAGAGGTGCGGCGCGGCTCCATGGAGGGAGCCTCCACCCGCGAAGTAGGTTCGAGGGGTCAGCAGGTGGACCTTGTCGCGGTCGTATCCGGACAGCGCGCACAGATCAGTCATGATCGCGTGCTCAGGAGGCAAGAGCGGCGGATCGGGGTGGAGGAGCCAGAAGGCCGTGTCCTTGGGAAAACGCTCCTTATGTTCCTTGAGGAACTCGGTGAGCATGAGCGGTTCTGGTGGGGCCGGTGGTGCAGCGTCAAAGAAATCGTCATTGAAGCCGCCCGTAGTGGCTGTCGCATCATGAGAGCGCTGTTCGTCCTCGGCATCGAGAGCCCTGGAATGACGGTCGGCGACCTCGCGCGGGAGCGCTTGGTGCTTCCACAGTTGATGTTTCAGCGCCTCATCGACCAGGCGGTTCAATGCGCGGGTGATCGAGTCCTCAGAGGGTCCTTCCGCCTCTCCTTCCTTGAAACGAAAGGAATCGTCGGAACGTGGTCGAGAAGGAATGAGCCGCGTTCTTCTCCGTTCTCGAGTGCGCTCAGACAGACGATCGGAACCTGTGCTCGCTTCGCGCTGAGAACCTCCCATTGCGTCCATTCCCTGATCGAGTAGTGGTCGGTCCGGACCATGAGCAGCGCCCCGCTCCCGGCTTTCTGACGGATCTTTGCGTCCCAATCATCTCCTGGCTGAATATCCTGGGCGTCGACGAAGTCCGCGAGGTGCGTCTTCTGGATGACCGTCTTCGTGAGCTCCAGGACGCCGCTCGAGGATGGGGCTCCGGATTCCGTGCGGGGGATGTCCGCTCTTGCGTGGGAAATGAAAATCGTCAGCCTCTCGTCCTTCGAGGAGTTGAGAAGTGTCTGGATGATGGCCTGACCGAGGTCGCGGGCCAGCGCGCCCACGTCGAGCGACGAGGGCGCGGCTGGTACCTCGGCCGAGCTGACGCTCGTGATCGACAAGCCCTGTCGTTCCAGGAGGCGTCCGATGCGGGGGTTGTTCGAGTAGTCAAGGGACTGTTCGGGAAAGAGCGGGAGGATGAGGACAGAGGGGTCCGCCTCCTTGTCGACCGTTGTGCGCAGCTCGAGGAGGGAGTCGAGATATGTGGACCAGTTCGAGTCCTCTTCACCGGTTTCGCGGATGAGATTCTCGCCGATCACCGGGAGAATGACCGTATACGGTGCCGGGTCTTCGAAGAGGCTGCCCGCATCGCTTCCGACCGTCCCTTGACGGGTGATGATGGGAGCCGGCTGCTCTCTCTCACCGGGGAAGGGCAGGGAGTGGCCGAACACTTCGATCGCGCTGCCGGCGAAACCCGAGAAGCGATCGGAATGGTAGTGGTCCATGAGCGCGTTGCAGACCGCTCCTCCGATCTCGTCATCGGGATGCCACAGGATGATGATGTCGAGGATCGTCGAGTGAACGCGAAGATCGGCTTCGCGGCCGAAGACGGTGTTCGCCAAGCTCTCCATGCCTGAACGATACTCGCTACGCCTTGGTTCGAGGTGCTGCCACCGCTCCACGGCGGGCGTGCGGCGAGCCCGCGCGAGGTGCGCTCCCTTCGGGTGAAGCTCTATCAGCGAAGTCCTCGGACGGCGGGCATCGTAGGGATGTTCGACCGGCGGCCGAGCGTCCGAATCTTGGGTGCTGCGGCCCAGGTAGACTCCTCATGTGACCAATGAGAACACGATTACCGCAACCCCCGAAGAGAACGACGCCCCCGAGCAGGTGCGGGTCCGCAAGGATAAGCGCGAGCGCCTCCTCGATGACGGGGGCGAGGCCTATCCGGTTGTCCTCGCGATCACTTCGAGCATCGCCGAGGTGCGTGAGAAGTACGCGCACCTCGAGACGGGTGAGGAGACGAGCGACGAGGTCGGGATCGCCGGTCGCGTCATGCTGGCGCGCAATGGCGGCAAGCTGTGCTTCGCGACGCTCCAGGACGGTGCGGGCAACCGCATCCAGGTGATGCTGTCCGCGGCGGAGGTCGGCGCCGAGTCGCTCGCCCAGTACAAGGCGGATGTCGACCTCGGCGATCATCTTTTCGTTCACGGCCGCGTGATCTCCTCGCGGCGCGGTGAGCTGTCGATCATGGCGTGCCCGGGCGTCGCGACCGCCGGTCTCTTCACCCCCGGTATTGCCGAGGGCGAGGCCGTGCCCGCCTGGCGGATCGCGGCGAAGTCGCTGCGGCCCCTGCCCAAGACCTACACGGCCGAGGACGGAACCGAGATGTCCCTGTCGGAGGACATGCGGGTGCGCCGTCGCTACCTCGACATGATCGTGAGGCCCGCGGCGCGCGACATGGTGCGGATGCGCGCGAATGTCGTGAAGTCGCTGCGCAGCTACTTCGATGAGGCGGGCTTCATCGAGATCGAGACGCCGATGCTGCAGAACCTTCACGGCGGTGCTGCTGCTAGGCCCTTCTCGACGCACATGAACGCCTACGACACCGAGCTCTACCTGCGGATCGCGCCCGAGCTCTTCCTCAAGCGCGCAGTCGTCGGCGGCGTCGACAGGGTCTTCGAGATCAACCGGAACTTCCGCAATGAGGGGGCGGACTCGTCGCACAGCCCCGAGTTCACGATGCTCGAGGCCTACGAGGCCTACGGCTCCTACGACACGATGGCCCGCCGGACGCGCGAGTTCATCCAGAAGGCCGCGCGTGACGCGCTGGGCACGGAGGTCGTCACCCTGGCCGATGGCTCCGTCTACGACCTGTCGGGGTCGTGGAAGGAGATCTCGATGTTCGAGGCGACCGCAGAGGCGCTCGGACGCGAGTTCACCGTGGACACGCCGCTCGACGAGCTCGTGAAGATCGCCGAGGAGCTCGGCGAGGACGTCGCCGATCACTGGGGGCCGGGCAAGGTCGCCGAGGTGATCTTCGAGGCCGCCGTCGGCGACAAGCTGTGGGAGCCAACCTTCGTGCGCGACTATCCGGAGGACTCGTCGCCGCTGACTCGCGGGCACCGCACGAAGAAGGGCCTGGTCGAGAAGTGGGATCTGTACGTCCGCGGTTTCGAGCTGGCGACGGCGTATTCCGAACTCGTCGATCCGGTGATCCAGCGCGAGCGCTTCGAGGCCCAGGCGCTGGCGGCTGCGAACGGCGACCCGGAGGCGATGGTCCTCGATGAGGACTTCCTCATGGCGATGGAGTACGGCATGCCCCCGGCCGGAGGCATGGGCATGGGGCTGGACCGTTTGCTCATGGCCCTGACCGGTCAGGGCATTCGAGAGACGATCACCTTCCCCCTCGTGAAGAAGCTCTGAGGGTCTGAGCTGAGGGTCTGATTCGATCCTCTGTTGACTCGGTCGGGGTGGGGCTCCGGGCGCGCGGCGCCCGGAGCCCCACCGCGTTTCGGTTTCGGGGTCTTGAATTCCGGTGTGATGCGCCTAGACTTATACCTAGCACTGCTAGGTATGAAGGGGGTGGGGGAATGCGCATCGACAAGGATCTGGTCGCCGCCTCCGCCACGCCCATCGTCCTCGGCGTGCTCGCGCAGGGGGAGGAATACGGGTATTCGATCCTCAGGCGCATCAAGGAGGCCTCCGGCGGCGGACTCGACTGGAACGAGGGGATGCTCTACCCCCTGCTCCACCGTCTCGAGCGCCAGGGCCTCGTCGAGAGCCGCTGGGTGAGTGCCGAAGGCGCGCGTCGCAGGAAGTACTACACCCTCACGAAGCTCGGCCGCCGGGAGCTCGACGAGCGGACAGAGGCGATCGGCCTCGTCGCCGCGACCCTCACCGGACTGCTCCGTGCAGCTACGAGGAAAGAAGGACACGATGAAGACTCCTGAGCCGAGCTGCGGCTCCCCGATCGTCCCCGAAGCGCTCGCGCCCCTGATCGATTCGCTGAGCCGACGCCGCGGCCTGACGGGCGATGACCTCGCCGAACTCGCCGATCACCTGCGTTCGGAATACGACGAGCTCCAGGCCCTCGGCCTGTCGTCCGCCGAAGCGGCCCTCATCATCAACCACCGCTTCGGCGCGGGGGAGGAAATCGCCTCCGAATACCTCCTCGCGCACCCCGAGCGGGCATGGCGGCGCCTCGACGAGGACGCGGAACGCCCCGCCTGGCACCTCCCCGCAGCGCTCGGGCTCGGCCTCGTCGCCGGCGTCCTCACGCGGCTCTTCGCGGAGTTCGCGCCCGCGGATCAGACCGAACTCCTCATGCGCTCCGTCTTCCTCATCCCCCTCGCCCTCCTCGCCGTCTACCTCGCCGCGACGGCGAGAAGCCGTGAGGCCCGCGGGCTCGTACTCCTCGGCGTCGCCGTCGCGGCGGGGGCGGGCATCGCGATCGCCTATCCGGGCGACCCCAACGGCCAGACGGTCTTCCTCACGATGATCCATCTGCCGGTCCTCGTCCTCGTCCTCGTCGGCATCGCCTATCTCGGTGCGCGGTGGCGGAGCCTCGAGGCATGGATGGACTGGGTCCGCTTCCTCGGCGAGGGCGCGATCTACTACATCCTCACAGCCCTCGGAGGGGGCGTCGTCATCGCCCTCATCACCGCGGTCTTCGCCGCGATCGGCATTGAGACGAACGGCCCCTACGGCACCGTCCTCTCGTGGCTCATCCCGATCTGCGCGGTCGGCGCGCTCTTCGTCTGCGCGTGGCTCGTCGAACTCAAGAAGTCGGCGATGGAGAACGTCGCGCCGGTCCTCACGGCCGTGTTCACGCCGGTGATGACGATCGCCCTCCTCAGCTTCCTCGTCGCCATCGCCGTCACGGGCAATCCGATCGAGGCGAATCGCGAGATCCTCATCGTCTTCGACGTCCTCCTCATCGTCGTCGAGGCGATCGTCATCTTCACCGTGTCGGCGCGCCCCTCGGAGCTGCGGGTGCGGGCGCTCGATTGGATGCAGATGGCACTCATCGTCGCGGGGATCGTCGTCGATCTCCTCCTCCTGTGGGCGCTCGGCGGCCGGGTCGTCGAGTACGGGGCCTCGGCGAACAAGCTCGCCGCCCTCGGCGTCAACATCCTCCTCCTCATCCACCTCGTCGGCGCCCTCGTCGGCTACGGGAGGCTCGCGCGGGGGAGGGGCTCACTCGCCCTTGAGCGCTGGCAGTCGGCGGCGCTCCCGGTCTTCGCCGTCTGGGCGGGGATCGTCGCCTTCGTCTTCCCGCTCGTCTTCCGCTTCGCCTGAGCACCTCAGCCGGCGGGCGAGACGCTTGCGTGTGGAAAACCTGGGGATTTGTGATCCCATCCTGTAGACTCGCGAGCGATCGGAGTCTCTGGGTGTCACTGTTCGGCAGGCATCACCGGGGAAGCACTCGGGTGAACCCGGGTGGTATCGCTCAAAGAGGAGCCCCAGGTGACCGAGGAGAGCTTGTCCCAGCCGCAGTGTCCCTACCGTGTGACGCATGCGCTGAACAACAACGCCGTCGCGGCGGTCGATGTTGATTCCGATACGCCGGTCATCCTCGTCGGAAAGGGACTGGGATTCGGTCGGCGTCCCGGTGATGAGATCCCAGAGGAGGCCGTCCGGGAACGCTATATCGCGGTAGGGGAGGATCGTTCCCACTACCTCAACCTCCTCAAGAACATTCCCGCAGCCACGCTCGAAGCGGTTTCCGGCGGGGTCGAGCTCGCGGAGGAACAGCTCGGCGCCCTCCACCCCTCCGTCTACGTCATCCTCACCGATCATCTCGCCTTCGCCATCCAACGGCTCGCTGAGGGACAGATGATCGAGAACCCGCTGCTGCCCGAAATCCGTGCCCGTTTCCCCCGCGAGTTCGTCGCTGCCGAAATTCTCCTGCGCTACGTCAATGCGAGGCTGGACATTGTGCTCCCTATCGACGAAGCCGCTTTCATCACCCTCCACCTGCGTGCCGCCGCGACTGGCGAAACGGTGAAGCGCCCCCTTTCACAGGCGAACGCCCTCGCTGGACTGACCGACACGGTGATCGCCCGGCTCGTCCGTGGCACGACCGTTCGCGAGGACGCCCGCGCTGAACTTGTCTCTCACATCGTCGCCCTCTCGCGCCGTCTCAAGGGCGGCGAGCTGCGGGCCAACGCGGCTCTTCTGTCGATCCAACGCGACGCGCCGGACGACTACGCCCTCGCTGAGGAGATCGTCCAGATCCTCTCCGAGGGTTTCCAGACTCCCGCGGCCCAAGTCGCGGGTGAAGTCGCCTTCACGGCGCTCTTCCTCCATGGCTGGCGTCAAGACGTCAGGCGTCATTCCTGATCACAGACACATCGCGATTCGAAGGAGAATCAATGGACGCGATCATGACGAGCCTTCAGAAGCTCGGGAAGGCCCTCATGGGTGCGGTGGCGGTCATGCCCGTCGCCGCCCTCCTCATGGGCATCGGCTACTGGATCGATCCCGAAGGTTGGGGTGCCAACTCCATTCTCGCGGCGGTCCTCATCAAGGCGGGCGCTGCCATTCTTGACTACCTCGGCTGGATCTTCGCTGTAGCGATCGCCTTCGGCCTCGCCAAGGACTCTAACGGCGCCTCCGCTCTCGGCGGCTTTATCGGCTACGGCACGGTGACAGCCCTTCTCAGTGAAAAGGCTGTAGCGGGTTATCGGGGTGTGGATCTCGAGGCGCTCGAGGGGGCCGAAAAGCTCGCCTGGATCGCCGACGGCTGGGGCAAGATCAACAACGGCAACGTCCTCATCGGCATCCTTGTCGGCGTTCTTGCCGCCTGGACCTACAACCGTTTCCACAATACGAAACTTCCGGATGCCCTCGCCTTCTTCTCAGGCCGCCGCCTCGTCCCGATCATGATGTCCTTCTTCTCCATGATTCTGTCGGGCATCCTCTACTTGGTGTGGCCGTTTCTCTACTCGATCCTCTTTCACTTCGGTCAGTGGATCGTCGGCCACGGTGCTCTCGGCGCGGGCCTCTACGGCTTCTTCAATCGCTTGCTCATTCCAACGGGTCTGCACCACGCCCTCAACCAGATCTTCTGGTTCGACGTCGCTGGTATCAACGACATCGGTGATTTCCTCGGCGGTGGTAAAACGATCGAGGCTGCCGCGGCGGCAACCGACGCGGCCTCCTGCCCGGGTGTATGGGATGCCGCCGCGGGGTCTTGCGAAGTCATCGGCTATGTGGGTATGTACCAGGCCGGATTCTTCCCCGTCATGATGTTCGGCTTGCCTGCTGCGGCCCTCGCGATGTATCTGCGCGCGGACTCGAAGCGCAAGAAGACCGTGGCTTCTCTCATGATGGCCGGGGCCCTCGCATCTTTCTTCACGGGCGTGACCGAACCCCTCGAATTCTCCTTCATGTTCGCTGCCCCGATCCTCTACATACTTCACGCGCTTCTCACGGGTATTGCGGTGGCAGTAGCAGCGGCGATGCATTGGACTGCCGGTTTTGGATTCTCCGCGGGCTTCGTCGACATGTTCCTCTCCACGCAGAACCCGATCGCGCACAAGTGGTACATGCTGCTCCTCCAGGGCGTTGTATGGGCCGTTATCTATTTCATCGTCTTCTACTTCCTCATTCCGATCCTCAAGCTCAAGACTCCCGGACGCGATGATGAGGATGATACGGATGTGGACACGGCGAGGGTTTTGGCTCCGTCCCGGGCGGCGCAGCAGATTCTCGAGGGCCTGGGCGGGGCGGCGAACATCGTGTCCATCGACTACTGC
This sequence comes from Schaalia hyovaginalis, assembly GCF_014208035.1. Taxonomy (NCBI): domain Bacteria; kingdom Bacillati; phylum Actinomycetota; class Actinomycetes; order Actinomycetales; family Actinomycetaceae; genus Schaalia; species Schaalia hyovaginalis. The sequence continues at coordinate 2,332,823 of NZ_JACHMK010000001.1, read as the reverse complement.
GCGACCCGTCTGCGCGTCGCTGTCGCGGATCATCTCGCGGTCAAAGAATCGCAGATCAAGAAAGCAGGAGTCCCCGGTGTGATCCGTCCGTCGCAAAAGTCGGTTCAGGTCATTATTGGGCCGCAGGTCCAATTCGTGTATGACGAGGTGGCCGCCCTGCTCGCTTCGAGTGGAGCTGAGCTCAAGGGCGAGCAGTCGATCTGAGGTCGGAGAGGATTCGTCGTGTTCACTTTTGGGAGGAAAAAGGTCCAGATCGCCGCTCCCTTCGTCGGCGAGGTTGTGGAGATCGGTGAAGTCCCGGACCCCGTTTTCTCATCGGGGGTGCTTGGCCCCGGACTTGCAGTGATTCCGGAGCCGGATGCTGCGGGAGTGGATGTCTGCAGCCCGGTGAAGGGCAGACTGATTCGGGTGTTCCGAACTCTGCACGCCTTTGTCCTTGTCACTGAAGGTGGGCTGGAGGTACTCGTGCATATCGGTCTCGATACTGTCGAGCTTGGCGGCGCAGGATTCGAGTCCCTCGTTCCAGAGGGCACTGAGGTTATGCTCGGTCAGCCCATTATCCGATTCGATGTCGCAGCTGTGCGCGCCTCTGGACGCAATCCGATCACGCCCGTCGTCTTCTCAAAGCGCAAACAGGTCGCCGAGGTGAAAGCGAAGAAAGGGAGGGTGATAGCCGGTGAGCCAGCGGCGGTGGCATTTCTCGCTTAGGTGCACAGTTCGGGCACCGAAATTGGAGGAACGTGACCCGGACACGTGACTGAGGGGGCCTTGCTGGCGAAACGACTTATGAAAGCATTCAGCGCCAGGAAGGCTCTCCCGCCTCTTATCCTCCTACGACTATGATTTCGTGCTTCAAAGGTGCATGTTTGAGGAGTAGGGCGGCTTCCGCTGCTGGGTTCCGGCCAATACACCTAGTTCCTCGCGGTCGCATTCCTCGCGGTCGTGAGGAGCAGGGCGCTCTCGGCCTCGCCGAGGCTCGTCACGGGGCGGCAGCCCTGGCGGATCCACCCCCGGACCATCGCCGGCTCCTTCCTGGCCAGGTGCATCCCGCGCAGGACGAGGACGTGCGGCGCCTTCCTGCCTTCGCCGAGATCGCGGAGGAAGCGGTACCACATGTTGCGCAGGGGGGAGCGCGCGATGCAGAGGGCGTCGGCCAGCACTCCGGCTTCCCGGAGATCATCGACGAGGGAGGCGGCGAAGACTCCTTCGGCGATGAAGACGGTCTCGGCCTCGTCGAGGCACAGGGTCTGGACCGCCGTCCGCCTGTTCGTCGGGATGTCGTAGACGGGGATCTGGGCCGAGCCCGCTCGGCACAGCTCGATGAGCGCGTCCCGGGCCTCGTCGTGGTTCCACGAGGCCGGGTCGTCCCAATCGATGAGGCCCGTGGGGAAGCGGGGCATCCCGTCCTCCGTGTCGTCCCTGTAGAAGTGATCGAGGGAGACCGCGCGTATCCCCGTTCGCGTCGACAGTGAGGTCTTCCCGGAGCCGGAGGGTCCGGCGAGGATGATGACGCGGGCTCTGGGGGCGGGGGTGACGGCCATGAAGGCCAGGATACGACGGACGAGGGCCGTCAGGAGTCCGCATGAGGCGCGAGGGGGTGTGAGAGTGCTTGCCCGATCCCTCACAGGATTCCTCAGGAGCCTGAGAAAGGCGGATAGAATGGGAGGCTGCGGTACGGATCGAGCAGGCGTACGGATCGGGGAACATGTCAGCGTCGAAGAAACGGAAGACGGAGGACTCCTCACCCTGCAAAGGGCGCCCGCCTCGGATCGACCGTGACAAGATCATCGAAGCCGCGCGCGCCCTTCCGCCCGAGAAGGTCACGATGCAGGCCGTTGCGCAGATCCTCCAGGTCGATCCGACGGCCCTCAATTACCACGTCGGCGGACGCAGGGACTTCCTCCGCCTGGTCGCGCTCGACCGCGCCCGGCTCGCCGCCAGGGCCTTCGTCGAGGGCGAGGCCCCTGTGAACTGGGAGGCGGCCCTTCGGCGCTTCGCGCTGGCCATGCGCGCCTCGATCGCATCGATCGGACCGCTCGCCCCGCATCTGGAGTTCGACTCCTCGAGCGCCCTCGCCTTCATCGAACCCGTCGAACGGATCCTGCGGACCCTCGTCGATGAGGGCCTGGGGTTGAGCGACGCGGTTCGCGCGCTCAGTCTCGTCGCGCATACGGCCGTGCACGCGGGCAGGGCGGATGCGATGCGGCGATCGGGCGAGGACCCGCATGGGGCGCGGCCCCTCCCGGAGGGCCCCGGTTCGCGCCTCTTCGGCGTGCTCGACGAAGTGCCCGGCGCCTTCCCCCTGCTTGAGGAGCTCGCGGGCGGAAAGGTCGAGGGGCTGAGGATCGTCGAGGGCGGTGATGTCGACGCGCAGTTCGCCTTCGAGCTCGAGACCGTCCTCGCCGGCATCTCCGCGCGCATCGCTCCGTTCCGGGGGGGCTGACGAACCGCGGGCCCGCCGAATCAGTCGATCCGGCGGGCCCGCGGGCGGAGTTTCGAACTCAGAGGTCCTCGACGAGGAGGACGACGAGGGAGCGCGGACCGTGCACGCCGTCGACGCGGACGAGCTCGATGTCCGAAGTGGCCGAGCCCCCGGCGATCCAGGTCGTCGGTCGCGTGGGGTTCTCGCCGATGATGCTGACGGCCTGCGGCACGGTCGCCTGAACGGTCGAGGCGTTGACGACGCACAGGTGCAGGTCGGGCAGGAGGGTGATGATCCTCCGGCCCTGATCGGGCTCGCCGTCGAGGATGATGGTCCCCGACAGTGAGACGGCGGTGCGTGAAGCCGTCACGACTGCGTGCGTCGCGTCGAGCTCGTCCTTGCTCAGCGGGTGCTCGACGGAATCGACGCGCAGGAGGCGCTCCCCCTTCCCAGCGGCCTCTTTCCAGGCCGCGTCGAGCCCGGCGGGCACGACGACCGATTCGGCGCCGCGCGCGTCGAGAACCGATGAGATCGTCTCGGGGATCGCATCCGCCGTGATGCGATGGACCTCGACGTTGTAGTCCTCGAGCTTCTCGACGAACTCGGCGAGCACCGAGGCGGACCCCGGGGAGTCGTCTCCCTCGAGACGGTAGTCGCGCGGCACCTCGGTCGAGGGGGCGGCGGACTGGGAGGCGTTGCGGGCAGCCCTCAGGGTTGCCAGGATCTCATCCCTCGAGCTCACAGCTGGGCTCCTTTATCGTCGATCAGCGGCGTCGTCGCGGTCCCCGACGGCGTTTCGGAAGAACCCGCGCAGGCCCCATGGCATCCGCAGGCCGGAGCGGGCCCCGATTCGGCGTGCTCGGCCATCCACTGGCGGAAGGTCTGGGCGGGCGGAGCGGGGACGTCCCGGGAGTTCGACCATGCGGTGCCGGGCCACGGCAGGTTGACGATGCGCCGATCCGAGCCTGCGAGGGCGCGGCCCACGGGCATGAGGCGCCCGGCGGCCTTCATGAGGGGCCCGGAGGCCATGGGGATCTTCGCCGCGTTCATCGCGACATCCCACACGCTCGGCAGGCCGCCGCGCTGAGCCTCGACGGCGCGGTGGCGGAGCTCGACGAGGACCTCGGGGATGTTGATGCGCATGGGGCAGGCGTCGAAGCAGGCGCCACACAGCGAGGAGGCGAAGGGGAGGGAGGCGCCCGGGTCGGAGTGCGAGAAGGAGCCGCGCAGCTGCGGGGTGAGGATCGCGCCGATCGGGCCGGGGTAGACGCTCTGGTAGGCGTGGCCGCCGACGTGCTCGTACACGGGGCAGACGTTCATGCATGAACCGCAGCGGATGCAGTGCAGGGCCTGACGGCCGACCGGGTCGGCGAGGACCTTCGAGCGCCCGTTGTCGAGGAGGATGAGGTGGAACTCCTGCGGGCCGTCGCCCGGGGTGACGCCGGTCCACATGGAGGTGTAGGGGTTCATGCGCTCGCCGGTCGCCGAACGGGGGAGGAGCTGCGCGATGACTTCGGCGTCGCGGTAGTTCGGGACGATCTTCTCGATGCCGACGATCGAGATCAGGGTTTCGGGCAGGGTGAGGCACATGCGGCCGTTGCCCTCGGACTCGAAGACGGTGAGGGTGCCCGTCTCGGCGATCATCATGTTCGATCCGGAGATGGCCACCTTCGCCGAGAGGAACTTCTTGCGCAGGTGAGCGCGCGCCGCTCCCGCGAGTTCGACCGGCTTGTCGCCGAGGTCCTCGGGGGCATCGCCCATGCGGGCCTTGAAGATGGCGCGCACTTCGGAGCGGTTGCGGTGGATCGCCGGGACGACGATGTGACTCGGCATGTCATCGGCGAGCTGGACGATCATCTCGGCGAGGTCGGTCTCCCAAGCGGCGATGCCGCGCTCGGCGAAGTACTCGTTGAGCCCGATCTCCTGGGTCACCATCGACTTCACCTTGACGACCTCGTCCACGCCCTTGGAGGCTGCGATCGCGTAGGCGATCGCATTGGCCTCCGCGGCGTCCTTCGCCCAGTGGACGACGCCTCCGCGTGCGGTGACGTTGCGCTCGAGTTCTTCGAGGAGCTCGGGGAGCCTGGACATCGCGCGGTTCTTGATGGCCGATCCGGCGAGGCGGAGCTGCTCCCAGTCGGGCATCTCGGCGACGCGCAGGGCCCGCTTGTTGCGGATGGTCGTCGTCGCGTGGGTGAGGTTGCGGCGCATCTGCGTGTTGCGCAGCGTCTGGGCGGCGGCCTTCGGGAAGGGCTTGCCCCACTTGAGGGGCTCTTCGGGCGCGGGGGCCGAGGGCGACCAGCCTGTCGGTGCGCTTGCGGCGGGGTGTTCGCGGGTCATTTCAGGCTCCCAGTTTCGTCGTGGTCTCGGGGGCTTCCCAGGGCTGCTCTCGCGTGCCGGCGAGGATCTCTGCGAGGTGCATGAGGCGGACGCCCGCGCGCTGGCGCGAAAGGCCGCCGCCGATGTGCATGAGGCACGAGTAGTCGCCTGCGGTGAGGATCTCGGCCTTGGTCGCCTTCACGTTGGCGATCTTGTCGGCGAGCATCGCGGTGGAGGTCTGGTGGTTCTTCATCGAGAAGGTGCCGCCGAATCCGCAGCAGGATTCCGCTTCGGGGAGGTCGACGAGGTCGATGCCCTCGACCGCCTTGAGGAGGCGGTAGGGGCGGTCGCCGACCCGGGCGATGCGCATGGAGTGGCAGGTCGGGTGGTAGGTGACCCGGTGCGGGAAGAAGGCGCCCACGTCCTCGAGACCGAGAATGTCGACGAGGAGTTCGGAGAGGTCGTAGGTCTTCTCGGCGATCTGGGCGGCGCGCTTGGCCATTCCCGGCATGCCTTCGGTGCGCGAGACCATTTCCGCCTGGTGGCGCAGCGAGCCCGTGCAGGAGCCCGAGGGGACGACGATCGCGTCCCATTCCCCGTCGAGGACCGGTTCGAAGGTCCGCACGTGGTTCTTGATGAGGGGTACGGCCTCGGGGAAGTAGCCGGTGTTGATGTGCATTTGGCCGCAGCAGCCCTGAGATTCGGGGAAGACGACTTCGTGCCCGAGTCTTTCGAGGAGATGAACGGTCGCCTGCGGGGCCTGCGGGAACATGAGGTCTCCGATGCAGGTGGCGAAGAGTGCGAGTCGCATGGGCGTCCTTGTCGTTGCGTCTGTCGAACAGTGCCGACTGTACGTCACGACCGGCGGAGTGCGCCCTTCGACTTGGAGGTCGGCACGGCTCTTGGCGCGTTCGCGGGGGAAAGGGGGCCTGTCCTGTCCGCCCGAAGCGAAGGGCGCACCGGGTGCGGGAGGACGAATAGCGTGAACCCGCACTTAGGAAATTGGTCCCGGGGTGCGAGGCCTAGCCCGCGTCGGCGGTGGCGCCGTCGAGATCGCGCATCATGCGGGTGTTGCCGAGTGTGTTCGGCTTGAAGGAGGCGAGGTCGAGGAACTCCTTGATGCCGTCGTCGTGGCTGCGGATCATCTCGTAGAACACGTCTTCGCCGACGGGCGTGCCCTCGATCTCGTAGAAGCCGTGGCGGGCGAAGAAGTCGACTTCGAAGGTCAGGCAGAAGACGCGTTTGAGGTCGAGGTCCTGGGCGCGCGCGATGAGGGTGCGCAGGATCGCCGAGCCGACACCTGAGTGGAGGTGGTCGGGCGACACGGCGAGGGTGCGGATCTCGGCGATGTCGTCCCACATGACGTGCAGGGCGCCGCAGCCGATGATCTCGCCGTCCTCGTCATTGACGGCGACCACGAATTCTTGGACGTCTTCGAAGTAGGCGATGAGCTCCTTGACGACGAGGATCCGGCGCATCGCATAGGGCTCGACGAGCGCGGCGATCGCGCGGACATCGGTGGGGCGCGCCTGGCGGATGACGTGCGTCATCGGAGGCCGCCCCGGGTCTGGTTCGAGCGCGTGCGGACGAGGTCGAGGAGTTCGCGCGCCGCGCCGTCGTCGAGGACGAGATCGGTGACGACGCGGGCGCGCAGCGCGCCGAGGAGGGGGAGGGCTTTGGAGGCGCCCGCGACGACGCAGAGGCGCCGGGGGATGCGGCGCAGGGTCTCGGGCGTCGGGCCCGACGCCCGGGAATTGAGTTCCATGTCGGTGGAGCCGTCCTCGCGTAGGAGCACGGTGCAGACGTCGCCGACGACTCCGTCGCGTTGTGCGGCGGCGATCTCCTCGGTGTCGAGGAATCCGCCCGAGTAGACGTGGGAGGGCAGGCGCGCCGAGAGGGAGCCGACGCCGAAGAGGGCGATGTCGCAGTTGTCGATCGTTTTGAGGACCGCGCGGACGGAGCGCTCGCGCCACAGGGCGCTCTTCGTCTCGGCGTAGTCGAAGAAGGTCGGCACGGGGAAGTGGACCATCGAGCCGCCGATGGCCCGGGCTGCGCGGGAGATGATGGCGTCGGCGTAGGGCATGCCGGATTCGGTGGCGGTGGCCGCGCCGTTGAGCTGGACCACGGTTGAACCGGGGAAGCTGACCTTGGGGAGGCAGCGGGTGATCTCCGAAGTCGTGTTGCCCCAGGCGATGCCGAGGGTGGCGCCGGGCTTCATCATGTCGATGAGCCGTTCGGCGGCGACGAGGGCGACGTTGTGGAGCCGGTTGACTTCGGTGTGGACGTCGTGGACGGGGACGACGGAGGTCTGGACGCCGAAGAGCTCAGAGATCTGTCCGGCGAGGGTGCCCTTGTTCCCCGGGGCGGCGCTGACGGAGATGCGGACGAGCCCGGTTTCGCGCGCGTAGGACAGGAGGCGCGAGACGGAGGAGCGCGAGACGCCCAGGTGGCGGGCGATGGTCTCCATCGTCTGCCCCTGGAGGTAGTACATCGAGGCCGCTTCGTGGGCCTGTTCGTCGCGAATGGTCACGGGCCTAGTGTGCCATGCACAGGCGTGCAGGGACATTTCCTGGAATGTGCACGTGCTTGGGGGCGGTGCGAGGCGTCACGTATGAGCGGCGTCACGATTTGCAGATGCACAAACGCCCAATGGTTCCGGATCAATGTGCAGGCGCTGGCATACTGAGGCCGTCCAAGTGAATAGGGCAACGTTCCGCCGAGTCCACAGGCGGCGCCGCCCACCGGTTCGACCTCCGATGAATCGCCAAGCTTTTCCCAGCTCGTGCGCGATTTGAAGAGTTACGATCAGCGGCGGTGGCGAAGTGCGTTGACCTTTTCGCCATCGGCACATACGGGCGGGAGACCGTCCGGAGATCCGGCGCAAGGATGCGTTGGAGAAAGATAGGGAAAAATGCTCGCAACACTTCTTCCTGCAGTTGCTGAAGTCGGCTCCGGCAAGATCTTCATGTCGGAGTTCCTCGGCACCGCGATCCTCCTCCTCCTCGGTGGCGGCGTTGTCGCGACGAACCTCCTGCCGAAGTCCAAGGGCAAGGGCGGCGGCTGGCTCATGATCAACTTCGGCTGGGGCTTCGCAGTCCTCGCCGGCGTCTACGTCGCCTACACGACCGGCGGCCACCTCAACCCCGCCGTGACCATCGCCAAGGTCGTCGCCTACATGTTCGACCCGGCCGTCACCCTCAACGGCCCGGCCGTCGGCGAGGGCGGCATCGCCGTGACCGCCGCGAACGTCGCGATCTACATCGTCGCCCAGTTCCTCGGCGCCTTCGTCGGCGCCGTCCTGTGCTGGCTCACCTTCAAGCAGCACTTCGATGAGGACTGCGACCCGGCCCTCAAGCTCGGCGTCTTCTCGACCGGCCCGGAGATCCGCTCCTACGGATGGAACACCCTCACTGAGGCCATCGGCACCTTCGTCCTCATCCTCTGGGTCTTCGTCTCCGGATACACGACCACCGCGATCGGCCCGCTCGGCGTCGCCCTCATCATCGTCGTCATCGGCAACTCGCTCGGCGGCCCGACCGGATACGCGATCAACCCGGCCCGTGACCTCGGCCCGCGCATCGCCCACGCGGTCCTCCCGATCAAGGGCAAGGGCGGCTCCGACTGGGGCTACTCCTGGGTCCCGGTCGTCGGCCCGATCCTCGGCGCCGTCGTCGCGGTCCTCGTCGCCTACGGCTCCGGCCTCGTCACCGCCGCCTGATCCTCGCAGCAGACCCGTACTCCGAACGCGGGGTCCCGGGCGGACTCGCCTGGGACCCCGCGTCCTGCTGAAACACAAAGAAGTGACCAGAAGGGAACATGAGAATGTCCGTTGAGAAGTTCGTCCTGGCGATCGACCAGGGCACCACGTCCTCGCGCGCGATCATCTTCAACCACTCCGGCGAGATCGTCTCGGTCGGCCAGAAGGAGTTCACCCAGATCTTCCCGAACCCGGGCTGGGTCGAGCACGATCCCGTCGAGATCTGGGAGTCCGTCCGCGCGGTCGTCGCCGAGGCCCTCCAGAAGGCCGAGATCAACGGCGAGCAGCTCGCCGCCGTCGGCATCACCAACCAGCGCGAGACCACGATCGTCTGGGACAAGAACACCGGTGAGCCCGTCTACAACGCGCTCGTCTGGCAGGACACCCGCACCGCTCCGATCGTCCGCGAGATCGCCGCGGGCGACCCGCTCGGCACCGAGCGTTACCGCCAGATCACCGGTGAGAACATCTCGACCTACCCCTCCGCCCCCCGCATCACCTGGATCCTCGACAACGTCGAGGGCGCGCGCGAGAAGGCCGAGGCCGGCGACCTGCTCTTCGGAACCCCGGACACCTGGGTCCTGTGGAACCTCACCGGCGGCGTCAACGGCGGCGTCCACGCCACCGACGTCACCAATGCCTCCCGCACCCTCCTCATGGACGTCCGCACGCTCGAATGGCGCGAGGACATCTGCGCCGACTTCCGCATCCCGACGTCGATGCTCCCCGAGATTAAGCCCTCGGCCGCCGTCTACGGCGTCGGCCGCCCGAACGGCCTGCTCGCGGGCGTTCCGATCTCCGGCATCCTCGGCGACCAGCAGGCCGCGACCTTCGGTCAGGCCTGCTTCGAGAAGGGCACCGCGAAGAACACCTACGGCACCGGCTGCTTCATGCTCATGAACACTGGCGAAGAGCCGATCTTCTCGAACAACGGCCTCCTCACCACGCTGCTCTACAAGCTCGGCGATGAGAAGCCCGTGTACGCCCTCGAGGGCTCGATCGCCGTCGCCGGCTCGCTCGTCCAGTGGGTCCGCGACAACCTCGGCATGATCGAGAAGTCCTCGGACATCCAGGCCCTCGCCGAGACGGTCGAGGACAACGGCGGCGTCTACTTCGTCCCGGCGTTCTCCGGCCTCTTCGCCCCGTACTGGAAGGACGACGCCCGCGGCGCGATCGTCGGCCTCACCCGCTACGTGACCAAGGCCCACATCGCCCGCGCCGTCGAGGAGTCGACCGCCTTCCAGTCCGCCGAGGTCCTCGACGCGATGAACGCCGACGCCGGCGTTCCGCTCAAGGAGCTCAAGGTCGACGGCGGCATGACCCGCGACGACCTCGTCATGCAGTTCCAGGCCGACCTGTGCGGCGTGGACGTCATCCGCCCGGTCGTCGCCGAGACCACCGCCCTCGGCGCCGCCTACGCTGCCGGCATCGCCGTCGGCTTCTGGAACGGCACCGAGGACGTCATCGCCAACTGGCAGGAGGACAAGCGCTGGACGCCGTCGATGGACGCCGCCGAGCGCGACCGCACCTACCGCCTGTGGAAGAAGGCCGTGACTCGGACCTACGACTGGGTCGACGAGGACGTCAAGTGACGCTCTGACTCGCGCCCGTGCGGGGGCGGGGCCGGTTCTTCGGAATCGCCCCGCCCCCGCCGCTTCCCGCCTGCGGACCCCCGCGAAGCGCGCACCTGCAGCGCGAAGCGCCAGCGCCGATGGCGGGGCGCGCGGAAAAGCGCGGGCCGCTCTAGGCTGGTGCCATGGTGACACCTATGAGCGAAAAGACTTATCTGATCGTCGACGGCGAGAACATCGACGCGACCCTGGGGATGTCGGTCCTCGACCGGCGCCCCCTGCCCGAAGAACGACCCCGCTGGGACCGGGTGCTCGAAGCGGCGGCGCACCAGTGGGACGAACCCGCCAAGGGCCTCTTCTTCCTCAACGGATCCTCCGGCATCCTGCCGATGGGCTTCATCCAGGCCCTCAACGCGATGGACTACTCGGTGATCCCGCTGTCGGGCCCGGAGGACATGAAGGTCGTCGACGTCGGCCTCCAGCGCACGATGGACGCGATCGCCGAACTCGAATCCGGCGCAGTGATCCTCGCGAGCCACGACGCCGACTTCGCCCCGCAGGTGGAGAACCTCCTCGACATGGGACGGCGCGTCGCCGTCATGTGCTTCCGGGAGTTCCTCGCATCCTCGCTCCACGAGCTCGAGGACAAGGGCCTGGAGATCATCGACCTCGAATACGACGTTCACGCCTTCCAGGTGACGCTGCCGAGGCTGCGGATCATCGACGTCGACGACTTCAACCCCTTCGACTTCCTCTGATCGATTCCCGTCCGCGCCGGGGCACGACGGGAGAGGGCCTGCGGGATCAGTGATCCCGCAGGCCCTCTCGGCGTCTCATCCCGCTCCGTCGATCGAGCGGCGAGGCCTCACTGCCGGTTCTTCAGCGCGGCGAAGCGCGCCTCGATCTCCGTGGAGGACGAATCCGTCTCGAGCTCGGCGAACTGGGCGTCGAGGCTCTCGGCGGCTACCTCGGTCTTGCCCTGGGCGAGGGCCTCCGCGCGGCGGACGCGGTCCTCGAAGCGGGAGAGCTCCGAAGTCGGATCGAGGACGTTGATCGACGAGATCGCGTCCGTCACCTTCGCCTGCGCCTCGGCGGTGCGCTGGCGCGCGACGAGCTGGTTGCGCTTGTCCTTGAGCTCGCTGAGCTTCTCCTTCATCTGAATGAGGCCGGTCTTGAGCTTCGCCACGACCTCGGTCTGCGAGGCGATGAGCGGCTCAGCCGCCTTCGCCTCCTCTTCGAAGGAGATCTGCTTGCCGATGGCGGTCTTGGCCAGGCCGTCCCAACGATCCGCACCCGCGGCGTCGCCCGCGGCGCGGAGCTCATCGGCCTTGCGGGAGGCGGCCAGGGCCTTGCGGCCCCAATCGTCAGCGGCGGCGACGTCGGCTTCGTGGTCCTTCTCGGCCAGACGGAGATCGCCGACCGTCTGCGCGACGGCGGCCTCGGCCTCGGCGATGGAGTTCGTGTAGTCGCGGATGAGCTGGTCGAGCATCTTCTGCGGATTCTCGGCGCGGTCGATGAGGGCGTTGATGTTCGCCTTGGCGAGCTGGGCGATGCGCCCGAGCACGGACTGCTTTTCAGCCATGGTCTGGTCCTTTCTGGGGATGGAGAAGAACGTCGGTGTGTCCCTCCATGCGGACGATTCGACCTTAGCAAGTATCCCTGGGCGGCGTCTGGGAGCGGCCTGCGCGATCGGCGGGGTCCGTTTCAGAAGGAGCCGCCGCGCCCGCCGCCGAAGCCGCCCCCTCCGAAGCCGCCCCCTCCGAAGCCCCCGCCGCCGAAGCCCCCGCCGGAAGCTCCTCCGAACCCGCCGAAGCCGCCCCCGAATCCGGCGTCCCGGTGATCCGAACGCTCGTGCGATCGCCCGCCGCCCAGCAGCACCGACCAGAGCAGGGCGTCGCCCAGGGTCGATCCGGTCATGGACCCCCGATCGGGAGCCCCCGTTCCGAAGAGGCGCCCGTCCTCGGCGCTGGGGGAAGCCGGAGCGGACAGGACGGTCGTCGCCGCGGAGCGCGCAGAAGCCGCCAGGGCGAGCGCACGATCCGGGTCGGAGGCGGTCAGGGCGTCCGCCTGGGCGAGCTCGCTTTGAGCGCGCGACAGGAGGGATCGGGAGTCGAGGCCGATCATGCCGCGACGCGACTGGACGAAGGACTCCGCGCGGAGCACCTGGGCGCGCGCGTCGGCGAGGGCCTTCACCGCCGCTCCGCGCTTCTTCTCGAGAGCCGCCTCGGCGCTCCGCAAGGATTCGAGGGAGGCGTCGAGCGCCAGCTCCGCCATGCGGAGGTCCTCCAGGGCCGCGAGCGGGTCGCCCTTGCCCGATCGCGCCGAGCGCGCGGCGTCAACGGCCCTGTTGGCGTCCTGGACGAGCGGCGCGAAGGCCGTCGGATCAGCGCCGAGGCGCGTCACGTCGGCCAAGTCCGCGGTGATCGAGGCGATGGCGTCCACGAGGAGCGCATCGACGCGGGCGAGGTCGTCCTTCGCCGTGAGCACGCCGTCGATCTGATGGCCGGCCATCGCGACGGCGCGTCTAGCGGTGTCGAGGGCGACGAGGGCGGAGGAGGCGTCGTGCGGTGCGAGCGACGCCGCTCGTTCGACGGCATCGCGGGCCGAGTCGAGGAGGGCGTGCGCCTGCCCGGGGTTGTCCTGCAAGGAGGCGATGGTCTGTGCGGGGTACAGGGCGGCGAGGGCGGAGAGCTCGGCGTCGACGGTATCCATCCGGGAGGCGTTCTCCTCGATGCGCGTGCGCACGTCTTGGATCTGGGCCTCCACCCCGGCTTCCTGGTCGCGCAGAGCGGCAAATTCCTGCTGGCGCGCCAGAAGATCGGGCATGACCGCGTCGAGAGAGCCCCCGATCTGATCGGCGAGGCCGGCGCGCTCACTCGGGATCGTCGAGGAGTTCATCGCCTCCTGGAGAGTGAATCCCTGCGCGACCGCGGCTCCGGCGCGGTCGAGCGCCGCGGCGTAGGCGTCGGTCCTGGACGCGCCGAATTGCGCTCGGGCGTATTCGAGCTCGTCGCGGGCGGAACGGACCGTTTCGTCGGCTTGAAGGAGGAGCGAGTTCGCCCGGGCGACGCGCGCTTCGGCGGACTGCGCGTCGCGCTCCTGCGCCTCGCGCGTCGACCGGGTGAGTCGGCGCTTGTTGCGCATGGCGAACACTCCGGTGCCGAGCGCGGCCAGACCGCCGACGGCGGCCACGGCGGGGACCCACGAGGTCGTGGCGGACGAATCCGCGGAGGAGGAGGTCGTGCGAGAGGCTCCGCCCGATCCGGAGCCGGTCCCGGCGGCCGAGGTCGCGGAATCGATGAAGGCGCCGATCGCCGTCGCCGCAGTCGCGGGATCGAGGGGGTCGGCCCGGCCGAGGACGGACTTGGCATCGGCCATCGCGCCGGTCAGGGCTGAGTCGGAGACGACCTGCTCGTCGGCGTTGCCGCAGGAGGCGTGGCTGCGCTCCTCGTAGGCGAGGACGTACACGATGGATTGATCGGACAGGCCGGAGTTCGCCCCCGTCCGCTGGCACCATTCGACGGGTGCGGAGCCCGAAAGGTCGGGCACGGCCACGACGTACACGTCGAGGCCGGCGGAGGCGGCGGAGTCGATCGAACGGGTGATCGCCTCGGTCTGGGACGCGTTGAAGTAGGAGCCCGGGTCTGTGAGGTGATCGGACACGGTGACCGGGCTCGTGGCGACGGCCGCCGCGGCGCTCATGGCGAGAAGTGCTGCGCTCACGGCTCCTGTGGCGAGAACGCGGATCGCGGGGCTCGGCAGTGTCACGGTTCCTCCTGGTCGTCGCGAAGTCGCTGTTCGGCTTCAGCCTAGGCCCAAAGGGCCCCGGGGACGCACTGAGCGCGAGTGGGAACTAGGATGGTGGGACGAGATCCGAACCCGGATCGTGTCGAGTCCTCGAGGAGGGGTTCTGTGCCCACAGGAAAGGTGAAGTTCTTCGACGCCGAGCGCGGCTTCGGCTTCATCGGCGGCGATGACGGTGCGGAGGTCTTCCTCCACGCCTCCGCCCTCCCCGAGGACGCGCCCGCGCCGAAGCCGGGCACGCGCGTCGAATACGGCGTCGCAGACGGCCGGAAGGGCCCGCAGGCCCTGTCGGTGCGCATCCTGGCGCCGAAGAAGTCCGCGGCGGCGGCCCGCAGGCGCAAGCCGCAGGCGATGGTCCCGGTCATCGAGGACCTCATCAAACTCCTCGACGCCTCCTCGGCCGGTCTGCGCGCGGGCCGCTACCCGGAGAACTCCGCGCAGGTCGCGAAGGTCCTGCGCGCGGTCGCGGAGGATTTCGATGCCTGAGACCAGTCGGAACGCCCGGGCGAAGTCCGCCCGGACGCGCACCCCCAAGACCGATGCGGTCCTGTCGGGCGCGGTGGGCCTCGCGAAGGAATCCGCCGAGGCCGTCGCCCACCCGCGCCGCGTGGGCGAGCACCTGGGTTTCGTGATGGACGGCGAGCGCCTGGGCACCCACTTCTTCGCCTCCCAGGACGCCGGATACCGCGGCTGGGCCTGGGCGGTGACGGTCGCCCGCGTCCCGCGCGGCCGCGCGGCGACGGTGTGCGAGGTCGACATGATGCCCCGCGAGGGCGCCCTGCTCGCACCCGAATGGGTGCCCTGGGAAGAGCGCCTGCGCCCGGGCGATCTCACCCGCGAGGACACCCTGCCCTACCAGGCCGATGATGCGCGCCTGGAGGCGGCTTTCGAGGATGCGAGTGCGGATCTGGATCTCCCGGAGGTCAAGGAGATCGGCCTCGGGCGCAAGAGGGTCCTGTCGGAGGAGGGGCGCCGGGCGGCGGTCGAGCGCTGGTACCGTTCGGAGCAGGGCCCCAAGGCGGGTCGTCCCCCGAAGAACTCCTGCTCGACCTGCGGGTTTCTCGTGAAGATGTCCGGTTCGATGCGCACGGTGTTCGGCGTGTGCGCCAATGAGTGGGCGCCGGACGACGGCAGGGTCGTGAGCCTGGACCACACCTGCGGGGCCCATTCGGAGACGGATGCGCCCAAGCAGGGGACGCAGTGGCCGGTTCGCCCCTCGCGGATCGACGAGGGCGCCCTCGATGCCGAACCGATGCCGAAACAGCCGGAGGCGGACGCCTCGACGGCGGTCGCGCAGGACGCCGTCGAGGCCTGAGCCCCGCAGGATCGCGCCCCGCCCTCGTCCATTCCGTCCGGCCGCGCCTGAGCGGCGGAGGGGTGATGCGTGTCACTGCATGATTGTTGCGTCGCTTTGGTGACCGAAGGCACGATTGTCCCGTGAGCACAAAGAATACGGCCGCGGCCTCCCATCCCGCGGCAGCCACCTCATCCATCGACAAGTTCTTCCACGTCTCCGAGAGGGGATCGACCGTCGGTCAGGAGGTGCGAGGAGGCTTCGTCACCTTCTTCGCGATGGCCTACATCCTCGTCGTCAACCCGATCATCCTGTCCACGACCCTCCCCGAGGACGCCGGCTTCGGCTTCGGCGACATCGCCGCGGGCACGGCCCTGGTCGCCGGGATCGTCACGATCCTCATGGGCCTGGTCGCCAACTTCCCCCTCTCCCTCGCCGCGGGCATGGGCCTGAACGCGGTCGTCGCCTTCACCCTCGTCGGCGGTTCGGGCCTGACCTACCAGGAGGCCATGGGCCTCATCGTCTGGGAGGGCATCCTCATCACGGTCCTCGTACTCACGGGCTTCCGCGAAGCCGTGTTCAAGGCCGTGCCCCGCCAGCTCAAGACCGCGATCTCCGTCGGCATCGGCCTGTTCATCGCCTTCGTGGGCCTCATCAACGCGGGCATCATCCGCCCCGGCGGCACGCCGGTACAGCTCGGCGTCAACGGCTCCCTCGCCGGGTGGCCCGCCCTCGTGTTCGTCATCGGCCTGATCCTCACGATCGTCCTCTACATCCGCAAGGTGCGCGGCGCGATCCTCATCGGTCTGCTCTCCTCCACGGTCGTCGCGATGATCCTCCAGGCCCTCCTCCACATCCCGGCGATGAAGGACGAGACCGGCGCGGTCGTCAACCCGACCGGCTGGGGTCAGACGATCCCCGAGATCACGGGCTCCCTCGTGTCCCTGCCGAGCTTCGGCTCGCTCTTCCAGGTCGACATGTTCGGGGCCTTCGCGAAGCTCGGCCCGATCGCGGTCGTCCTCCTCATCTTCTCGCTCATGCTCGCCGACTTCTTCGACACGATGGGCACGATGGTGGCCATCGGCGGCGAGGCGAAGCTCCTCGACGAGCACGGGAACCCGCCGAAGTCCCGCGAGATCCTCCTCATCGACTCCCTCGCGGCGATCGCCGGCGGCGTCGGCGGCGTCTCCTCGAACACCTCCTACATCGAGTCCTCAGCGGGCGTCGGCGAGGGCGCGCGCACCGGCCTCGCCTCGGTCGTGACCGGCCTGCTCTTCCTCGCCTCCACCTTCCTCGCGCCGGTCGTCGAGCTCGTGCCGACGGAAGCCGCGTCGACGGCCCTCGTCTTCGTCGGCTTCCTCATGATGATGCAGGTCGCGGAGATCGACTGGTCGAAGGCCGAAATCGCGATCCCCGCGTTCCTCACGATCGCCTTCATGCCCTTCGCCTACTCGATCACCGTCGGCATCGGCATCGGCTTCATCACCTACACGGTGATCCGCATCGCCAAGGGCGAGGCCGGAAAGGTCCACGGACTCATGTGGCTCACCTCGGCGCTCTTCATCGTGTACTTCCTCCTCGGCCCGATCCAGGCCCTGTTCGCCTGAGCCCGAAGGCGCCCCGGCCCTGCCGGAGCGCCGCCGCGAAGCACGTGAACCCCGCGGAAGGCGATTTCCGCGGGGTTCCTCTATTGTTGGAGGAGTTCCATCCGATCACCACGACGCACGTGGCTCCGGCACGATCCGAGGAGGCGCACCCGCGAGTGTCCCGCACCTTCCAGTCACTGGGGATCTTCAACTTCCGCCTCTGGTTCTTCGGCAACATCATCGCCTCGACGGGGACCTGGATGCAGCGGGTCGCCCAGGACTGGCTCGTGCTCACCGTCCTGACGGATCATTCGGGCACGCAGATCGGCATCGTGACGGCGCTCCAGTTCCTGCCGCTCCTCCTCCTGTCGCCCTGGGCCGGCGTCCTCGTCGACCGGATGGACCGGCGGCGACTGCTCCAGGCCGCGCAGGTGACGAATGTCGTCCTCTCCGCGATCCTGGGCGCCCTCGTCCTCGGCGGCTGGGCGCTCCTGTGGCACGTCTATGCGCTCGCCCTGCTCGGAGGGGTCCTCGGGGCGCTCGATTCCCCGGCCCGCCAGGCCTTCGTCTCCGAACTGGTCCCCGGCGACTCCCTCTCCAATGCGGTCGCCCTCAACTCGACCGCTTTCAACGCCGCCCGCCTGCTCGGCCCCGCCGTCTCCGGCCTCGTCATCGAATGGGTGGGCATCGGCTGGGTCTTCCTCGTCAACGCCGCCCTCCTCGTCGCCCCGGTCGTCACCCTGGCGGTGATGAGGTCCGCCGAGATGGTCCATCGCGAGGCCGTGAAGCGCTCGCCGGGACAGATCCGCGAGGGGATCGCCTATGTGGCCTCGCGCCCGGACATCGTGCTCATCATGCTCCTCATGATGGTCGTCTCGGCCTTCGGTTTGAACTTCCAGCTGACCAGCGCCCTCATGGCGACGGAGGTGTACGGGAAGCAAGCGGGGGAGTACGGGATCCTCGGCTCCTTCATGGCCGTCGGCGCGCTCGCGGGCTCCCTGATCGCGGCGCGTCGCGCCAGTCCCCGGCTGAGGTTCGTCATCATCGGCGCCGCATCCTTCGGCCTCATCGAGATCGCCCTCGGCCTGGCTCCCGGCTACGAGCTGTTCGCCCTCCTGTCGATTCCGGCGGGGCTCGCGGCGCTCACGATGATCACCGCGGCCAACGCCGCGATCCAGATCACGACCGATGAATCGATGCGCGGCCGCGTCATGGCGCTCTACACGATGATCTTCCTGGGATCGACGCCCATAGGGTCCCCGACGATCGGGTGGATCGGTGAAGCCTTCGGGGCCCGCTGGTCCCTCCTCGCCGGAGGGATCGCCTCGCTCCTCATGGCGCTCGGCTGCGCCCTGTGGGGGATGCGCCACTGGGGGTACCGCATGCGACTCGGCGCTTCGGGGCGCCTGCGCTTGGAAGGGCCCGCGAAGCGCCCCCGCGTCGAAGCCGACCCCGCTCCTCTCGACTAGGCCCTCTCGGGACCGAGCCCCGGGCCGGAGCCTTGGAGGGAGGGGCGCGGCTCGACCGGATGCCGCTGAGGACTCAGAGGATCCGTTCGATGATCCAATCGAAGCAGACGACGAGGGCCTCGACGTCCTCGATCGCCGTCGAGGGCCACGTGGCGATCCGCAGTTGATTGCCGCCGACGCCGCGGTAGGGGTCGATGTCGACGACGCCCTGACTGCGCAGAGCCGCCGACAGGGCTCCCGCATCGATCGCCTCATCGAATTCGATGGTGACGACGACGGGGGAGCGGTGCGCGGGATCGGCGACGAAGGGGCGCGCCACCGAGGACGCATCCGCCCAGTCGTAGAGCACCCGGGAGGCGGCGCGCGCACGCGCCTCCATCGCCGAAAGGCCGCCCATGTGGAGCATCCAGTCGATCTGCTCGGCCAGCATGACCAGGGTCGCGATCGCCGGAGTGTTGAGCGTCTGGTCCTTCACCGAGTTCCTGACCGCGGCGGACAAGTCGAGGAAGGTCGGCACCCAGCGCCCGGGAGCCGTCGACAGCTCCGCGGCGCGCTCGATCGCCGCGGGGGACAGGATCGACACCCACAGCCCCCCGTCCGATCCGAAGGCCTTCTGGGGCGAGAAGTAGTACGCATCCGCCTGTGCGGGATCGATCGGGACGGCGCCCGCGATCGAAGTCGCATCGATCAGGGTGAGATCGCCCTCGTCGCCGAGCCTGCGCACCGGGGACAGGACGCCCGTCGAAGTCTCGTGATGCGGGTGCGCGAACACGTCCGGACGGCCCCCGTCCGCCGAGCGCTCCCGGCCCGTCAGCAGGGCGAGCGATCCGGGCGCGGCGGTCACGCGGAGCGCGGGCGCCAAGTGGGGGGCGCGGTCGATCTCCTTGGCGAACTTCTCCCCGAACTCCCCGAAGGTCGCCAGGGCGGCGCGCTCGCGGACCAGGCACGCGGCCGCCGCATCCCAGAAGGCCGTCGCCCCGCCGTTGCCGAGGACGACTTCGTAGCCCTCGGGCAGGCCGTAGAGCTCGCGAAGACCCGCCCGGACGGAGGCGACGACCGCCTTGACGGGACGCTTCCTGTGGGAGGTCCCCATGATGAGCGGGCGGGCCAAGGCGTCGATCTGCGGCTTGCGGATCCGCGAAGGCCCGGATCCGAAACGACCGTCCGAGGGGAGAAGTTCAACGGGAACGCGCGGGTAGGACTCCATGGCTCCACGCTATCGCCCTCGTCGCCCCTCAGCGAGCGCTTTCCGTCAGACGGCGGCGCAACGGTTGCGAGGGCGGGAACGCCGGATGAAGCGCCAAGAGCAGGCGATGCCCGATGATCGACACGCCCTGTGGCCCGGGGGCCGAGGACCTATGCTTGAGGGCATCGTGAGGCGAGCAGGGAAGGAACACAGACGTGGGCGACCTTATCGACACCACCGAGATGTACCTCAAGACCATTCTCGAAATGGAAGAAGACGGGGTGACGCCCCTGCGCGCCCGCATCGTCGAGAGGCTCGATCATTCGGGCCCGACGGTCTCCCAGACGGTGGCCAGGATGGAGCGCGATGGACTCCTGCACGTCCTGGGCGATCGTCGTCTCGAACTCACCGAGGAGGGGCGGCGTCAGGCGATCGACGTCCTGAAGAAGCACCGGCTCGCGGAGCGCTTGCTCGTCGACGGGATCGGCCTCGACTGGGAACTGGCTCACGACGAGGCCTGCCGGTGGGAGCACGTCATGTCCGACCGCGTCCAGGCGCGCCTCGTTGCGCTTCTGTCTGATCCTGAGACTGACCCTTACGGGAATGCGATTCCCGGGACGGGCGAGCCCGTCCGGGGCGAGTCGGTCGAGGTCGCGGTGCGGACGCGACTGGGACAGGAGCTCGAGCTCGTGCGGATCGGCGAGCCCCTTCAGGCGGATGCGGAGATCATCGCGGACTTCTCCTCGGCGGGGCTTCGCCCGGGGGCTGAGCTCCTCCTCGAGGACGAGGGCGATTTCGTGCGTCTTCGCCCGCTCGACGCGTCGGGGGCGCCGGGGCCGGGGTTCCGGATTCCTCTGAACCTCGCTGCGCACCTCTTCGTGCGCCCCCTCTGAGCTCCTCAGGGGCCGGATGGTGCCTCTTTCTGCTGTTTCTCAGCGAAAATGCTTACCCGTTATCTCCGTTATCTTGGCGTGACATTTCGAGGACGGCGGTTTAGAGTTGGCGGTGGCCGACAGGCCGACCGTTCCTCATGCACCGAAGTTGGACCGTGGGGGATGCGAGAAACAGGTCCAACGTGGGGGAACCATCGCGGCCGCAAGGCCTTGGGGTGAAGCCTGGGAAACCGGGCCGGGCTCTCCTGCCCGAATCCGACAGCTTACCTCGCAGGTCAACAAGGAGAACTAACGCACGTGACTCACGTCAAGCCCGCGCCGCGCCACCGCAAGGCGCGTCGTCCGCTCCGACCGATCCTCGACATGACGGACACGATGACCGCCATCGGCGCCGTCAAGCCCGCAGCGATCGCGTCCGTCACCGGCCTCGCCCTCACCGCTGTCGTCGGCGGTAGCGCGACTGCCGCCGGCGGCCAGGCTGATTCCACCCAGCCGACCCTTGCGCCGACCACGACCACGGCCCCGAAGTCCGTGGCGACCACCGTCGTCGTCCCCGACATCGCCTGGACCGCCGAAGAGGTCACCGTCTCCGCCGAGGCGCCCGCCGCCGTGGCGGAATCCCAGCCCGCCGCGGAGGAGACGGTCACCCGTTCCGAGGTCCGCGAGGAGATCACCCCCGCATTCGATCCTTCCGCTCAGGCCGCCGCGTACAACGCCGCCGGCGGTTCGATCGCCGCCGCCGCCCTCGCGCTGACGGGCATCCCCTACGTCTGGGGCGGCACCACGATGGCGGGGCTCGACTGCTCGGGCCTTACCCAGCTGGCTTACGCCGCCGCTGGAATCAGCCTGCCGCACACCTCCGATGCGCAGGCCGCGGGGGGCACCCCCGTTTCGGCCGCGGAGGCTCAGCCGGGCGACCTCGTCGCCTACCCTGGTCATGTCGCGATCTACGTCGGCAATGGCCAGATGGTCGAGGCTCAGATGCCGGGGCGGCTTTCCACCGTCACCGCGGTTCGCCCCGGGGGCTACTTCGTCCGTTACTGAGTGCTGATCCTCAGCGCTTCGCTTGTCATGGCTGGTCGGGCCCGTACGGGCCCGACCAGTTCGTGCATTCGGGGTGGTCTTCGGGACCTGCTGGGACCTTCGGGTCTGGGGCGGGTGGCGACAAGTCGGACACGGGCTCTCGGGTTTGTGGCGACAACTCGGACAGCCGTGACGGATTGAGTCTGATTCATCAAGGCTCACCTGGGCATTCGCAGATTAGGCATCCGTCCGATGCTCGACTTGTTGTCGGGTCGTTGCGTGATGGTCGGGGTTGATGTCCGATTTGTTGTCGGGTCGTTGCGCTGCGGCCGGGGGGGGGTTTGGTGTCCGACTTGTCGCCGCTTATCGCCGCCTCGTCGCTCTGCGCCTTTGTCCGCCCCTGCCGCCTCGGCGCTCTTGCACGAATGGGCCAAGGTTGTGGACAGGTTCTCCTGACTGAAACGGTCGAGATGAGGCACAATAGACGTGAGCTACATCACGAGGAGGCCATCATGGGTTCCACCGAAGTCATTCTTGTCGGCGTCGACGGCTCGACGGAGAGTCTCGCCGCAGTCAAATGGGCGACCGATCGTGTGCTGAGAACAGGAGGGCGCGTGCACGTCCTGTGCACCTATGCCCTCGCGTCGTACTCGGCCGCCGCGCTCGACGGAGGCTACGCCGTCCTCGATGATGAGGCCCTGAAACGAGGGGCCAAGCAGGTCGTCGATGAAGCCGTCGAGATCGCGAAGAACCGCGGAGACGTCCGCATCTCCAGCTCGATCGAGCCCGGCGACCCCGCGGCGGTGCTCGTCGAGATGTCGGCCGAGGTCGATATGGTCGTCGTCGGCTCGCGCGGAGGCGGTTCCTTCGCCGATCGTCTGCTGGGGACCGTTTCCTCCGCGCTGCCCGCGCATGCGAAGTGCCCGGTCGTCATCGTTCCGCGGCACACCTCGGGCAAGAAGTTCATGCCGATCGAGCGGATCGTCGTCGGCGTGGACGGTTCGGACGTCCCCTCCTCTGGCCTGCGCCGGGCCATTGACGAGGCCGAGATCTGGGATGCGCGCCTGACCGCCGTGTCGGCGGTGCCGATCGCGACGGGCACCTCGATGATGACCTGGGCCCCCTCGGGCGTCGATCATTCGGCCATGCTCAAGGACGTGCGCAAGGGGATGGGGGTCGCGATCGACCAGGCGCTGGACGGGCGGGACATCGAGGTGGCGCGTCATGCCCTGGACGGTTCGCCGGCCTCGCTCCTCATCGAATTCTCGACGGCGGTCGATCTGGTCGTCGTCGGCACGAGGGCGAGGGGCGGCCTTGCGGGCGTCCTGCTCGGTTCGACCTCTCAGACGGTGCTGAGCCATTCCACGTGCCCGGTGATGATCGTCCCCTCGGATCATCTGGGGCAGGCCGAGTCGGCGGCGCCTCCGAGCTGGGAACGGCGCTGACGCGGTCCGGGTGCTTGCCGGGCCGCCGAGCCTGGTAGAGTGGGGCCCGCTCGATCCAAGATCGAGCGGGCCCTCGTAGCTCAGGGGATAGAGCACCGCTCTCCTAAAGCGGGTGTCGGACGTTCGAATCGTCTCGGGGGCACATGAAACCCTGGTTCACCAGGGAAAACGGATCGGGGTTCTGTGCCGCGGAAGCGCTCGGAACCCCGATCTGCTTTTATCCGTTCTCTTCGCTTCAAGGATCGTCCATCCAGACGTCCGTCGCCGACGCCCGTCGGGCTCGACTGCCCCTCGTGACGGCTCTGCCCGAATGCCCGCTGCGCCGGAGACCGAGCGACGGCGCCGCCCCCGAAGACGGGGCATCGCGGCGATGCCTCCCGAACCGAGGCGGCTTCGGCCGCTACCGTGGGAGAGTGGCCAATGGATTCTTCTCTCGAAATCCGCGCGGCGACTCCGAGAAGGAGTCGGCCGCGCCGGAGCCGACGCCGACTGCGGTGCCCTTCCCCCCGCTGAAGCCCGATTCGAAGCTCGAGAAGCAGCTCGCCGAATGGAACTCGGACCTCGCCCGGCTCACCCGGATCGACGGTGAGGATGCGCCGCGTCTGACGATCAACCAGGCCCATCCCGGTGGGCTCGCGCAGCTGTACACGGATCATCCGACCCGTCTCTCCCTGCTCGTGAGGGAGCCGAGCGCCCACCAGCGCGCGGTCGAACGCGCGCGCACGATCCTCGCCAGGTCCAATGAACTCGCGGCCCGTCACGGCGTGGGGACGATCCACATGTCGATCGGCTCGGCCCGCTGGATCGTCGACGGCGTCGCCCAGAACTCGGCGGCCCTGCTGCGGCCCGCGCGCCTCACTGAGAACTCCGGGGACGTGACGATCACCCTCCTGCCGGGCTTCACCCTGGATCCGCGCCTGTCGGCGGCGCTGACGCGCGCGGGCGTCGCCCTCGAGGCCGAGGAGCTCGTCGCACAGGCGACGACGATCCACGGCTTCTCCTCCTCTTCCGCGCTGGCGGCTCTGCGTGCGCACGGCGCGGTCCTCGAACGTTTCGAACTCCGCGACGAACTCGTCCTCGGTATCTTCGAGCATCCGGCATCCGGCCTCAAGCGCGAGTTCGACGATGCGAGCCACTTCCTCGCCTCGCCGATCGTGCGCGCATTGGCGGGCGATGACACCGCGGTCGAGCAGGTGCACCAGCCGCTCCCGCAGGCCGATCCCAAGGACCGCGACCCGTGGAAGGAGCGCGGCGCGGGCGATTTGACGCCCCGCCAGCTCGACGTCATCGAGGCAGTCGCCGAAGGCCGCTCGTTCCTCGTCGATCTGCCCGACGGAGCCGACGACACCGCCCTCGTCGGCGCTCTCCTGGCCGACGCCGCGGCCTCGGGCAGGACGACCCTGCACATCGGCGGCTCGCCCTCCCTGACGACGAGGGCGGAGGACCGCCTGCGCGAACTCGGACTGGGGGAGGCCGCGGCCCGGATCGACGGCACGACCTCCTCCGGTGAGGAGCTGCACGACCTCCTGCGCACCGCGATGAGCGACACCTCAGTCGTCGCCGACGTCCGCGAGGTCGACGAGATGCGGAAGCGACTGCGCGACCTGCGCTCGCGCTTGTCGAACTACACCGAGGCCCTGCACCGTCCCTACGGCGCTTTCGGGGTGTCCGCCTTCGAGGCGCTCCAAGTGCTGACGGACCTGACGAGTGCTCATCCGACTCCGGCGACGAAGGTCCGCTTCCGCGAGGAGGTCCTGCTGGGGATCGCGCAGGACCAAGGCGCCAAGGCGCGCGCCCTGCTCCACGAAGCCGCCGACCTCGGGGTCTTCTCCCGCTCGAGCGCCCAGGCGTGGCGGGGGATCGTCATCGGCTCGCAGGAGCAGGTCCCCGAAACCCTCGAGATCGTGCACCGCCTCTCGCACGATTCGATTCCCCGGCTGCGCGTCCGCATGGGCGTCCTTGCGGGTGAAGCGGGTCTTACTCCTGCCACCACGCTCGCGCAGTGGAAGGAGCAGCTCGACTTGTTCGAGGGCGTGCGCGACGTGCTCGACGTGTTCCAGCCCCAGATCTTCGAGCAGTCCGCAGCGGACATGGTGATCGCGACCGCCACGAAGCAGTGGCGCGCCGCCCACGGCATCACGATGAAGCGCTCCGAACGCGTGCGCCTGGTCAAACGCGCTCAGGACTTCGTCCGACCGGGCACGCATGTCGCCGACTTGCACGCCGAACTGGTCAAGGTGCAGCGGCGTCGCGAGGCTTGGCGCGAGCAGACGAAGGATGACGGCTGGCCGACGCTTCCGCAGCGCCTCGATGAGGCGAAGAGCGTGACCCGCTCGATCGAGGAGGACCTGTCCGACCTCGCCCCGGTGTTCGCGACCTCGAAGCTCGATTTCCAAGCGATGCCCGTAAGCGCCCTCGGCGCCCTCTTCGACTCCCTGGATGCGGATCCGGAGGGCGCGAAGGAGCTGCCGCGTCGGGTTGGCGTGCTCAAGCGCCTCGGTGAGATCGGCCTGTCTGCCCTCGCGAATGATCTGAGGGACCGCCATGTCGAT
This sequence comes from Schaalia hyovaginalis, assembly GCF_014208035.1. NCBI lineage: Bacteria > Bacillati > Actinomycetota > Actinomycetes > Actinomycetales > Actinomycetaceae > Schaalia > Schaalia hyovaginalis. The sequence continues at coordinate 2,307,502 of NZ_JACHMK010000001.1, read as the reverse complement.
GAGGAGCTCATCGACGCGGAGATGGACCTCGCATGGTGGGCGTCGATCCTCGGACTGATGCTCGCCAATGAGCCCGGATTGGGGGGCTTCGACCCGGCTCATCTCGAGGAGGCCCTCGAAGCCGGGCGCGCCCTGGACGCCGAGCAGGTGGCCTCCTTGGCTCCGCAGGCGCTCGGGCAGTTGCGGCGCCTGCGCCTCCAGGCGATGGCGACGCGGCCCGAGCAGGTCGATGCTCTGGACGCCCTGCTCGAACGCCCCCTCGGCGCGCTCGAGCTGTACACCTCGGTCGCGCTCGTGCGGAACCTCGTGCCGATCGTGTTCACCGTGCCGACCCTGGTGCCCTCACTGGTGCGCCCGGGCCACAAGGTCGACCTGCTCATTCTCGATGATGTCGAGGCGCTGCCCCTGGCGGAGCTCGTGCCGATCATCGCGAGGGCCCGCCAGGTCGTCGTCCTCGCGGATCTTTCCGCGGCCTCCGGTGAGGGCCCGACTGCGGCTCTCGCCGCCGTGCTGCCCCGGCGGAGGATGGACGTGGCTCCCGCCCTGCTCAACGATCAGGTGGCCCTGCTGCTCGCGCGCCACGGAGTGGATCACACGGGCGTGCCGGTCCCGTACACCGCGGCGAGCGCCCCCGTCACGGCGCACTGGTGCGAGGGGACGGGAATGCCCGCTCCGGGCGCCGCCGGAGTGGAGTCCACGGCCGCGGAGGTCGAGGCCGTCGTCGATCTCGTCGTCGCGCACGCGGTCGAGCAGCCCGAACGCTCGCTCGGTGTGATCGCCCTCAACGCGCGGCATGCGGAGAGGATCCGTCAGGCGATCCAGCGCACGCGGGCGAGCGAACCGGGACTCGCGTCCTTCTTCGATGCGACGAACGCCCAGCCCTTCGCCGTGGTCGATCCGCAGGGGGCGCGGGGATTGAGCCGGGATCGCATCATCGTGTCGGTCGGCTACGCGAAGACTCCGCACGGCCGGGTCATCCATGATTTCGGCGAGTTCTCGACCGGTGCGGGTGCGCGCACGATGTCCGATGTTCTGCGCGCGATCCGGGGGGATTTGACGCTCGTCTCCTCTTTGCGGCCGCGCGACATCGACCGCTCGCGCCTGACGACGGAGGGCGCGGTCATGCTCGCGGACCTTCTCGAGGTCGGTGAGGGCCAGTCCGGCGTCGGCAATGGCGGGTGGCCCGTTCTGGAGGCCGCTCCCGACAGGCTCCTGGTCGATCTTGCGGACCGCCTGTACGGCATGGGGCTCGAGGTCGTCGCGAATGTCGGGATCCCCGGCGGCATGAGGATCCCCTTGGCGATCGGGCATCCCGAGGTGCCGGGGCGCCTGCTGGTCGCGGTGCTGACCGACGATGACGCCTACGTGAGCGAGCCCTCTTTGCGCGTTCGCGATCGCATGTGGCCCGCGATGCTCGAGGCCCAGGGGTGGAAGGTCCATACGGCTCTGTCGATGGCCGTGTTCATCGATCCGGGCAAGGAGGCGGAGACGATCGTCGGTCTCGTGCTCGATGCGGTTGATGAGGTGAACGGGCCGGCGGAGGGGGATCCGGGCGTCGAGGTCCCTGAGATCGAGGATTTCGCGCCGGATCTGGAGAGGATCGTCGTGTCCGATCCGGGGCTCGATGAGTTGGTGGCGTCGACTTCGCAGGCGCGCGAGCGGGCAGATGAGCTCGTCACGGGCATGTTCGAGGTCGTGGCTGAGGAGTCGGAGGGGGCTTCGGCGGAGGATGCCGCGTCTTCTGGCGCGGGGACTGCGGCGTCGGGGTCCTTCGACGAGGGCGGTGCGCCTTCGGCGCCTCGTGAGCGCGGGCCCCGCCCGGCGATCGCGAAGGGCTTGCCTCTGGCCGCCTACTCGGACGATCAGTTGGATGAGATGGCGGTCTGGGTGAGTTCGGACGGTGTTGCCAGGAGTTTCGAGGACACCGTCGAGGAGCTCCGCAACGCCCTGGGGATCACCCGTCGGGGCTTCCAGTCCGATGCGGTGCTCGGTCATGTCGTCCGCCGGACATCGGCGGCGCGGGGCGATGCGAAGTGACTCGTCCGGGCGGCGGGAGTCACGAGGGCGGGGCTGCGGGTTCCGTCGAAGGTGGCTCCGCCGGGTCCGGGCGCGGCGCTGCCGGCTCCGCTTCCGCTGGTGCCGCTCGGAAGCGGGCCCGCCGCGTGGCGACTTATGTGTCCGAGGTCGATCGTCGTCTGATCGCGCAGGGGATCGCGCCGTCGTGGGAGGATCGCGTGCGTGAAGAGGACGCCTGGCCGGGGTCGATGCGCGATGCCCCCGATCGCGGGGACGGGGCGAATGATCGGCGTCTGCTGGATGATGTGCCACCCCATTGGCAGCCGCGCGCTTAGGGGCGTCTCGCGGAGCCCGAGTTTGAGCGCGTCTGAGTTTGAGCGAGCCAGAGTCTGAGTCGGGTTCCGCGCCCGAGCCCGGGACGCCCCCGTCGGGCTGCGCGTTCCGCACCGCGTCTTCGAGCTGCTCGGAGCTGCTCAAGGACGGCGAAGAGCCCCGGGCGGCCTGAGGTCGGCCGCCCGGGGCTCGTGAGTCCGCGGTTCTCCTTCGGGGGTCCCGGGGATCAGGCGTTCTTGGATGCGAGCAGGTCGCGGATCTCGGCGAGGAGCTTGACGTCCTCCGAAGGCTCTTCTTCCTCTTCAACCTCTTCGACGGCCTTGCGCTCCTTGAGCTTGTTCATCGGCAGGACGATCGCGAAGTAGACGGCGGCGGCGATGAGGAGGAAGTTCACGAGGGCGGTGATGATGGTGCCCGGCTGGATCGGATCCGAGCCGTTGATCGTGAACTGGAGGACCGAGTCGAAATTCGGCTGGCCGACGAGGGCGCCGATGATGCCCATGATGACGTTGGTGATGGCGTCGACGATCGGCTTGAAGGCCGCGCCGATGATGACGGCGACGGCGAGCTCGAGGACGTTGCCGTTGCTGATGAAGTCTTTGAAGCCCTTGATCATTGCGTTCTCCTGTGTTGGTCGCTCAACGGCTCCGATGGGAGCGGTGTGAGTGTGAGGCTGAGAGTTCCAGTCCCAGCGTGACCCAGGACCGCTTCGGTGTGCGCCGAATCGACGATCAGATCGATCCTGGCGATGGGGGCCGAGCCCCATGCCGGGGCCTCGTCCACCGCCACCGAGGATATTCGTCCTGAACTCGCGATTCGCTGCGCGTTGCAGCTAGTTGCGTCACAAGTTTCAGGGAAACCCCATAAATCCACATGATCCCCGGCTTCCAGGGGAGGGATGTGTGTCGAATCCAACGCGATGGAGATGAGGCTTTCATCGGGTCGAAGGTCGCGTCCGAGGGCGGATCCGGCGAGGACGGACTCGCTGAGCACGGTTCCGGCGAGGGCCCGCTCCCCAGGCCATCGGGAGGGGAGGGGCGCGTCGACGGGGATGAGGTCGTGAGGAACGGCTTGCGGGGGCAGGCGCACTTCCCGGACTTGGGAGGCGCTGAAGGCCTCGCCGCGCGCGATGTCGCGGCTGAGGACCAGGGCGGGCGTGCCGGGCGCGGGGCGCAGGAGGAGTGCGAGCGCCGTTGCGGAGCTGAGACAGGCGATCAGGATGAGGATGAGGCGGAGCTTCGGCCATGCGCGCATGAGTGTCATGCCCGGCATTCGATCGCGTTCCGCGGATCCGCGCGGGATCGGGGGCGCGCATCTGTGGATGGCGCTCCGCCGGGGCCGCTTCGTGTGGACGGGGGCCGAGGGCGGGCCGCGTGGAGGAGGCCCGGCCGGCCCGAGCCCGCGGCCCGGCATGGCCCGTCAGTCGCGCGGGCGGAGGATCCTGTAGCCGCTCGGCGTGAGGATGGCGTCCACCCCTTGATCGTGCGGCATGCGGGGCAGGGGGGAGGATGTGAATTCCTCATCGAAGAGGACGCCGACCCGCGGAGCCGAGTGGCGGGCGTGCAGGAGGGCGCGGTCGTACCAGCCGCCGCCCTGGCCGATGCGGGTCCCCCGGGCGTCCACGCTGAGGGCGGGAACGGCGATGATGTCCGCCTTCGCGAGGGCCTCGGCTCCGAGGAGACGGGAGGGGAGGGATCGGGGTCCTCGTCGCGCCCCTTCGGGAGCGGATTCCTCCGAGTGCGGGATCGAAGCGGTGGGGGTCCCTTCGCTCGGGAGGGGCGTCCAATCGGGGTGCGTCAGCGGGGCGCCCGAAGGGGCGACGAGTGCGGGCACGATGCAGGGGCCCGAATCGAGGATGAGCCGGATATCGGGTTCGCTCGCAGTGGGGAGGAAGAGCGCCGGGAGGATCGGCCGACTCAGGCCGTAGTGCTCGATCAGCGCGAGCCAGGCGTCGAGGAGGCCGCGCGCTTCCTCCTTTTTCGACGCGCGGTCATCGGGGCGCGGGCGGGCGGGAGGCTGTTCGAGACGCGCGCGCCGCCGGGCGCGCGCTACGGCCCTGATGCGCCTCTTGCCCTCGTCGTTCACGCGTTTTCCCGCTTCCAGTCGCTACTGTGGTCATCATGGCAGATACGAAGGGCCGGTCTGCGCATGCGCTCCGTGTGGAGGCGTCGCGCGCGGCGGCCCTCGACGATGAGTGGGCGGGACCGCGAGTGGGCGGGTTCCTTCGCAGTGCAGGGGGAGAGGTCTGATGCGGACGGTTGCGGAGTTCTACCAGGATTGCTTGGCGGCGGTATCGCAGCAGCCGCCCCTGGACGTGCAGTTGGCGGACGCCGTGTCCTGCGTCCTCGCCGAGGATGTCGAGGCGCCCTTCGACTTGCCGATCGCCGACTTGGCGGCTTGCGACGGCTATGCGGTCCGCTCCGAGGACCTGGCCGGCGCGCGCCCGGACGCCCTCGTCGAGCTGGCGGTCACCGAGGAGATCCGCGCCGGCGATGTGAACCCCGCGGCCCTGGTCCCCGGGACGGCGATCCGCATCGCTTCGGGCGCGCCGATGCCGGCGGGCGCGGATTGCGTCCTGGCCTTGGATTTCACCGATCGCGGTGTGGCGCGGGTGAATGCGAAGACGCAGCCGGCGGTTGGGGAGAACATCCGCCGTCGCGCGGAGGACGTCGCCGAGGGCGAGGTCGTTCTTCGCAAGGGGACGCGTGTGGGGGCCCGCCAGGTCGCGCTTCTCGCAGGGGTCGGGCGCTCGCGGGTGCTCGTGCATCCCAGGCCGCGCGTCGTGATCCTGTCGATCGGCGACGAGATCGTGGAGCCGGGCCGTCAGGCGCGCCCGGGCACGGTCTTCGATGCGAACGGTCACGCCCTGTCGACGGCGATCTCGGATGCGGGCGCGCAGACCTTCCGCGTCGCCGCGGTGCCCGATGAGCGTTCGGTCCTGCGCGAGACGATCGAGGATCAGCTCGTCCGAGCGGATCTCATCCTGACGACCGGCGGCATCTCCTACGGTTCGGGCGATACGGTCCGCGAGGTCCTTTCGGTGCTTGGCACGGTCCGTTTCGACAATGTGGCCGCCTGGCCCGGGCACATCCTCGGCGTCGGCACGGTGGGCGGGGACGGGACGGGCGAGGGCGGGACGCCGATCTTCTGCCTCCCGGGCGATCCGGTCTCGGCCCAGGTGTGCTTCGAGGTCTTCGTGCGGCCGGCTCTGCGGCACATGCAGGGGTGGGTGCAGCTGACGCGCCCCTCGGTGCGCGCGGCCGTGGACCGGTCGTGGTATTCGCCGAGGGGGCGCCGCGAATTCGTCCGGGTTCGTCTGGTGGGCGAACCGAAGTCGGGCTATCAGGCGAAGGTGATGGGCGCCCCGGCCTCTTTGCTCCTGTCGGCGCTCGCGGAGTCGAACGCGCTGGCGATCGTGCCCGAGGCGACGACGAATGTGAAGACCGGCGACATGCTGCAGTGCCTGGTGCTGGAGTGACGTGAGCGCTGCACTGCCGCTCGTCCGTCCCTTCGCGAGGGTCTGGGGGAGGCGTTTGCCCGATCTCCTTCTCGAGGTGCGCGATCCGGTGGGGCGCGGCCTCATGCGCGCCGTCGCGGCTTTAGCGCCTCCTTCGAGCGCCGAGGGCGGGGCGCGCGTCCTCCCCGCGGGGAGCGCCGAAGCCCGGGCGCGTCCTCGATGCGTGACTCTGAGTCCGGCATGGGGGAGGGATCACTTGGTCCTGGACGCGCTGCGGCGTGAGAACGCGGATTTCCTGGCGCCGTGGGAGGCGACTCTGCCCTCCGGTTCGGACGAGGCGCTTCCCGATGTCTGGCAGTATGCGCGCTCGACGGATCGGGATCAGCGCAGTGGACGCGCCCTGGTGATGGCGGTCCGGGTAGATGGGGCCGTGGCTGGTCAGTTCACGGTGTCCAATGTGGTGCGCGGCGCGATGTCGCAGGGAATGCTGGGGTATTGGCTGGCCGAGAGCTGGGCGGGTCGTGGTCTGGGGTCTTTGTGCGCGGCGCTCGTCGTCGATCTCGTGATCGGGGAGCTCGGGCTGCATCGACTGGAAGTGGCGGTTCGTCCGCAGAACGCCCCTTCGCTCGGAGTGTGCCGCAGGCTCGGGCTTCATCGCGAGGGGATCCGTCCTCGTTTCATGCACATCGCGGGCGCGTGGGCGGATCATGTCGTCTTCTCGGTCGATGCGGAGTCCTTGCCCGAGGGCGGGGTCCTCGCCCGACTCGAGGGGTCCGGGGGCTGAGCGCCCGTTAGCGGGGACAGCCCCGAATTGGGGCGCATGGGGCAGCTGTGGCGAATGTGAAACATGTGGTGGGGAGTGCTTTCGCGATATTCAACACGCGCCGCGGGCCGCGCGCGCAATGCCTGCGCGAACGCATAGCGTGGGACTGTGGACTTCGGAGGCATCGTCATCATCGCGGCAGCGTTCACGCTGTTCGGAACCATCCCGCTGCTCGTCGCACGCAGGACCGCGATGATGGAGACGCGCGAGGGCGACCGCTATTCGCAGCGCCTGCGCCTCCTGGACGACACCTGTGCACGAAGCGGATCGGAATGCGAGAGGTCTTCGGGGGCCCTTCTCGCAGTACGCAGAGTCCATCCCGAGGCGACTGGAGGCGACATGGCGGATCAATCGCTCAATCACCGCGAGGTTCGCGTCGAGCGTCGCGCCGTCGAATCCGTCCATGAGATCGCCCGCCTCCGCGCCCGGCGAGCTGCGAGGCTTTCCGTCGAGGCCGCGGCCGGCCGCAGGCGACTGCTCATGTCCGCGATCCTCGCCCTGGCGACCGCCGTCGTGGGGATCGTCGCGGCGCTGACGGCCCTGGCCTGGTTCTGGACCCTGATCCCCGGAGCCCTTCTCGCCCTCGCCCTGACGGCTTCGCGCCTTGCCGCCGTGCGCTCCCACAAGGCCGATGCGGCCGAGCTCGAGCTCCTCGCCGAGCTCCGCGAACACGCGGGCAGGGCTCCTGCGCGCCGCCCCCGTCACTCCGATCACGACTCCTCCGATGCCGCCGGCGCCGAGTCTGCGGCAGAAGCCGCAGCCGAGGGTCCGGCTCCGCTTGAGACCCCCGCCCTCGGCGATGAGGCCCCGCGAGCCGAAGAACCCGTTGTGGTCGCCGGAGCCGAAGACGCTGAGGACCCGCTCGCCGCTTCCGCCTCCGTCGAGCGCCGCACCTGGTCCGTCGCCTCGGTGCCCGCCCCGACCTACGCGATGCGCGGGCGCGTCGCGGGCCGGGTCGTCCACTCCGACACCGACCTGCGCGGCATCCCGAGAGTCGACGCGCTGGTCCCCGCGCGCCCCTTGGCGGTCTCTGAGATGAAGGCCGCGCGTTCCACCGCCGACGTCGCATCGGACGCCGGTTTCGCCTTCGACCTGGACGCGGTCTTGGAGGCGCGCCGGGCGCAGTGACGGAGGTCGCCCGACCTCGATTTTCATGCGCCCGTCCGAGGGTGTTATGCTGGTCGGGCACTTGGGGCTATGGCGCAGTTGGTAGCGCGTCTCGTTCGCAATGAGAAGGTCGGGGGTTCGAATCCCCCTAGCTCCACGATCACCACCGGTTCCGCGAAGCTCCGCGGAACCGGTGCTTCGTTTCAGCGCCGGCCGCTCTGCCGATGCTTCCGGTGGACCTTCGAAGAGGTGCTCGCCTTGCCCGTCGGCTCTGTGGGATCGCGCACGAGCGGCTGAACCCTCAGGATTCCCTGGTAATCTATGTCCGAAATCTGAAGATTGACCTTTGAAATTGAAGGCGCTGCGCACCCGCTCATTCCCCGCGGATGGGCCCCGCGAACATGACCCTTTGAAATTGAAGGCACTGCGCGCCAGTGGGAACGAAAGGCTTGCCCGTGCCACACTCGACCGCAAGAACCGTGAGCGCGATCGCTCTGAGTTCGATTCTTGCGGGGGATCCCTCGTCATGCTCGGATCGAGCTCACATGCTGCGAACTGGGAGGCATGGAGCCAATGGGAACGGCCCGGACAGCCCGGCGTCGCCCCGGCGAAAGAGCAACTGTTCTGGGAGGCCTCCGAGAACCGCAAGGGCGACTGGCAGATGCTCGCCGACTACGTCGGTGAACCGGTCAACGGCAAGGGCTACGCGAATTCCGGAACCCGCTACGCCTCGGATCCCTACTGGCAGTCGGACCCCAACTGCACGGGCCTGCTGTTCGACGCGAATCTGAACTCGAAGCCCGCCAGCCTCATCGCCGGACAGGTCTTCTGCGGGGCCTACGCCGACTGGTTCTCAGAGGTCAAGCAGCTCGTCGGAATCCTTTCCGAAGGGAACTCGAAGACCGCGGTCGCCAGCTACACGACCGGAGACGCGGTGCCACCGGCGGACGGGATCCAGATCCGCACCGCGGAGTCCACTCCCGTCAAGGTTCCCGGGCGAGTCGATCGATTCCTCACCTACGGCATCGATGCCGCCGCCGTGAACTGCTACAACCATCGCCTCGACCACACGCACCCGCTTCTCGCATTCAGTTACAAGGATGCGAAGGGCGTCGATCATGTGCTCGCCGATAAGGTCGACGAGAACGGGAACATCCGCGACACGGCAGTCGTCAACGGGAAGCTGCCCGCGTGGTTGGCGAACCCGAACGGTCTTCCGGGAGGGCCGTCCAAGGCCCTTCTTCAACAGGGACGCGCCGCCTGCAACCGGCACCTACTTCTCGAACGCTGAAGATCCCTGGTTCAAGACGATGATCGCGAAGGGCGGCAGCTACGCTGAAGCCCTCGGCGTCAACTACTTCACGGTCACGGACCCCTTCCTCATCAATCCATGCTCAGATCCGGGATCGACCCGCTCGCTCGTCGATTACCGCGGGTGGTCCTTCAGGGACGTCGCCGCCGGCTCCTACGTAGCGCACGTCGCCTTCCTCAACGAGGGCGATACGGTCGACGTCATCGTCCGCAACCGCACGGCCTCGGGCCGCGGCAACGACGGGGCGATCAACAACCTCCGCGTCTTCAACGTGACTCCTCAGCTCGACATCCAGTTCGGGGAGTGGAACGCGACGGATCCGAAGCACGAAGGCGGGGATCCGAGCGATCGTGAGACCCTCGAATTCGGGCAGCCCTCGACGATCACCTACACGATCACGAACCGCGACGACCACGGCTCGAAGTACGGGTGGACCTTCGACAACTCCCTCCCCGAGGATCTGAGATTCGTCGGCGCCCTCGTGCTGCGTCGTCACGGCAAGCAGGGCTGAGGCCGGCGCGCTTCGCGTGCTCGTAGAGCCCGGACCCGTACGGATCCGATAACGGAATCCGACGCGCTGCGGCGGGGAGGCGAACCTCCCCGCCGCAGCCGTTTCGACTCTCAGGAGGAAAAGCGCATAAGCATGGCGATTCGATCCCTTCCTTATTCCGCGCGTCACAAGGGCGCGCGTCTTCGCGCCTCAGGCGAGGGCATGGGTCCTGATGGATCGGCGGAAAGTCATAGGCCGGAGGGAAGAGGATGGAGGCTCAATCCGCTCTCGCTCATCCCCGCCCTCCTCTCCCTCATCGGACTGCTCGCCGTCAGCTACCCGAGCGTCTCCTCCTGGATCAGTCAGTACAACCAGTCCAAGGTGATCGCAGGATACGAGGAGCAGATCGACTCCGTCGTACCGGGACGGGAGGAGCAGCTCCTCCTCGCGCATGAGTACAACGAGGCCCTTTCCGTCGGAGCCCTTCTTGAGACCAACGCGAATGTGCCGAGCGGAAACGGTTCGAGTTCGAATGCGGCGCTCGAATACGACTCGATTCTCAGGGTGAACTCCTCCGGCCTCATGGGGCGGATCAGGATCCCGAGCATCGAAGTCGATCTGCCGATCTACCACGGGACCTCCGACAGCACGCTCCTCCAGGGGATCGGCCACCTCGAAGGAACCTCCCTCCCGGTGGGAGGGCCGAATACGCGCACCGTCCTGACCGGCCACCGAGGGCTGGCGGATGCGCGGATGTTCACAGACTTGGATGAGGTGGAGCTCGGCGACAGCTTCACACTCGAACTCTTCGGAGAAGTCCTCACTTACAGGGTCGTCGACAAGCGCGTCGTCGAACCGGATCAAACCGAGACCCTCAGGGTGGAGGCGGGCAGGGATCTCGCCACGCTCATCACCTGCACACCTTTGGGGATCAACACCCACAGGATCCTCCTCACAGGGGAACGGGTGAGCCCCACTCCGATCACGGACATCGAACAGGCGGGGAGGAGCCCGAGCGTCCCGCACTTCCCCTGGTGGGCGATCTGGATCCCGCTCGGCTTGGTAGCCATCGGACTCTACATCCTTTGGGCCGGGCGCATGACGCCTCCGACGGAAAGAAAGGTCATGCGAGCGCCTCGATCCCAAGGAATCGACTGAGGCATGAGAGTCGGGGAAAGGAACGGAGAAACACCCCGATCGCACACGGCGGTCCTCAGGTACCAGGCGGATCGAGGACGGCAGTGCTTCGACGACTTCCCCTCGGGGAGCGAGGAATTCCGGCCGTTCCCCAAGGCGCCGCATACGATGTCCCCATGACCACCCCCTCTCTTCGAGAAGAGCTCCTCGCCCTCGCCGATGAGGGCAATGCCGCCTTCCTCGCGAAGCTCATCCCGGGACTGAACCCGGCGACGATCATCGGCGCGAGGAACCCCGCATTGCGCGCCCTCGCGAAGAAGCTGCGGCGCGAACGCCCCGATGAAGCGCTCGCCTTCCTCGCGGAGCTGCCGCACGGGCTCCACGAGGAGAACATGCTCCACTCCTTCCTCCTCGGGCTCGAGAAATCCCCCGACGCCGCCTTCTCGGGAGTCGAACGCTTCCTGCCCTTCGTCGACAACTGGGCGGTCTGCGACTCCCTCGCGCCTGCGGGATTCGCTCGTGACCTCGAACGCCTCGAACGCGAGGCCGAGGCGTGGGTCGGAGCCGGTCAACAGGCGCCCTACACGGTGCGTTTCGGCATTTGCATGCACATGGGGCATTTCCTCAAAGAGCACTTCCGACCCGACTTCCTCTCGCTCATCGCGGGGATCGCATCGGAGGAGTACTACGTCCGCATGGCGCAGGGCTGGTACTTCGCCGAAGCCCTGGCGAAGCAACCCGACTCGGCGCTTCCGTGGTTCCTCGAGGATCGCCTGCCCCTGCCCGTTCGGCGCAAGGCCATTCAAAAGGCGGTGGAGTCCTATCGGATCCCGACGGCGACGAAGGACGTATTGCGCGCCGTGCGCGCGGGGTTGCCGAGGGCGTGATGCCCTCTCACCGGTGAGGGGTCGCCTCCCGCCTCGGACGCCCGCTAAACTTGGTGCGCCCCAATAGCTCAGTCGGTCAGAGCAGCGGACTCATAATCCGTCGGTCGTCGGTTCAAGCCCGACTTGGGGCACCAACTCAGGTACCCGATCGCCGCGCGCCGGGCGATACGGAGCAGGCAACCAGCCGCCCAAGCCGTCAGCCTGGGGGATCAGGTCTTGAACTGAGATGTTGAGGAAAGCCGCAGTGAGCATGAGCTCTTCGGTCGACCATCCCACAAGGCCGCGAAGCTTCCGCGAAACAGTGGCACTGGACAGTTCGAGAACACTTGCCAGTTTCGTTGCGGGGATCGCGTTGATGAAGAGGTATTGCTTCACCGCAATTCCTACGGCTTGGTCGACTGTCAGGTGCGTGACGAGCTCGGACGCTTGTGAACCGATCATGTGTGCAATCTAAGCGAGATGTGCAAAAGATGCAAGGAGGGTGTGTTGACTTATCGATCGGTGCATGTAATCATGACAGCATGACAATACAGAATATGCAAAGCAATGTGCGAATTGATGCACGTCAGGCGGGTGAGATTCTCGGTGTGACTGCCTATACGGTGCGACGTTGGGCGAAGGCAGGTGAGCTGCCGTGCCTGCGGTATCCCTCGGGTCGGTTGTACTTCCGTCGCGCGGATATTGAGGCTTTGCTGACTCCGGTCACCGCCGCAGCTCCCACGTCACACGATGCGCCGACTTCGCCCTCGGTCACCGAAGTGTCGGATCTTGTGACGGCGGTGTGACAACAATGACGGTGCGCTGGTCAGGCGTAGTAGATGATCCGCCGTTTGTGGATGCGGGGAAGGTCGTCTGGTGCGAGCCGGTGGTCCCGCGTGCTGGGCAGGTGGAGGTGTTCCGGTGTGTTCGTGTCGCGTGTGAGGTCGTTGATGCGGCTGTCGGTGTCGTCCTTGTTGTTCTCATCGTTGCCGGCGTGGCGTTGATCAGCGCGCGTCGGCTCCCTGGTCGGCGGCCTTCGCTGGTGGGGGGCGTGCGGTGATGTGTCGGGTGGCAGGTGTGTTGCGCGGTCACGGTGCCCAGGCTTGGGGCCTGGGCACCGTGGGGGCGCAATCAGCTGCGGCTCGTGGTGATCACGGTTCCGTTGCTGATTCGGATGTCAATGGCTTGGCCGTTGCCGGTGAAGCGCAGGTGTGCGATGCCAGTGATGGTGAAGTTGTTGAGGTCCGGGGTCAGGGCGTCGAGTTCATCGTCGGTGACGAGGTATTCGGCGTTGTTGATCGAGATGAATCCCATGAGGGTTCTCCTTTCGGGGGTGCGACAGACCGTCTGTCGTCACCTCTTGGGAGACAGTGGTCGTTCCTCTGTTTCCCGGTGGGCGGGGAAGCTCGTTACTTCCTCGCCCGCATACAACGTCGCGTGTGCACACACGGGGCGTGGTCTCTCGTGGCGCCGCTTTCGGGCGGCGCCACGAGGGGTCGGCCTGCTCATCGTCGGGGTGATGTCCACGGTCGTGCAATCGTCAGCCTTGGTGGGCGTGTACCGTCGACTTGTCGGGTAATGGATGCGGCGGATTGTGGAGGAGATCGTCGTGGAAGTGAATGAGTGTGAAGCTTTGGATGCGGCTTTTGCTGCTGAACGTGTGGAGGAGACGTTCCTTTCGCGTCATCGCGCGATGGTGTTCGGTGTTGCGGCCTCCTGTGTGATTGCCGCGCTGGGGGCTGTGGTCGCCTGGGAGGCGCATCTTGATTCCCGGGCTGAGGCAGCTTATAGCGAGGCTGTGTCAGCGGTGGCTGCGGCGTGCACGCCGGTTGAGGTTGATGCTGAGCTTGTCGAAGCGGGCAAGAGCCTTGATGATGCGAGCCTGGTGGAGGCGGTGACAGCTCCGGGTGTGGTGGCACCTGCGGCAGGTGAGATGCCTGCGGGGCGCGAGGCCTTGGAGGCGGCCGCTCGCGAATTGATGGCGAGGGCTGGTGAGTGCCAGGCGGCTTCAATGGACATGACGGCTGCGGTGGAGGCGTTGGAAGAGGCTGTGATTGCCAAGAGGTCTGCGGCGCTTACGGCGGCACGTGAATCAGCGGAGGCCGACGTTGATGCGTGGTATGCGGTGATCGGTCAATCGCAGGGCAAGGTCACTGATGAGGGGGTGCGTCATGTGGCGCAAAGCGCGGTGGATGCTCTCAAAGAGGTGACTGCCATCCCGGTGAAGGCCGATGACTGGAAAGCGATGACAGCTGCTATCAGCCGGATCGCTGAGGCACAGGTCGCGGCGGAGACAGCGGTGAAAGCAGTCTCGGATTCCCAGGCTGCGTGGACCCAAGCCCAGCAGGCGCAGGCGGCCGCGTCCTACTCCTCGGGAGAGTCTTCGTCGAGTGCGGGGAATGGCGGAAATGCCTCATATTCGAGCGGATACTCAGCCTCCCAGGTCTCCCAGGACTACTCGAACGGCTCGTCCAATGGGACTGGCGTCAGCTCGTCAACGGGTGCGGGCGCAGGCGCTGCGTGGAGCGCTCCCTCTACGACGGTGCCAGACGGTTACTTCGATGATCCCGACGGTCACAAGCACTATCAGATTCAGCCGGACGCGAACGGATCTTATACCGGAGCGGAGACTCCGCTCTGGTAGCAGCTTCAAGCTCCCCGAAAGATGCGCCGTGAGCGGCGCACCGAAATCTCCCTGGCAGGCAGGCAGTGGTTCCTAGGCCTTTCGGCCTGTCTGTCAGGGCTTATCCCTTCAATGGAAGGAAGGTCCAATGGCAAAGTCTGCCATCGGCGCCCCTGTGCGCCACTCACGGCTACGGTCCATCGTAGCCGCAGCATTGGGAGTCGCGATGATCGCGATGACGATGATCGTGTCTCTGCCCGCGATGGCTGCGGGCTCCTGGGTGCGAGGAATGCCGATCCCTGGCGGGACCGGATGGCTCGGCACCTGGATTCCCTATCAGGGTCAGCCTGTTCCGGGCCTGTGCATCCAGGCGAACGCCGTGAACCCTTCGGCGGAGGTGGCGGTGACACCGGGACAGCTGACAGACCAGCCGAATCTGAGCCGGCCCGCTGATCTGAGCGTCGACATTCCGCAGATGGCGTACATCATGAAGAACTGGATGCCGACGTCACTTCAGTTCTCTGACACCGACCTGGATGCCGCTGCAGTCGGATTCCTTGCACACGTGAACTTCGAGAACGCAGGTGCGCAGTCGCAGACGAACGTCAACACGCTCCTCGGGATCACGCCGGCGACGATTCAGGACCGCGCGCGTCAGATGGTCGCTGCTGCGCAGGCGGCTGGCGTTGTCGCGTGGGAGCCGGGTGAGGTGACCGGCACTGGGACTCGCTTCGGCACGATCGACGGAATCGGCGTGAAGAACGGGGCTGCTGCCTATGTGGCGGGCAAGCCGTTCACCATCACGATGACCGGCCCGGCTGTCTTCGATGCCACTGGTACGAACACATACTCTTCCTCGACCGCTGCAACGCGAATCGACGGTATCAAGTGGCATTCAACTGGAAATGGAGGTGCAAGCTACCACGTTGAATATGGCGATCTTGGCAACTCGTCTCTTGGCTATGCGTCTCCCGGGGGCGGTCGCCAGGATGTGATCTGGGGTGACAATGAGCACCCGCGTTCTGAGATTGCTCAGGGGCCGACGTGGGATGTGATTTTTGATTTCCAGCCTGTTGGCACGTCGGACGTTGCGGCTGCTCGCGTCGTTGATGAGGGGACCCCGGTTTCGGATACGTTTACTGCTGGCGCGAAGGCTGATTACGGTGATGGCCAGTGGCTGTCTCTGGATGGGAAGAATGTGCCGGTGACCTATGTGGGTACGGCGTATTGGACGGGTGAGCGGCCGGCCGCGAAGTCGGATTCGGTGCCTGCTGATGCGAAGATTCTCGGGTCTGCGACGCTGACGTTTGATGGGCCGGGTACGCAGACCGCCACCCTTGAGGGCGTGCAGGTCCCGTCGGGCTTCGTGACGTGGGTGTGGAAGGTCGTCAAGGCCGACCAGACGGCTCCGGTCACCACGGGCGGCAAGGAGTACACGGCTTCTGAGTTCGTCCATGAGGACTGGACTGACGGGTATGCGATGGACAAGGAGATCACGTCGAAGCGCTTCCCGGTGGAGATCAACACGGCGATCTCGTCGCGCGAGACGAAGGCTGGCACTTATCTCGTTGATGACGTGTGGGTCGACGGATTCCCGTCGGATCATCCGGATTTCGCGGGTGACCGGGGCTTCAAGGCTGACGTGAAGACGATGGATCAGACTCTTCTGTTCTTCCCGGAGGGCCTGGACGTGACCGAGGCGAACAAGGCGCAGGCGAGGGTGGTCGCGAAGGTTACTCTCCCTGCCAAGAATGGCTTCAATCCGACGGTGGGCTCGAACTCTTTCAAGGTTGATCCGTCCGAGTCCGGCACCTACGTGTTCGTCACTTCCTTTGCGGGTGATGATCGTGTGGCGCCGATGACGACTAGCGTTGAGGACAAGACCGAGCAGTTCACGGTCGAGGGCGTGATCCCGACCCTTAAGACGACTGCGACGGACAAGGCGGACGGCGACAAGGAGCTCGCTGCCTCCGGCACCGTTACCGTGTCTGACAAGGTGTGCTACACGGGCCTGGCTGTGGGCAAGGAGTACGAGCTCACTGCCACGCTCATGGACAAGGAGACGGGCAAGCCGTTCGTCGACGATGAGGGCAAGACGGTCCAGGCGACGGTCAAGCACACGCCGACCAAGGCTGACGACTGCACGACGGTGCACATTACTGTCGATGCCTCGGTTCTCGCGGGCAAGACGACGGTCGTATTCGAAGATCTCACGCGTGACGGCAAGACGGTCGCGACCCACGCGGACATCAACGACGAGGGGCAGACCGTGAAGACGCCCGGCCCGAAGCTTGGCACCACGGCCACCGATCATGCCGACGCCGACAAGACGCTCGCCCCGAACGCTGATGTCGTCCTGGACGACAAGGTGTGCTACGAGAACCTCGCCGTCGGCAAGGAGTACGAGCTGTCGGGCACGCTCATGGACAAGGCCACCGGCAAGGAGCTCATGGTTGCGGGCAAGCCTGTCACCTCGTCGGTGAAGTTCACCCCGGCGGATTCGAAGGGCTGTGAGACCGTCTCGTTCCACTTCAACACGTCCGGTCTTGCTGGCCAATCGATCGTCGTCTTCGAGAAGGCGACGAGCAACGGTGTTGAGGTTGCTGCGCACGCGGACATCAACGACGAGGGCCAGACCGTTACGGTCGACTCCCCCAAGCCGACCTTGCCGGTGACGGGCACCGACGCTGCCTTCTTCGGTGTGACCTCCCTGGTCGTCCTGGGCGTGGGCGTGACGATCCTCGGCATTCGTCGTCGTCAGCTCGTCTGACCCGATTCCCCCGCGCTGTATTTGGCGGCGCGGGCCCGTCGCAAGCGGTCGCCCTCCACAAGGCTGCTTGCACCGGCTCGGTGGGGGAGTGGACTCCTGCCACATCCCCCACCGGGCCGCCGTAGACGCAAAAGAGGGGAAGCGGGAAAGACGAACGAATCGTCTTTCCCGCTTCCGCGCTATTGAACGCGCCCGAGCATACCCCAGCACAGTCGCTGGCGGTAGTCCGGGCCCGGCGAACGGTAGGAACCCCATGACTTCCACACAGTGGCTTGCCGACGCGGCGTGGCTTGCGCCGTGTCGAACCCAAACAGACAAGCTCGTTCTTCTCGCCCTGGCGCATGATGCGGGCGCGCTCGCCCGAGTGCGCATTGACCCCAATGTCCTCGCGACGAAGACCTCCCTGCCGGTGAGCAAGGTCGAAGGCTCTCTCGCCTCCCTTCACCGCGCTGGCCTCATCGACGCGCGCCGCTGGGATGACTCGGGCTGTTGGTCGGCCCGCCTCGTGATCGGAGGTATGGTCCGATGAGCTTCAAGGCCGTGAATTGGGCGCTCCATGAGATCCGGGGTATCGGGTCAGCGAAGTGGGTTCTCGTTGCGCTGGCTGAGTACGCGGACGATGAGGATCGTGCCTGGCCGAAGCGGGAGACGCTCGCATCGGTTGTCGAGTGCTCGCGTTCGTCGGTGGCGCGCTACCTCAACCAGCTCGAGTCACTTGGATTGATCGAGCGGGAGGCTCGCTACTTCTACGACGAGAACGGGCGCGCACACCGCGGGTCGACCATGTATCACCTCATGGTTGGTACACGCCCTCAGTTGAACGAAAGCGCAGGTCAGCCTATGGGGCTCAAATTGAGCCCCATAGAAGGTAGCGAGGACCGACAGCCCGGAGAGCGGGAGTATCTGCGCAGGTCAACGAATGAGTCTCACCGTGAGCCCCATGGCTCTTATGGGGCTCAAAATCGGGGGGTAAAGGGCTCACAGGTGAGCCCCATAGATATAAAGAAAGAACCACCAATAGAACCACCAGACCTGACCTCGTGCGAGCAGGCGCGCGATGCGGGTCGCGGCGCTGGGGTCGGGTCGGGCTTCGATGGTGAGGCTGAGTTCGGGGAGGCCACGGCGGCGGTGTCGCCTGCCCTCCCGGAGGCGCCGTCGGCGGCGTGTCCGGCGGGTGACCCGCTCGAGTCTGGCGACTCATGGGCTGATCCGGTGCCAGGGGAGCCTCTCGATGCCCTGGAGGCTGACGTCAAGCGTGCTGGGGGCTCAAGCGAGGATGATGGGCTCCTCGTGGCGGCGTGTTTGCCGCCCGCGTTGCAGGCCTTGGATCGCCAGGGTGCTCGCCGCGTGGCCCAGATGCTGCGTGTGCGTCTCGATGCTGGCTGGGCTCCGGGCCAGATCCGCCAGCTCATGGACCAGCGCTTGCCTTTCCGGGTGCATCGCTTGGCCGCTTTGGTGGCGGCCCGCTTGGAGGCGAATGTGGATCCGCAGGCGGCGCCTGAGCGGCTGCGCGAGCAGGCTGAGCGCCGTGATCGCGAGCGGCTCGCGGCGTTGCGCGCCAGCCAGGATCGTCAGGTCGAGGCGCTGGTCGATGACGTGGTTGACGCCGAGTTCGACGCGCTGGTCGCGCAGGTGGCGGCCGAGATGCCCGACGCGAACTGGGCGACGTGGACGCGGATCGCGATGGATCGACGCGGCGAGGGCGGTGCGTCGGCGTGAAGATCATCTCCTGGCATGGCCAGCTGCGCGGACTGCACGGCGTCTCGCCCACGGCCCGTCTGGTCATGGGTGAGCTCGGGCGTTTGGCCGACTGTCGTGGAGCGGCGATCTGCTCGATCGACTGGCTTGTGGAGGCGACCGGCCGGAGCAGGGCGAGCGTGTTCCGTGCGTTGGCTCAGCTCGAGGAGCTGGGATTGGTGCGTCGATATGGTAGGCGCATGAATGATCGGCAAGCGGCGTCCGTGTTCGAGCTCCGCTTCGCGCCCGAGGAGGCGGCCTCGTCTGAGCCGATGGTCGAGGCGGTCCCGCTGAGCCTCGGTGATGCCCGGCCGATCGGCAAGAACGATAATGACGGCCTGCGTGAGGCGCTGCACGCAGCTCAAGCCAGCGGATGGACGGGGGAAGCGGCCCAGTGTCTTGGGGCGACACTGGTCGCTGAGGGGCCCCGGCAATTCTGGGCGCCGATCCGCCACGCGATGGCATCCGGGATGGGCTTTGATGAGGCGCTCACCGATACGATCGCGCTGGCCTGGCAGGCCCTGCGTGACAATGCTGATGAGCTCATTGCCTCGCGCAGGCCGTGGGGCTTGTGGACCACGATCGTGGTGCGTCGGGGTCTGACTCGTGATGTCGCATTCGCCTCTCGTCCGATCCCCGTCGAGACCCTGCCCGACGTGAGCGCCAACGATCCGGCGCCTGTCGAGAGGGACCGGTGGGTCGCCCTCGATGACGTCAGTGGACCGTTGCGTCGCATCGTGGACGGTCTGGTGTCGGCCGGCATGGACGAAACAATCGCTTGGGCCGGCACGCGCCGGATCGCAGAGATCGCTTGCGGTGACCCGGGCCGGCGCCACGCGATCGCCGGTGCGGATGTGCGGCTGGCGGACCTGGGGATCGATCCCACGGTCGCCCGGGCGTGGATGACACTCTTGGTTGGGTCACGCCGGGGCACCACGGCAGGCATTCTCGACCTGGATGACGCCGACATCGCCGGTCGGTGCGCGGCCCTGGTGCGCCAGTGGCGATCAGCAGCATAAACACCCCCGATTTATGAAATGCCTCACAAATTGAAATGTGTGAGGGCAGGGTCTCATTTTGAGACCCTGCCTTGTCGGGCGAGGTTGATGTCGTGGGTTGGCGTGCGGGTCTGTCGTGGCTGTGTTGGCTGGGCGCATGTTCGCCCCGAGAATGTGAAGTGCGTTACAAAATGGGAATTATGGGGGCAGGGTCTCATTTTGAGACCCTGCTCTGGGCTGGTCAGAGCTCGATGATCGGGTCGATGCGGGCGATGAGTGCGCGGTAGTCGGTCTGGTCGTCGACAGGCGCCCAGGGCGTGTAGCCGACGGCCTGGAGGCGGAAATAGATCCGAATTGTGGTGGCCGTCGGATCGAGGCCGATTGCTTCGCATTGGTCCAGTGCCTGCTCGTAGGCGAGGTCGTAGTCGGTGGCGAGCAAGGGATGGCGCCATTCGAGCTCGTCGAGGTTGACGTCTTCGTCGCCGAGGACGAAGGCGAACTGGGGGAGCAGATGCGGGGCTTTCATCAGGCCCCCTGTGCGGAGGTAGTCCCTGCGGAGTCGCTGCGGGGTGTGTAGGCGTTCTCGTCGATGTGCCCGTCGGGATGGACGGTCATGTGGAAAGTGCCGTGCTCGTCGGTGGCATCGACGTCGAGGGGGCGGGCGTAGCGTCGTGCGAGGTCGACGACTGCGTCCATTGCCTGCTGGCGTGCAGTCCGCGAGGGAATGACGTTCTGTCTATGTACTCCGGCGACGAAGAGATGAACTGATCCGAGGTCGTCAACGTCAATGCGGATCTTCGGCCACGTTGGCCGGGTGTGTTCTGTCACTACTGCCTCCTGTGTGTCCTCATCTGACGTATGTGCAGGAAGGGACGGTGATGGTTTGTATGCCTGAAAGCGAGAATCCGTGGATTGCTCGTCGCGACAACGTACAGCGTGTGCCCACCGAGCAGACGCTGCCTGCGCGTCAGGCGGTTGGGGTATGGAAGGCCGGCGCAGACGTTGCGGCGCCGTTTGCGTTGGAACGCTCGTATCCGTCCCTTGAATCGCGCCAGAGGTTCTGGCTGGTCGGCGCTCACGGCGGGGCGGGTACGTCCACCTGGGCGAGCTTGGTCGACGCGGGGGACGCCGGGTGTGCGTGGCCGAGCATCACCGGTGGTGAGGCTGACGTGCTCGTTGTGTGCCGGTCGAACATGGCAGGCCTGGAGGCGGCCCGCAAGGCGGGGATGCAGTGGGCGGCCGGAGCGGTCCCGGGCGTGAACCTTGTCGGTCTGCTCATCGTGCCCGACATTCCCGGACGCCTCCCGAAGGCTCTGCGGCTTGCAGCAGAGAAGACGGCGGGAGCGTTCCCGACCACGATCTATGCCCCTTGGGTGGGGGCGTGGCGATTGAGTGTGCGTGCCGAGGTGGGAACGCCATCTCGGGCGTTCGCGCGGGTCCTCGATGAGGTTCTCGCTTTACGGAAGGAAAACGCATGAAGATTCTCATGAGTGTGCTGGGCAGTGAGTTGGATCCGCACCCGACGCCGCCTCCGAACCTGGAAGGGCCTGTGAACACGCTGTTGTCGTGGTTCATGTGGGGTGGTCTTGTGGTCGCGATCGTCGGGTTCATCGTCGCGGGTTCGGCGTTGGCGATCGCGAATCATCGGGGGACCTCGTCTGAGCATGTGCATCAGATCGGGAAAGTCGCGGTGGGTGCGATGCTCATCGCGAGTGCGGCGGGTCTGGTCCGTGCGATTGTCGCGTTGTTCGGATGATGACGCGCGATGATCCTGTGATGCCTGAGCGGCATCCTTTCGCTCGCCCGGCCTTCCTCCTCTCGGCGATTGCTCTGGTCGCCCTGGTGGTGGGGGTCGTGTGGGTGGTGGTGGCGGGGCCTGGCCCGGCGGATACGGGGGCCAGCAACGCGGGCATGAGTGACAACGCCAGCAACGCCGACAACGCTGGCAATGCTGGTAATGCCAGTAATGCTGGCGCTTCGGGTGAGAGCGGGGGAGCGGGCGTGTGCGCGCCGACCGGCGGGCTCGACGATGGCCGGTTGACGGCCGCGCCCTTGGGGCGCGTGGAAACCATTGATACGGTCCCGACGTTTGTGTCGCCTGCGGGCCCGCGTGTGCGTGAGGGGGTGCCGGGCTGTTACGCCCCATCAGAAGAGGGGGCGGTTGTTGCTGCGGCGAATGCGTTGAACTGGATCGCGCGTGGGCCCAGTGTGGCTGAGGTGATTCGGACGCGTGCGGTGGATGACGCGAACGCGCGTGAGGCGTTGGCGTTGACTCCCGACTCGCAGGCGGGGACGGAACCGGAGGGGATCCGTGTGCACGGGTTCTGGTCGGAGCAGTGGAGCGAGGAGGTGGTCCTTGTGGTCCTCGTGGTGGATTCTGCGTCCTCGGCGGGTGCGTGGCTGACGTGGCCGATGAAGATGGAATACACGGACGGGGATTGGAAGTTCACGTGGCCCGAGGGGAACAACTGGGGAGCGTCACGCCTTGACTCTGCTGGCTTGCCTGCGGGCTTTATCGAGTGGAGCTGGTGATGATGGGACATGACCTTCTCGCAGCGGAAGATCTTCAACTGTGTGTCCCGTTCGATTTCGCGTGTGCGACGAATAATGCGGCCGCGATCATTGGGGGAGTGGGACGGGCCGCCTCGAACACGGTGCTGAAATCGTGGGCGGACGGCGTGTTCGAGACGCTCACGGACACTCTCGTGCGAATCGGAACATTTTGGGTGGAGGTTGACACCCCTGATTTGAGGGGTGGGTCTTCTGAGGCGGTGTTCGTCCAGTCGCACCTGTATGTGTTCGTGATCGCGGCGGTGATGGTGTCCGTGATCGCTGCGGGGATCCAGCTGGCGACAGGCCGGTCGGGCCGTCCGCTGCGCGATCTGATGTCGGCGGTGCTGACGTATATGACGGTCGCTGTCGCAGGGATCGGCATCGTGCATTATCTGATCCAGGCGGCTGACGCGTTTTCCCAGTGGATCTTGGATGAGGCAACGGGAGGGGATGGGACCCAGTTCGCGTTCTCCTTGTTTCAAGGGGGCCTGCTCGCTGGACAATACACAGGCACCCTCGGCCCGATCCTCATCATCATCTTGGGGCTGTTCGGCATCATCGCGAACGTTGTGCAGATCGGCATGATGATGCTCCGCTCGGCCTTCCTCGTCATTCTGGTCGGCATCTTGCCGATCAGTGCGGCATGCACGAACACGACCTGGGGACGCTCATGGTTCACCAAGAATGTCACGTGGCTGGTGGCGTTCGTCCTGTATAAGCCTGCCGCGTCCATCGTGTACGCGGTGGCAATCAAGCTCACGTCGCGTGCGGGGTTTGCGGATCAGTGGTCGAGTGATGACGTGACGACGTTCATCATGGGCATTCTCCTACTTGTCGCTGCGGTGTTGGTGTTGCCGGCGTTGATCGGGTTTGTGGTGCCCGCGTCGGCGGCGATGAGCCAGGGAGGCCCTGGCGTGGGGGATACGGCTGTGATGGGTGCGATGGCGACCGGGTCGATCATGTCGATGCATTCGTCCCATACGGCGTCGGTGCATTCAGGCGGGGCGGGAGCATCCTCGCCGTCACCCGCTGGGGGTGGTGGCGCGGCGGGATCATCATCGTCGACGCCGGCCCCCGCATCCTCGCCGGCACCGACCCACGGGGGTGGCGCCTCGGCGAGCAGCGGTGCCTCGGCCGGCGCACCTGCGAGCGCCGGCGGCGGCGCAGCAGGCGGTGCCGCCTCGGGTGGTGCGGCGGCTGCGGGAGCGACGGTGGCGACAGGTGGTGTGGCGGCGGCTGTGATCGCAGGGGCGCAGGTCGCCTCCGAGGTGACGAAGACAGCGAGTGATGCGGCGACGGGTGCTGCGGGGGTGGCGAAGGAATGAGTAGCGGTGAACATGAAGGCCCCAGGACGTATGGGAATTGGCGCAGGCCGTCGGCTGCGGGGTTTGGGCAACTCTCATTCGCTGCGTCGATGGGTGTGCTTGTCGCCATGATCCTCATGGTCCTCGTCTACGCGCTGGCGGGTCCCTTGTGGTCGACGCTCGTGGGCGCGGTGTCGGCGGGCGCGATCTGGGCCATTTCAGTCAAAGACAGGCACGGTATTTCTCTTGCAGACAGGATGGGGGAGACGATGAGGTTTTGGAGGGCATCGCGTAAGAAGGAGAACATCTATCGGTCGGGGCCGCTTGCTCCCGCCTCTGTCGCTTCTGGTCACTGCATGTTGCCGGGAGTCTTGTCGGCCTCGACCCTGTCGAGTCAGGTTGACTCGTATGATCGCCCTTTTGCGTTGATCCGTCACGCGGACGGCAGTCTCGCTGTCGTCCTCAAGGTTGCGCCTTCGGGGGCTGATCTGCTGGACACGGAGCATGTGGATCTTCAGGTCGCCTACTGGGGTCAGTGGCTGGCTGATCTGGGCGGAGAGCTGGGGATCGTGGGCGCATCGGTGTGCGTGGAGACGTCTCCGGATACAGGGTCGCGGCTTGACCGTGAAGTGACGCGTCGTATGAGCCCGGATGCGCCTGATTTGGCGCGTCAAATCATGCGTGAGGTGGTCGAGGAGTACAAGGCGGGGTCAGCGCAGGTGCGTACCTGGATCACTGTGGTGTTTGACCCGGCGCGGATGGGAGCTAAGCGTCGCCAGTTCGATCAGGCGGCACGCGACATTGGGACCCGGCTTCCGGGGCTCACACAAACGCTTGTGGCGGCGGGGGCTGGGGCTGTGCATCTGATGACGGTCGATGAGGTGGTGCGCCTGGTGCGCGTCGCTTACGACCCGGCGTGTGAAGAGTTGTTCGAGGACGCGGCGGCGGCCGGCGAGGAGGTGCATGTGTCGTGGGGGGACGCGGGCCCGGTGACGGCTCATGCTCAGTGGGATACCTACGTGCATGATTCGGGGCGCTCTCGCTCGTGGGTGGTGTCTGCACCCCCGAGGGGTGTGGTTCAGTCGTCGATCCTGCGCACGATCTTGTCAGCCAACGCGGATGTGGCGCGCAAGCGGGTGACGATCCTGTATCGGCCGATGGACGCGGGCAAAGCCCCAGGAGTCGTGGAGGCAGACCTCAACAAGGCGCGCGCTCGCGTGGAGACAATGGGCCGGCCCACCGCCCGCTCACTCAATGAGTTGCACGCGGCGCAACAGGTCGCGGCCGAAGAGGCGGCAGGCGCGGGATTGGTGGACTTCGGGATGGTGATTACGGCCACGACGATGAGTGAGGACATGGAGGACACGTCTTCTGCGGTCACGGCCTTGGCGGCCGCGTCGCGCCTCCAGGTCAGGCTTGCGTACGGCGCGCAAGATAGCGCCTTCGCGCTCGGCTTGCCTGTGGGCGTGCGCCCGACTGGTCAGCGGCTGGGAGGCGCATTGTGAGCATCTTCGGGTTTGTGGGTCAGTTGCTTGCAGAACTGACCGGGGCCGGTACGGGTGGGGCCATGAAGCGGGGCTGGAAGAGGCCGGGCGGAGGGTATGCCGCATCCATGCCGATCATCCGCCCCTACCGGGGGACGACCAGGCAGGTCTGCGGGCTGTTCCCGCTCGTTGTCGGGTCTGGCGCACCCCTGGTCGGCGTTCCCCTGGGGCGGGCGACAAATGGGACGGGCACAATCTGCGCAGACCCGATCAGCTGGTTCGAGAAGGGCCTGATCTCAGCGCCGTCGGCGATGGTGCTCGGCCTGAACGGCTTGGGCAAGTCTTCGCTCGTGCGCCGCATGATCGAAGGCCTAGAGGCGTTCGGGATGCACACGATGGTGCTGGGCGACATCAAGCCGGATTACGTGGATCTCATGGAAGCACTCGGCGCGCAGGTCATTGAGATCGGACACGGCAAGGGTGGGATCAATCCGTTGGACGCGGGAAACAGTGTCGAAGCGGCACACCTGCTGCGAGACGCGGGGGCCGCGGAAGAGGCCGACGCTTTGGAGGCCGAAGCGCACGAACGCAAGAAAACACTCGTCGCCTCCCTCGTGCACATCATCCGCCGGTCGGCTCCCACGGACAGGGAAGAGACGATCCTCGATGAGGCGATCCGGATCGTCGAAGAGCGCTATGAGCGCCCTAGGCTCGCTCACGTTCTTGACGTGGTGCGAGAAGGGCCAGCCGAGCTTCGCCGTGCGGCCTTGGACCGGGGCGATGACACGCACTACAGGGAGATCACTGAAGCGCTGGAAGCCTCCCTTATGGCTCTGCTGTCAGGCAGGTTTGGGGAACTGTTCGCGGTGGAGACGACGACGCCGATGATGATGGACCGCAGCGTCGTCTTCGATGTGCACTCACTCCTCCAGGCCGATGCTGACCTTCAGGCCGCTGTCCTGCTGGCGTGCTGGTCCTATGGGTTTGCCACCGTGGAGATCGCCCAAAGTCTCGCGGATGCGGGAGCGGCCCCCAGGCGCCGCTACATGATCGTCATGGATGAACTATGGCGGACCCTTCGCTCCTCGTCTGGCCTGGTCGACCGGGTCGACGCTCTGACCAGACTCAACCGGAGTGTGGGTGTGGGGCAGATGATGATTACCCACTCGATGAGTGACTTCGCTGCCTTGGACTCGGAAGCAGACCGTCTCAAAGCCCTCGGTTTCGTGGAGCGGTCGAAGATGCTGTTCCTCGGCGGCCTGCCCGCGCGCGAAATGGACTTGCTCTCTGGGGTTGTGGCGGTGAGCCAAGCAGAGCAGGACCTGCTTGCCTCGTGGAACGCGCCGGGCACCTATGACCCGGCGACCGGCAGGGAGTCTGCTCCTGTGGGGCGCGGCAAGTTCCTCCTGAAAACCTCTGGTGCTCCGGGGTTCGCTTTGCGTGTCGACTTCGTGCACTCTGAAGTGTCGCGCGGGTTGTCGAACACCAACCAGCGATGGGAGATGCACGCATGAGCCTGCGCGACGACATGCGCACGTGGGACGGCCAGACACTTCTGTTCGTCGGAGGGACCGTCGTTGCGTTTTGCGCTGCGGGGGTCGTGTGGGCGGGGGCTCGCTTGTGGAGCTGGCACTCGGGCCAGGCCGCCCCTGCCAAGCCGTTCGAGGTGCTCGCCGCTGTCGTGCGCGGAGATCTTCCTCGTGCCGTTCTCGTATGGTCGCTGGGTGTCGCACTCCTCGTGGGGTGTGTGTTCGTCGGTGCGGGTGCCGTGTCGGCGAGAATGACGGGGCGGCGCCGAGGGGACCGTGCGGCTCGCCTTGCGGGCTCAGGATCAGACATCCATGCGCTGACCCGCCAGGCCGCAGCGAAGAAAGCAGAACGCCTGCGCGTGGCGGGCCCCGTGGTGGGGCTTCCGATCGGCCGGTCGGTCGTAGGCGGCGTGGAGCTCGTGAGTTCATTTGAGGACGTTGGCATCAACATCTCGGGCCCCAGGACCGGTAAGACGACATGCTGGGTGGTTCCGCGTATTTTCGCGGCCCCCGGCGCCGTCGTCGCGACCTCGAACAAGCGCGACATCGTCGACTCGACACGGAAGAAGCGTGCCGACCGAGGCCGCGTGTGGGTGTTTGACCCCCAGGGCATTTGCGATGAGGAACGCTCCTGGTGGTGGAACCCGCTTCGGCAGGTGACGAATGCGGTCGAAGCCAAGGATCTGGCGCAAGTGTTCGTGGATTCGACGAGGGCCGCCAACGCTACGACCAACGCTTATTTTGACGGGGCGGCTCGCGATGTTGTCACGGCGCTCCTCTTGGCCGGCGGCCGCGGGGACAAGAGCCTGCGGGACGTGTACCGGTGGGTCACCGACCCGGATGATCGGGAGCCGCTGCGGATTCTAGAGCGCAGCGGCGAACAGATGGTCTACCAGTCCCTGGCGGCGAACATGAGCCTGGTGGCGGAAACCAGGTCGGGCGTCTACGGGTCGGCTGGACAGATCCTCTCCTTTCTCCTCAACGAGGAGGCGTTGGCATGGGTAGAACCCGGTGGAGTCGAGTTTTTGCCAGAGGAGTTCGTCGCCTCCACGGACACGCTCTACTGCCTGTCTCAAGAAGGCAAAGGGTCAGCGGCGCCGATCGTGACGGCGTTGACGGTGGCCGTCGTGCAGGCGGCCCTCCTTCACGCGAAAGGCCAACCTAACGGCAGGATGGCGACCCCGATGCTCATTGAGCTCGACGAGGCAGCGAATGTGTGTAGATGGCGTGATCTTCCCGACCTGTATAGCCATTTCGGGTCTCGTGGGATCTGCGTCGACACGATCCTTCAGTCGTGGAGCCAGGGCGCGCACGCCTGGGGGGATGCCGGCATCCGTAAACTCTGGAGCGCGTCCAATGTGAAAGTCTACGGGGGAGGCGTCTCTGAGCGCGACTTCCTGGCGCAGCTGTCAGATCTGATTGGCGTGCACTACGTCGACTCGAGATCGATGTCGACGTCCGCGCAAGGACGGTCGACGTCGACCTCGCGAGAGTCCCAGCAACGGCCGATCGCTACGGTCGCCGACTTGCAGGCTCTACCGGCGGGAAGGGCATGGGTGTTCGCCTCGGGCACGCCGGCCCTCCTCGCAGCATTGATTCCGTACTGGAAGACAGAAAAGAAAGAAAAGGGAGCGCACGCATGACAGATGAACGTATTGGCGACCTTCAGCACCAGGAGGTCGAAAAGATCGTCCGCGCTGCTTTGAGGGTGGGGGAATCCGTGGCGCAACGACGCGCCGCGACCCTGGCACGCGCGGCCCGGATCTCGCATGAGGGTGTGGAAAGCCTCCGGCGGACTCTTGACGTGGAGAGAGATGCGGCGCAGCGCCTGTACCGACGCGCCTTAGACCCAAGATTCTGGGACGACCCGTCGACTCGTGTAGACGATGTCCGCGAGGCCGTCCAGGCGGCGCGCGCGTTCGCCCCGTGGGATCCGGAAGCGGCGCTCGCTGCGCGTGAGTGCGACAAGCACGCAGGTCGTGCCGACGCTCAGAGCGAGGCCCAGCACCCCAAGACGGTCGACGCGCGCGAACGCGTCGACGAAGCCGAGGCGACGGCCCCGGCCGATAACGTGCAGGTGCCAAGGGCAGATACGGAGAGTGCTGAGGCGACCCGCAGTGTGGTCACCTGGGATTCGGCGCAAGCCAGGGCCGAATGGATCACCCAGAAAGCACACGCGTCGGCCGGTCAAGATGTTCACGCGCTTCACGGCGCCCTGCTTGCGGACACGTCACTGCACGCCCCAGCACGCAAGACTTTCGTGTCGCAGGCGAAGAAGGGGCGGAAAGGGAGCACAGTCTCGTCGTATCGGGCCAACAAAATGCGCCACAAACGCTCTCAGACCCTCTAACGCACGCCATGAGCGGGGCGCTCACACAAAAGAGCGCCCCGCTCGGGCGTGTGGGATTACTGCCTCGGGTCGAACAGGCCGGTGGGTGGGGGATCGCAGGGGAGCCGCCCATCAGAATGCGGGCGCTCGGACTCGTGGCCGCGATCCTCAGAGCAGCCGATGAACGGGCCCGAAGTTGGATTGAACAAGACCGCCATCATCGGATCGGCGATGTTCAGGATCCACGAGGCCATCGTGCCGGGCGACTCGTGCACGCGGGTCTCTTCCCATGACAACCACAGGGCGTGCAGGCGAATCACCGCACCTTCGTGCCGCCACCACTGTCGGCACCAGACCCGGTTTTGCGTCTTGGGTAGGTCGTACATCGGGGCGAGGTACTGCTCGACGAACGCGTCGATGTTCGGATAGTACAGGCTGTTTTCTGTCTCCTCTTCGCCACCCTTGGCGTCGGTCATGGGGCTTGCGGATTCTGCTGATTCAGCGTGAGTGTTCATGCTGATACGTCGAGCGTGCACACACAGCGCGTGACCGCAATGAGAGTGGGCAAGTATGGCCGACGCTTGAGCTATTGCTGCGCCGGTTCGGTGGTTTCGGGTCGGGAGAGTGCGCGTGCGACGGAGGATGCGCCGACACCGAGACTCTTGCCGATATGGGCGAAGCTGTAGCCGTTTTGGCGCATGAGGCGCGCGGCTTGGGTCTTCTCAGGTGTCATCACCGTCGGGCGACCTCCGCGCCGGCCTTGGGCGCGGGCGTGTTCGAGCCCTCGCCTTGTGTTTTCACGGATCGTGGCGACGCGCAGCTGGGCTAGGACCGCCATGATCCCGATGATCGCTTCTCCCATTGGCGTGGAGGTGTCCACGTCAAGGAAAGCCTCAGTGAGGCTTTTGAGGCGCACGCCTCGGTGAGCAAGGTCGCGGATGATCTCGATCGCCATGCGTTCTGTGCCCGCGATGCGATCCAGAGCAACGATCACCAAGGTGTCGCCCCTGCGCAGGTAGTCCAAGCACGCTTCCCACTGGGGGCGCGCCACCGTGCGGCTTGATTCTCCGTGGTCGGTGAAGATGCGCTCGCATCCGGCCTCCCGCAAAAGGGCTTCTTGGGCCTGCGGGTTCTGCTCGCGCGTAGAGACTCGCGCATACCCGACACGTGCGCTCACACCTGCCTCCCGTGAGTGCGTCCTTCCGTTGAACGAAGGGCCGGACTGTTTGTAGGGGACTGGAGCGAAGGAACATCCTTCGGTGCCTGCGTGTGGGGGAGAGTGAACATGCGAGCGGCGATGCGAAGGAAGTCCAGCTCGTCGCCTGCCCGGTTGGGATCATCGCGATACGCTCTTCCGGCGATAACAGGCGCATCAACAGTGAGACTGCGCGTGAGGGTGGCGATGAGGTCAGTGTCTGGGTGGTCGAGGTGGCGCACGAATTCGAGCTGGCGTCTGGCCTGCTGCATCCAAGCGAGCGCGCTCGGCGTGTCAAGGGTATCGACTGAGCGTTGCGAGGTGAATTCTTCGGCTGCGCTCCGCCCTGCTTCTGAAAGCTGGGCGTCGCGTAGACCAAAGTACGTGGAGTCGACAAGCACTCGGCCCGCGCGGTCTTCAAGGACGAACCGGTCAACGGCTCCCGAGGAAATGAGACATTCAACGGTGTGCGGGGCTGCCGCATAAGCCTCATCGTGCATATCTGAGGGCGTCCATCGTCCCACTCCCGTCGAGGTCACTTGCCCGGCATAGCGCTCAATGGTGGCAAGACGCGAGACTTCTTCAGGGACTGCGACCATGCGCATCTCGACAACGTAGCCCGCCTCACGAAACGAGGCGATAGTCGACGCCATCGCCTCAGGGGAACGCAGCGTCGTCTCGATGAGCACGTCAGCGCGGCGCTCACGCAAGTAGCGGGCGGACATTGCGATCCACTGTCCCGATGCATGGGCCGTGCGCTCTGGCATTGAGGCCGGGTCATCGCGCATGATCTGCGCGTAGGCGGGATGAAACTGACGCAAATCATCACCGATGATGGGAACGAGAGAAGGGCGCGCCTGTGCGGCGCGCTCGTTCGCCCTGCTCTTGCCTGCTCCCGGTTGGCCTCCTGTGTACACGAGGACCGGCGGCCATGAACTGTCATCGCGGGCCTGCTCGCGCAGGTCATCAAGGTAGGGAACGATCCTCGTCTCGAAACGCTCACGCAGAACGCGTGCGCTCAACTCGCTGGTCACGCGAGTACAGGCGCGTAGCGCGGCATTGCCCGCAGCTCGGCTTGGAGCTTGGCGGTGTGTTCTTCGATTTCTTGGAGGCTGTCGGGGTTGACGGCGCGGACTTCACGCATGACGCGGAACTGCTCGTGACGCCAGTGCTCTCTCGCATCCGGGTCTTCCGCTTCGTCCATCCACTCGATGTAGCGTCCGCCGAGCTGAGTCGCCAACTCGCGCATGATGTCGTAGATCATCGGACTGAAATCTTCATACGCCTCGTCGGTGTGCATCATGATCCTTCCGCTCTATGTTCACCATACCTCGTTACACCGAAAACGGTCGAGTAGTAATTGTGGGTTGTCTGTGTTTCGGTGCGCAGTTTCGGGGCGGGCATGTCCGGCGTGTCGCATCTGTTCTCCTCAGCCTTCACTTTCGCATCAGAAACGATCGTTTCCGGCACGCCACCACAGCACCGGGAGCCGCTGTCGTGTGACCTACAAGTGCGGCGTGTGTGTCGGTCGATCCACTGGCCGTGGCGCGTGCGGAGCGGGCGTGTACGGTGTTCTCGTTGGTGATGGTCGACCGATCTTGGAGGGCGAGCCAGAAGCAGCGGCGAGTTCTTTGATCCGGGCGAGCTGAGGATCGAGGGCGGGCGAGTTCGCGTGTGCGAAGAGCGTGGCAAGGTCGCGTTCGATCATCGCGGCAGTCTGCGCTTGCTGAGCCGCGCGGTGCAGGTTGGCGAGGGAGCGCGCGAAAGCGGTCATGTCGTCCAGGAGCGCCGCTGCTCGGGCCGCATCTGACTTTGGTTTGCTTGTGGTCAGGAAGAGGCGTGCCGCGTGCGTGAACGGTGTGCGGGTAGGGGAGAGTCTCGGCGGTCTCGACTTGAGTTGCGCGTGGCGTCCCAGGGCTCTAGCGGCGCGAGAGTATTCACGTGCCTGCGTGGCGTCGAGGTCAGGCTGCATGGCGGCGGCACTGAGAAGGCCCGCCAGGTCTTGCGTCGCGTCAGCGAGCGCAACGGGGTCGGTTGGGTCGATCCGGGAGAACGCATCGCGGTGCGCTCTAAGTGCCTGGGCGCTCGCCTGGAAGGCGCGCGCATCATACGGGCGCTCGCGCCTTCGAGCAGGCTCACCTCTCCACGCGGCACGCCACTCATCGACGGCGGCCTGTGCACCTTCGGGAGTGACCGCCCATCTACCTCTCAGACGCGCCAGAGTGAGGTCACGCGCAAGAGAAGTACCCGAATACCAGCGCGTCGCTTCAGCTGTGGCGGCATCAGTGTGGAGGGCGACGGAGTAGCCGAGGACAACATCGGTGCGGCCCTTGGCAAACCTCGGACGAATACGCACCCCCAGCTCGCGGACGCTCCGCACGAACTCTGCTTCGTTCGCTGCACCGGCTGCTGCCGCGCGCACGCGAGTCTCCAGCATCGCCCTCGTCGTTTCGGGCCTGCCCGCACGCTTGGCGGCATTGAGCTCGTGAGGAGTGTCAGCGCGCGCTCCGCGATTGTGCTCACGCGACTCGATGACTTCGAGCCCGTACTTGTGCTCGAGCGTATTGCATGCGCGGCCCGCGTTCTTCCAGTCCCACCATCTCGACCACTTTGTGCCGTCGGCGCGCACGATGTTCGCGGCGATATGAATGTGATCGCCACCGTTCTTGGAAGTGCCGTGTCGCACGGCGACCCACCGGCAGGGAGGTTTGCCGGACGCTTCCGTAAAGCCCATCTCGTCCATGAAGTCCTGCGCGATCTTCCGCCACGTCTCATCGTCGAGGAGTCCCGCCCTCGGTGGGAGGGAGAGTGAGCAATGCCAGACGTGGTTCGGCCCGCGATCCACGATTTCCGTTGTGCCCGTCTCGGGATTGAAATTGCGGATAGCGCCAGTGGGGTGCTCTGACAGAACATTCATGTAACGGTCGATCATTGACGCAATCTCACCTGCCTGTGCAGGACTCAGGTGCGCCCACCCCTCGAAGCGATCCATAATGATCGAATCCCCCGCAACCAGGTGCGGGTTCTCGTGTTCATTGGCGCGGCCCGGTCCTACGAGGTAGCGCATAAGGCCGGCAGTGTCGCCACCGTCAACAATGTGCGAGATCATCTTCGGCCTCGCACCGGAGCACCCTCGCGTGACTCCAAGACCTCGAGCCCGTACTTGTGCTCGAGGCTGTTGCACACGCGATGTGCGATCACTTGATCGCGCCACGGTGACCACTTCGTCCCGTCACCACGCACGATGTTCGCGGCGATATGAATGTGGTCCCCACCGTTCTTCGATGCGCCGTGTCGCACGGCAACCCACCGGCAGGGTGCTTTGCCAGACGCTTCGGTAAAGCCCATCTCGTCCATGAAGTCGGTGGCAATCAATTGCCATGTCTCGTCTTCAAGGAATGACTCAGTGGGGGACAGGCACAACGTGCAGTGCCAGACGTGGTTCCTGCCGCGACCGATGACTTCGGTCTTTCCGGTCTTGGCGCTGAAATTGCGTATCCGTCCGGTCGGATGGACGCGCATGACGTTCATGTAGCGGTCCAGCATTGACGCAATCTGTGTTGCGACATCAACGTTCAATTCAAAGCGATCAGGAAAGAAATCGAGAAGGACACCATCTCCCGCAACCAGGTGCGGATCTTCATGTTCACCCGCTCCGCCCGGTCCTACGAGGTAGCGCATAAGGCCGGCAGTGTCGCCACCGTCGACGATATTGGGAATCATCGGTGCACTCCCTCAAAGGTGTGCTCAATGTCAACGAGGATCCTGCGAACACGCTTCGCAAGATCAGCGGCCTCTTCGGGGAATGCATGGTGCGAGTTCGCCCAGTGGGCGAGCTGATTGAGGTTGCCCGACACTCCTCGCACTTGCGTCTGCAAGTCGGTGAGCACATGCATGAGTTCATCGAGACGCGCTCCGTCAATCTGATCGGATGTTCCACCAGTTGTCGCGGAACGAACCAGAATTCGCGACATCGACTCGCCCGTATTCTCTGCTCGCGCACGAAGAGCCGCGTACTCATCAGATGACAGGGTTACCTTCAGAGCGCGCCGCTTCACACCGGCAACACTTCGAGGCAAACGTCGACCCGAACGCGAAGCGTCCGAGTCGGCGTTCATGGCGGCTCCGTTCGTCATTAGCTCAGTGCAACGACCCCACAGGGGATCACACGTCCAGTGTGCCAGGGTGGCCGCACAGCGTCCAGCCCAAGTGCTCATAGTGTTCCCACTATGTATCAACTTGCTCCGCCTGCGCTTACGCGCGCCCCTGGTGGGGCGCGCTTGCGCGTAACGCCGCCTCGGGCGGTGTCTAAGTGGCGGAGCGAGCATGGAGGCCATGCCTGCATGCGAGGGCGAATGAGGCCCAGCCTGATGCGCCTCGATGCGTGGGAAAATGCGGGGCGTCCACGTTCGGCGTCCCAGGGGCGAGCGCGGTGGGCGCGAAGCCCCGGGCGCCGGAGGGTGGGCGCCCCGTCGAAGTGGCCTCGCCCGTCCCCACTGTGTGCAGGCGGAGCTCTCAAGGCTCTAGCGGCTGTGCATATTGGGGGCGGGCGAGGCGTGGTGGTGTGCCCACCATCGGGGGCACACCACCGGTCAGGTCAGGGGCGCACCCCGTGAAGGGGGTGCGCCTGCTGGTGGCGCCGTCGGCTGCTCACCGGCGGCGCGAGCGTCGCCACTTGCGGACTCCCGTCGCGACGCGTGAAAGGGCGTCCGCGAGAGCGGCCACGAGAAGATTCGCGATGAACGCGGCTACGCAGCCGAGGTGCGGTTCGAGAGCAGCTGCGAGGACCATGACGAGCTGGTCTCGAGCGATCTCGTGAAGCTCGGCGCAGGACGCGGGTGGTGCAGCCGTGTGAATCTGGCCGGTGATGAGGAATCGGAGCCGTCGCACCGATTGAAGGAGGACGGTCAGCAGGCCGGAGAGGCGTCTCATGCCTTCTCTTGAGCGGCAGCGATGCCCTTGAGTCGTCGGGAGGACGGAAGCGTCCCGTGTGAGGGCGCGCGAGGGCTCGGCGGGGCCAGCTGCCTGTGGGGGTGGGTAGAATTAGACCATGAGGGACATGGAGGAGGTCGCGCGGATTCTTGCGGTCATGCGCGCGAAGAACCGCGACTTCTCCCAGCCTGAGCGCGTCCAGCTCCTTCTGGAACGCGGGGTTGACGAGGCGCTAGACCGGGTGACCGGAAGTGCGCTCTTCGCTGATGAGTCTCAGCTGGACGAATGTCGTCTCGAGGTCGCCTCGTGGAGCCAGCGGGGTATTCAGGTCGTCACCCTGTTCGACGCCGGCTACCCGCAGCGTCTCCTCAGCGTCCGCGAGGCTCCCGCCCTGCTCTTCTACACCGGACGTCTTGCCGGGGATGATGAGGCCGTCGCGATCGTCGGGTCTCGGGATGCGGGTCCGCGCCAGTGCGAAGCGGCGCGGGCCATCGCGGAACGAGCCGGAATTGCGCATGGCTTATCCGTCGCCTCGGGCCTGGCCAAGGGGGTCGATGCCGCTGCTCACACGGGCGCGCTCGACGCTGGGGTGCGCACTGTCGCGATCATGGGGACGCCCATCGACGTCACATACCCGAAGGAGAATCAGCCGCTGCGCGATCGTATTGAAGCCGCCGACGGCCTCGTCCTCTCGCAGTTCACACCCGGCGCCGCCACCAGTCGACACACCTTCCCGATGCGCAATGTCACGATGTCCGGCTACAGTCTCGCCACGATCGTCGTCGCCGCAGGGGAGCACTCCGGGACCCGTCATCAGGCGCGGCGCGCTCTTGCCCACTCCCGCAATGTCATCCTCCTATCCGGCGTCGTCTACGCCACCGAATGGGCCAAGGAGATGGCGAGCAAGCCGGGAGTCTTCGTCGCCTCGAGCCTTGGCGAAATATCCGAGGCGATTGAGACCATCCAAGCGCACCGCCGTCTCCTGGCCGATTCAGTAGCTGCCCTATGACGGCTGATCGCCAGGCCGACTACCGGCGCGCATTGGAATCGACCTACGGGTCCGTCCTGACACGCGCGCTCCCAGGCCCGGTCCATGCGTGCGCGACCTGCCGAGGAGCCGCAGGCAACGACTACAAGTTCTGTCCTGCCTGCAATGGGCGTTACGGGCAGGGGAAGACCCCTCGCCTGGGCTTCTGCTTGTACGCGGTCAAGGGTGCACAGCTCTATCGGTCGCTCTTCGCCTACAAGGAGAGCGGTGAGGCGCGCTACGTCCAGGATGCGCGCCAGCTCATCCGTGGAGTCCTCTACTTCGCCTTCGCCGACCACTACCGCTGTCTGGAAGCGCAGGAAGGTTCCGTCGACGCGTGGTGCATCGTTCCCTCACTGCGTTCGACAGTCAACACGAAGTCCGTTGACCACGCGTTGTCGCGAATCGCGTCCAGCGTGATCGGCGACCGGCTTCCCGAGCTCAACCTGTGGACGACTCCAGGGGAAGGCAAGCGCGTCTACCAGCCAGAACGGCTCCACCTCGTCCATACGCCCGACGCCGATCGTGCGCGGCACGTGCTGCTCATCGAAGACACATGGGTCACGGGCAGCAACGCCCGCTCGGCGGCGGAAGCCCTCTTCAGGGAGGGAATCGAGAAGGTGTCGATCCTGACGATCGCCCGCCTCGTGGATAGTGGATACGCTCCCGCGCAGCCGCTCGTCGACCGCATTCGCGACCTCGCGAACACGCCGGACTCGATGTGGGCGTGCCCGTGGACCCGTTCCGGGAACTGCCCGACGATCCGGTAGACGAGTCGCCGCGAGCGATGTGCAGCCGCAGAGCGGTCAAGCATTGTCAGTAGCTCCGCGCGGGTCGCCCTACTCGAGCAGGCGCCGCTGGGTGTGTGTCCCCGTCCGACGTATCTACGAAGGACACGCCAACAGGAAGGACACACAATGACCGACCCCGTGGAAAAGCTCCTCGAACGCGACGAACACCGAGAGACGATGCTGCGCACTCTGGGAAGCAAGCTGACGACCATGTGGGAAGTCTCCGACGAGTACAAGGACGCATGGAGGGCCGCGACCGGTGTCGGCTGGGCACGAGCTGACCTCATCAAGGCCGGCTTCGTCGACCCATCGAAGCTGCCACGTAGAACCTCGACGCGGCGCAGGGTGAACGAAGACTGAGTGCGCGTGTGGGTGCCCGGCCCCAGCCGGGCACCCACACGATATAGCGCCGGCAGGTCGGGATCGTTCGATATGTCTCGAACGCCTGGGCCCCCGGTACGACCCTGATTAGGTTGCTTGGGAGCCTTACCAGAATCCGTTGGCAGGAGCGCTTGGTCGCACATGCAGCCCGTCTGCTCTAGCATCGTCACCGTACCGTGCCAATAATCCTGGAGCCGTGAATGAAGCCTCCGAAGCTCGTCCTTCCGACGAACGCTCAAGGCGTTGTCTACTTCATTGATGAAGCTGGTTCCAAAGGATCGCTCGGCAGCTACTTCGTCACAGCTGCCGTTCGGACCACGGACCCTGATCGTGTGTCGCGAACCGTCAAGGCCGTCAGAGACAGACACAAGTTCAACTCAGCAGACGAATTGAAGTTCTCCAACGTAACGAAGCGATCCGAACCAATCCTGAGCGACGTATTTCGCGAGATCGTCGACACGGGTTGCTGCACCTTCGGCGCCTTCGTCCTCGACAAACGACACTACGACCCTTGGAGCAGTCGGACTCAATGGCAAGGCCACCTCTTTGCGACGCGCCGACTCCTCAAGGGCCTCGTAACACGCCGAGAGATCGCCGTCGCTCTCCTCGACCATATCGATGTTCCAGAAGGCGTGTCATACGGAGACTGCCTGATGAACGAAGTTAACGAGCGGCTTGGCAACAAGCGCATTGCGGCAGCTATCAGCCTCGACTCGCGAACATGCTCCGGTCTCCA
Organism: Schaalia hyovaginalis; assembly: GCF_014208035.1. Taxonomy (NCBI): domain Bacteria; kingdom Bacillati; phylum Actinomycetota; class Actinomycetes; order Actinomycetales; family Actinomycetaceae; genus Schaalia; species Schaalia hyovaginalis. The sequence goes on along the minus strand of NZ_JACHMK010000001.1, from coordinate 2,269,572 downwards.
GATCGCAGACATGGTCGCGAGCGCAATCTTTCATGCCCGCAAGAAGATAGAGGACAAGGGCTTAGAAGCCTTCCTTGAAGATCAGACTCCGAAAGCTCGCCTATCGCGCGACATTGCAAGTGCGCTCGGATCCGGATATTTCAGGGACTGTGACACGGAACTTCTCGAGATTCAGACCAGTCACGAGAGGTCATTGCTGGAACTGCGGCAAGCAGGTAGGCTGAGCTCGAGCGCTGAAGCCCTAGCCTCAGGTTAGAAGCTAGCGCCCGCTGGGCCGGGTCACAGATCCACTACCCAGCATAGGAGCGGTGACCTCCCGCGAACAGTTCCATACTTTTAGCGCCGCCCTGAGCCTTGGCTCAGGGCGGTTGCCTGCTCGAGGCTGTCCTCGTTCGTGGCGCTGTTTGGATTTCTTCGCCATCTCGGAATCGGACAGTTCGTTGCCGAGGGGAGACGCTTGATACTGGAGGCCGTCGTGTCAGGTTCGCTGTTTCAGACCTGCAAACCCGACACGGAAGGCGTGGCACTTCAACGTAGAGTGGCGCTCGCCCGTCCGGCGGAGTGCTGATTCCCGGTGAAGGGCGCGGATGGACTGCTCGGGGAGGCGGCGCGGCATCGTAGTGTGTCCCCGAGGGGGAGGGCGCGTACTCGCGCCACGTCGGCGTCGATGCCTCTGGGCGTGGGGTCGAGCTCGGGGATGAGTTGTTGCCCGTGGGCGGCTTGGCTCATCTGGCGGCGAATCGCGTCGAGCTCGGCCTGGGCGGCTGCAAGCCGGTCGGTGTAGGGGTTGGGGCGGGCGAGCTCGGCGGTTGCCCGGTCGCGTTCGGCCTGGGCGTCGTCGGCGTGCTGGCGGTATCGCTTGGCAGTGGTGGCCAGGTTGGTCGCGTGGTTCTCGAGCTTGCGGATGACGCCGAGGGCTTGGGAGGGGTCGCGAAGGTCGGTGACGGCGAAGCGGACGGCCTCGTTGGTGAGGTACTCGTCGTCCATGTGGAGGTCTTTGAGGGCTGCGACGAGGACGGTGGGTTTGCTCATGTCGGGGTAGTCGTAGGCGTCCCGTGGAGCGGGTGCGACGCCGAAGACGAATTGGTGTCCGGCGACGGTGACCTCGACGTTGGGGAGGCCTTGCCGGTGGAAGTTGATGTATGCCATCCGGTTGGAGCTCAGGTTGCAGGCGGTGAGCGTGCGGGTGAGCGTGGCGGCGGCGTCGGCGCGGGTGTCGGCGAGAATGTCGGCGATGCGGGCGGTGAAGTCGTCGCCCTTGGTGGATGTGGTGCGGGCGGCGAGGTCTTCTCGGATCTGGGCCTTGCGAGTGAGGGCTGTGATCTGCCGGTCGAAGGAGGGGAGCATCGTGCGTAGGTGGGAGTGCTGGAGCTCGTGGTTCTTGGAGCGGGCCTGGTAGGTGGTGACCTGGTTCTTCAGGCGGGCTTCTTCGAGGAGGAGGGGGTTGCCAGATGCAATCGCCTTGACTTGGGCGTAGGAGGCTTCCTCGGTGCCTGCGGAGATGTCTTCGGCGGTGCGAGCGTCGACCGTATGGGTCATGATCTGGTTGATGAAGCGAGCTTTGCGTTCGAGGGTCTGCCAGGAGTATTCGTCGAAGGAGTGCTCGGTGACGTAGCGGAAGATCTGAACCTCGTCGTTCTGGTTGCCTTGGCGCAGGATGCGGCCCTCCCGCTGGGCGATGTCGGCTGGCCTCCAAGGGGCGGTGACGTGGTGAAGGGCTATTGCGCGTGCCTGGATGTTCGCGCCGGTGCCCATCTTCTCGGTTGACCCGATGAGGACGTTAATGGCTCCGTTTCGCGCCTGCATGAAGAGGCGGTCCTTCTCGTCGGTGCTGGTGGCGTCGTGGGTGAAGGCGATCTTGTCTGCGGGCACGCCCGCGTTGACGAGGAGGGTCTTGAGTTCGTCGTAGAGGTTCCAGTCCTTCTTCGGGGTGCCTTGGTCGCAGAAGACGAGCTGGAGTGCTCCGGGGATGGGGGAGAGTTCCCCTGTCACATCCTGGTAGGTCCGGTTCTTGGTTTCGTGGTAGATGCGGGCGACGTTCGCTGCTACGGCGTCGATCTTCTGGCTGCTGATGGGGCTCGTGACGCCTGTGAGGGCTCGGGTGGCGGACTGGTCGGAGAGAAGCCGGTAGTCGGTGGCCATCGCTCGCCCGTCGGTGGTGATGGCGAGGAAGTTGTCTTCGTATGCGGGCACAGCACCGTTGTGGATCCGGTCGGCGCGCGTGGAGATCGCCTCGGTGAACTCGTTCATCGCGGCCCCGATGTTGACGGCGACGACTTCAGGCTCGCGTGCACCGTTGGTGCGTGCGGCGAGTTCGGGGATCTTCAGGTCGAGCTGGCTGCGGGTCTTCACGTCGGCGAAGACCCCCCACATTGTGAGCAGTTCAGGCATGTTCTGGAAGCGGGCGACCCGCTGCTTGGCGGCGAGGGCGCCGGAGACGGTCGACTCGATCCTTTGCTCCGTGGCGGTGAACGTCCGAGCCCATTCGTTGAAGGTCGTGAGCCCAGCGTCGGTGAGCAGGTCGGGGCGCAGGTAGTGGGTCATGACCCACATTTCGCCCATCGTGTTCGCAATCGGGGTGGCGGTCGCGAACGTCGCAACGCGTTCACCGTGTGTTGCTCGCAGCCAGTCCAGTTTCATATCCAGGTCAGTGCACTTGGCTGCCGACGTACTGGCGATCACGCCGTCGATCTCCGTGTTCGCCGCGAGGTTCTTGTAGTAGTGGGCCTCGTCAACGACGAGGTAGTCGACGCCGAGTTCCTCGAAGACGAGGCCAGCGTCGGAGGCTGCCTCGGCTGCTGCCTGTGCTTCGTCGAGTCTCGTTTGGAGTTTCTTCCGTTTCGATTCCGCCTTGCGGATGGACATGGAGTCGGTGGCCTGTGCGAGCCAGGCGTCGAGGTCGGCGAGCTCCTTGTTCTCGTATGCGGCTCTGGTCTGCTTCGAGACGCGGATTCTCTTGAACGCGGCTTGTGTGCAGATCACGGCGTCCCACTCGCTGGTGGTGGCCCGAGCGAAGAAGTCTTGGCGGCCTTCGGGCTTGGAGAAGCGCTGGGAGTCGGCGGTGAGGATACGAGCGTGGGGATATGCCTGGAGCCATTCGCGTTCGAACTGGCCGAGCATGTGGTTGGGGACGATGATCATCGGCTTGGAGACGAGGCCGAGGCGCTTCTGCTCCATGACGCCGCACACCATTTCCAGTGTCTTCCCGGCGCCGACCTCGTGGAACAGGCCGCAGGTAGGTTCGGCGATCATTCGGGCGATCGCGGCTCGCTGGTGGGTGCGGAGCGTGAATGTGGAGGCGAGGCCGGGTAGCTGGAGGTGGCGGCCGGCGTCCTCGTAGCTGCGGGGTACGAGCGAGTTGAAGCGTTCGTTGTAGGTGGCGACGAGGCGTCGTGCCCGGTGGGGGTCGCGCCAGATCCACTGCTGGAACGCCTCGCGAATCTCGTCTGCCTTGCCCTGGGCGGCTTCAGTCGCGGCCCGGTTGACAACGGTGCGGGTGGTCGGTGATCCGTCGTCGCGCGTCACGGGAACCGTGTCGGTGACCTTGATTTCCTTGGAGTTCAGCAGGTCCTTGAAGATGTCGGTTCCGGTCTTGCGGTCGGTTCCCCATCGGGAGGTCTGGTTGATGCCGTGCGTGGGGGCGCCGGTCAGGCCCCACCCGTCTGACGGGTTGTACGTGAGCCGTCCGGGAAGGTTGAGCTCGCGAGACAGGAACGCCTGGTGGTCCTTCACGGGGATCCAGGGGGCGCCGAGGGTGACGCAGATGTCGGCGATTCCGAGGTCGTCGGGCATGACGGACTGGAGGGCGTCGACGTTGGCCTGGAACGCCGGGTCGGTGAGGGCCAGCTCCTTGGCGGCCGCGAGCTTGGCGCGCACGTTGCCCGACAGGTACTCCTCGCGGCGCACGATGTGGCCTTCGGGGGTGTCGAACACGAGCTCGCCGAGCGTGGCGCGAGCTTCTCTGGTGTCTGTGGCTGCGAGTAGGTACTGGCAGTAGTCGAGGTCGATGCTGCCCTTCTGGTCGAGGCAGATCGCGAGTGCGTCTTCAGGGGTCGAAGCGCCCTTGGGGACATATGAGGCGAACACTTGGCGTCGCTCCAGCAGCGGAGCGGGCCGGCCAGTCTCGGCCTCGTCGTCGTAGACCTCGATGGCGCGGGTGAGTGCGGCGTAGGGGTCCTTCGCGAAGATCCGGAAGACCGGCGGGCGCGTGGTGATGATGTCCTCTTCCTGTTCACCGGTCTTCTTGTCGATCGTGATGTGCGTGCGGTGCTTGGCGCGGTTGAGGGGACCGAAGTCCACGGTGTAGGCCATGTAGGCGTCCCGCAGGCCCTGGCGGCACGCCGTCATCTCAGGCGTGTCCGTGCGGCTGCGGGTCTCCAGGGTGAGGAGGGTCCGGGTGCGGTCGCGAAGATCGAGCAGGCGCGCGAGCTCGGCCTGCTGAGTCTTGGGGACCTTGATCGCTTCCCAGCCGTCGGCGCCGAGGCGTTCGAAGGCGCCCTTGTTGGATCGCAGGGAGCCGAGCTCGCGCGCGTCGACGGTGATGCCTGCGGTCGCGTCGATGGTGGGAGCTGGGGTGGAGTCGTAGGCTAGGCCCTCAATGGTCGCCTGGGTGAGGTCCTGGTCGAGGCGGCTCGTGATCTGGGCTGCGATGGTGGAGGCGTCCGTCGTGGAAGCGACGTGAAGGCCGACTGCGCCGTAGAGGCCCCGCGTGGCGGACATGGTGCCGATCACCCGGTCCGGTCGGCTCATGATCGCATCGTTGATCGCGACCGGGGTCGCCTCGGGGGCGAGAACGTGAGAGTGAGCGTGCTCCCAGGTGAACGCACGAGGCTCTTCACCGTCCTTGCGGACGCGGAAGACGAGGAGGTCGGTGACGACCTGCGTGTCGGCGGTCTGCTCGTGCGCGCCCGACGGGAGACGGATCGCGGAGATGAGGTCGGCGCGCTCGTACATGTCACGGCGGGCGGACGGGTTCTTCGCGTCGAGCGTGTGGTGGCTGGTCAGGACTGCGACGTAGCCGCCGGGCTTGGTCTGGGCGAGAGCTTTGATGATGAAGTGGTTGTGGATGGAGTGCTCGCCGGGGTTGTTCGCCGGATCGTAGAGGGCGTAGTCCCCGAAGGGGACGTTCCCTACCGCAGCGTCGAAAAGCCGAGTTGTCGGTGTCTTTTCGTAACCCTCGTTGCGGATTTCCGCGTTCGGGTACAAGGCGTGGGCGATTCGGCTGGTCGTCGGGTCGAGTTCGACGCCCGTCATGGCCACGCCGTCGGGGGCGAGCCCTATGAAGGTGCCCGCCCCGCATCCGGGCTCGAGGACGTGCCCGGAGGTGAGGCCGTGGGCGGCGAGGGAGTGCCAGATCGCTTCGACGTATTGGGCGTGGGTGTAGTGGGCGTTGAGGACGCTGGCGCGCGCCTGGGCGTAGTCCTCATCGTTGAGGAGGCCCTGGAGGTGCTCGCGCCGTGAGGCCCATTCGGGCTTGGACTCATCGAACATCCCCGACAGGCCGCCCCATCCGCTCCACTGGGCGAGCTGAGCCTGCTCGGCGGGGGTGGCGGGGCGGCCTTCGGATTCGAGGACGTGAAGGAGGCTGATCGCGTGGAGGTTCGCGTCGGCTCTCCGCGTGGGGGTGGAGGGCGTCGCGTGTGATGACGGGGTGAAGGAGGGGCCTACTGCTCGTCCTCTGCCGTCAGCTCCATGAGGTCCTCCCAGTCCAGGCCCTTGCGCTGCGCGAGCTGCAAGATCAGATCGTTCACCCACTGGGAGAAGGGGCGCGTCTCGCCAACCCAGAACGGAATCGGAGTGGGATACCGATGCGTCGAGCTGATCGTGTCCCACTGGGCCGGCGGAGTCTCCACCAGACCCTCCGGCAGGGGCCGGTCGAGCCACCACATCATGAACCAGACGAGGATCGTCTCGGTATCCACGGGGCCGTGGTTGAGCATCCACTGTGCTGCCCGGTCTCTGTCGTCGCCCTGGACCAGCATCGTCAACCGATTCAAGTCGAGCTTCGGATCGAAGTCGGATTCCGTCCAGGGAGCTCCGTTCCAGTCCGATCCCATCCCGGTCAGGATGCACAGTCGCGCCATCGCCAGCTCGTAGAAGCGCGTGAGGATCTCCTTCTCGAGCTGATTCTGGAGCAGCCGGATTTCCTGCGGGTCCGTCGTGTCCTCGACCGTGTACTCCCCAGCCCAGTCGATCGGACTCCAGGCCGGATCCGTCGGGTTGAAGAGCTGGGCGTGCTCCTCGATGGTCTCCTCGAGGAAGATCTGCTCCCAATGGGTCATCGTGTCGATGAGGAACACGCTCGCTTGCCTGTCGCTGAGAATCCGGTCCTTCCACCACTGGTACCAGTAGGTTCTGCCGCTCGTGTCGTAGCGCATCGTGTTCCTCCTTGTAAACGTCCTGCTCTTCGAAGATGGAGAACAGGTCGAGCTGGTTCTCGTCGGTGGTGGTGTGCCGGGCCATCGGTGGTCCCTTCCCGTGGTGATCGCGTCTGTGATCACGTCGGGTGTGCACACACACCTGGGTGCCCGCGGTGCTGGCGTTGCGGGTTGTGCTGGTAATGGTGTCAGTGCCCGCTGGCGTTTGCGTCCGCCTACTCGTCGTCGGTGAGGGCGAGGGCGAGGTCGTTGGTGGCGAGGTCGGCGCCGATGTGGTCGACCCACACCTGGTGGGAGAGGCGCGTCTCGCCGTCGCGTCCCGTCCACTCGCGCACGCTGTAGGTTCCGGCGAAGACGATGCGTCGGTTGCCTGCACGTTCCTGGAAGCCGACGAGCCTTTCGCCGGGGGTGCCGGGGATGGTGAGGTCGTAGAAGACGGTGGCGCCTTCGGCCCATTCACCGTCCTCGCTTCGCACACGGTCGGTGACGGCGACCCTGGCGTGCGTGAGCGTGCGCCCCCGGTCGGTGGTGGTCGTGGCGGGTGCGCCGGTGAGGTTTCCGCTGCGGATGATGTAGCTCATGATGGTGTCCTTTCAGGGGGTCAGTTGAGGAGTGCGTGGGCTGCCATGAGGTAGGCGGCGGCGCTGAGGATGCCGACGCCGCTGATCGTCAGGAAGCTTGCCTTCTGATACTCGGGCTCAGCGTTGGACGCGATGGCGGCTCCGACGACGAGTGAGGAGACGGTTGACAGGCTCATGACGGTGCCTGCGACGGCGGCGAATACGGGGGACATGTTCGGGGGCCTTTCGGGGTCTAGCGGGTGTAGCGGACGGGGAACCAGAGCTGGCTGCGCCAGTAGCCGGTGGAAATGGGGACCTCGTGGACGACGGCGCCGAAGTCGGGGGCGTGGATCATGCGTCCGTCGCCGACATAGATCCCGATGTGGTCGACGTGGGGTGTGCCGGACTGGGAGAAGCCGATGAAGTCTCCGGGCTGGAGGTCGGCTTCGCTGATCGGGGCGACGGCGCTGGAGTGGACGATCTGGTCGGCACTGGGCCGACCTTCGGGGAAGGAGTAGCCGAGTTCTTGCATGGTCAGGACGATGAGGCCGGAGCAATCGACTCCGGAAGGGGTTGTTCCGCCCCACACGTAGGGAGCTCCCGTGTGGGTGCGCGCTTGGTCGACGATCTGATTCCCGCTCGCTGACGAGGCGCCCGCGAAGGTGGTGGCGTCGGCGATGATCCTGGCGGCGTAGTTGATGGTCTCCGGGAAGGGAGGCATCCCGTGATTGTCGTGGACGGCGCCGGGGCCGGCGTTGTAGGCGGCGAGTACCAGGGATGTGAAGTCGCCCGAGACCGTGCCCTGGTCAAGCCAAGCGCGCACAGACGAGGCAAGTTCGCACATGTAGCGGCCCTGGCTGGCGATCGCGTCGAGGGGGTTGAACGGGTCGGCCTTGCCGTCTCCGTCGCCGTCGACGCCGTGGGCGGCCCAGGTCGTGGGCATGAACTGGGTGAGGCCCTGTGCTCCGACGGGGCTCACGGCCTGCGGGTTCCACCCGGACTCCTGCTTGATCTGGGCGGCGAGGATTGCCGGGGTGACGCCCTCGCACTGCGAGCCGGCCGCGATGATCGCGTCGCGGTACTCGGCGGGCACCCCTGCCAAGCCTGAGCCCAGCGGTCTCGCGCCCGTCGCCTGGGACGAGGCGACGATCATGAGGGGAAGGATCGCGAGCGGGGCGAGAGCGACGGCGGCGAATCCGAGCTTCACGGGCGCGGACCTCCCGCTTCGAACGTGGACCGCCCGCGAGGCCGCGACGGGGCGGAACCCGTTGTGCTGGCTGCGCCAGCGGTGCTGGCGTTGCGGGCTGTGCTGGCGTGGGTGGTCTTGCCGGTGTTCGCGGCGATGAGAGCCCGGATCCTGTCGGGGCGGAATCCGCTCGTTCGCTCCCCCGCCTCGTCTTCAAGGATCGGCGCCGACATGAGCCCCTCGCGTTTGAACTGTTCGATGAGGTCGGGTCGGGTCGATAGGTCGATCGTGATGAACTCGAGTCCAGCCTTCTCGAAAGCCCGGTGCGTCATCTGGCAGCCGGGGCATCCCGGTGTCGTGTAGAGGGTGACAGCGGGTAGGGTGTCTGCCCGATCGTCCTGACGCTCGTGGATCGTGCCTTCCCAGTCGTCCCGATTCGGATCGATACTTCCGGGGGCGTGCACGCGGGTCTGTGATGTGAGCATCGGTTCAGTCCTTTCACGATCGTGGAGTGGCGTGCCGACCTGGCAGGGAGGGGCGCGTCATGTCTTTACGTCGGGTGTGCACACACGCCTAGCCGCGCCTGTTGGCGGCGATCTGGCGATGCTCTGAGTTGTTGAGGTTGGGGGTGTCGGTGCCGAGGTGGGAGTTCCAGCCCGCGTCGCGCCCGTCCTTGAGCGCACGCTCATGGGTGTTGACTCCGCTGCCCTCGTGGAGATCGAGGGTGGTGATGTAGTCCGCGAGCCTGCGGGAGCGATCCCGGACAGCAAGTGCGGTGGAGGAGTCTCCGGCGGCCTCCTGCTCGGTGATGGTGGCGCTGCGGGTGGTGCGGATCCGTTGGGCGACTCCTTGGGCGTATCCGAGGATGAAGCCTGCTCGTGCGCGCCGCTGGTTGGCGGGCTTCATCCGCTTGTAGCCGGGGCTGGCTTTGCGCCATTGGGTCCAGGCTGAAGCCGTGTGAGCCGTCAGAGCAGTGATGAGAGGAGCGAGCCAGTCAAGGTCGGAGACGAAGCCGACCACGTGCACGAAGACGCCGGGGCTCCCTGGGCGTCTTCTCTCGTCGGTGTAGTAGGTGGTCGCTCCGCAGGCTTGGGCGACCTGGTGGACGGCGTGCGCCTGCGCTAGTGAGGGAGTCGTCATGCCTCCGGGAATCCTTATCTCCCGAGTCTTGATCTCGTCGCGTCGGACGGCGGGCGACGACTCGTCGGTTAGGCGTGTGATGGAGTGACGAGCCATGAGGATGCTCGCCCGCTCGAGAGCGACCTCACGCTCATTGGTGCTCGCGCCGGAATCTCGCGCAATGGCAAGGAATCGTCGGATCTGGTCTTCGATAGTGCTGGTCATCAGAGGGTCCTTCTCAGCGTTGCTAGGCGTGCCGGTGTTGATGGCAGTGCCGGGCGTGCTGTCGAATGCGCACGCGCGGCTAGCGGCGTCCGGTGGGGAGTCGGCCGGTGGGAACGGGGGTGAAGGGCTGACCGTCGTTGTAGGTGGCGATGTCGTCGGCGAGCTTGGCTTCGATGGCTTCTTGGATCCACTCGGCGAGGGAGGAGACGCCCGTTCGGGGGCCGCAGGTCCAGAACGCTGCTCGGGCTTGGTCCATGAGGTCGGCGTCGACGCGGAAGGTGACCTTGATCTTCATGGTTGGGGCGGGCTGCTCGGGCTGGCGTGGGGTCTGGCTCGGCGGAGTTGTGACGTGGGTGTAGCCGGTGAGCTTGGAGGTACGGGGTTGGGGTCGCGTGCTCATCGGAGGGCCTCCTTGAGGATCGTGCGGTACAGGTCGGAGAACGCGCGGGCCTGGCGTCGGTTGGTGGGCCATTCGTCGAGGGCGGTCGAGGCTTCCACGGCGTCGGAGATGAGGACCGCGCGCGGGATCGGAGTGGAGATGAGGGGCAGGTGCTCCGTTTCGGTGAATGAGTGGAGGTCGGCGAGCCATCCGCTGCCGGAAATCGTCTGTTTCTCGTGCATGTTGACGACGATCCCGGCGACGTGGAGACGGTGGTTGACTTCCTGGACGGCGCTCACCGTGCTCAACAGGTTGGCGAGCCCGGTGGCGCTCCACTGCTTGGACTGGGTGACGATGAGGACTCCATCGGCGGCGACGAGCGCGTTGATGGTGAGCTTGTCGAGCGAGGGCGGGCAGTCGATGAGGACGAGATCGTGGGAGGCTCCCGCGCCGGTGAGCGTGTGGGCCAGGCGGGACTCTCCTCCGATCGGGAGACTGACCAGGCGATCGCGGACCCCTGCGAGGTTGTCGCCGTTGGGCGTGGGAACGAGGTCCACTCCGCCCCACACCGTGGAGACGGTGACATCGTGGAGTGCGAGCGCACCGTGCGGGGTAAGGGCGTCGGCGACGCCGACGCTGGTCTCCGGCAGAGGATCGCAGGAGAGGTTGGCTGTGATGTTTCCCTGCGGGTCGAGGTCAACGACGAGGACCCGCAGTCCCTCGAGCGCGGCCGCACGGGCGAAATGGAAGGTGGTCGTCGACTTGCCGACGCCGCCCTTCTGGTTGCAGATGGCGAGAGTCTTCATGAGGTTCTCCTGGGATTGTTTCGGGTTAGTCGAAGGGCTGAATGATGACGCTTCTCGCATTGGCGATCAGCCGGTAGAGGTCGTTCGTCGTGGCGAGCTGTGCCGTGAAGGCGGTGGTTGGTTCGCCTGCCTGGTCGGCTGCGGCCCGCTCGACGACGAGACGGTCAGTCCACTCGTCGAGGGCGGCCATGAGCGTGACCTGCTCATTCGTGGACAAGACCTGCATGGCTGGCGATGCTGTCGGGGCTGGCATTGCTGTCACTTCTGGTCGAACAGGCACACGGAGCCAGCCGAGAAGACGAGCTCATAGAGGTTGTTTGTGGCGGTGAGTTCCTCCTGCCACTTGGCGTCGGCGCTCGTCTGCTGGTCGCGGAAGATGAGGTCTTCGAGGTGTTCGCGGTGGCTGGTGATGGCTTCGATGAGGATGTTCTGCTCGGTTTCGGTGAGGAGTCGCATGGGGCTTCCTTTGCGGGTTGTGCCAGGTGTGCTGGCGTTGCTGTCAGTTGCGGTGGATGTCGGCTGCTCGCACGGCCCGTCGGAGGGCGTTGTGGGGCGGTTCGGCGTATCGCTGCGTTGTCTGAACAGATGCGTGTCCCAGGAGTCGTTGGACGGTGAGGAGGTCGCGGTCTGCTCGGTAGGCGAGGGTCGCGAAGCGGTGCCTGAGGGTGTGGAGCGTCCATCTGCCCGGCAAGGCTTGGGAGCCGAGTTCGCTGACTCGTGCGCCGGAGATGTGGCCCCCGTACTTGGAGGGGAAGGCCCATCCTTTGCCCTGGTCGCAGGCGGACTCGACGCGGAAGGCGAGCCATGTGGGGAGCGGAACCTGGCGGATGCGCCCTCCTTTGCCGTGCACGACGAGGGAGAATCCTTCGAGATCGTCGACGAGGTCGTTTGCGTGGACCTGTGAGATCTCGGTGGCGCGTAGTCCAGCGCATGCGGCGAGGCTGAGGATGAGTTCGACTCGTTCGCTCGCAGCCTGAAGCCCGTCGTCGAGGACTTCGCGGGGCGTTGGGCGTGGAATGCCGGGAGGGCAGGTGACGCGGGGGAGAGCGAGTGCGGGGCTCTTCCTGAGGGCGTCTGGACCGTAGTACCAGCGGAAAAACACTCGAAGACTGGTGTAGTAGCTGTGCCGTGTGGCGGCTGCCCAGTCTTGATGTCCGGCCCACTCAAGAAGGTCTTGCGGTTGGACTTGATCGGGTGTGCTTCGTCCGAGTTCTCGAGCGATACGCCGGAGCTGGACGCTGCGTGTCTTGACAGTTCGCTCACTGAAACCAGCCGCCCTCAAGTTCGTAGCCCAGTCCGTCAGGGGACCGGTCCAGCCTTCGGGGATCGGTAGTGAGAGGGGATGAGTTGGTCGCATGGGTCCAACTGTCTCCCGTTTCTTTGCAGGCCAGAAAGGATTTTGCGGCTGGCAAAGGCGGCAACGCGGGCACTAATGGCAAGGCAAGCGTTGCTGGGGGAGTGGGGATCGTGCGCTGGAGCAGAAAGCTGACCACGGCGACGATCGCAATGGCGAGCAATCCGTCGGTCGTCGGTTCAAGCCCGACTTGGGGCACCAAGAACGGCAAGGGCGCCGGGAACACCGAGGACGCCAACCGCGGAGGTCGCCAAAAGCGCCGAGGACGGGATTTTCGCAGGGAAGGCGAAGGATAGCCCCGCCCTCGTGAATCGCAACACAAATGCCTCAGCGTGTTGAGTCGGCGGGCCCGCAAGCCTAGCATGACTAGTTGCGCCTTATTGTGCCCGAGGTGACCCGTACCCACCCGCTAACCAGGCGCCGAGCGGGAGTGGACGGTGTCAGATAATGGGCGAAGGCGTGCGCGCGCACAGGAACTGCAGGGAAGGATCCCCTTTGGCTGCCAGCAGCACTGCCAACCAGCCCAGGAACCGCATCTCGTTCGCGAAGCTCCGCGAACCGCTCCAGGCCCCGAACCTCCTCGGCCTCCAGGTCGAGAGCTTCGACTGGCTCCTGGGAAACGACGCGTGGAAGGCGCGCGTCGAAGCCGCGAAGGCCCAGGGGCGCACCGACGTCCCCGACGTCTCCGGTCTTGAAGAGATCTTCGAAGAGTTCTCCCCGATCACGGACATTAACGAGAAGATGGCCCTGTCCTTCAGGGACCACCGGCTCGAGCGTCCCAAGTACTCGATCGAAGAGGCCAAGACCAAGGACTACACCTACTCGGCACCGATGTACATCACCGCCGAGTTCATGAACTACGAGACCGGCGAGATCAAGAGCCAGACCGTTTTCATGGGCGACTTCCCGCTCATGACCCCGCGCGGCACCTTCATCATCAACGGCACCGAGCGCGTCGTGGTCTCCCAGCTCGTCCGCTCCCCGGGCGTGTACTTCGAGCGCCTCACCGACCGCTCCTCCGACCGCGAGACCTTCGGCGCGAAGATCATCCCCAGCCGCGGCGCATGGCTCGAGTTCGAGATCGACAAGCGCGACGCAGTCGGCGTGCGCATCGACCGCAAGCGCAAGCAGCCCGTCACCCACTTCCTCAAGGCGATCGGCCTGACCGAGTCCGAGATCCGCGACGAGTTCTCCGACTACCCGGTCCTCCTCGAAACCCTCGAGAAGGACGCGGTGAAGACCACGGAAGAAGCGCTCATCGACATCTTCCGCAAGCTCCGTCCGGGCGAGCCCGCGACCGTCGAGTCCGCGGAGAAGCTCCTGTCGAACCTCTACTTCGACGACAAGCGCTACGACCTGGCGAAGGTCGGCCGCTACAAGATCAACAAGAAGCTCGGCCTCGACGCCGACCCGACGATGTCGATCCTGGATCCGTCCGACATCGTCGCGACCGTGAAGTACCTCCTCGCGCTCCACCAGGGCGAGAAGACCTTCGCTGGCGTGCGCGCCGGTCAGCCCGTCGAGGTCCGCGTCGAGTCCGACGACATCGACCACTTCGGCAACCGCCGCATCCGCGCCGTCGGCGAGCTCATCCAGGCGCAGGTCCGCAACGGCCTCGCCCGCATGGAGCGCACCGTGCGCGAGCGCATGACGACCCAGGAGGCGGATTCGATCACGCCCCAGTCGCTCATCAACATCCGTCCGGTCGTCGCCGCGATCAAGGAGTTCTTCGGAACCTCCCAGCTGTCGCAGTTCATGGACCAGAACAACCCGCTCGCGGGCCTGACCCACAAGCGCCGCCTCTCGGCCCTCGGCCCCGGCGGCCTCTCGCGCGACCGCGCGGGCATGGAGGTCCGCGACGTCCACCCCTCGCACTACGGCCGCATGTGCCCGATCGAGTCCCCTGAAGGCCCGAACATCGGCCTCATCGGCTCCCTCGCGACCTTCGCGCGCATCAACCCCTTCGGCTTCATCGAGACTCCGTACCGCGTCGTGCGCGACGGCAAGGTGACCGACGAGGTCGAGTACCTCACCGCGGACGACGAGTTCGGGCACTACATCGCCCAGGCCTCCTCGCCCCTCGAAGAAGACGGGACCTTCAGCGAGGATCACGTGCTCTGCCGCGTCGCAGGCGAGGACCCGACCCTCATCGCGCGCGACCGCGTCGACTACATGGACGTCTCCGCGCGCCAGATGGTCTCCGTCGCCGCCGCCTTCATCCCCTTCCTCGAGCACGACGACGCGAACCGGGCCCTCATGGGCGCGAACATGCAGCGCCAGGCCGTGCCGCTCCTCACCACCGAGGCGCCGCTCGTCGGCACCGGCATGGAGCGCCGCGCGGCCTCCGACTCCGGCGAGATGATCGTCTCCGACGTGTCCGGCGTCGTCGCCGAGGTCTCCGCCGACCTCATCGTCGTCTCCACGGACGAGGGCGACCGCCGTTCGTACCGCCTCGAGAAGTTCGAGCGCTCGAACCCGGGCAACTGCACGAACCAGCGCGTCATCGTCGACGAGGGCGACCGCGTCGAGGTCGGCACCGTCCTCGCCGACGGCCCCGCCACCGACAACGGTGAAGTCGCCCTCGGCAAGAACCTCCTGGTCGCCTACATGTCGTGGGAGGGCCTCAACTACGAGGACGCGATCATCCTGTCGCGCCGCGTCGTCGAAGAGGACGTCCTCACCTCGATCCACATCGAGGAGTACGAGGTCGACGCCCGCGAGACGAAGCTCGGCGACGAGGAGATCACCCGCGACATCCCCAACGTCTCCGAGGAGTCCCTCGCCGATCTCGACGAGCGCGGCATCATCCGCATCGGCGCCGAGGTCGTGGCCGGCGACGTCCTCGTCGGCAAGGTCACGCCCAAGGGCGAAACCGAGCTCACCTCGGAAGAGCGCCTCCTGCGCGCGATCTTCGGCGAGAAGGCCCGCGAGGTCCGCGACACGTCCCTGCGCGTGCCCCACGGCCAGGAGGGCATCGTCATCGGCGTCCGCGAGTTCAACAACGACGAGGACGACCTCAACCCCGGCGTCCGCCAGACCGTCCGCGTCTACGTCGCCCAGCGGCGCAAGATCACGATCGGCGACAAGATGGCCGGCCGCCACGGCAACAAGGGCGTCGTCTCCAAGATCCTGCCCGTCGAGGACATGCCTTTCCTCGAGGACGGAACCCCGGTCGACATCATCCTCAACCCGCTCGGCGTCCCCGGTCGTATGAACGTCGGACAGGTCCTCGAGTACCACCTCGGCTGGCTCGCCCACCAGGGCTGGGACGCCTCCAAGGCCGTCGAGGCCGGCGAGTCCTGGACCCGCCACCTGCCCGCCGACGGCATCACCACCGCGCCGAAGACGCTCGTCGCGACCCCGGTGTTCGACGGCCTCGAAGCCGAAGAACTGGCGGGCCTGCTGCGCAACGTCAACCCGAACCGCGACGGCGACCGCCTCACGAACGAGGAAGGCAAGGCCAGGCTCTTCGACGGGCGCTCCGGCGAGCCCTTCCCGTACCCGATCGCGGTCGGCTACACCTACATGCTCAAGCTCCACCACCTCGTCGACGACAAGATCCACGCGCGTTCGACGGGTCCGTACTCGATGATCACTCAGCAGCCGCTGGGCGGTAAGGCCCAGTTCGGCGGCCAGCGATTCGGCGAGATGGAGGTGTGGGCGCTCGAGGCCTACGGCGCCGCCTACGCCCTCCAGGAGCTCCTCACCATCAAGTCGGACGACACGACCGGCCGCGTGAAGGTGTACGAAGCGATCGTCAAGGGCGAGGACATCCCCGAGCCCGGCATCCCCGAGTCCTTCCGAGTGCTCATCCAGGAGATGCGCTCGCTGTGCCTCAACGTCGAAGCCCTCGACGCGGCCGGCAACGCCATCGACCTGCGTGACCAGGACGAAGACTTCAACGCGCGCGAAGACCTCGGCATCACCCTCGATGCCCGTCCGAACGCCGCGGCGACCATCGACGCGATCTGATTAGGGAGATATGACTTTGCTGGACGCCAAGACGTTCGACAGCCTGAAGATCACCCTGGCCACCTCCGAGGACATCGGCTCGTGGTCATACGGTGAGGTGAAGAAGCCGGAGACCATCAACTACCGCACGCTCAAGCCCGAGCGTGACGGCCTGTTCGGTGAGCAGATCTTCGGCCCCACGCGCGACTGGGAGTGCGCGTGCGGCAAGTACAAGCGAGTCCGCTACAAGGGCATCGTCTGCGAGAAGTGCGGTGTCGAGGTCACCCGCTCCAAGGTGCGCCGTGAGCGCATGGGGCACATCGACCTCGCCGCCCCCGTGACGCACATCTGGTACTTCAAGGGCGTGCCCTCGCGCCTCGGCTACGTGCTCGACCTCGCGCCGAAGGACCTCGAGAAGGTCATCTACTTCGCCGCGTACATGATCACCGAGGTCAACGAGGTCGGCCGCGACGAGGACCTCAAGGAGCTCCGCGACGAGCTCGAGCTCCAGAAGCGCCAGATGGAGAATCAGCGCGATTCCGCCATCAACGACTTCGCCGAGCGCCTCGAATCCGAGATCGCCGCCCTCGAGAACGAGGGCGCGTCGAACGCGGAGATCGAGAAGGCTCGCAAGTCCTCCGAGAAGGAGATGGCGAAGATCCGCAAGCGCTTCGACGGCGACATCGAAGGCCTCGAAACCGTGTGGGAGACCTTCAAGAACCTCAAGGTCGGAGAGCTCATCGGCGACGAGCGCCTCTACCGCGCGATGACGGCCCGCTACGGCACCTACTTCAAGGGCGACATGGGCGCGGCCGCGATCCAGAAGCGCCTCGAGACCTTCGACCTCAAGTCCGAGGTCGAGGTGCTGCGCCAGACGATCGCCTCCGACTCGGGCCCCCGCAAGGCCCGCGCGATCAAGCGCCTCAAGGTCATCAACGCCTTCGTGCAGACCGGGACCTCCCCGGCCTCGATGGTGCTCAACAAGATCCCGGTGATCCCGCCGGATCTGCGCCCGATGGTCCAGCTCGACGGCGGCCGCTTCGCGACCTCCGACCTCAATGACCTCTACCGTCGCGTCATCAACCGCAACACGCGACTCAAGAGGCTCCTCGAGCTCGGCGCCCCCGAGATCATCGTGAACAACGAGAAGCGCATGCTTCAGGAGTCCGTGGACGCCCTCTTCGACAACGGTCGTCGCGGGCGCCCGGTCGCCGGCCCCGGCAACCGTCCTCTCAAGTCGATCTCCGACATGCTCAAGGGCAAGCAGGGCCGCTTCCGCCAGAACCTCCTCGGCAAGCGCGTCGACTACTCGGGCCGTTCGGTCATCGTCGTCGGCCCGCAGCTCAAGCTCCACCAGTGCGGTCTGCCCAAGCAGATGGCGCTCGAGCTGTTCAAGCCCTTCGTCATGAAGCGCCTCGTCGAGAAGAACTACGCGCAGAACGTCAAGGCCGCCAAGCGCAAGGTCGAGCGCCAGCGCCCCGAGGTGTGGGACGTCCTCGACGACGTCATCCGCGAGCACCCGGTGCTGCTCAACCGCGCGCCCACGCTCCACCGCCTCGGCATTCAGGCCTTCGAACCGCAGCTCATCGAGGGTAAGGCGATCCAGCTGCACCCGCTGGCCTGCGGCGCCTTCAACGCCGACTTCGACGGCGACCAGATGGCGGTGCACCTGCCGCTGGGCGCTGAGGCGCAGGCCGAGGCCCGCATCCTCATGCTGTCGACGAACAACATCCTCAAGCCCTCCGACGGCCGCCCCGTGGCGATGCCCTCGCAGGACATGATCATCGGCCTGTTCCACCTCACCTCCGAGCCCGACCCGGCGCTCGAGGTCGCGGTCGATGCCGAGGGCGCGCCCGTCGTCCCGTCCTACTCCTCCGTCGCCGAGGCGATCATGTCCTTCGACAAGGGCGATCTCGACCTCAACGCGAAGGCGCTGATCCGCTTCGCCGGAATCGTGCCCCCCGTCGACTGGGAGGCCCCCGAGGGCTGGGAACCCGGAGACGACGTGGTCCTCGAGACCTCGCTCGGCCGGGCGATCTTCAACGAGCAGCTCCCCGTCGACTACCCCTTCGTCAACGAGGTCGTCGGCAAGAAGCAGCTCGGACGCATCGTCAACACGCTCACCCAGCGCTACCCGAACGTCCTCGTCGCCGAGTGCCTCGACGCCCTCAAGTCGGCCGGCTTCCACTGGTCGACATGGTCGGGGATCACGATCGCCTTCTCCGACATCCAGGCCTCCCCGCGCAAGGAGGAGATCCTCGCGAGCTACGAGCAGCGCGCCGCGGAGATCCAGGATCAGTTCGACATGGGCTTCATCGAGGAGGAGTCCCGTTACGAGGAGCTCGTCAAGCTGTGGCTCGAGTGCACTGAGAAGGTCGCCGAGGACATGCGCGCGAACTTCGACGAGCGCAACACCGTGTACCGCATGGTGAACTCCGGTGCCCGCGGCAACTGGTCGCAGGTCCAGCAGCTCGCCGGCATGCGCGGCCTCGTGTCCGACCCGAAGCAGAAGCTCATCGAGCGTCCGATCAAGGCGAACTACCGCGAGGGCCTCACCGTTCTCGAGTACTTCATCGCGACCCACGGCGCCCGTAAGGGCCTGGCCGACACGGCGCTGCGCACCGCGGAGTCCGGCTACCTCACCCGTCGTCTCGTCGACGTCTCGCAGGACGTCATCGTCCGCGAGGCCGACTGCGGCACCCGTCTCGGCGTCCGCATCAAGATCGCCGAGAAGACCGAGGCGGGCCAGTGGGTGGCCGTCGACACCGTCGAAACCACCGCCTACGCCCGTAACCTCGCGCAGGATGCGGTCAACGAGGCCAGCGAGGTCGTCCTCCCCGCAGGTTCCGACCTCGGTGATGAGGAGCTCGCGCAGCTCGCCGCCGCAGGCGTCGAGTCGGTCGTCTGCCGCTCGGTTCTCACCTGCGAGTCGCAGGTCGGCACCTGCGCCGCCTGCTACGGCCGCTCGCTGGCGACCGGCAAGCAGGTCGACATCGGCGAGGCCGTCGGCATCATCGCCGCCCAGTCGATCGGCGAGCCCGGCACGCAGCTCACGATGCGCACCTTCCACACCGGTGGCGCCGCCTCCGCGGCCGACATCACGCAGGGCCTTCCCCGCGTGCAGGAGCTCTTCGAGGCCCGCACGCCCAAGGCCGAGGCGAAGATGGCAGAGGCCGCCGGCCGCGTCCACATCGACGACGACAACGCCTCCGCCCGTCGCATCATCATCACCCGTGATGACGCGATGGAGGACGACGTCATCGAGGTGTCGCGCCGTCAGAAGCTGCTCGTCGAAGAGGGCCAGCACGTCGAGGCCGGTCAGCCCCTCACCGAGGGTCAGCTCGACCCGAAGGAGGTCGTGCGCATCATGGGTCGCAACGTCGCGCAGAAGCAGCTCGTCGACGAGGTCCAGAAGGTCTACCGCGACCAGGGCGTCGGCATCCACTCCAAGCACATCGAGGTCGTCGTCCGGCAGATGCTCCGCCGCGTGACCGTCCTCGAGTCCGGGGACACCGACTTCCTCCCGGGCGAGCGCGTCGACCGCATGGCCTACCTCGCGCAGAACCGCAAGGTCGCAGCCGAGGGCGGTCAGCCCGCATCGGCCCGTCAGGAGCTCATGGGCATCACGAAGGCGTCGCTCGCGACCGATTCGTGGCTGTCCGCGGCCTCCTTCCAGGAGACGACGAAGGTTCTCACCGAGGCCGCGATGAACGGCAAGTCCGATTCGCTCGTCGGCCTCAAGGAGAACGTCATCCTCGGCAAGCTCATCCCGGCCGGCACGGGTCTGGCGCGTTACAACCGCGTCACGGTCGAGCCCACCGCGGATGCGCTCGCCAACTCCAACTACTCGGAGATGGACTTCACGACGGGCGGCGTGTCCGAGGACTTCCTCGATGCGCTCGGCTCGATCGATTTCGGGATGACCTTCCACGAGTGAGCCCCGGGGGCTCGGCGGTCCGTGATCGGCCGTCGGGCCCTGGGGATACGGGAGGCCCGGCGGTTCGTGTGAACCGTCGGGCCTCCCGCCGTCTCGTCCCGTCTCATCGAGGGCGCTTCGAGGGCGCGCTCATCGCCCCCTCGTGTTTCACCTCATCGCGCCCCCTCGTGCCGTGAGATCCTCCAGCGCTCGACCTCGGCCTGGTCGTCCCAGAACTCCCGGTAGGTGCCGTCCGTCCCGTAGAGCTCCTCGTGCCCGCCGATCGCCTCGATCCTGCCGTCGCGCAGGACGACGATGCGGTCCGCCCGGCGGATGGTCGAGAGGCGGTGGGCGATGACGAGGACCGTGCGCCCCTTCGAGAGCTCGGAGAGGGCCCTCGTCACCGAGGCCTCGTTGACGCCGTCGAGGGCGCTCGTCACCTCATCGAGGAGGAGGATCGGCGCGTCCTTGAGGAAGGCCCTCGCGATCGCGACCCTCTGCCTCTCGCCGCCGGAGAGGGCCGATCCGCCCTCGCCGACGAGGGTCTTCCAGCCCTCGGGGAGCCTGTCGACGACCTCCGTGAGGCCCGCCCTCGCCGCCGCTGCGGCCACCTCCTCGTCGCTCGCACCGCTCCTGCCGATGCGGACGTTCTCCTCGATGCTCGTGTCGAAGAGGTAGACGTCCTGGAAGACCATCGAGACCATGTTCATGAGATCGGGGGTGCGCACGGCGCGCACGTCCGCGTCTCCGATGCGGATCGATCCGGAGTCGGCGTCCCAGAAGCGGGCGATGAGGCGCAGCACGGTGGACTTCCCAGAGCCCGAAGGCCCGACGAGGGCGGTGACCGACTCGGCGGGGAGGGTGATGTCGAGGTGCTCGAGGACGGGCCGATCCGGGTTGTAGGAGAAGGAGACGTCGTCGAGGACGACGTCGAGGGGCTTCGAGGGGACCCGCGCCTCGTCGTCGGCGGGCTCGGGAAGACCGGGCGCGTCGATGATGGAGGAGATGCCGTCGAGGGCGACTCGCGACTGGTGAAGGGGGTCGACGTAGAAGGCGAGCATGCCCGTCGGTTCGGCGAAGCGCACGGCCATCAGGGCGAGGGCGATGAAGGCCGTTTCGTCGAGCTCGCCCCCGAGCATCCTGAATGCGCCGATTCCCAGGGCGAGGACGAGGGGGATCTGGATTCCCGCGTGGAAGAGGGCGCCCGCGGGCCCCTTCGCCAGGCCCGCCCTCCTCGTCGTCTCGTGCTCTCGGCGGAGCGCGCCCTCCAAGGGGCCCCATCCGTCCTCGAGGGCGCTCGTGGCGCGCAGGACGGGTTGGAGGCGCGCGAACTCGAGGATCCGTGAGCTGAGGTCGGTCATCGCCTCCTCCTCGGCGCGGTGTTCGCGCACGACCGCCTTTCGCAGCAGTCGCAGGGCCCACAGGGCGATGGGGATCGAGACGGCGATCGCGAGTCCCATCCGCCAGTCGTAGTACAGGGTCGCGAGGAGGAGGACGAGGGCGCTGCCGGCGGTCGAGACGAGTTTCGGGATGACGATTGAGGGCAGGTGCGACAGGAGCGAGATGCTCGTGGAGGTCGCCGTCGTGACGCGCCCCGTCGAGCCTGCGTCGAACCAGCCGAGGGGGAGCTCCTGGACGCGCGCGCCGACCTTGCGGATCAGGGTGCCGCACATGTCGATGGAGGCGACTCTGAAGGCGATGACGGATCCGGCGATCGAGGCCGCCATGGCGAGGAGGACTGCGATGAGGAGCGGGGCGAGCCACAGGGGATCGGGTGCGCCGCTGCTGAGGAAGGAGGAGAGGAAGGGGACGAGGAGGGCCAGGGCGATCCCCTGGAGCACTCCGGAGAGCGCGTGGGCGAAGATGCTCGCCTTCAACGCCGAGCGGGAGTCGAGGAGAGACAGGAGCGTCGTGATCATTGCTGGGCCTTCCACATGTCCGCGTAGACGCCCTTGCGGGCGAGGAGTTCGGTGTGCGTTCCGCTGTCGACGAGCCGCCCCTGATCGAGGACGAGGATCTGGTCGGCGTCGACGACGGTGGCGAGGCGGTGTGCGATGACGATGGTCGTGCGGTTCCGGGCGAGGGCGCCGAGCGCCTCCTGGATGCGGCGCTCGGAATGGGGGTCCGCCTGGGCGGTCGCCTCGTCGAGGAGGAGGATCCTCGAATCGGAGAGGAATGCGCGGGCGAGGGCGAGCCTCTGCGCCTCGCCGCCCGAGAAGTGGGCTCCCTCGGTGCCGATGACGGAGTCGTAGCCCCGGGGCAGCTCGAGTATCCGCTCGTGGATGAGGGCGGACTTGGCGGCCTCGACGATCTCCTCCTCGGTGGCGTCGGGGCAGCCGAGCCGGATGTTCTCGGTGACGCTGTCGCTGAGCAGCCCCCCGTCCTGGAGGACGATCGCGAGTTGCGAGAGGAGCGCGGGGGTGGCGAGTTCCTTGATGGGCGCCCCCGACACGAGGATGCGTCCTTCGCTCGTGTCCCAGAATCGGGCGATGAGCTTGACGAGGGTGGATTTGCCCGAGCCGGAGGGGCCGACGACGGCCGTGACCGAGCCCGCGGGGAAGCGGGCCGATACGTTCCGGAGGGCGTAGGGCGCGTCCTCCCGGTAGCGGAAGGAGACGTCCTCGAGGACGACTTCCGCCGGCGCTGCGGGATCGATCGCGAGGGGGTGCTCGGCTTCGGGAAGGGGCTCTTCCGCGAGGAGGGCGCCGATGCGCTCGGCGGCGTCCTTCCCCTGAGTGAGGAGGTGGGCGAGCGGGATGACGCCGTCGAGTCCCGAGGGCAGTGCGACGCCGACGAGGAGGAAGGGGACGATGAGGATCGCTTCGATGAGGCCCGCCGAGGCGAGCGCCCAGCCGCCGAGCAGGACGGGGACGAGCATCCCGGCGGGGGAGATGAGGACCATGAGGACCGCCATCGGCCGTCCGGGCCCCTTCATCCATTCGTAGGAGGCGGTCGTGTACCGGTCGAGGGCCGCGGAGAACCTCCGGAAGAGGCTGTCGGACATGCCGAAGGCCTTGACCGTGGCGATCCCGTCGACCATTTCCACGGTCGAGGAGCTGAGGTCCTTCTCGGCCTCGGTGAACTCCTCGATGCCGGAGGCGGGGTTGAGCATCATCGCGACCGTGAAGAGCGCGAGGGAGACGAGGAGCCAGACGAGGAGAATGAGGGCGTAGGGCCACGACAGGGCGATGAGGTAGGCGGAGCCCAGGAGGAGGGTTCCGATTCCCGCTCCGAGATCGACTCCGAAGTGGGCGATGATCGTGTGGATCTTCGTCACGTCCTCGGCGATGATCGTGCGGATCCGTCCGGAGGATTCGGAGACGAACCACCCCAGGGGGAGTCGCGAGACGTGGCGGGCGATGCGTTCGCGCAGCTCCCGGCGGAATCGGAATTCGACCATGTGGGCGTACGAGGTCGCCCCGCCGGCCAGGAGATGGGCGAGGGAGAAGCCGATGAGGATCATCGCGAGCCAGAAGAGGGCGGTGCGGGAATCGAGGTTTCCCCTGAGGGCGCCGAGGGCGAGGCGCGTGACGGCGATCGGGGAGAGGAGGGTGAAGCCCGCTGAGGCGAATCCGCAGAGGAAGACCCCGATGATGGAGGGGAGGACGGGCTTGAGCAGCGAGGAGAGGGTGAGTCGGGTGTTCATGGCCTTCAATGCGTCAGAGGCGGTTGGGGGTCAGGGCGAATCCGGTGTCCCAGGACTGGTGGAGCAGGACGGCCGCCAGGAGGAGGGCGAGCAGGATGAGAGCCGTATCGCGCGGGCGCCAGGAGAGGGCGCTGCGCTCGGTGCGCGTCGGGAACGCGCCGAAGGCTCTGGCGTCCATCGACATCGCGGTGCGTTCGGCGCGGCGGACGGCGGCCGCGATCAGGGCGGGCGCGGATCGCGCCCAGCGGACGGGGGTTTCGAGGAGGGGGAGGTCGAGGCGGGACCCCCTGAGGAGGTGGGCTTCGAGGATCGACCGGTGTTCGCGGCGCAGTGCGGGCAGGAAGCCGAGGGCGGTGATTCCGGCTTGGCCGATGCGATTGGGCATCTTGAGGTGGATGACGAAGGCCCGCACGGTGTCCTCGGGGGCGGACAGGAGTCCGGCGGAGAGGAGGAGGGCGATGATCGCCCCGATGCGCGCCGAGGTGTTGAAGGCGATGTTCCACTGCTCCGCCGTAAACCAGGGGAGGGGCGGCAGGGCCGAGGGGTCGTCCGTGAGGGGGATCGTCGGGGCGGATGAAGCGGCGGCGATCCCCACGGTGAGCAGGAGGACGAAGACGGCGAGGCCGAGGAGCGACGCGGAACCCCGGCGCGCTTGGGCGAGGGGCAGCATGGGCGCGACGAGGAGGAGGACGAGGGCGCCGGGATGCCAGGAGAGCGAGGTCCCGACGATCGCGATGAAGGGGATGATCGCGAGGAGGGGGGAGAGGGGGTCGAAACCCAGGAGGGAGTGCAGTCCGAGGGGCGCGGGCGGTTGCGGAGGGGCAAGGACGGGGGTCAACGGGGGGCTTCTTCCAGGACGGGGACCTCGGACCAGGAGGACCAGCGGGGAACGGGGGCGCCTGCGAGGCGCGCTTGCGCCGCGATGCGGGTCAGGGGCGCGGCGAGGAGCCCGAGGGATTCGAGGAGTCCGTCGTCGGACAGGATCCGATGGGCGGGGCCCTGGGCGCCGATCGAGCCGTCTGCGAGGACGATGACGCGATCGGCGTAGGTCGAGGCGATTTCGAGGTCGTGAGTGGTGAAGAGGACCGCTCCTCGGCGCGAGGTGAATTCGCGTGCGCGTTCCATGAGGGCTCGGATTGATCGTCCGTCCTGCCCGAAGGTCGGCTCATCGAGGAGCAGGAGCTCGCGGGGCGAGCTCAGGGCGGCTGCGACGCTCAGGCGCCTCTTCTGCCCTCCGGAGAGGGTGAAGGGGTTGCGGTCGGCGACGTCGGCGAGGCCGTAGTCGCTGAGCATCCTTTCGACCGCGCGATCGATCTCGGCTCGTGGCGTCTTCGCGAGTCGCATCCCGTGGGCGAGTTCGTCGCGGACGTTCGAGGTGACGAATTGGTGTTCGGGGTTCTGGGTGACCAGGGTGCAATTCGAGTGCGAGCGGCGGCGTCGTGCGAGGCCTTCGCGCCCCGGCCGCAGGATCGTGCCCGAGCTCGGCGCTTCGAGTCCGGCGAGGAGGCGCAGGAGGGTGGTCTTGCCCGCTCCGTTCGCCCCGATGAGGGCGACTGTTTCGCCCTTGGCGATCCGCAGATCGATGTCCTTCAGGATCGGGGTTCTCGAGCGGGAGAATCCGAGTCCGCGGGCCTCCAGGAGGGGGTCGTCCTCGCGGGGTCCGGCGTCCGGGGAGGGGGTTTCGGGGGAGTCGGTGGGCGCGGGGGGAAGGGAGGGGGAGAGACGGGCGAGCATCTCCTCGGCCTGATCGGGGCCGAGCGGCGGGTGCGCCTCGCCGAGGAGGAGCCCCAGGCGAGTCGCTGCGGGCAGGCGGATCCCCGCGGCTTGCAGCGCCCGTGCTTCGAGGGAGAAGACCTCGCGGGGAGTCCCCTGGGCGATGACCGCCCCTTCGTGATCGAGGGCGACGACCCGGTGGACCCGGTGGGCGAGCTCGTCGAGGTTGTGCTCGACGATGAGGAGCGTCGTCCCGGCGTCGACGATGTCGGCGAGGGCGCTGTGGAGGTCCCGGGTCGCCTTCGGGTCGAGGTTCGCGCTCGGTTCGTCGAGGACGAGGAGGCGGGGCCGTTGCGCGAGGGCGCCGGCGAGGACGACTCTTTGGCGCTGCCCGCCCGACAGGCTCCAGGGGTCGCGCGCGGCGAGGTCCTCGATGCCGAGGAAGCGGAGGGCGGAGGAGACTCTTTCGTCGATCTCCTCCCTCGCCATGCACAGGTTCTCGAGGGCGTAGGCGACTTCGTCCCAGACGCGGCGGGTGACGATCTGGGAGTCGGGATCCTGCATGACGAGGGCGACGCTCCGGGCGAGTGCGGCGATGTCGGCGTCCGCGACCTCGGCGCCGTCGACGAGGACCGATCCGCTGTAGCCGGAGGGGACCGAGTGGGGGACGAGGCCGTCGAGGGTGAGGGATATGCTCGACTTCCCGCAGCCGGAGGGGCCGATGAGGAGGGTCGAGGAGCCCTCTTCGAGTTCGAGGGTGAGGGGGGTGCGGGGCGTGGGGGCGGTGGAGGCGCGGTAGTGGATCCTCAGGCCTTCGAGGCGCGCTGCCGTCGTCACCTGAGCGGCCCTTTCACTTGAGCACTCCGATCCCGGCGCGTTCGAGCGAGCGGCGCAGGAGCATCGCGCAGGCGAGGGTGAGGTAGCAGGATCCGAGCGAGAGGGCGATGCCGAGGGCGTATTCGGCGGGGGTCTGGACGATCTGGTACGAGGCGCCGTACACGGCGGCGTTGAATGCGCCGAAGACCGTGGCGCCGAGGGCGTAGGCCCACCAGGTCCACTTCCTGTAGAGGAGCAGGAGCATCGGGAGTTCGAGGAAGGCGGCGCCCATGGCGTTCCCGATGATGGCGCTCGGGCCGAGGGGGGTCGTGAAGGTGGAGATGACCCCCATGAGGAGGCCGGCGATGAGGAATGCGCCGGGCTTGCGGACGAGGAGTCCGGGCAGGAGGTAGGCGAGGTACCAGACGCCCATGATGGCGCACAGCCCGAGGATCGCCTTGGGGGTGGTGGCGAGGACCGGGGTCGCGATCGAGAGGGGGACGACGAGGAGCGAGCCCACGATGGCGAGTGCTGCGATGGTCATGAGGTTGCGGGTGCCGAGCGCGGAGTCCCGCAGCCCGCTCCTGTTGGACGTGCGGATCTCGGTGGATGGGGGTGTCATTGGGCTGACCTCGGGTCGTCGGGGCGGGGGAGTCCTGGGAGGACGTTCAGAATTAAGGTGAACCTTAGATCAATTAGGAGGTCGTAAGGAAGTGTGAAGGGGCTTCGTGCGCCGCAGCTCACTTCCCGGGCCTTTGACCGCGCGAGTGCGCCCCCCGTAGACTTGAGGACGGTTCCCGCGCATTCGCGGGTCCCTTTTCGTCGGAACGCCCGCTCGTCGGCGCGTCCCGGCAGCGGGCTCCCTCCGTCGGAGCTCCGGGCGTCATTCTCTGGCCGGCCCCGATCGGGGCGGCGGCTATCATGGCGCGCCGGCCCCTGGCGGATGACTGTGCGCCCGCGGGGGATCAGTGAAGTCGCGGAAGACTGACGCAAGGGCCCAAAGCCGCAAGCCGAGGGCCGCAGACGGAAAGAAACTGGAGAACCAGTGCCTACCATTCAGCAGCTCGTCCGCAAGGGACGCAGCTCCAAGCGCTCGAAGGTGAAGACCCCGGCGCTCAAGGGCTCGCCCCAGCGCCGCGGAGTGTGCACGCGCGTGTACACCACGACCCCGAAGAAGCCGAACTCCGCCCTCCGCAAGGTCGCGCGTGTTCGCCTCTCCTCCGGCATTGAGGTCACCGCGTACATCCCCGGTGAGGGCCACAACCTTCAGGAGCACTCGATCGTCCTCGTCCGCGGCGGTCGTGTGAAGGACCTCCCCGGTGTCCGCTACCGCATCGTCCGCGGTTCGCTCGACACGCAGGGCGTCCGCAACCGCAAGCAGGCCCGTTCCCGCTACGGCGCGAAGAAGGAGAAGAAGTAATGCCTCGTAAGGGCCCGGCTCCCAAGCGCCCCCTCGTCGACGATCCGGTCTACGGCTCGAAGGTCGTCACCCAGCTCGTCAACCGCGTCCTCCTGGACGGCAAGAAGACCGTCGCCGAGCGCATCGTCTACGGCGCGCTCGAGACGGTTCGCGAGCGCACCGAGCAGGAACCGGTCACGGTTCTCAAGCGCGCTCTCGACAACATCCGTCCCGCCCTCGAGGTGCGCTCCCGCCGCGTCGGCGGCGCGACCTACCAGGTCCCGGTCGAGGTCCGCCCCGCGCGCGCCACGACGCTCGCCCTGCGCTGGCTCGTCGACTTCTCACGCCAGCGTCGCGAGAAGACGATGACCGAGCGTCTCGCCAACGAGATCCTGGATGCTTCGAATGGTCTCGGCGCCGCTGTCAAGCGTCGCGAGGACATGCACAAGATGGCCGAGTCGAACCGCGCGTTCGCTCACTACCGCTGGTGATTCCCTTCCGATCGGCGAGGGCGGGGCGACCCGCTTTCGCCGATCGGGGCGAATAGACCGCGAACACCTCATACAACTCGAGCGAAGGAATCGCACTCGTGGCACTAGATGTGCTTACGGACCTCAACAAGGTTCGCAACATCGGCATCATGGCTCACATTGATGCCGGCAAGACGACCGTGACGGAACGCATCCTGTTCTACACGGGCATCAACTACAAGATCGGCGAGACCCACGACGGCGCCTCGACGACCGACTGGATGGAGCAGGAGAAGGAGCGCGGCATCACGATCACGTCCGCCGCGGTCACCTCCTTCTGGAACGGCAACCAGATCAACATCATCGACACCCCCGGCCACGTGGACTTTACGGTCGAGGTCGAGCGCTCCTTGCGCGTGCTCGACGGCGCCGTCGCGGTCTTCGACGGCAAGGAGGGCGTCGAGCCCCAGTCCGAGACCGTGTGGCGCCAGGCCGACAAGTACGAGGTCCCCCGCATCTGCTTCATCAACAAGATGGACAAGATGGGCGCGGACTTCTACTTCTCGGTCGGCACGATCCGCGATCGCCTCCACGCGACCCCGATCGTCATGCAGCTCCCGATCGGCGCGGAGAACGACTTCGAGGGTCAGGTCGACCTGCTCACCATGGAGTCGATCCACTACCCGGCCAAGGATGAGAAGGGTGAGCCGACCCTCGGTTCGCTCGTCGTCCGCGGTCCGATCCCCGAGGACCTTCAGGAGAAGGCCGAGGAGTATCGCGAGATGCTCGTCGAGGCCGCTGCCGAGGGCTCGGATGAGCTGACCGAGGCCTACCTCGAGAACGGCGAGCTGACCATCGAGCAGATCAAGGAAGGCATCCGCCTCCTCACGATCTCCGGTCGCGCCTTCCCGGTGTACTGCGGCACCGCGCTGCGCAACATGGGCGTCCAGCCCGTGCTCGACGCGGTCGTCGACTTCCTCCCGACTCCGCTCGACATCGGCGATGTCAAGGGCTTCAAGCCGGGCTCGGAGACCGAGGAGCAGACCGAGTCCCGCAAGCCCTCCGAGGCGGAGCCCTTCTCGGCGCTCGCCTTCAAGATCGCCGCGCACCCCTTCTACGGCAAGCTCACCTTCGTCCGCGTGTACTCCGGCAAGGTCGAGTCCGGCGCCCAGGTCCTCAACTCGACCAAGGGCAAGAAGGAGCGCATCGGCAAGATCTTCCAGATGCACTCCAACAAGGAGAATCCGGTCGAAGAGGCGCACGCCGGCCACATCTACGCGGTCATCGGCCTCAAGGACACGACCACCGGCGATACGCTCTGCGCGATCGACAAGCCGATCGTCCTCGAGTCCATGACCTTCCCGAAGCCCGTTATCCAGGTCGCCGTCGAGCCGAAGTCGAAGGCCGACCAGGAGAAGATGGGCGTCGCGATCCAGAAGCTCGCCGAAGAGGACCCGACCTTCACGGTCGAGCTCGATCCGGAGACGGGCCAGACGATCATCGGCGGCATGGGCGAGCTCCACCTCGACATCATCGTCGACCGTATGCGTCGCGAGTTCAAGGTCGAGGCGAACGTCGGCGCGCCGATGGTCGCCTACCGCGAGACCATCCGCAAGAAGGTCGAGAAGTACGAGTACACGCACAAGAAGCAGACCGGCGGTTCCGGTCAGTTCGCGCGCGTCATCATCGCTCTCGAGCCCCTCGAAGCGGATGCCGAGGAGGAGTACGCATTCGAGGACAAGGTCACCGGTGGCCGCGTCCCGCGCGAGTACATCCCCTCGGTCAACGCGGGTATCCAGGACGCCATGCAGTCCGGTGTTCTCGCCGGTTACCCGATGGTCGGCATCAAGGCGACGCTGCTCGACGGCGCGTACCACGAAGTCGACTCCTCGGAAATGGCGTTCAAGGTCGCGGGCTCCATGGCCCTCAAGGAAGCCGCGAAGAAGGCGTCCCCGGTCCTCCTCGAGCCGATCATGGCCGTCGAGGTCCGTACTCCCGAGGAGTACATGGGCGACGTCATCGGCGACCTCAACTCCCGTCGCGGTCAGATCTCCTCGATGGACGAGCAGCACGGCGTTCGCGTCGTGAAGGCTCAGGTCCCGCTCTCGGAGATGTTCGGCTACGTCGGCGACCTGCGGTCGAAGACCCAGGGCCGCGCGGTCTACTCGATGGAGTTCGACTCCTACGCCGAGGTTCCGCGCAACGTCGCCGACGAGATCGTCGGCAAGGCCAAGGGCAACTGAGGCTCTTCGGTTCCATTTCACGGGCGGTCGCTGCGCCCTCGTCCCTCAATCGTCGAGGGCGCAGCGATGCGGCTCACACCCCAAAGAATCCCTGTAGGTTTCAAGCGGGCTGGGTGTTAGAGTGACACCTAGCCATAGGCTAGAAAAACTACCCGAGTCCAGGAGGACACCAGTGGCGAAGGCCAAGTTCGAGCGCAGCAAGCCGCACGTCAACATCGGCACGATCGGTCACGTTGACCACGGCAAGACCACGCTCACCGCAGCGATCACCAAGGTCCTGCACGACAAGTACCCGGAGCTGAACGAGTTCACCCCGTTCGACCAGGTTGACAACGCTCCTGAGGAGCGCGAGCGCGGCATCACGATCAACGTCGCACACGTCGAGTACCAGACCGAGGCCCGTCACTACGCCCACGTCGACGCCCCCGGCCACGCCGACTACGTGAAGAACATGATCACCGGTGCGGCCCAGATGGACGGCGCGATCCTCGTCGTCGCCGCCACCGACGGCCCGATGGCCCAGACCCGCGAGCACGTGCTGCTCGCCCGTCAGGTCGGCGTTCCGACGATCCTCGTCGCCCTCAACAAGTCCGACGCCGTTGACGACGAAGAGATGCTCGAGCTCGTCGAGGAAGAGTGCCGCGACCTCCTCGAGTCGCAGGGCTTCGACCGCGACGCCCCGATCATCCAGGTCTCGGCCCTCAAGGCCCTCGAGGGCGACGCCCAGTGGGTCGCCAAGGTCGAGGAGCTCATGGAGGCCGTCGACTCCTACGTGCCGACCCCCGAGCGCGACATGGACAAGCCCTTCCTCATGCCGATCGAGGACGTCTTCACGATCACCGGTCGTGGCACCGTCGTCACCGGTCGTGTTGAGCGCGGCAAGCTCCCGATCAACACCGAGATCGAGATCCTCGGCATCCGTGATCCCCAGAAGACCACGGTCACGGGCATCGAGATGTTCCACAAGTCGATGGATGAGGCCTGGGCCGGCGAGAACTGCGGTCTCCTCCTGCGCGGCACCAAGCGTGACGAGGTCGAGCGCGGCCAGGTCGTCGCCATCCCCGGCTCGATCACCCCGCACACGAACTTCAAGGGCCAGGTCTACATCCTCAAGAAGGAAGAGGGCGGCCGTCACAACCCGTTCTTCTCGAACTACCGCCCGCAGTTCTACTTCCGCACCACGGACGTGACCGGCGTCATCACCCTCCCCGAGGGCACCGACATGGTCATGCCGGGCGACACCACCGAGATCACCGTCGAGCTCATCCAGCCGATCGCCATGGAGCCGGGCCTCGGCTTCGCGATCCGCGAGGGTGGCCGCACGGTCGGTTCCGGCCGCGTCACCGAGATCATCAAGTGATCCTCGCGGCTCAGGCCGCATAGCGTTCGCTTGAGCGTCGCCCCCACCCGGGTCACCGGGTGGGGGCGACGCGCTTTCCCGCTATGAGTTCCCTTCGGCACGATGTATTCATAGGGTTTTCTTGTATCCCCTCATGTGCTTAGGTAAGGGTAACGCGACGGCACCGGAGGGGCGCCGTGCAGGAGAGGAGATGCATTCGCGTGTTCATGAAGAGAGTCGGGGCGGCCGTGGGTGCGGCCGTTCTCGGGTTCGGATCGCTCACCCTCGCGTCGGCGGCGGCCTATGGCGCGGCACCGATGCCGGCGGCGCAGTTCGCCGCTACGACCGGCACTGCTTCCTGCTCTGCGGGTGATGCCCTCCCCGCGAGCTACGTCGGCGAGTTCGCCGCGAAGCTGCAGATGACGGAGCTGCTCAAACCCTTCGAGTCCGAGGTCAAGTCTGAAGCGAACGCCGGACACTTCCCCTGGGACAAGGAGACGGTGAGTACGAGCGCCTCCTTTACCTACACCGTGACCTTCCCCCAGGGAGCGCAGGTCGGGGCGGCCGCCGTGGCGGAGTCCTCGTCCATGATCGCTTCGGTGAAGGAGAGCGCGGTCAGCCCGGACGGACTCACGCATACCTTCAAGATCAAGCTCAACGATGTGAACTGGGCTCAGATCTACCAGGGTTATCAGGCCGATCTCGCCGATCCGGCCGCGCACACGGTGGACATCACGATCCCCTACACGGCCGTGGTCAACACGAAGGATGAGGCGGCGCCCCTCGAAGGCGCTGCGGTTACTGCGACGGGCAGCTTCAGCTTCTATCCCTCCAGGACCTGGGGCCGTTTGGGAATCGGCCTCCAGACCTTCGCGATGGATACGGCCAGCTCACCCCTGGCGGCGGGCATCTCGGCCCTGCCGTGCATCGCCGCCGAGCCGACGCCGCCTGGTCCGATCGATCCTCCTTCCCCGAGCGAACCGACCCTTTTCGAACAGGAAGGGGTCCTGCCTGGGGATCTTCTGGGTGCTGTGGATTCTGGTGCTGCGGATACTGAGCATGATGCCGTGGCGGTGGCTGAGGGGCGGTCTTCGGTTCTGGCTTTGACCGGTGCTTTGTACGTTGATGACATTCGCCAGCAGATGGTCGCGATCGAGAAGCAGTATTCGCAGACCGCTCCTGATTTCGCCGATATCGCGATCTCCGAGGCCGACTTCTCCTTCACGGCCGCTCTCACGTTGCCGGTGGGGATGGCTTTCACGGATGCGTCGAAGTCCGCGGTGTTTTCCGGGTCTGCGGATTTCGAGGTGTCGAGTGTCGAGGTGGCTGGTCAGGTCGTCACGGTGAAGTTCGCGCTGACTGATGCCGCGAAGGAGAAGGTGAAGACCTATGGGGATCTCAAGGCGGTCGTTGATGCTGCGCAGTCGCCCTTGCAGGTGACTGTCAGTGGTGTGACCTTCACTGCGGATTCAACCCCGGATACGGAGTACACGGTCACGGGTGAGGTGTCGGGTCGTTTCTCGGCTTTGGCGTCGAAGTCGGCCGCGACCGGTGGTCGTGACATTCGTTTCGCTTTCACCTGGAATGGTGAGCAGAAGGCGGGTCTTGAGGATGCGAAGGCGCAGGATGGCATCACCTACACGGTGAAGTACAAGGCGGAAGCTCCGATTGACCCGACTCCCGATGAGCCGGAACCGAGCAAACCGGAGCCGAACGAGCCGGAACCGAGCAAACCGGAACCGACCAAGCCGGAGCCGAGCAAGCCGCAGTCCGCGCAGCCCGTGACCCCGAAGAAGGGCGGCCTCGCCGCGACGGGCACCGAAGGGGGAGTCCTCGCCCTCGGCGCGACGCTCTTCACCCTGGCCGGCGTTGCGGCGCTGAGGCGCCGTGAACGCTGAAGAGTGATCTCCTGAAACTCCGGGGCGGGCAGCGAAAGCTGCCCGCCCCTTGTCATGTCGAAGGGGGATCGCGGATCGCTGGCGCTGCGCGCTTGGCGGGCCCGGAGCGCCCTGGACGCCACGAGCCGTTCGAGCGCGGCCTATGCGCTGAGGCGGAAAAGCTAGGGGAGAACACCTGATTTATTGAAAACTATCCGGTGGTGTTGAGGGCTCGATATGGCGCGCTCGTGACAGCCCTTCTTTGTGAAGCGTCGCGCGGTATGGCGACTGTCCGCCATTTCAAAACCTGATGAGTCTGGAAGCCTTCACTCGCTTGCCGGGGCTTTGAGGGCTTCGCTCCGGCTTCGCGCGACCCTTCGGTGCTGCACGCATTCGAGGGATGCTGGAAGCGCTCGTTTTTGTTGATATTTGAGCTTTTTCCTCGGGGTGGGGTGGATGTTTTGCGTCAAGGCGCGTGGGCCTGAGCGGCTGGGGTTGAGCGGTGCGGGACCATGCGTCGCCCCCTGAGCGTTGTCGCCGCGATGCTTCGGCAAGGGGTGTGCGGGAGGCGGAGTTTTTCAGTTAATGATTGCCGGGGCACTGTTGATTCAGGGTGTTGTCGCCCCTAAACGCCTTCGTTACAGTGAGTCTTCCAAATTTTGAAATAGGAGGATTCCGTGACCCCGCCGGTCGGGGCGCGCATATCGCACCCGCTGTTTCATCATCCGCCTGGCCTCGTCGGGCGCTCCTCTCCCTTACGGCGTTTTCGCTCCTCGCCTCGGCATTCGGCGGCTCCGCGTACGCCGCAACGGGTGCGGAGCTCCGGGCAGATGCCGGATCCGCCGCTTCGCGAAGCGCCATGCTCACCGCAGTCTCGGATTCTCAGGGAGACGAGGGCGCGTCCCCGAACGATGTGAACGACCCCTCCTCAACCCCCGAGCGCCCTGCTGATTCGCAGCCCCTTGCGCTTCGTGCAGGCGAGGGCGAGGGGGAGTCCTCATCGCAGAGCAGCGGAGAAGAAGCTCCCCGTGAATCCCAGGGCGCCGAGGCCGATGGCCCCGAAGGCCCCGCAGCGGAGCAGCCCCTTTCCGAACCCGAAGCCGCGCCGCTCCTTGCTCCGCCTGCAGATGCGGCGGGAATCAAACTGGAGGTCCAGGCCCAGGGGCACAAGGGCGTGAATGAGCAGATCACGCAAGAGCATTTCGTCAAGGGTGATGCATCCGCTACGGCTCGACCACTGCGGGAAATGTGGGCCAAAAGGATGATTTCCTCATCTCGAATGACGGTGGGACAGGGGGAGCAACCGCCTTCGTCGGAGCCGGATCGATGGTCTACTCCGCGCACAACGCCCAGTCCAGCTGCAAGAACCAGTTCTGGCCCTTTGGGTGCTTGGGAAGGTGGAACCTTGATCTCGGAACCGAGGAGGGGAAGCTCAACCTCCAGGCAAAGAGCGCCGTCGGCTTCGCGGCGCGCGACCCGGGGTCCGTGCCCGTCGGGGAGAAGTTCAACCTCGGCTATTTCGTGCACGTGAATAACTCCGTCAGGGCGCTTCACGGCCGCTTCCAGGCCAATCTCAACATCCGCCTGAAGCTGGCGGGAGTCCAGAAGGATCTCAGCTTCCCCTGGCAGCTCCACGAGACGGCGAACGACCCCTCGGGCTACCAGTGGAATGGCAGCTCGGACGATATTCTCGAGTTCACTTCGACGATCGCTCCGACCACTTTCGAGTCGAATGGGCACCACTACACCTCGAAGATCGAGGGATTCACCCCCACCGCTTCTGGGCAGTGCCCCGCTCGGCCGAATGATCAGTCGCAGGTCGAGAACAAGTTCATCACCAAGGAGAACGCGCTCACCTACGGCTGCCTCTGGGCCTCGCTCGTGCAGGTCCGCCCCGTCATGATCGTCAAGCAGGTGGAATTCGCCCCCGGCATCGCCGACTCGGGCGAGCACTCCTTCAGCTACACCGTCTCCGGACCTCTCGCAGAGCTGTGGAACACGACATTCACCCTTCAGGCGAGTGTGCAGAAGCGGGCCGAGAAGAAGGTCGAGGCCGGTCATAACACCGGTGCCGAACTCACGATCACGGAGAACGACCTGCCCGCAGGCTGGTCTGTGAAGAGCCTCCAATGCCTCGACGGCAAGAATCAGGCCATCAAGGGCGCCACCATCAATGGTCCGGCCCTCACAATCCCCGCCGGCCTGCAGGAAACGGATCCGCAGAGCATCCCGATCACCTGCACCTACACCAACCTCTACGCCCCCACAGCCACACTCACCCTCAAGAAGGCCCTCGAAGAGGGAAGCGACAAGGAATGGGCGAAAAAGGCTGAAGCCACCGACTGGCTCCTCAGCGCTACCCGCGTTGACGGCCCTCTCAGTGCCGAGGCGATCGGCGCGGGCGCTTAAAGCCGCAGCCCGCGACCAGCCTGGAAGGAGTCACCGGCTCTGAAAAGGTGACCAGAATCGAAGTCCTCGCCGGCGCCTACTCCCTTGCCGAAAAGCCCAAGACCATCACCGGCGGACTGTCCGAAACGGCCCACAAGGCCAAAGGCTGGACCTGCGAGGGCGGCGACGTGAATGAGAAGGGCGAGGTGCGCCTCGAAGCGGGCAAGACCTACACCTGCACGGTCACGAACGCCTTGCGCACATCCGCCCTCGAATGGACCAAGACGGACGAAGCCGGGCAGGCCCTGAACGGTTCCACCTGGAAGCTCTCCCGCACGAGCGCTCCCGAGGTCGGCGAGATCCCCGTCACCCCTGGGAAAGGCGGCGCCTTCAAAGTCGACGGACTGCCGATGGGCACCTACCGCCTGACGGAGACCGCGGCTCCCGCGGGCTTCCGCAAACTCGCCGCCCCCATTGACATCACCATCGACGAGGACGAGAAGGTCCGCGGGCTGCCCGAAGACGGCAAGATCCGCAACGCGGCCCTCCAGACTCCCGTCCTCCCGCTGACCGGCGGTGCCGGGTCCGACGCCTTCCTCATCGCAGGCTCGGCCTTCCTGATCCTGTGCGCAGGCGCCCTCTGGATCGCCCAGCGCAGGCGCAAGCACCGGGACGCCTGAGCGGGTACACCCACGAAGTCGAACACGGGGACATCATGAGCATTCGTCGACGCAAAGGCGCCGAGCCCGCAACATCCTGCGCGCTCGCAGAACCGCCGAACGGCCGGACGCCCTCGATGGGGGAGCGTCGCGCCTGGCGCCCCGACGGCTTCTCGATCATCGCCTCCGTCTTCGCGATCATCGGGATGCTTACGCTCCTGTATCCGAACATCGCGAGCTGGATCAGTCAGTACAACCAGTCGCGGATCGTGTCCGAATACGGTCTGCGCGTCGCTGCGGCCAGCTTAGAAAAAGAGGCCCAACTCCAGCGGGCCCGCGAATACAACGAGGGGCTCCGCGTGGGAGCCGTCCTCGAAGGGAACGTGAGCATCCCGAAGTCAGAGGGAGAATCGGAGGGGACTGAAGGCGAGTACCGCTCGATCCTGTCGCTCAACGACAGCGGCCTCATGGGCCGCATCCGGATACCCTCCATCGAACTCGACCTGCCTATCTACCACGGCACCGATGACCAGACCCTTCTCGAAGGGATCGGCCACCTCGAAGGAACCTCCCTGCCGGTCGGAGGCTCCGATACGAGGACGGTGCTGACCGGGCACCGAGGGCTCGCGCAGGCCCGCATGTTCACCGACCTGGACGCCGTCGAGATCGGCGACGTCTTCACCCTCGAGGTGT
The DNA here is from genome assembly GCF_014208035.1 of Schaalia hyovaginalis. NCBI lineage: Bacteria > Bacillati > Actinomycetota > Actinomycetes > Actinomycetales > Actinomycetaceae > Schaalia > Schaalia hyovaginalis. The sequence continues at coordinate 2,232,456 of NZ_JACHMK010000001.1, read as the reverse complement.
TCGGCGAGGTCCTGGCCTACCGGGTCTCGGAGAAGAAGGTCGTCGAGCCCGAAGCGACCGAGTCCTTGCAAGCGGTCCCCGGGAAGGACCTGGCCGCCCTGGTCACCTGCACCCCGATCGGCATCAATACGCATCGGATCCTCCTCACGGGCGAACGCATCGCCCTGCCCGCGGCTAAGGGGTCTCCCGCCCCCTTCTCCGCCCCCACCGTTCCCGGCTTCCCCTGGTGGGCCCTGGGGCTCGCGGCGACGATCATCGCCATCGGCCTCTACATCCGATGGGCGGGCTCCCCGCGCTCCCCTCGGCGAGCGCGGGCCCGATGAAGCGCGGCCATTCATCGCCCGAGCACCGCCCTCGTGCCCACGAGCGCTCCTGAGGGAAGCTGCTGCGACTCGTAGCGCATGACAACGAAAGGAAAACATGAACCCTTCCTCGCCCCAAGCAACACGGACGATCATCGCCTCCGCGGCACTGGCCCTCGGCCTTGCGGGCATCGGCGGTGCGGCTCATGCCGCTGATCCCGCGGCGGGGAACATCCCCCGCTTCGAAGACGGCGTCATCAATGTCCACAAGCACTCGAATCCGGGAGGGGAGCTCTCCCGTGCCGACGGCTCCGCCCAGTCGCTCCTCGAGGGCGCGAAGCCCCTGGCGGGAGTCGAGTTCACCCTGTATCAGGTCCAGGGCGTCGACCTCGCAGGTGCGCAGAGCCTGAACGACAACAGCGGCTGGGATCTCGTTCAAAAGCTCACCGAGAACGACTTCTCATCCGAAGCGCGCGTGGACAACGAGGGCTCCCCGACGAAGGTCACGATCGACCAGCGCGAGCACCCCCTGTCCCCGGGAACGACGATCTCGACCGACCAGCAGGGCCTCGCCTCCTTCACCAAGCAGAAGCCGGGCCTCTACGTCCTCGTCGAAGGGGCCGACAAGGGGAACAACGGGATCGTCGCCAAGGCCAAGCCCTTCTTCGTCGTCCTCCCCTTCTGGAACGCGCGCAACAAGGAATGGCTCAAGACCCTCGAGGTCTACCCGAAGAACATCGTCTCCGAGAAACCGATGAAGACGGTCTCCATCGAAAAACCCTCCGGCGGGGTCCTCACCTGGACCGTCGAACAGCGCATCCCGCTTCACGATGCGAGCACCTCGCTCTCCTCCTTCAAGATCGTGGACGACCTGTCCAAGGCGGGGGTGACCGAGACGACCCTGACGAGCATCGAGAAACTCGAAGTGATCTCCGGGGAGCAAACGAGCCTTCTCATCAAGAACGCCGACTTCACGGCGACCCTCGAGGGCGCGAGGCTCACCATTGAGGTTAAGCCCGAGGCGATGCGCAAGCTCGTCTCGGGGGCGAATGCGCGGGTCACCTACACCACTCGCGGTGAACACGGTCTCTACTCCAACACGGTGAGCACCTTCATCAACGATCCCGCCAAGGAGATCGGAACCAGCACGAAGACCGCCCGACTCGGTCGCGTCGAAGTCAAGAAGGTGGACAAGGAGACGAAGAAGGCGCTCGCCGGCGCCGAATTCAAGGTCTGTCTCCAGGAGGCGCAGACGGGCGCCGACTGCCAGGGCATCGCCAGCTTCACAACCGACGACCAGGGCAAAGCCGTTCTGAACGGCCTCAGGGCGCCCGGCAAGTACGTCCTCGTCGAGACCAAAGCGCCCGCGGGCTACGTCCTCGACCCCGCGGTCCGTCCCTTCGAATTCTCAGGTGAGGAAGCCGAAGCGGCGATGCTCACCGCCCCCATTCGTATTCGGCTCCGCTGAGGGGCCGAGCCCCGAGCGCCCAGAGAGGGCTTCGATCCGACTACTCGGAGCCGCGTGTGATGCACACCGTCTTGGACGACACGCCCGAGTGCGGGTACACTCGTTTCCCGGTGCTCATCGAAGGCGCGGCCGGACCCGTGTGCGGCCGCTCGGATCGATGAGCGGAATCGATCTTCCGCACGATGTCGGAGGATTCACACGCCGGCGGCGGGTTGTGAACTTGCCGCGGGTGAAGTGGATCTGACACACTGGGACGGTTGCCTCGCGATCCGCGCGGGGCGGTTTCGCAGGGCTTCTGCGAACCGGGCATCACGCCCGAGATCTTTGGACAAGACAACGGTCCGCCCCCGATCCAGGGGGAAGCCGCGCACGAGTGCCGCCGATAAGGCGACACGCCCGAGTGCGGGGACCGGTGACGAATCTGTACGAGAAGAGGTAAGACGGCATGGCGGGACAGAAGATCCGCATCCGGCTGAAGTCGTATGACCACGAGGTCATCGACAGCTCCGCGCGCAAGATCGTGGACACCGTGCAGCGAGCGGGCGCCACCGTGGTGGGCCCGGTGCCGCTGCCGACCGAAAAGAACGTGTTCGTCGTCATTCGGTCGCCCCACAAGTACAAGGACAGCCGCGAGCACTTCGAGATGCGCACCCACAAGCGGCTCATCGACATCATCGACCCGACCCCGAAGGCCGTCGACTCGCTCATGCGCCTCGACCTGCCCGCGGACGTCAACATCGAGATCAAGCTCTGAGGACATCTGCAATGACTACTGACAACACGCAGCACGCGCCCGTGAAGGCGCTGCTCGGCCGCAAGCTCGGCATGACCCAGGTCTGGGACGCCGACGGCCGCCTCGTGCCCCTCACTGTCGTTCAGGTCGACACCAACGTCGTCACGCAGGTTCGCACTGAGGACGTCGACGGCTACAGCGCCGTCCAGCTCGGCTTCGGCGAGCTCCCCGCCCGCAAGGTGACCAAGCCGATGGCCGGTCACTTCGCCAAGGCCGGTGTCGAGCCCCGCCGCCACCTCGCCGAGATCCGCACCTCCTCCGCCGACTCCTATGAGCTCGGCCAGGAGCTCGACGCCGCCACCTTCGAAGCGGGCGAGTCCGTCGACGTTTCCGGCAACACCAAGGGCAAGGGCTTCGCGGGCGTCATGAAGCGTCACGGCTTCGCCGGCGTCTCCGCCTCCCACGGTGCGCACCGCAACCACCGCAAGCCCGGTTCGATCGGCGCCTGCGCGACCCCCGGACGCATCTTCAAGGGCCTGCGCATGGCCGGCCGCATGGGTGGCGTCCGCCGTACCGTCCAGAACCTCAAGGTCCAGGCCGTCGACACCGAGAAGGGCCTGCTGCTCATCAGCGGCGCCATCCCCGGTCCGAAGAACGGCGTGGTCCTGGTTCGCTCGTCCGTGAAGGGTGCGTGAAATGTCTGACGTTCAGACCCTCGACGTCCTCGATCTTTCGGGCAAGAAGGCCGCTTCCGTGGACCTTCCCGCCGAGATCTTCGACGTTCCGACCAACATTCCGCTGATGCACCAGGTCGTCGTCGCTCAGCTCGCTGCCGCCCGCCAGGGCACGCACGCGACCAAGACGCGCGGCCAGGTCTCCGGCGGCGGCAAGAAGCCCTTCCGTCAGAAGGGCACGGGCAACGCCCGTCAGGGCTCGATCCGCGCCCCGCACTTCACCGGCGGCGGCATCGTCCACGGCCCGCAGCCCCGCGACTACGATCAGCGCACCCCCAAGAAGATGAAGCAGGGCGCACTCCGCTCGGCTCTGTCCGACCGTGCGCGCGCCGGCCGCATCCACGTCGTCACGGCCCTCATCGAGGCCGAGACCCCGAAGACGAAGGTCGCCCTCGCCGCGCTGCGCAAGCTCGTCGAGGACCGTCAGGCCCTCGTCGTCCTCGAGCGCGGGGACGAGGTCACCGCCCTCTCCCTTCGCAACGTCCCCGAGGTTCACGTGCTCTGGGCCGATCAGCTGAACACCTACGACGTCCTCGACGCCGATGACATCGTGTTCACGCAGACCGCCCTCGAGTCCTTCCTCGGCACCAAGGAGGAGACCAAGTGAGCACCCTCGAAGCGAGCAAGAATCCTCGCGACATCATTCTGAAGCCGGTCGTCACCGAGAAGTCCTCCATCCTCATGGATGAGGGCAAGTACACCTTCGAGGTCGACCCGCGCGCCAACAAGACCGAGATCAAGATCGCCATCGAAGCGATCTTCGGTGTCAAGGTCGGCCAGGTCGCGACTCAGAACCGTAAGGGCAAGACCTACCGGACCCGCACGGGTCAGGGCAAGCGCAAGGACGTGAAGCGAGCGATCGTCACCCTGCGCGAGGGTGCCATCGACATCTTCGGCGATCAGGCCTGAGAACCGGAGAGGTAGAGGACAAACATGGGAATCCGCAAGTACAAGCCCACGACTCCGGGTCGTCGCGGCGCCTCGGTCTCCGATTTCGTCGAGATCACCCGCTCCACGCCCGAGAAGTCGCTGCTCCGTCCGCTGCACAAGACCGGCGGTCGCAACTCCAACGGTCGAGTGACCTCGCGTCACCGCGGCGGCGGCCACAAGCGCCAGTACCGCGTCATCGACTTCCGTCGCCATGACAAGGACGGCGTGCCCGCGGTCGTCGCTCACATCGAGTACGACCCGAACCGCACCGCCCGCATCGCCCTCCTGCACTACGCGGACGGCGAGAAGCGCTACATCCTGGCCCCGGCGAAGCTGAACCAGGGCGATCGCGTCGAAGCCGGCCCCGCGGCCGACATCAAGCCCGGCAACAACCTGCCGCTGCGCAACATCCCCCTCGGCACCGTGATCCACGCGGTCGAGCTCAAGCCGGGCGGCGGCGCCAAGATCGCCCGCTCCGCGGGTTCGTCCGTTCAGCTCGTCGCCAAGGAAGGCCGTTTCGCGCAGCTGCGCATGCCCTCCGGCGAAATCCGTAACGTCGAAATCACCTGCCGTGCGACGGTCGGCGAGGTCGGCAACGCCGAGCAGTCGAACATCAACTGGGGCAAGGCCGGCCGCATGCGCTGGAAGGGCAAGCGCCCGCACGTCCGCGGCGTCGTCATGAACCCGGTCGATCACCCGCACGGCGGTGGCGAAGGCCGCACCTCCGGCGGTCGTCACCCGGTCAGCCCGTGGGGCAAGCCCGAGGGCCGCACCCGCCGTCCGAACAAGGACAGCGATCGCCTGATCGTTCGCCGTCGCAAGACCGGCAAGAACCGCTGAGTAGGAGTCGATAACTATGCCGCGCAGTTTGAAGAAGGGCCCGTTCGTCGACGACCACCTGCTTAAGAAGGTCGACGCCGCGAACGAATCCGGCTCGAAGAACGTCATCAAGACCTGGTCGCGCCGTTCGGTCATCACCCCGGATTTCCTGGGCCTGACCTTCGCGGTCCACGACGGTCGCAAGCACGTCCCCGTCTTCGTCACCGAATCGATGGTGGGCCACAAGCTCGGAGAGTTCGCTCCCACGCGCACCTTCCGCAGCCACGACAAGGACGATCGTAAGGGACGCCGGCGCTGAGCCGGCCCTGGGAAGAAGAGGCAGATACATGGAAGCCAAGGCGCAGGCGCGTTATGTCCGCGTCACGCCCCAGAAGGCCCGCCGCGTCGTGAACGAAGTTCGTGGCAAGGCCGTCCTGGAGGCCGCCGACATCCTGAGGTTCGCTCCTCAGGCCGTCGCCACCGATGTCCGTAAGGTGCTCCTCAGCGCCGTCGCCAACTCGAAGGTCAAGGCGGAAGCCGCCGGCGAGACCTTCAACGAGGCTGAGCTTCAGATCATTGAAGCTTTCGTCGATGAGGGCCCGACCATGAAGCGCTTCCGTCCGCGCGCTCAGGGGCGCGCAGGACGCATCCTCAAGCGCACGAGCCACATCACGCTCGTGGTCGGCACCAAGGAAGACAAGAAGAAGGGAGACCGCTGATATGGGCCAGAAGGTCAACCCCACCGGGTTCCGCCTGGGAATCACCACCGATCACCGGTCCCGCTGGTTCTCCGATTCCACGACGAAGGGTCAGCGCTACGCCGACTACGTCGCCGAGGACGTCGCCATCCGCAAGAACCTCACCGAGAACCTCGAGCGCGCGGGCATCTCGAAGGTCGATATCGAGCGCACCCGTGACCGCGTGCGCGTCGACCTGCACACCGCCCGCCCGGGCATCGTCATCGGCCGCCGCGGCGCCGAGGCCGATCGCCTTCGCCAGGACCTCGAGAAGCTCACCGGCAAGCAGGTCCAGCTCAACATCCTCGAGGTGAAGAACCCCGACATGGATGCGCAGCTGGTCGCCCAGGGCATCGCTGAACAGCTCGCCGCCCGCGTCTCCTTCCGCCGCGCCATGCGCAAGGGCCTCCAGTCCGCGCAGCGCGCCGGCGCCAAGGGCATCCGCGTGCAGGTCTCGGGCCGCCTCGGCGGCGCCGAAATGAGCCGCTCGGAGTTCTACCGCGAGGGTCGCGTTCCGCTGCACACCCTCCGCGCCAACATCGACTACGGATTCCACGAGGCGCGCACGACCTTCGGTCGCATCGGCGTCAAGGTGTGGATCTACAAGGGCGATCTGACCGAGCGCGAATTCGCTCGTCAGCAGGCCGAGCAGGCCAACCGCGGCGGACGCCGCGGTGATCGTCGCGGCCCGCGCCGCGGCGGACGCCCGAACCAGGAGACCGCTCAGCAGCAGGCGCCCGTCGAGGCCGCGCCCGCCGCTACTGAAAACGGAACGGAGGCCTGAGCCCCATGCTCATTCCCCGTCGTACCAAGTGGCGCCGTCAGCACCGCCCGCACCGTACAGGTAACGCCACCGGCGGCACCGAGCTCGCCTTCGGCGAGTACGGCATCCAGGCGCTGACCGGCGCGTACGTGACCAACCGCCAGATCGAGGCGGCACGTATCGCGATGACGCGCCACATCAAGCGTGGCGGCAAGGTGTGGATCAACATCTTCCCGGACCGTCCGCTCACGAAGAAGCCCGCCGAGACCCGAATGGGTTCCGGTAAGGGCTCCCCGGAGTGGTGGGTCGCCCCCGTCAAGCCGGGCCGCATCCTGTTCGAGCTGGGCGGCGTCGACGAGGCCCTCGCCCGCGAGGCCATGCGCCGCGCCCAGCACAAGCTTCCGATGAAGACCCGTTTCGTGGTCCGAGAGGGTGGTGACATCTGATGGCGGAAAAGGGTCTGACCACCTCCGACCTCGATGCCATGGACGACGCCCAGCTGTCCAAGGAACTCGAGAAGGCCAAGGCCGAACTCTTCAACCTGCGTTTCGCGCAGGCGGTCGGCTCGCTCGAGGATCACGGCCGCATGAAGACCGTGCGCCGCGACATCGCCCGGATCTACACGATCGCGCGTGAGCGGGAGCTCGGCTACCGCACCGCCCCGAGCACCGAGGAGTGAGTGACATGGCAGAATCGACCGAGCGCAACGACCGTAAGGTGCGCCGCGGCTACGTTGTGAGCGACAAGATGGACAAGACCGTCGTCGTTCAGATCGAGGACCGCGTGAAGCACGCCCTCTACGGCAAGGTCATGCGCAAGAACAAGAAGGTCAAGGTCCACGACGAGAACAACGAGTGCGGCATCGGCGACCTCGTTGTCATCATGGAGACCCGGCCGCTGTCGGCGACCAAGCGCTGGCGCGTCGTGGAGATCCTCGAGAAGGCGAAGTGATCCTTCACCGGAACGAGTGATCCTTCGGGTTCAGCTCAGGGTCCGGCCCCTCTTCGGAGGGGTCGGACCCTTTTCCACGCCCTCCCGGAGGGCGGCTCCGGAAGCGGCCCGCAGTACTTGCGAAGGGCTTCGGCCCCGCCCTCGCCCCTCCCGGGCCCGTTTCATGGGGCAGATCACCGAAAAGACGGTTTCGTCCTCGGCGCGGATGAGGGTAGGCTTGAACAGTTGCGTGACGCGGGTGCAGTGCACCCTCGTCGATAGTGCGAGCGAGCAACATCACGACCCTGTGGTGCGTTCGCGCTGTTGTCGGCTCTCGATGCGCAACGGTCAATGCACGTTCGGCAAGGCTCGCGGGAAGTAATGCTCCCAAGAGAACCTGCTCGACGACAGGAGTCAATAGAAAATGATCCAGCAGGAGTCGCGACTCAAGGTCGCCGACAACACGGGTGCGAAGGAGATCCTCACCATTCGTGTGCTCGGCGGCTCCGCGCGCCGCTACGCGGGAATCGGCGACACGATCGTCGCCACCGTCAAGGACGCCATCCCCGGTGGCACCGTCAAGAAGGGCGACGTCGTCAAGGCGGTCGTCGTCCGTGCCCGCAAGGAGACCCGTCGTCCCGACGGCTCCTACATCCGCTTCGATGAGAACGCGGCCGTCATCATCAACTCGAACGGCGAACCGCGTGGTACGCGCATCTTCGGCCCGGTCGGCCGCGAACTGCGCGACAAGAAGTTCATGAAGATCGTGTCGCTCGCGCCGGAGGTGATCTGATGGCAGCCAAGATCCGTAAGGGCGACCTCGTCGAGGTCGTGCGCGGCCGTTCATCCGACGAGAAGAAGCTCGCCAAGCGCAATGCTCGTCGCGCCGCCGAGGGCCTCGAACCCCTCAAGCCGGGCGACAAGGGCAAGCAGGGGCGTGTCATCAAGGTCTTCCCCGCCGAGGGCAAGGTCCTCGTCGAGGGCATCAACCTCAAGACCCGTCACCTTCGCCAGGGTCAGCAGGGCCAGGCCGGCGGCATCGAGACGATCGAAGCCCCGATCTCCCTCGCCAAGGTCGCCCTGGTCGACCCCGACACCAAGAAGCGCGTTCGCGTCGGATTCCGCGAGGACACCGTCGAGCGCGATGGCCGCACCCGTACCGTCCGGGTCCGCGTGACCCGCGGCGGCGCCAAGCGCGGCATCGAGCAGGGCAAGGAGATCTGAGCATGGCCCCGCGTCTCAAGGAAAAGTACGTCTCGGAGATCCGTGACGCCCTCCGCGCCGAGTTCAAGCACGAGAACATCATGCAGGTCGGCGGCCTCACCAAGATCGTCGTCAACATGGGCGTCGGCGAGGCGGCCCGCGACTCGAAGGCTCTCGAGGGCGCGATCCGCGACCTCACCCTCATCACCGGCCAGAAGCCCGTGACCACCAAGGCCAAGAAGTCCATCGCGCAGTTCAAGCTCCGCGAGGGCCAGGCGATCGGCGCTCACGTCACGCTCCGCGGCGACCGCATGTGGGAGTTCCTCGATCGTCTCCTCTCGACCGCCCTTCCCCGAATCCGCGACTTCCGCGGCCTCTCGGCGAAGCAGTTCGACGGGCACGGCAACTACACCTTCGGTCTCACCGAGCAGTCGATGTTCCACGAGATCGATCAGGACTCCATCGACCGCGTTCGCGGCATGGACATCACGGTCGTCACCTCGGCCGCGACCGACGAAGAGGGCCGCGCCCTTCTGCGTCACCTCGGCTTCCCGTTCAAGGAGGACTGACACATGGCCAAGACGTCCCTGAAGATCAAGGCGGCGCGCAAGCCGAAGTTCGGCGTCCGCGCCTACACCCGGTGCAACCGCTGCGGTCGTCCGCACTCCGTGTACCGCAAGTTCGGACTGTGCCGCGTGTGCCTGCGCGAGCTCGCCCTTCGCGGCGAACTCCCCGGTGTCACCAAGAGCAGCTGGTAAGAATCTGACGTCGCAGGTCCCGGTGTACCGGAGAAACCGCGACGAGGAAGGGGAGAATCCCCAATGACAATGACAGACCCGATTGCAGACATGCTCACACGTCTGCGCAACGCGAACCGCGCTCACCACGACTCGGTCTCCATGCCGTACTCGAAGCTGAAGAACGCGATTGCCAACATCCTGGTCGAGGAGGGCTACATCGCCTCGACGTCCGTTGAGGACGCCCGCGTGGGCAAGACCCTCATCCTGAACCTGAAGTACGGCTCGCACCGCGAGGCCGCGATTCAGGGGCTGCAGCGCGTGTCCAAGCCCGGTCTGCGCGTGTACGCCAAGTCCACCAACCTGCCCAAGGTCCGCGGCGGCCTCGGCGTGGCGATCCTGTCCACGTCCTCCGGCCTGCTCACCGACCGTCAGGCGGCCGACAAGGGCGTGGGCGGGGAAGTCCTCGCCTACGTCTGGTGATGAGGAGGCTTCACAATGTCGCGAATCGGTAAGACCCCCATCGCCATCCCCGCCGGAGTCGACGTCGCCATCAATGGCGCCGACGTCACCGTCAAGGGCAAGAAGGGCGAACTCACGCACACCGTCGCCGCTCCGATCTCGGTCGCGATCGAAGACGGACAGATCCTGGTCACCCGCCCCGACGACGAGCGCGCCTCGCGTTCGCTCCACGGGCTCACCCGCACGCTCATCGCGAACATGATCGTCGGCGTGACCGAGGGCTACAAGAAGGAGCTCGAGATCACCGGTACCGGTTACCGCGTGGTCGCGAAGGGCAAGAACCTCGAGTTCTCGCTCGGCTTCTCCCACACCGTTCCCGTCGCCGCCCCCGAGGGCATCGAGTTCACCGTCGAATCCCAGACCAAGTTCACGGTCCACGGCATCGACAAGCAGCTCGTCGGCGAGACGGCCGCTCGCATCCGCAAGCTGAAGAAGCCCGAGCCCTACAAGGGCAAGGGCATCCACTACGTGGGTGAAACGATCCGTCGCAAGGTCGGAAAGGCTGGTAAGTGATGGCTTACACCGTCAAGGGCAAGGGCAAGTTCGTCGCTCGCAAGCGTCGTCACCTCCGCCTGCGCAAGAAGGTCAACGGCACGCCCGAGCGCCCCCGTCTCGTCGTCACCCGTTCGAACCGTCACATCGTCGCCCAGGTCATCGACGACACCGTCGGTCGCACTCTCGTGTCCGCCTCGGACATGGAGACCGCCCTCGTCAACGAGGAGGGCACCAAGACCGACAAGGCCCGCAAGGTCGGCGCCCTCGTCGCCGAGCGCGCGAAGGAGGCCGGCGTGACCGCCGTCGTCTTCGACCGTGGTGGCAACAAGTACCACGGCCGCATTGCGGCCGTCGCCGAAGCCGCCCGTGAGGCCGGCCTCGAGCTGTGACCGGATCCAAGGAAAGAGAGATCAACTGATGGCTGCACCGCAGCGAACCAGGAACGGTCAGGAAGGCTCTGAGCGTTCCGGCGACGGCGAGCGTCGCGACCGCCGCAATGGCCGCGGCAACGACCGCGACAACCGTCGCGGCAATGACAAGAACGAGTACATCGAGCGCGTTGTCACCATCAACCGCGTCTCCAAGGTCGTGAAGGGCGGACGCCGTTTCTCCTTCACCGCCCTGGTCGTCGTGGGCGATGGTGAGGGCACCGTCGGTGTCGGCTACGGAAAGGCCAAGGAAGTTCCCCAGGCCATTTCCAAGGGCGTCGAAGAGGCGAAGAAGAACTTCGTCCGCGTCCCGATGATCCGCCGCACCATCACGCACCTCGTGCAGGGCCGCGACGCCGCCGGCGTCGTGCTGCTCCGCCCGGCCGCCCCGGGAACCGGCGTTATCGCCGGCGGTCCGGTCCGCGCCGTGCTCGAGGCCGCCGGTGTGCACGACGTGCTCACCAAGTCCCTCGGCTCCGACAACGCGATCAACATCGTCCACGCGACGATCGACGCGCTCAAGCAGCTCGAGCAGCCCGAGGCCGTCGCGGCACGCCGCGGCCTCCCGCTCGAGCGGGTCGCCCCGGCCTCGATGCTCCGCGCTCGCGCGGAGGGCGAAGCCGAGAAGCGCGCTGCTGCTGAGAAGGCTGAGGCCGACAAGGCCTCCGCGGGGGTGAATGAGTGATGGCGAAGATCAAGATCACGCAGATCAAGTCCACGATCGGCGCCAAGCAGAACATGAAGGACACCCTGCGCACCCTCGGGCTGCGCAAGATCGGCCAGTCCGTCGTCCGTGAGGACATCGCCACCGTTCGCGGTGCGGTGCACACGGTGCGTCACCTGGTCACCGTTGAGGAGGTCGACTGACCATGGCGGACTCGAAGAACGCCTCGCAGGAGAAGGTGCAGATCGTCAAGCTGCACCACCTGCGGCCGGCCCCCGGCGCCAAGACCGCGAAGACCCGCGTGGGTCGCGGTGAGGGCTCCAAGGGTAAGACCGCGGGACGTGGCACCAAGGGCACGAAGGCCCGCTACCAGGTGTCCGCAGGTTTCGAGGGCGGCCAGATGCCGATCCACATGCGCCTGCCGAAGCTCCGCGGCTTCAAGAACCCCTTCCGCGTCGAATACCAGGTCGTCAACGTCGCCAAGCTCGGGGAGCTCTTCCCCGAGGGAGGCAAGGTGACGGTCGAGGATCTCGTCGCGAAGCACGCCGTCCGCGACGGCGCGCCCGTCAAGGTGCTCGGCTCCGGCGAACTGTCGGTGAAGCTCGAGGTCGAGGTGGACTCCTGGTCCGCCTCCGCCGCCGAGAAGATCACCGCGGCCGGCGGAACCATCACCGCCCGCTGACGTGCGATCGGGGGCGGCCCGGACTCCGGGCCGCCCCCGTTTCTCGTCACTGATCCCCTTCGGGATCCCCCTCGGGTCCCGTTCACGACACGACCGTGCGCGAAGCCCCCTGAAACCTGGGGTAGGCTGGCACGGTCGCCGGAGCTGCGCCCCCGGCATGCCCGTCACCAGTAGGAGGAAGCCTTGCTCAGTGCATTCGCCCAGGCGTTCCGCACGCCCGACCTGCGCCGCAAGCTGCTGTTCACGCTGTTCATCATGGCGATGTTCCGCCTCGGCTCGTACATCCCGACACCGGGTGTCGACTCGCAGGCGATCCAGACATGTCTCGCCCAGCAGTCCGAGGCGAACCTCCTCGACCTCGTCAACCTCTTCTCCGGCGGCGCACTCCTCCAGCTGTCGATCTTCGCGCTCGGCATCATGCCGTACATCACCGCGTCGATCATCATCCAGCTGCTGCGCGTGGTGATCCCCCGATTCGACGACCTCCACAAGGAGGGGCAGACCGGTCAGGCGAAGCTCACGCAGTACACGCGCTACCTCACGATCTTCCTCGGCGTCCTCCAGGCGACGACCACGATCACCCTGGCCCGCACGGGCCGCATGTTCTCCGGCTGCAACGCCAAGATCATCGCCGATGAGTCGGCGATCATGTTCCTCATCATGGTGATCGTCATGATGGCGGGCACGGGCGTCGTCATGTGGCTCGGCGAGCTCGTGACCGAGCGCGGCATCGGCAACGGCATGTCGCTCCTCATCTTCACCTCGATCGCCGCCCGCCTCCCCTCCCAGATGATCGCCATCGGCCAGGCGGGCAAGTGGGGCTCGGTCCTCGCGATCCTCCTTCTGCTCCTCGCGGTCACGCTCGCGGTCGTCTACATCGAACAGGCCCAGCGGCGCATTCCCGTGCAGTACGCGAAGCGCATGGTCGGCCGCCGCCAGTACGGCGGGACGACCACGTACATCCCCTTGAAGATCAACATGTCGGGCGTCATCCCCGTCATCTTCGCCTCCTCGATCCTCGCGCTGCCGATGATGGTGGCGCAGTTCGGCCAGCCCACCGACGGCTGGGTGCAGTGGATTTCGGCGAACTTCCACCAGAACTCTGGGGTCTACCTGACGCTCTACGCGCTCTTCATCCTCTTCTTCGCCTTCTTCTACACGTCGATCACCTTCAACCCGGAGGAGACGGCGGACAACATGAAGCGCTACGGCGGCTTCATCCCCGGTTACCGCGCCGGACGCCCGACCGCCGAGTTCCTGGCCTACGTGATCAACCGTCTGACGACTGCTGGCTCGCTCTACCTCGTGGTGATCGCCCTCCTGCCGTCGCTCCTCATCATCCCCTTGAAGCTCTCGCCGGGTCAGATGCCCTTCGGCGGCACCACGCTCCTCATCGTCGTGGGCGTCGGCCTTCAGACGGTCAAGGAGATCAACACCCAGCTCCAGCAGCATCACTACGAAGGATTCCTCCGATGACGTCCGTCATTCTCCTCGGCCCTCCGGGGGCCGGTAAGGGCACGCAGGCCGCCCGCATCGCGGAGCGGCTGGGCATCCCGGCGATTTCGACCGGTGAGATCTTCCGGACCAACATGGCCGAGGGCACCGAGATCGGCCTGCAGGCGAAGGCGTACATGGATCGGGGCGAGTTCGTCCCCGATTCGGTGACGAACGCGATGGTCCAGGCCCGTCTGTCGGCTCCGGATGCCGCGGGGGGCTTCCTCCTGGACGGCTACCCCCGCAATGTCGAGCAGGCGCGCGTCCTCGCGTCGATGTGCGAGGACCTCGGGCAGTCCATCGACCTGGTCCTCGAGATCGAGGTCGACGAGGACGAGGTCGTGGCCCGCATGCTCAAGCGCGCCGAGGAGCAGCACCGCGCCGATGACACGGAGCCCGTGATGCGCCACCGTCTTGAGGTGTATCACCAGCAGACCGAGCCGGTCGCCGCGTTCTACGCCGACCACGACCTCCTGGAGGTCGTCGACGGGACCGGTTCGATCGATGAGGTCACCGCCCGCATCTTCGCGGTTCTCGACCGTTTGGAAGGCCGCTGACGTGGCCCGTATCGAGCTCAAGACGATCGAGCAGCTCCGCTGGATGCGGCGCGCCGGTCTGGTCGTCGCGGACATCCACGCCTCGCTGCGGGACGCGGCGCGCCCGGGTGTGACGACGGCGGAGCTCGATGAGGTCTCGGCCGAGGCGATCCGCCGTAACGGCGCGACCTCGAACTTCCTCCACTACTTCGGTTATCCGGCGACGGTGTGCATTTCGGTGAACGACGTGCTCGTCCACGGCATTCCCGGTTCGCAGCGCCTGGAGGCCGGCGACATCGTGAGCTTCGACTGCGGTGCCTGGGTCGGGCAGGCCGGGCGCCAGTGGCACGGGGATGCGGCCTTCACCATGGTGGTCGGGGATCCTTTCATCTCGGATGCGGATTTCGCTTCGGGGACGAGGGCGAGCGGCCCGGCCCCTGCGGGTGTGTCCGAGGAGGTGCTCCGCAAGCGGCGTGAACTCGATGCGGTGACGCGCGAGGCGCTGTGGGCGGCTCTGGCGGGTATCGCCCGCGGGAAGCGCGTGAGCGCGGTCGGCGCAGCCGTCGAGGAGGTCGTGGCGGCTCGCGCCCTCGACTTCGGCTGGGAGGCCGGCATCATCGAGGAGTACACGGGCCACGGCATCGGCACGGCGATGCACCAGGAGCCGGAGGTTCTGAACTTCAACGCCCGTGGTATTTCGCCGCGCCTGAAGCCGGGCATGGCGCTGGCGGTGGAGCCGATGCTGACGACGGGTTCGATCGAGACCTTCACCGAGGACGATGAGTGGACGGTGCGGACCGAGGACGGCTCGGATGCGGCGCAGTGGGAGCATTCGATCGCGATCCTGCCGGACGGGGTCTCGGTGTTGACCGCTGCGGACGCGGGTGCGGCCGGGCTCGCGCCCTACGGGATCACTCCGATCAGTCTGGACTGATTGCTCGGGCCGGATGCCGTGACGGAACTCGGGGGGCGGAGCGCAATGCGCTCCGCCCCCCCGATTCGCGTCCGCCCGGTGAGACTCCTCGTCAGGAGGAAGCCCGTTCCTCCTTGCGCCCTCGGTACCACCTGTAGGTGAGGTAGGCGGGGCTCTGTTGCAAAAATCGTGAAGCTTGAGCATGCTTGGCGGAGATTGGACGGACGGAACGATGACGGATTTCAAGTGGCGCCATTTCCAGGGTGATGTGATCCTGTGGGCGGTGCGCTGGTATTGTCGCTATCCGATCAGCTATCGCGACCTTGAGGAAATGCTGGCGGAACGCGGCATTTCGGTCGACCATACGACGATCTATCGCTGGGTCCAGTGCTACGCCCCGGAGATGGAGAAGCGGCTGCGCTGGTTCTGGCGGCGTGGCTTTGATCCGAGCTGGCGCCTGGATGAAACCTACGTCAAGGTGCGGGGCAAGTGGACCTACCTGTACCGGGCAGTCGACAAGCGGGGCGACACGATCGATTTCTACCTGTCGCCGACCCGCAGCGCCAAGGCAGCGAAGCGGTTCCTGGGCAAGGCCCTGCGAGGCCTGAAGCACTGGGAAAAGCCTGCCACGCTCAATACCGACAAAGCGCCGAGCTATGGTGCAGCGATCACCGAATTGAAGCGCGAAGGAAAGCTGGACCGGGAGACGGCCCACCGGCAGGTGAAGTATCTCAATAACGTGATCGAGGCCGATCACGGAAAGCTCAAGATACTGATCAAGCCGGTGCGCGGTTTCAAATCGATCCCCACGGCCTATGCCACGATCAAGGGATTCGAAGTCATGCGAGCCCTGCGCAAAGGACAGGCTCGCCCCTGGTGCCTGCAGCCCGGCATCAGGGGCGAGGTGCGCCTTGTGGAGAGAGCTTTTGGCATTGGGCCCTCGGCGCTGACGGAGGCCATGGGCATGCTCAACCACCATTTCGCAGCAGCCGCCTGATCGGCGCAGAGCGACAGCCTACCTCTGACTGCCGCCAATCTTTGCAACAGAGCCCTTGCCCGCCTGCTTTGCCAGCTGGATACCCTGCCGCTGCCGCTCGCGCCTTTCCTGGTAATCGTCCCGCGCCATTTGTAGAGCCAGGCGTAAAAGCATGGCCTGCACACTCTCCAGCACCACCTTTGCCACGCCTTCGGCTTGGTCGGCCAGGTCGGTTAAATCGACAATGCCAGGCACTGCCAGCCGTGCGCCTTTGTCTTGTATCGAGGCAATTAGTTTCTCGGCTTCTGGTAGGGGTAGGCGGCTGATTCGGTCTATCCGCTCGGCAATGACCACCTCACCCGGCTGCAAGTCGGCAATCATCCTTAACAGCTCCGGGCGGTCTGCTCGCGCTCCGCTGGCCTTCTCACGGTAAACACCGGCAACGTAATAGCCCGCGTCCTTTGCGGTCGTGATTATTTCCTCTTGACGTTCCAAGTCTTGCGCGTCCGTGCTGACGCGCAGATATACCCGCGCAACTTTCATGGCTCTGGCTCCTTTGGCTATGCCTCAAAGTGCCAGTTTATCGCCGGTGGCTCATAGCTCAAAAGGTCGGCTTATAAGTGTCGTTTTCAGAAGACGGCTGCACTGAACGTCAGAAGCCGACTGCACTATAGCAGCGGAGGGGTTGGATCCATCAGGCAACGACGGGCTGCTGCCGGCCATCAGCGGACGCAGGGAGGACTTTCCGCAACCGGCCGTTCGATGCGGCACCGATGGCCTTCGCGCAGGGGTAGTGAATCCGCCAGGATTGACTTGCGCTGCCCTACCTCTCACTAGTGAGGGGCGGCAGCGCATCAAGCGGTGAGCGCACTCCGGCACCGCCAACTTTCAGCACATGCGTGTAAATCATCGTCGTAGAGACGTCGGAATGGCCGAGCAGATCCTGCACGGTTCGAATGTCGTAACCGCTGCGGAGCAAGGCCGTCGCGAACGAGTGGCGGAGGGTGTGCGGTGTGGCGGGCTTCGTGATGCCTGCTTGTTCTACGGCACGTTTGAAGGCGCGCTGAAAGGTCTGGTCATACATGTGATGGCGACGCACGACACCGCTCCGTGGATCGGTCGAATGCGTGTGCTGCGCAAAAACCCAGAACCACGGCCAGGAATGCCCGGCGCGCGGATACTTCCGCTCAAGGGCGTCGGGAAGCGCAACGCCGCTGCGGCCCTCGGCCTGGTCCTTCAGCCACCATGCCCGTGCACGCGACAGCTGCTCGCGCAGGCTGGGTGCCAAGCTCTCGGGTAACATCAAGGCCCGATCCTTGGAGCCCTTGCCCTCCCGCACGATGATCGTGCCGTGATCGAAATCCAGATCCTTGACCCGCAGTTGCAAACCCTCACTGATCCGCATGCCCGTTCCATACAGAAGCTGGGCGAACAAACGATGCTCGCCTTCCAGAAAACCGAGGATGCGAACCACTTCATCCGGGGTCAGCACCACCGGCAAGCGCCGCGACGGCCGAGGTCTTCCGATCTCCTGAAGCCAGGGCAGATCCGTGCACAGCACCTTGCCGTAGAAGAACAGCAAGGCCGCCAATGCCTGACGATGCGTGGAGACCGAAACCTTGCGCTCGTTCGCCAGCCAGGACAGAAATGCCTCGACTTCGCTGCTGCCCAAGGTTGCCGGGTGACGCACACCGTGGAAACGGATGAAGGCACGAACCCAGTGGACATAAGCCTGTTCGGTTCGTAAGCTGTAATGCAAGTAGCGTATGCGCTCACGCAACTGGTCCAGAACCTTGACCGAACGCAGCGGTGGTAACGGCGCAGTGGCGGTTTTCATGGCTTGTTATGACTGTTTTTTTGTACAGTCTATGCCTCGGGCATCCAAGCAGCAAGCGCGTTACGCCGTGGGTCGATGTTTGATGTTATGGAGCAGCAACGATGTTACGCAGCAGGGCAGTCGCCCTAAAACAAAGTTAGGTCGCACAGGTACCACATGGAAAGAAATACTGCCGAAGATATATTTGCTGCCTGCGAGCGTGCATTAGCGAATCTTATGGAGGCAGAGATTGCAATTGCTCAAATCTCCGATCCAGTAGAGCGCGCCGAGCTCATGAAGGCACTTTTGAGTTCACTCGCCGAAATAACTGCAGGTGTTAGGGCCTCGGCTTTGCGCCAGTATCCTGACATTCATCCGCCGGAGCCACATGGAGCGCCTGATACAACAATCGTTGAAGAAGATGTCGCTATAGTCTCCCAACTGACCACTATTGACATTACCGCCATAGACAAAGCCCTCCTAGCAGAGTGCGCATCTTCTTGGCAAAAGGTTGCCCGTGTTGTGGGGGATGCATTGCACTCTTCCTCCCCAAACCTCAAAAAAGTTCCAGTTGGCTATTACGCCCAAAGGATTATTGCGCTGGTCGAGCTCGGAAAGCTTGAATCTCAAGGAAATCTTCATTACATCCGAAGCAGTGAGGTCAGGCTTCCAAATGACAGTAAAAGTGCAGCCTAACCCTTCAATCAACAGGGACAGTCCAAAGCTAGCGCTTTGTCCTGCCCCTTATTTCAAACGTTAGACATCATGAGGGACGCAGTGATCGCCGAAATTTCGACACAACTGTTAGAGGTGCTTAGTGTCATTGAGCGCCATCTGGAGCCGACGTTGCTGGCCGTGCATTTGTACGGCTCCGCAGTGAATGGCGGCCTGAAGCCATACAGCGATATTGATTTGCTGGTTACTGTGACTGTAAGGCTTAATGAAACAACGCGGCGAGCTTTGCTCAACGACCTTCTGGAGGTTTCGACTTTCCCCGGCGAGAGTGAGGCTCTCCGCGCTATAGAAGTCACCATTGTCGTGCACGACGACATCATTCCGTGGCGTTATCCAGCTAAGCGAGAACTGCAATTTGGAGAATGGCAGCGCAATGACATTCTTGCGGGTATCTTCGAGCCAGCCACGATCGACATTGATCTGGCTATCTTGCTGACAAAAGCAAGAGAACATAGCGTTGCCTTGGTAGGTCCAGCGGCGGAGGAACTCTTTGATCCGGTCCCTGAACAGGATCTATTCGAGGCACTAAATGAAACCTTGAAGCTATGGAACTCGCAGCCCGACTGGGCTGGCGATGAGCGAAATGTAGTGCTTACGTTGTCTCGTATTTGGTACAGCGCAGTAACCGGCAAAATCGCGCCGAAGGATGTCGCTGCCGACTGGGCAATGGAGCGCCTACCGGCCCAGTATCAGCCCGTCTTGCTTGAAGCTAGACAGGCTTATCTTGGACAAGAAGAAGATCGCTTGGCCTTGCACGCTGATCAGTTGGAAGAATTTGTTCACTACGTGAAAGGCGAGAGCACCAAGGTAGTCGGCAAATGATGTCTAACAATTCGTTCAAGCCGACGCCGCTTCGCGGCGCGGCTTAACTCGAGCGTTAGATGCACTAAGCACATAATTGCTCACAGCCAAACTATCAGGTCAAGTCTGCTTTTATTATTTTTAAGCGTGCATAATAAGCCCTACACAAATTGGGAGATATATCATGAAAGGCTGGCTTTTTCTTGTTATCGCAATAGTTGGCGAAGTAATCGCAACATCCGCATTAAAATCTAGCGAGGGCTTTACTAAGCTTGCCCCTTCCGCCGTTGTCATAATCGGTTATGGCATCGCATTTTATTTTCTTTCTCTGGTTCTGAAATCCATCCCTGTCGGTGTTGCTTATGCAGTCTGGTCGGGACTCGGCGTCGTCATAATTACAGCCATTGCCTGGTTGCTTCATGGGCAAAAGCTTGATGCGTGGGGCTTTGTAGGTATGGGGCTCATAATTGCTGCCTTTTTGCTCGCCCGATCCCCATCGTGGAAGTCGCTGCGGAGGCCGACGCCATGGTGACGGTGTTCGGCATTCTGAATCTCACCGAGGACTCCTTCTTCGATGAGAGCCGGCGGCTAGACCCCGCCGGCGCTGTCACCGCGGCGATCGAAATGCTGCGAGTCGGATCAGACGTCGTGGATGTCGGACCGGCCGCCAGCCATCCGGACGCGAGGCCTGTATCGCCGGCCGATGAGATCAGACGTATTGCGCCGCTCTTAGACGCCCTGTCCGATCAGATGCACCGTGTTTCAATCGACAGCTTCCAACCGGAAACCCAGCGCTATGCGCTCAAGCGCGGCGTGGGCTACCTGAACGATATCCAAGGATTTCCTGACCCTGCGCTCTATCCCGATATTGCTGAGGCGGACTGCAGGCTGGTGGTTATGCACTCAGCGCAGCGGGATGGCATCGCCACCCGCACCGGTCACCTTCGACCCGAAGACGCGCTCGACGAGATTGTGCGGTTCTTCGAGGCGCGGGTTTCCGCCTTGCGACGGAGCGGGGTCGCTGCCGACCGGCTCATCCTCGATCCGGGGATGGGATTTTTCTTGAGCCCCGCACCGGAAACATCGCTGCACGTGCTGTCGAACCTTCAAAAGCTGAAGTCGGCGTTGGGGCTTCCGCTATTGGTCTCGGTGTCGCGGAAATCCTTCTTGGGCGCCACCGTTGGCCTTCCTGTAAAGGATCTGGGTCCAGCGAGCCTTGCGGCGGAACTTCACGCGATCGGCAATGGCGCTGACTACGTCCGCACCCACGCGCCTGGAGATCTGCGAAGCGCAATCACCTTCTCGGAAACCCTCGCGAAATTTCGCAGTCGCGACGCCAGAGACCGAGGGTTAGATCATGCCTAGCATTCACCTTCCGGCCGCCCGCTAGCGGACCCTGGTCAGGTTCCGCGAAGGTGGGCGCAGACATGCTGGGCTCGTCAGGATCAAACTGCACTATGAGGCGGCGGTTCATACCGCGCCAGGGGAGCGAATGGACAGCGAGGAGCCTCCGAACGTTCGGGTCGCCTGCTCGGGTGATATCGACGAGGTTGTGCGGCTGATGCACGACGCTGCGGCGTGGATGTCCGCCAAGGGAACGCCCGCCTGGGACGTCGCGCGGATCGACCGGACATTCGCGGAGACCTTCGTCCTGAGATCCGAGCTCCTAGTCGGGGTCTGCTGAAGGTTGAGTTGACTCGTTTCCTTCTACGCCGCGAGTGCGACTTTGCCCAGCATAACCATTTCAAACTCGATCGGTGTCAACCGCCCGAGCCCGCGCTGGCGGCGCTTGCGATGATACGTCCCCTCGATCCATGACACGATCGCGAGGCGCAGCTCCAGCCTGGTCCGCCACGACTGCCGATCGAGCACGTTTTTCTGCAGCAAACTAAAGAAACTTTCCATCGCTGCGTTGTCCGCGGCTGATCCCACTCGGCCCATCGAGCCGCGCAGCCCGGCCCGTGTGAGGGCTTGCTGAAACTTCCGCGACCTGAATTGAGATCCGCGGTCCGAGTGCACCACAACACCTGTCGGGATGCCGCGGTGGGCGACCGCCATCTCGAGCGCGTCTACCGCAAGTCTTGCCTTCATGCGCTTATCGATCGAGTAGCCGACAATCTTGTTCCCGCACAGATCTTTGATCGCACACAGGTACAGTTTTCCCTCCGCGGTCCAATGCTCGGTGATGTCTGTCAGCCACACCTGGTTTGGGGTGTCAGCGGTGAAGTTGCGTTGCACGAGATCGTCTCCCACGGGCGGGCCAGCCTGCTGGTAGCGGCGTGTTCGCTGCGTGATCACAGAAGTGATCCCAGCCACGTTACACAGCCGCCACACGCGTCGCTCTGACAACACATGACCGAGGTCTTCCAGCTCGTCAGAGAGACCCCGATACCCAAACTCGGGCTCTTCCGCATGCAAATCATGCAGCTCATTGATCAAGTGCGCCTCTTCCCATACGCGGTCAGCGACGGGCTGCCGCACCCACTTGTAGTAGCCCTGTTTGCTGAAGCCCAACACCCTGCACGTCACCGCGACCGGCACCCTGATGGGGGCGCCGGCCGCAGCCAATTCACGGACGAGCGGGTACATCATTTTGGGGGCGTGATGTGTACCTGTGACAGATACGCTGCCGCGCGGCGCAGCACCTCAACTTCTTGTTCGAGGAGCCGGTTGCGTTTCATCAGCTCCCGCACCCGCGCATCCTCGACCGGCGACTCAACCTCTTTTGACGCGGGTAACCCCATGTCGGCACGGTCAGCGTCAGTCACCCATTTTGAGAGCGCCGACTTCGACACCCCAAGGTCTTTGCCGATCTGTCTTTGACTGTTGCCTTGTCGCACCAGCGCGACCGCGTCGCGCTTGAATTCCTCGCTGTACTTCGCCATGGCTCATATCCTCCCAGCCCGTCCCTTCGAACAAGCATCCAGGAGTCAACCAAAGCTTCAGCAGACCCATCAGGAAACGCAATCGAGACGGACGGCAAACGAAAGTGAGCGACCGCTAGAGAGCTGAACAGACCCGACGAGTCCGATCCGGTCTACCTGAAAGCGCAGATCCGGACACGAAAAGCACGAATTGCGACGCAATGGTCCGGGATCAAGCCGCTTTCATCTGGATCACTCGGCGGCCGGGATACGGCGACTTAGAGCCCTGTACTGGCGGGGCGAGTAGCCCACACTCTGTTTGAAAAGCCGCCCGGCATAGTCTGGGTCAGGCCATCCCAACTGAGATGCAATCGTAGCGATTGGCGCGTCGGTGGTGCGCAAAAGTTCAGCCATTCGCTCGGCCCGCAGCATTGTCAAGTAGGCGATCGGGGTCTTGCCGAACGCTTCGCGAAACACCCGGCCGAGCCTCGACCGTGACAAATGCACTGAAGCGGCGAGCCGGTCTAGCGTCCACTCCTCGGCGAGCCCGTCGCGAAGCATTCGAGCAGCCAGGCGCGCTTCTTCCTGCACTGGTGAGAACGCGCGGCGCCGTGGCAAACGCGGCAGCACACTTGTCCGGCCACGAGGCACGATACCTCCATCGTCGAGCGTTGGCACGACGATGTCGAAGATGCAGAACAGGAGCGCTTGGAGCCGGTAGAACCGCTCCGGCAACAGGCCATTCGTGCTTAGGGCGGTTAGTTCGTCCAGCCATGGCGTAAGCAAGCTAGCTCGGTTTTCCCCGAGGCGCACTACATGAATCGGGTCAGTATCTTGGGCATCGAGGAAGGTCTGGGTGTCGAGCCGATCGGTGAAGTGCGCAGCGTACTGCCAGAAGATCTGATCGACCAGATAGTCGTTGTCCACGTACAGTGTGGTTATGGTGACCCATGGTTCCGGCTCGACACGGAACAGGGTACAGGGAGAGATCAGCGCAACGTCACCGATATTGAGATAGTGGTCACCGAACTTTCCGAACAGAATTGCGGACCCCGCGCGAACAACCGCCATCTGGGCGCAGTCGAACGCACGGGGCCCGAGAGGGCGATGCATGGTCCCTAAGCGAGCCACGACTGGTGAAAACTCGCTACCGCGTGTTCTCACTAACCTTGGCACCACGTCGAGCTCCTGGCTCGTCCATGTACGCCTCCGTTGTCGTTGGCGGACGCAATTGCACCTGTCGGACTCGCCACGAGTGAGTCCTCACTGATCCTCGGCAAATCGGCGCCCAAAGTAGCGAGCCAAATCCGTGGCGAGTTCATTGTCGAAAGTCCCGTCTTGCTCCCTCTTGGTCGTGCGGTTGCCGGCGTTGGGTAAGGCGGGACCACAACACGGCCCATGTATCAGCCCGGAGATCGCGTGGCAGGCGAACATCCCCGAGTGACAGCTCACTGAGCACTCGGGATGCCTGGTTGCTTGGCGCTCCACTCGCTCGGCCAAGGATCTGTGGGAGAGTGCGACCTCTGCCGGTGAACGCTGCACGCACGAAGCTCTCATAGTTGCGCCGTTCCGCTGAAGACACGAGGGGTTTTTCGCGGCGAGCTATGTGGAGAATTCCACCGTCTACGCTTGGCTGCGGTGCGAAATGGCGTGCTGGTACTCGACCACGCAACTCGAATACATACCAGGGAGCGGCTTGTGCAGTCATCATCGTGCATCCGCCGACGCCAGCCCGCTTCCGTGCGACTTCCCACTGTGTCAGTAGAACTGCATAGTTCCAGGTGGATGATTTAAGCAGGCGGCGCAGAATTGGGGTCGTCAGGTTGAAGGGGATGTTCCCCACTATGACCGGAAAGTCGAGTGAGAAACGCAGAGCGTCGGCACGCTCGACTCGAACTGTAGGAATATCCCGCTGCAAACGTTTGACAAGTTGTTCATCAACATCGATTGCGGTGATATCTCGATTTAGTAGAGACAGTTTCCGCGTGATGGCACCATCGCCGGCACCTACTTCAAGGATGCTCCCTTCTGTATCGCGAACGACCGCAATGAAACGGTCAATGGTGCTGGGACTACGGAGAAAGTTCTGGCCGAGTTCATGACGGCCGCCAAAGGTTGATTGAAATCGCATGTGAGCGCTCCAAGAGTCATGGGAATTGGAGCACCCGACGTCACAACGAACACTGAAAGAGGTGGGAACGCGCGCGCGGGTGCGGTGGACACTCCGTGCGATGGCGTCAACAATCTGGGTTCAAAAAGAGAGCGCTCAGGTCGCTACGAGCGACTGTCGCTATCCCCAGAGAGCGCCATCAGCGCGCGAAAATCAAAGTTCCCATAAACGTCAGGCTACTTGACCCTCCGTAGAATGCCAAGCCGCTGGCCGACGTGTCAACGGACGTCGTTCCCCATGCTTCCGGGCTAGGCTAGGTGAATCGCGCGACCCGGCGTGGTATAATTTGCGCCATGGGTGCGCTGATTCTTTAGTACGGGACGCCGCGTTGAGCTCTCTCCGTGGTGGGTCCTATGCGCGCCGGGCGGTAGTACGTTGCAGGCGCGAGGTTCCCGTACACCGTGCGACTCCGTTTTCGAGTCGCACCTGTTGCGATTCTGCTGGTGTTCCCGCCTGCCGGTCGCGCAGAGGAGTTCGCTTTGCCCCGTTCAACACCGTTCAACCTGCACACGAGTGCCACTAAAACCCATCACCGTATTTGCTCAATCCGGAACGGCACCGTCCGTTTCGCCGACATGTGGTGTTCCGAAACATCGATATCAGCGTCGGGGCTCACGAACGACTCGCGGTCATCGGGGACAACGGCGCCGGAAAATCGACCCTCCTGCAGGTTCTCGCCGGAATCGTTTCCCTGGAATCCGGTGAGCGCACCGTCGAGCTTCCAGGTGGCTTCGTCCTTGCCGAGCAGCAACCTCACTTTCCACCCGAAGCCACGATCTCCAACGCACTAGACGAGTTGCTAGTCGAGGTTCGAGAGATCGAGGCGGCAATGCAGCACATCAGCGATAGCATTGCGGATGCTGCTGAATCCGAACTTCCTGCTCTCCTCAACAACCTGGCTGAACTAACAGATCAATTTGAGGCCAGAGACGGGTACGGCGTTGACCAGAGAATCGACGCTGCACTCAACCAACTCTCCCTTGAAGGTTTGGATCGCACCCGTCTCGTGGGTTCACTATCCGGCGGCGAGCGTACGCGACTAGCGCTCGCGGCGGCGCTGTCCTCTCAATCGGACTTGATCCTCCTCGACGAACCCACGAACGACCTCGACGAAAAGGGCGTGGCATGGTTAGAGGAGAGACTCTCGGAACATCGAGGTGCGCTTGTCGTCGTGACTCACGATCGGGCGTTTCTCGACCGAGTAGCAACAGAAATTGTCGCCGTGGAAGATGGGGAACTCCGGAGGTATGGCAACGGTTACGCGGGATACCTTGCCGCGCGCGACACAGAGCGACAGCGCCTCCTCACTCAGTACGAGACGTGGCGGCAGGAACTCTCTCGGAGTGAGGCATTGTTGGCCTCGAACTCGTTCCGCCTCACTGCAATTCCGCGCAAGCAAGAGAGAGCTAGCTTTGGTCACGGTGCTTTCCGGGCTCGAAGCAGCGACCACGGCGCGACAGGAAGAGTCAGGCAAGCCAAGGAACGCGTGGCACGATTGCACGCAGACCCAGTGTCAAGACCCGCAGACCTTCTGAGCTTTTCGCCCGCCTTCACAAACCGGTCGCTCGTCCAGGACCCCGACGCGATGCCCGAGCAAACACTACTCCTAGCCGCGCATTCGCTACGCAACAGGGCGAGCATCGGACAACCGGGGCTGCTGCTCGACTCGCTCGAAGTTCACGAGGGCGACCGTTGGCTCATCGCGGGACCAAACGGAGCGGGGAAGACCACGCTCCTGCGCGCGCTTGCCGGCGAGTTCCCCCTGCAAGAAGGCGAGATATGGGGGACACCCGACCTTCGCATAGCATGGCTCCGGCAGGAACCCGCGGGCGAGATCGGAAGCACCCTTTTGGAAGCGTTTGCCGAGGCAACACACTCCTATGCGGGGGACGCAGCAGAAACGCTTCTCGCACTGGGGCTCTTCTCGCCACGTGACCTGGAACTACAGATGAACAAGTTGTCCGTTGGGCAACGTCGACGCATGGAAGTCGCCGTTGCGGTGTCCGCGCCCAGTGATATTTTGTTCCTCGACGAACCCACGAACCACCTTTCACCGGAACTTGTCGAGCAAATGGAAGACGCGCTACGCGATTACCCAGGGGCAGTCCTCACCGTTACACACGATCGGCGATGGCAAGAAAAAGTGCTGGCAAGAGGCAGTGTGCAAAGAGTTCATGTTGACCTCGGCGGCATAGCGAGCGTTGAATGTTGAGTGTTGAATGACTTCCGAAGGATGCCGCGTGAATTGGCAGACGGGCCCCTCACTTCCGGTGGCGTGACGTCGTTCTCAGGGGCAGTCGCCGTCTGTCTCAGGCGGAGTGCCCCTCGACTGATGTCTACCCGATATTGCTAAAGAACGCGCGAAGTGCATAGAGAGCTTGTACCGGAAGAACTCCGTTGCCGAGAACAGCGGTCTGCTGGTTTAGTGTAAGCCCATGGGCTTCAGCTGTCACCCAGCCTGTGGGAAGCCCCATCAGCCATTCGACGAACTCCGGTGCCGGGCGAGGTCCAGCCTTCTTCGTCAGGAGTTCAGGTGACGGAGCTTGGCGTCCTGTGACGCGTTCCCAGCGAGTGATGGCGTCGGCGTAGCGTCCCCATCGTCGAGCAGCGCGTCGATCAGTGAACACAGAGTCTCGGAGTCGTTGTTCTTGTTCGGTGAGCCATGCGGTCCGTGGAGGGCGAAGTCGATGATCTGGTGTGAAAGCGCGATGGTCCCACGACGCGCCTTCACCTGCTGCAGACTCTCTCCGCCTCGGGAGACGTCCGAGGCGAGCGGGGTCCGGAACAGTGCGACGGGCGAGGATGAAGACTCGGTAGCGAGGGTGCGGTGCACCGATGGCGGAAGCGGGAAGACCGATCCATTGCGCGTCATACCGGAGGTCGGCCAGGTCTCCCAGAACTGCTCCTGCTGCCCGAAGAGGTCGAGCTGCGGTTTCTCCCAGATGCCACGGGTCGCGTTCCATACCGCGAGAGGTAGCGGCTTCTGGGTTTGCATGTTCGGGGTTGCGTTGCTCATTCTTGTCTCCTTCGTTGCCTGCGCGGATTGCGTCTGCGGAGAGCAGTCCGCGGACGTTCTCAATCACAACCCACTCGGGTTGCAGTACGTCGATCGCCGCTGCCATGTGCGCCCACAAGCCGGAGCGAGTGCCGGGTTTCAGGCCGGCCATTTTCCCCACAGTCGATATGTCCTGGCAGGGAAACCCGCCGCAGAGTATGTCTATCGGTGGAACGGTACCCCAGTTGATCGCAGTGATGTCGCCGAGGTTCGGGGCATCTGGCCAGTGGTGGGAGAAGACGCGGGCGACGGGTTGGTTGATTTCGGAGAACCAGACCGTGCATGCGTCGAAGGCTTCCTCGACCGCAAGATCAAGTCCCCCGTAGCCCGAGAACAGCGATCCGAGCCGTAGCGGTGTGGTCCGGTCGGTCGGGGTCTGAGTAGCCACTGGGAAACCTCCTGTAACGGTGACTCCGGAGCTTTGCTGTTGCTCCGAGCTGGTCACTCACCAGGTGCACGAACCACCCCAGCACGCCGCCACTCAGTCGATGCCTCGCATCTCGCGCTAGCCGCCGTCGACGCGTAGCGTCTCCGACCTCTCACGGTTCGCTCGAACGGGTTGTCACGCGTCTTGCAAGCGAGGTCCGGCACCCGATTAGCCGGGTGCCGGAGGGTGTGCTGTGGGAGGGTGATGACACCTGGGTCTGCTGAAGGTTGAGTTGACTCGTTTCCTTCTACGCCGCGAGTGCGACTTTGCCCAGCATAACCATTTCAAACTCGATCGGTGTCAACCGCCCGAGCCCGCGCTGGCGGCGCTTGCGATGATACGTCCCCTCGATCCATGACACGATCGCGAGGCGCAGCTCCAGCCTGGTCCGCCACGACTGCCGATCGAGCACGTTTTTCTGCAGCAAACTAAAGAAACTTTCCATCGCTGCGTTGTCCGCGGCTGATCCCACTCGGCCCATCGAGCCGCGCAGCCCGGCCCGTGTGAGGGCTTGCTGAAACTTCCGCGACCTGAATTGAGATCCGCGGTCCGAGTGCACCACAACACCTGTCGGGATGCCGCGGTGGGCGACCGCCATCTCGAGCGCGTCTACCGCAAGTCTTGCCTTCATGCGCTTATCGATCGAGTAGCCGACAATCTTGTTCCCGCACAGATCTTTGATCGCACACAGGTACAGTTTTCCCTCCGCGGTCCAATGCTCGGTGATGTCTGTCAGCCACACCTGGTTTGGGGTGTCAGCGGTGAAGTTGCGTTGCACGAGATCGTCTCCCACGGGCGGGCCAGCCTGCTGGTAGCGGCGTGTTCGCTGCGTGATCACAGAAGTGATCCCAGCCACGTTACACAGCCGCCACACGCGTCGCTCTGACAACACATGACCGAGGTCTTCCAGCTCGTCAGAGAGACCCCGATACCCAAACTCGGGCTCTTCCGCATGCAAATCATGCAGCTCATTGATCAAGTGCGCCTCTTCCCATACGCGGTCAGCGACGGGCTGCCGCACCCACTTGTAGTAGCCCTGTTTGCTGAAGCCCAACACCCTGCACGTCACCGCGACCGGCACCCTGATGGGGGCGCCGGCCGCAGCCAATTCACGGACGAGCGGGTACATCATTTTGGGGGCGTGATGTGTACCTGTGACAGATACGCTGCCGCGCGGCGCAGCACCTCAACTTCTTGTTCGAGGAGCCGGTTGCGTTTCATCAGCTCCCGCACCCGCGCATCCTCGACCGGCGACTCAACCTCTTTTGACGCGGGTAACCCCATGTCGGCACGGTCAGCGTCAGTCACCCATTTTGAGAGCGCCGACTTCGACACCCCAAGGTCTTTGCCGATCTGTCTTTGACTGTTGCCTTGTCGCACCAGCGCGACCGCGTCGCGCTTGAATTCCTCGCTGTACTTCGCCATGGCTCATATCCTCCCAGCCCGTCCCTTCGAACAAGCATCCAGGAGTCAACCAAAGCTTCAGCAGACCCTCTTCCGCGCGGGGAAGAACGCATACTGCCCGGCCCGGGCGTGGTCTATTGGAACGTTCCCGTGGTCGACACGACGAGATCGCCGTTCGGCAAGGAACTTGGCCGCGCCGCCTGGAAACGTACGACCACGAATCGCAACATCCGCACCGTCAACAAGATCGCGGCGTGAGCCGCGACAATGAGGATCGCACCGGAGCGATCACACCCCAGAAGCCGCGCATTGTTCGCGGCGCACTGCGCCTGGTGTCCGTCCGATGATGCGTGTGAAGGCGCGGTTGAATGCCGCTTCGGAGTGGTAGCCGAGTTCGGTGGCGAGTCGGGCCGCGGTGGTGTTCTCTTCACGGAGCCGGGTGTGGGCGATGTTCATCCGCCAGCGGGTGAGGTACGCGATCGGTGCTTCCCCGACGAGCTCTGCGAAACGCGTGCTGAATGATGAGCGCGACATCGCTGTGAGAGTTGCGAGTCGTTCGAGCGTCCATTCGTGACCAGGGTTGGCGTGGATTGCTTCAAGCGCTCTGCCGATTCGTTCGTCTTGCACGGCGCGTAGCCATCCGGTGCCGGTGTCGGGAGCGGTGGCGAGCCAGGTGCGGATCGCTTGGATGACGAGGATATCGGCGAGTCTGGTCGCCACGGCTTCCCCGCCGGGCTGTGTGCGGGAGAGTTCACCGGCCATGAGGCGCAACGTGTCACGGATCGCTCCGTCGGCGGAGGCAGTGTCACCGCCGACGGACAAGAGCTGTGGGAGCGCACGCATGAGCTCTCGTGCTGCGGGGTCGTCGAACGTGACGATGCCGCAGATCAATTGGCCGGGGCGGCCATCGCCGCCGTGCTGCAGGCGGGAGTAGCGGTCGGTGAGGTACTGCTGCGGCAGGAGATCGACGCGAGGACCTGACGGCGCGTCTGGCGCGCTGGCGAGATGATGTCCGAGTCCATGTGGCACGAGCGCGAGGTCTCCTGCCCGCAGCTCGCAGGGTTCACCGCCGGGCAGTCGGATCCAGCAGGTACCGGCGGTGACGACGTGAAAGCTGATGGAGTCGGAAATGGCTGGCATCTCGAGTGCCCAGGGCTCGGTGAGCTGGGCATGGCAGTAGAACGTGCTGCGCATTCGAAGCGTGTGCAGTACTCGGGCCAACCGATCCGTGCGGCCGGGCGTGACGGCATCTTCCATGCATACAGCTTCGCATGGATGGTTACGATAGTTCCGCCCATTTCGGTTGAACGAGCAAGAATATTGAATTCTGAGTCATAGATTTACCTTCGTTTACCTCGTACTGTCGAACTATTAAGTGAGTTATACGACCGAAGGGAAACGCGATGTACGTCATTGCTGGGGCAACAGGCAGAGTCGGATCGAATGCGGCAAGGCAGCTACTGTCCGCGGGAGCGGAAGTGCGGGTGCTCGTGCGCCGCAGGGCTGATGCCGATGCCTGGGAGGCGCAAGGAGCCGGAGCACGCCTCGTCTCATTGGACGACCGTTCCACACTGACTGAAGCGCTTACAGGTTGCGCTGGGTTCTTCGCCCTGCTTCCGTTCGATCTCACGGTCGACGCTCTCGACGACCACGCGGAACGTCTGATCGAGTCGATCGCTGGGGCCGTGGCCGACGCCGGGGTGCCGCATGTCGTGCTGCTCTCGTCCGGGGGTGCGGACCTTGCCGAGGGTACCGGACCGATCGCAGGGCTGCACCGCATGGAAGTCGCTCTGCGTGCAACGGGAACGGTGCTCAGTGCGTTACGCTCGGGTCACTTCCAGGAGAAGCTCACCGATGTGCTCGATGCGGCTCGCGAGAGCGGCATCTACCCCGTGTTCGCAGGTTCGGCGGATATGCCCATCCCGATGGTCGCCACTGCTGACCTTGGAGCAGTCGCCGCCGATGTCCTGCAATCCCCTCCAGGCGTGAGCGAAGCAATTGATGTTCTCGGCCCTTCGTATTCGGAGCGAACTGTTGCTACGGTGTTGGGTCGCGCACTGGGCCAGGAATTGACGGTCGAGCTGATCCCAAAAGAAGCATGGGTGGACGCATTTACCGAAGCAGGCTTCCGGTCGCATATCGCAGTAAGCCTTGCCGAGCTGTATCAAGCTGATCAACAGGGGCTGCTCGCGCCACGTGGCGACCGCCGGGTTAGCGGGCATACGCCGATCGAGGTCACGATCGACCGCCTCCTCCGGGCAAACTGAAGAGGCAGACAGAGATGTCCGTCCTTCTGACGAGCATGCTCTCGGTCGCGACCGTCACCAATGGGCTGCTCGCAGGAGCGTTCTTCGTATTCTCCTGCGCCGTCGTTCCCGGCCTCCGACGTGTAGATGATCACACATTCGTGCGCGCGTTCCAGACGATCAACCGCGCGATTCTGAACGGATGGTTCTTGAGCATTTTCATCACGGCTCCCATCACAGGAGTTGCCTGTGCCGCATTCAGCGTCTGGTGGAACGCGCCGTTCCCACCCACGCTCATCTGCACTGCTGCAGGTGGATCGTTGCTCACCTTCATCATCACGGCAGCAAAGAACGTGCCGCTGAACACCCAGCTTGATCGCGCGACGTGCGGTAACCCGGAAGAGATCCGGGCTGCACGCCAAGCCTTCGAACGCTCATGGGGGCGCTGGAACTTCGTCCGCACGCTCGCCAGCGTCGTGGCGCTCGGCTGCCTTGTCATCGCGGAGATTTCAATATAGTCAGACGCCTCCAGGTCGAGGGCTGTCATGCCGGTGTGTAGTCAGGCAGGTCAATGTCGGACGCTTTGCTGAACTGTTTCTCCATGAAGCCTCGCATAGGCCAGCGTGTTGCCCACGACATCGACGCCTGCATGAACCGGATCGCAAGAGCCGTCATCGGCGCATATCCGCCAGGCCCGCCCGCAAGCTGCTGCGCACCCTCGACATACGGGCGAACGAGGCGATCGTACGCCGCGAACGCAGCGGCATGGTCGCTTCCGTCTCCGAGTTCTCCGGCGAGCACATAGGCGCCCACCAGCGCGACGCTGGTGCCGAGCCCGCTGAGCGGGGTCGGACAGGCGGCTGCATCCCCGATCAGGGCAATGCGGCCATTCCACCAGCGAGACAGTTGAACCTTCCCCATCTCATCGAACGAGAAATCCGATGCCGAGCGCGCGGCCTCGAGCAGCCGCGGAACATGCCATCCGACACCACCGAACCGATCTTCCAGGAGTGCGATCTGGGAGGCGCGGTCGCGTCGGTCGTGGCCGACCCTCTCTCCGGGGCGGGTACGAAAGCTCAGCGCTGCTTTGGACTCACTTGGCTGG
The DNA here is from genome assembly GCF_014208035.1 of Schaalia hyovaginalis. Taxonomy (NCBI): domain Bacteria; kingdom Bacillati; phylum Actinomycetota; class Actinomycetes; order Actinomycetales; family Actinomycetaceae; genus Schaalia; species Schaalia hyovaginalis. The sequence continues at coordinate 2,199,767 of NZ_JACHMK010000001.1, read as the reverse complement.
CTCCCGGGCCTGATCGAGGCCACGAGTCCGCCGGTGTGGTTGTACAACTGATACCAGTTGTCGAGTTCTTCGAACGCCGGAGCGGTGAACCATGCCGTGTACAGCCCGAGCGGATGGACGAAGTCCTCTTCCCGCCCAAAAGCGGCCGTCCGAACTGCCGAATGTAAGCCGTCGGCGCCGATGACGAAATCGAAACGCTGTGGGCGTGCGCCACGGAACGTGACATTCACGTAGTTCGAACTCTGCGCGAGCTCGGTGATGGTGTCGTTGAAGATCCACTCGATACCGTCACCGAGCTGTTGGTAGAGCAGGTCGACGAGATCGCCGCGGAGGATCTCGATCTCCGAGATGAATCCTTCTCCCGAACGCATCCGTCGGCATGGCGGCGCGTGTCTGGCCGTGTGCGTCGACCCAGGACATGCCCGCCTGCTCGAGGCCGATCGCACGCGCCCCATTGAGCAGCCCCATACGGTCGATGACTGTGCGTCCGGCGCCGCGCAGGTCGACGGCTTGACCGCCGGGCCCTGGGCTGGGAGCGATCTCGACGATCGTGACGGAGAATCCGTGCCTTCGAAGCCAGTAGGCGCATGCCAGTCCTGCGATGCTTGCGCCAGAGATGAGTACTCGTCGTTCATTCATATTCATGACGCCAAACCTAAGGAAGGCCTGAGATGGTGAGCAAGCTCGTACTAGTACAGCGATGCTGAGACCTGCTCCACTGTGACGGAATGGCAAGGTTCTCATCGCTTGCCAACGCTGGTGTTCTAGTACAGGATGGCAAGGGTGGGAACGTCATCTGCGGAGATCGCTGCCGAGCTGCGGGCGCAGATATTTGCTGGAGAATTGCGGCCCGGGGAGATGCTTCCTTCTGCCAGGGAGATCACTGGTACGTGGAATGTCGCAATTGCAACGGCCAGTCGTGTGCACGCACTACTGCGATCCGAGGGACTGGCGACACCGGTGCCCGGTGTCGGAACGGTCGTCGCGACAACGGCACCAGGGGCAAGGGGTGGGCGCAGCTCACGAGACGCACCCCAGCACCCACAACGGCGGCAGCATGTGCAGCGTCCGGTGCCGGAAGCAGATGATGCCGTTGCGGAACGCATCGTAACTGCCGCTGTTTCCATCGCCGATGTCGAGGGTATTGACTCGCTTTCGATGCGGAGGGTCGCGAATGTGGTCCATATGGGGTCGGCCACGCTATATCGGTTCTACCCGAGCCAGGAACATCTGCTTTTCGCGATGATGGATCGTGCGCTTCGCGATTGGTCTGCGGGTGATGAAGTCGGGACCTGGCGTGAAGATCTGATCCGCGGACATCGAGAGCTGTGGCGAGTGTTCCGACGGCATCCGTGGCTTGCTCCGCAGCTTTCCGTCACACGCCCGCAATTAGTGCCCGCAGCACTCGTCTTCGCAGAGTGGGTGATTCGAACACTCACTCGGGCGGGTATCAGTGCCGAAGAAGCGATGGAGACGCACATTCTGCTCTTCACGCAGGCGCGAGGCACGGCAATTTTGCTCGAGCCCGAAACAGAGGCAGAATCTATCACCGGTGTCGATGCAGATACCTGGATCGATGAGCGTATCGACAAACTCGAGCAACTCAGTTCGAATGAGAACCACGCCGCGCTGAAATCCTTGATCGGCTCGGGTTATGCCCTCGATCTTGATCGTGCCTATGAGCGCGGTCTGGCGCTTATGGTGGACGGGATCTTTTCCCGTCTCGCGCGAACCCGCTGAGCGTCGAATGAGGTCACGATTCGCTCGAGGTCAATGACGCTGTGCGGGAGTGAGAGAATCCGTCGATCAGTGCTGTCAGGCCGAAATCGAATTCCCGGTCGCGTTCAGGAACGCTCGCATTGCCGACCTCTGCGGTTTGCTCCTCCAGTACGACACCGACGGTGTATCGGCTGACCGCGATGAGCATGCTGATGGCTGTCTGTTCATCGAATCCCTGAGACACGAGAAGCCCGACTTGCTGACCGGAAGCCTCAGCTCCTTCGTCGGTGTCGTCGCCGGATGGTCTGCGGTGGTGCTCAGCGTGGAGACGCGCACCGTCACGGACCGCGTGTAGTGCGTGGCGGAAACTTCTTGCGTTTCGCAAGAGAAATGCGTCCCATTTCTCGTCGGACTCGGGGAAGGAAGCGTGATGCTCTCGGTCAAGCACGTCGCTCGCCAGCGCTGCGAGGAGTTCGGCCTTCGTGCGGAAGTGCCAGTAGAGGCCGGGCTGCTGTACCTGTAAGTGAGCCGCCAGCGCGCGAGTGGTGAAGCCATCGAGCCCAGTCTCGTCGAGCACCTGCCGGGCCCCGAGCAACACGGACGTGCGGTCGAGACGCTTCCGGTGGTGAGTCATAGTTGCACTTTATCATCGATAACTTTATCTTAGATAAAGTGACTGCTCGCTACTCTCATTGTGGAATCCTGACAGCCGTGCTCATCACGGCGACCCTCGATGCTGCAGGGCTGGGCCTCGTGATGCCGATCTTGCCTACCCTTCTCGACCAGGTCGGTGCCCCCGACGACATGATCCCACTGCACGTCGGACTACTGACAGCGCTCTATGCGATCATGCAGTTTCTTTGCGCCCCGATCCTTGGCCGACTCTCTGACCGTTTCGGACGCCGCCGCGTGCTTGTCGCCTCCCTCGCAGGCGCGACGATCGACTACCTCGTGCTCGCACTGACGGACACGCTGTGGGTCTTTTACCTCGCCCGCGCGGTTGCAGGCATTACCGGCGCCACGAACGCCGTCACCGCGACGGTGATCGCCGACATTACTCCGCCGGATCAGCGCGCAAAACGCTACGGGTGGCTCGGCGCATGCTACGGCGGTGGCATGATCGCGGGTCCCGCCATTGGCGGTCTTTTCGGCGGGGTCTCACCGCATCTGCCATTCCTCGTCGCCGCCGCGCTCGCCGGAATCACCCTCGTACTCAGCGCGAGTCTTCTGCGTGAGACGCGGCCACCGGGCAGCAACGGCTCGCACGCACAGCAACCCGGTACGGCGAAGCGAACCGCAGTGCCGGGGATGCTTATCCTTCTCGCAGTCTTCGGCATCGTGCAGTTCATCGGCCAAGCACCAGGCTCCACCTGGGTGCTCTTCACGCAGCAGCGCCTCGACTGGAACCCCGTCGAAGTCGGCGTTTCGCTATCCATCTTCGGAATGGTGCAAGTATTCGTGCAGGCGGCACTGACCGGACGCATCGTGTCCCGGATCGGCGAGACCCGGGCGATCCTCGTCGGTATCGCCGCAGACGCCATTGGGCTCATCGGCCTTGCCCTCATCGCCAGCACATGGGCGATGCTACCGATCCTCGCAGCGCTCGGACTCGGCAGCATCACGTTGCCCGCACTGCAGACGCTGCTCTCGAGACGCGCGCCCGAGCAGCAGCAGGGACGCCTGCAGGGAACACTTGCAAGCCTGAACAGCCTCACCTCGATCATCGGCCCGGTCACCTTCACCGGCATTTTCGCACTCACCCGAACGAATGCAGACGGCACCCTCTGGATCTGCGCCGCAGCGCTCTACGTTCTCTGCGCCCTCCTGATGATCCGTGAGACATGCGCCTCACGGCGATCTCGATAACCGCGCTAAGGTGCCATCCCGATGCGACGGGATCGCTCTGCCACCAGTCAAGTCTCCCGTAGCCGGTATGAGCTGACAAGCACGGATATGGTGACTCGCTCGGGCAGGTCGTCGTCCGAGACCTCTGCCGGGGTGATGTGCCGCGCACTCGGCGTCATTCCGAGCAGATCGCGAGCCGTTTGCGGTTCAATCTCTGCGATGTAGCCGACGTGTTGATCTCGCTCCTGTTCGAAGAACGGTGCCAGGGCGTCATGCAGGCGTTGCTCCTTGGAAACATCGATAGTCACCGAGTCGGGCACATCGCGGCGCAACTCGGCCAGGTGGTCGACCGTCGGACGCACCACGATCAGGCTGCCGTTCGGGCGGAGGACCCGGTGAAACTCGCCGGGGTTGCGCGGAGCGAACATGTTCAGCACAGCATCCACCGACTGGTCGGCCAACGGATACGGGCGGAACACGTCCCAGCTCGCTGCGGCTGCTCGCTCGTGGACGCGCGCAGCGACCCGCAGCGCACGCACCGAGGAGTCAAGCCCCAGGCCGCGAGCCCCGGTCACTTTGTCGAGCGCACCGGCGAGGTAGTAGCCGGTACCACAGCCAACATCGAGAACTATGCCATCACGAGGGATCGTATGAGACACCATCGTCGAGACGGCCCGGCGTATCGGCTCGTAGGCGCCGGTCGCGAGGAAACGTTCTCGAGCTTGGATCATCGGCGCATCATCCCCGCTGATCGCATTAGTCCCAGACAGTAGGCTGACGTAGCCGTGCCGAGCGATGTTGAAGGTGTGTCGCTGACGACAACGCAGTGCCCCCGGTGTCAGTTCGAGGCGACCGGCGCAGATCGGGCACCGGAGTGAGTCACGGATAGCGCTGAGGCCAGGTGCGGCCAGGGCTGACATGATGGTCTACCTCTCTTCGGTCGAACGACGGTGTCAAAGACGATCTCGGCCTTCTGGGGGCGAGACAACGACTCTCACACAGTCATCGGCGGTCTTGTGGGATCCGGAGTTGGAAAGTTGGTTGAAGTCTTAGGAGCCGTCTTGCACATTTACGGGTACAGGACTGCCTTACACGGGGTATCCGTAGCGAAGTAGCAAGATGATTCCGGACGCAATCGCGAAGACGAGAAACGTCAAAGCAATCCAGGGGCATGCCCAGCGGCTGGTCGCATACGTACCACGCTTCAGAGGTGGAAACATGGTGACGAGACCGGCGACTTGAACAACAGCGAGCACAAGGTAGGACCAGTCTTCGAATATCCATGCCAGGGGAATAAAATGCAACGCCACACATATCCCGATCCACCACCCGTACCAGCGAGTCAATCCCCGCCGGGCGAGAAAAATACATCCGACACCGATGAGCACAGCTTCAGCAAGAACAATGAGACCAAACACCCAATAGCGACCCTCGAGAGCAGTTGGTGTTGTCCAATTGCGCCATACGAGGAGCCCGGCAGCTATCGCGATAAGCATTCCCAGCACTGAACCCGTACCGAGGGCGCCTCGGAGCCGAGGTTTGGGGTCTTCCTGGGACCACCCGAGCCATGCAGCGGCCATCATGGACAACCAGGCGACCGCGAATGCTTGATCTCGTAAGAAATCCGTTAGCATGTATCTCCTCGTACACCACGGCGCCGTGAAATGTCGGTGTATCCAATTGTGTCACACGAAGTTGCCCGATCTCTTGCTCGACCGTCGCGCAGTTCAATTCGGGACAAGCTGATTTAGATATTCGACGAGCCCGTACCCGCGGGCGACTTCGTGCTCTGTTAGATAGTGCGAGGGCGAATAGCTAGCGAGCACGAACACGGTCAGCTGTTTGTGGAATCATTCGCTGGCAAGAGTCGTTCGCGTAGCTGTTCATTCAGCATCACCTCTTTGCGCTTCATCAGCGGCGTGAATGGACAATGTGGCGGCCACATCGACCGATGAGGGACCTCCGGGAAAACCGGCCTGGGAGATGATCACAGCCCCGAAAACGGCGCTCCAAAAGGTTTTCGTGGCGCGGTCGATGTCTTGGTCTATCGTCCAGTGCTGCTCCCATAGCTTTCTTACTAAGAACTGCTCTGACTGGCGAAACAGGACATTGAGTCCAGCTTCAACTTCTGGCTGCAGCGTGGGGTTCCCGCGCGCGAGTGCGAGGGCGCTCACTACAACCGTTATTGACGGCATGGTCAGAGCAGTTCGGGCAAGGACTCGCTTCATGGCATCCGGCGTGCTGGCTCTACGCCCGGCTTTCTGCAGCCGCTCCGTATCTCGCAGAAGCAACCCGAATGCGACATCAACGTACAGTGCATCCTTGGACCCAAAGTGATGAGTGATCTGGTTGGGATACACCCCAGCCGCCTTTGCCAACTCGCTCATTGTGACCTCTACAAACTTGCGGTCTGTGAAGAGCGTCATTGCTGCGGCACGAATTCTACGGCGCGTGCCCGCTCCTCGCACCACTTGCTTGCGCTGGTTCTTATCGCTCACGCATCAATTGTATGTGATACAGTTCAACTTGATCATCATACAAGTTAGGGAGAGTCTTGATGCGAATTGCAATGACGGGGTACGGGGCGGTAACCCCGCTGGGGGCTGATGTAGAAGCCCTGTGGTCCGGGTTGCTTGAGGGGCGCTCTGGCATTTGTGAACTCGACGGCCTCGGCGACACATGGGCCAGTCTCCCGGTGCGTGTCGCCGCTCCGGTAACGACTGATCTCGAAGTGGTGCTCAGTCGCGTTCGCGCACGGCAGCTTGACCGCAGCCAGCAGTTAGCGCTTGCTGCGACCAGAGAGGCATGGCTTGATGCAGGCCTTTGCGACATAGACCCCGAACGTCTGGCTGTCGCAGTGGGCACTGGTGTTGGTGGCGTAGAGACACTCCTTGAGCAGGATGACGTGCTCGAGAGCCGGGGTGCGCGTCGTGTTTCTCCACGCGCCGTGCCCATGCTGATGCCCAACGGTGCCTCGGCTCAGATCAGTATCGAGTACTCCGCGAAGGCCGGTGTGTACACTCCGTCTTCGGCCTGCGCATCCGGAGCCGAGGCTATCGCCTTGGGAGCACGACTCATCGAGGCTGGCGAGGCGGATGCGGTAATTGCAGGTGGTGTTGAAGCGGCAATCACCCCGCTTACTCTGGCGGGCTTCGCGCAAGCGCAAGCGCTCGCGAAGCCCGACGGCGGCGACGTCACGTGTCTTTCCCGCCCATTCGACGCCAACCGTAGAGGCTTCGTGCTGGGTGAGGGTGCCGGGATCGTGATCCTTGAGAGTGAGAGGCACGCTGCCGCACGCGGTGCCCGCGTCCACGCCTGGCTCGCCGGTTGGGGCATCACCGCGGACGCGCACCACATCACCGGCACCGAACCAAGCGGACATGGGCAGGTCCGCGCCATTCGCAAGGCACTCACAGTGGGTGATCTCACGGTGAACGACATTGACCATGTGAATGCCCACGCGACCGGGACAGTCGTCGGGGATCGCGCTGAAGCACAGGCGCTCGTTGAAGTTTTTGGGGAAGACATCAACGTCACCGCCCCGAAGGGTGCGCTCGGGCACTTGGTCGGAGGGGCGGGAGCCGTCGAAGCGATCATCACGGCACGAACCATTGAATCAGGGATCATTCCCGCGACTGCCAACCTTCAAAGTATTGATCCCGAGATTCATCTTGACGTGGTCACGGAGGCTCTCCGCACTCGGGTCGGGGCAGCGGTCAGCAACTCCTTTGGGTTCGGCGGACAGAATGTGACGCTCGCAATCTGCTCAGCATAGAACCATTCCTCCGAGGCAATCTTATGCTTTGCGGGGGCCGCACATGATGGAAGAGAGGTAGCCGATTCCTGCGAGGAGGTGGAGAGCTGCTCCGATGACGCAGAATGCTTGACCGGCGACGCCGAATAGATGGAGGTTCGGGATCGCTCCGAGTCCGACGAGCAGAATGCCTGCCATCAGGACGGCCGTGCGAATCTTTCCGATCCATGACACTTCGGGAGCATGGCTGGGGCGGACCATCAGGTAGGTCACACCCAGCGCTACATCTACCGCTGCGATGCCGAGCGCAACCCAGATGGAAACGTGGCCAGCCATGACAAGTGCCAATGCGATCACGGCCACACCGATACGATCAGCGACCGGGTCGAGCACGGCACCGGTCTTGCTGGTCTGGCCGAGCTTGCGGGCGAGGGCGCCGTCGACCCAATCACTAGCCCCGAAGATCGCCAGGAGTACCACGGCGAGCACTGGTCGCGAGCCGTCCACGAGGAGGACCGCGACCGGGGCGACGAGCGCAAACCAGAGCAGCGTGACGGCGTTGGGGATCGTCGCCCAGTCGCGAGGGCGCTTGCTGTCTGTGGTGCGATTCATGGGTGGACTCTCTTTCGGTAGCGAATAAGCAGCCAGCCCGTCACGACAATGGCGAGGACTGCCAGAGTTGGGAGTGTGAATTGTTCGACGGCGTCAAGGAGGGCGCTCCCGACGGCTCTGTTGCAAAAATCGTGAAGCTTGAGCATGCTTGGCGGAGATTGGACGGACGGAACGATGACGGATTTCAAGTGGCGCCATTTCCAGGGTGATGTGATCCTGTGGGCGGTGCGCTGGTATTGTCGCTATCCGATCAGCTATCGCGACCTTGAGGAAATGCTGGCGGAACGCGGCATTTCGGTCGACCATACGACGATCTATCGCTGGGTCCAGTGCTACGCCCCGGAGATGGAGAAGCGGCTGCGCTGGTTCTGGCGGCGTGGCTTTGATCCGAGCTGGCGCCTGGATGAAACCTACGTCAAGGTGCGGGGCAAGTGGACCTACCTGTACCGGGCAGTCGACAAGCGGGGCGACACGATCGATTTCTACCTGTCGCCGACCCGCAGCGCCAAGGCAGCGAAGCGGTTCCTGGGCAAGGCCCTGCGAGGCCTGAAGCACTGGGAAAAGCCTGCCACGCTCAATACCGACAAAGCGCCGAGCTATGGTGCAGCGATCACCGAATTGAAGCGCGAAGGAAAGCTGGACCGGGAGACGGCCCACCGGCAGGTGAAGTATCTCAATAACGTGATCGAGGCCGATCACGGAAAGCTCAAGATACTGATCAAGCCGGTGCGCGGTTTCAAATCGATCCCCACGGCCTATGCCACGATCAAGGGATTCGAAGTCATGCGAGCCCTGCGCAAAGGACAGGCTCGCCCCTGGTGCCTGCAGCCCGGCATCAGGGGCGAGGTGCGCCTTGTGGAGAGAGCTTTTGGCATTGGGCCCTCGGCGCTGACGGAGGCCATGGGCATGCTCAACCACCATTTCGCAGCAGCCGCCTGATCGGCGCAGAGCGACAGCCTACCTCTGACTGCCGCCAATCTTTGCAACAGAGCCGTAGGCGGCGCGGGCGCCGAAGACGACTGCTGCAACGATGAATACCCAGTTCAGCCGCTGGATGAAGATCGCCATGGCGCAGAGGAAAACGGTGAAGCCCCACGTCCAGAGGGCTTCGCGCCCGCGGGCGGAGGGAGAGGCGTTCGCGAGCGTGTTCATGCGGTCCCTCGCAGCGACGTGATCATTTCAACCCCCTTGTTGAAAACGATTCGACAACGGCAGTGTCATCGTCGGTCACGGTCATTGTCAAGGGCGCGGTCACGGTCAATGCACTGGCGGCCCGGGAATCCGATGGTGCGCACCGTGGCGGTTTTCGCCGTCGCGTGCGCCTGAGGCGTTCTTGAAGCGCCAGAGTGATCCCCACCGCTCGAGCCTCGGGCGGATCGTCGGAAGGTGAGGCATTCGACAGGGCGGCGGACTATCATGCTCGGCCCGAAATGCCGTATTGTTGATCTTCGGGCGTGTCGCCAATCGACGTGTACCCGCGTCGTGACGCGCCCCGCGGCCCCGGCCGCGACGCATCCGATGAACGTAGAGGACAGACGGAGGATATGGCGAAGAAAGACGGCGTCATCGAAATGGAGGGCACGGTCATCGAGGCCCTCCCCAACGCGATGTTCCGCGTGGAGCTGAAGAACGGCCACGTCGTTCTCGGTCACATCGCGGGGAAGATGCGACAGCACTACATCCGGATCCTCCCCGAGGACCGGGTCGTCGTCGAACTGAGCCCCTACGACCTCTCCCGAGGCCGTATCGTCTACCGCTACAAGTAAGAACCGACACTTCCGCCCCTCGGGGCGGTGGAGGAACCACCATGAAGGTCAAGCCGAGTGTCAAGAAGATCTGTGACAAGTGCAAGGTGATCCGTCGCCACGGCAATGTCATGGTCATCTGCGACAACCCCAGGCACAAGCAGCGTCAGGGCTGAGACCCGCCGCGCAATAGGGGGCGCCTAGCCCCGCAGCATCGCGTCCACCGCCGCAAGGCGACCCCCGGTTCGGAGGCCGGGGCCGGGTGGCTCACCCGGAAGATGCGATGACGACCTCCGAGGAACAACTGGAGCACCAACAACATGGCACGTATTGCCGGTGTCGACCTCCCCCGCGAGAAGCGCATGGAGATCGCGCTCACCTACATCTACGGAATCGGCCGCACCCGCGCCGCCGAGACCCTCGCCGCCACGGGCGTCAGCCCGGACGTGCGCGTCAAGGACGCAACCGAAGAGGATCTCGTCAAGCTGCGCGAATACATCGACGCGAACTTCAAGGTCGAGGGCGACCTCCGCCGCGAAGTTCAGGCCGATATCCGCCGCAAGATTGAAATCGGCTCTTACCAGGGCCTTCGTCACCGTCGTGGCCTGCCGGTCCACGGTCAGCGCACCAAGACCAACGCGCGCACCCGCAAGGGCCCCAAGCGCACCGTCGCAGGCAAGAAGAAGGCCAAGTAAGGCCTCGGGACAGGCGTTCGCGCCCCTCCCTTCAACGACTGAAGAAGGAACTGTAAAGCAACATGGCAGCTGCAAAGACCTCGCGCTCCGGTGCCGCTCGCAAGCCGCGCCGCAAGCTCTCCAAGAACGTCACTCACGGTCACGCGTACATCAAGTCGACGTTCAACAACACGATCGTGTCCCTGACCGACACGACCGGTGCCGTCATCGCCTGGGCCTCCTCCGGCCAGGTCGGCTTCAAGGGCTCCCGCAAGTCCACCCCCTTCGCCGCTCAGCTCGCGGCCGAGGCGGCGGCTCGTCGCGCCCAGGAGCACGGCATGAAGAAGGTCGACGTCTTCGTCAAGGGCCCCGGCTCCGGCCGTGAGACCGCGATCCGCTCCCTCCAGGCCGCGGGCCTCGAGGTCGGCTCGATCCAGGACGTCACCCCGCAGGCTCACAACGGCGCCCGCCCCCCGAAGCGCCGCCGCGTCTGATCCGTCGCATCGGGCAGGCCGCTTCGCCCTCGGCGCCCAGGGGCATCCGCGAGGAACCCCACGGGCAGCCGGGTGAACGCCCGCCCCACGTCCGAGTCGGCCGATCGGCAGGCTCGCACCCCCTGTCCCGCGAAGGCGGGAACGACTGTCCGGCGTCATATGGCGGGCGCCGGGAAGAAAGGACCACGACGTGCTCATTGCAGAGCGACCCATCCTCACCGAGGAGAAGGTCAGCGAATTCCGCTCGCGCTTCACGCTCGAGCCCCTCGAGCCCGGATTCGGCTACACCCTGGGCAACTCCCTTCGTCGCACCCTCCTGTCGTCGATCCCCGGCGCGGCGGTCACCTCGATCCGCATCGACGGCGTCGCGCACGAGTTCCGCACGATCGAAGGCGTGAAGGAGGATGTCGCTGAGATCATCCTCAACATCAAGCAGATCGTCCTCTCCTCGGAGATGGACGAGCCTGTCGTGATGTATCTGCGCAAGGCTGGCCCCGGCGAGGTTCTCGCCGGCGACATCCAGCCCCCGGCCGGCGTGGAGATCCACAACCCGGAGCTCCACCTCGCCACCCTGAACGACAAGGGCAGGATCGAGATCGAACTGACCGTCGAGCGCGGGCGCGGCTACGTGTCCGCCGCTCAGAACAAGGACCCGCAGGCCGAGCTCTCGCGGATCCCGATCGACTCGATCTACTCGCCCGTCGTCAAGGTGACCTACAAGGTCGAGGCGACCCGTGTCGAGCAGCGCACCGACTTCGATCGCCTCGTCATCGACGTGGAGACGAAGCCGGCGATCACGCCGCGCGACGCCCTCGCTTCCGCGGGTAAGACCCTCGTCGAGCTCTTCGGCCTCATGCGCGAGCTCAACGAGGAAGCCGAAGGCATCGAGGTCGGACCGTCGACGACGGATGCGACCCTCGCCGCGGACCTCGCCCTGCCGATCGAGAGCCTCAACCTGCAGTCGCGTTCGTACAACGCCCTGCGTCGTCGCGGGATCCTCACCGTGGGCGAGCTCGTCGCCCACTCCGAGGCCGATCTTCTCGACATCCGCAACTTCGGAACGAAGTCGATCGAAGAGATCAAGGACGCGCTCGCCGCGCTCGGCATGACCCTCAAGGATTCCGTCATGCCGTCCTTCGACGAGCCGGACTCCGGATCGATCCAGTTCAGCGACGAACAGTCCATCTGACCCCGAGCGTCCGATGGACGCGAATAATCCGTAGGAGACACAATGCCCACTCCCAAGAAGGGCGCCCGCCTGGGCGGCAGCCCGGCGCACCAGAAGCTGATCCTCGCGAACCTCGCGACCCAGCTCATCGAGCACCGCGCGATCACCACGACCGAGGCCAAGGCCAAGCTTCTCCAGCCCTACTTCGAGAAGCTCGTCACCAAGGCCAAGCGCGGCGACATGCACGCCCGTCGCACGGTCGCCAAGAAGATCACCTCGAAGGAAGCCGTCTACCTGCTCTTCGACGAGATCGCTCCGGCGATCGACTCCGAGCGTCAGGGCGGCTACACCCGTCTGATCCGCGTCGGCAACCGCAAGGGCGACAACGCCCCTCTCATGCGCGTCGAGATCGTCCTCGAGAAGCTTGAGAAGAAGGCGGTCGTAAAGGCCGCTGAGACCACCGCCGCCAAGGCCGCGGAGAAGGTCGAGGAGGCTCCGGTCGAGGAAGCGGCTGAGGCTCCCGTCGAGGAGGCCGCCGTCGAGGAGACTGCCGAGGCCGAGAAGGCCGAGTGATCGACCCGCGTCCGGCTCGATGCGCGCGCGTCGAGCCGGACGCGATGATCCGCTGATCGCCCGTGAGGGCGGACGAGGGCGGGGAGGGAATGTTTCCCTCCCCGCCCTTTCGTCGTGTCTCGCGGAAGGGGGCGTCGGCGCAGTCCCTACTTCGCAAGAGCGGCGTCAGATGGAGAGGGCGAATGTTACGGTCGCCGGGAAAGGGAGTTCGAACGAGAGAGGGTGAATCCCGTGGAGCAAATGATCGAGGTGAATCTCAGTCCCCGGTTGGTGGCTGATTACTTCATCGCTCGGGATGATGAGCGCGCGGATCCGGACGTGACTCAGATGAGGCTGGATAAGCTCATGTATTTCGCGCAGGCAAGTTACCTGGCGGAGACCGGCATCGCCTCTTCGATTTCGCCATCTTCGCTTTTGAGCACGGCCCCGTCATTTCCTCGATCTACGAGGAATTCCGTCCCTTCGGGCGCTCCACCATCGCGGTGAAGGACGACGACATCGCGTCACTTGCAAAGGATCGGTGTCGTGATTTACCGCCGAACACCCTCCGCTTCCTTGACGCGGTGTGGAACAAGTACGGTGAATTCTCCGCAAGCGAATTGCGTCGGATGTCCCATGATGATGCGCCGTGGCTGAATGCCTATGACCGGGCGTCCCGATACTGCCCGATGGATGACGAGGCGATTCGCGACTATTACCGCAGCGATGCCAAGCGCCGGGATCTTGTTCACTGCGAGACCGTCTGGTTCGTCCATGAGCAGGTCTGGAGCGAACTCGAGGCCCTGGATGCCGCTTTCTGACGAATCATGCACGGTTCCGTGGGTGCGGGTAGAGCGCCTCGGCGCGACCCGTTTGCTCTTCACCGTCAAGGCGGCGAGGGCGCTGATCTGCGGCGAGCGCGTTCCTCGGTAGAGGTGATGCAAGAGCTCTCGGCTTCGGACGCTCGCCTCGCGGGATGCAGACGCCGATAGCATGGGGGCATGTCCGAACTCATGACCCTCGCCATCGATTGCGGCGGGGGCGGCATCAAGGGATCCGTCCTCGATCCGCGCGGGACGATGGTCGCCAAGCCCCTCAGGGTGCCGACCCCCTATCCGCTGCCGCCGTCGTTGCTCGTGGAAACCGTCGTCGGGCTCTCCGAGCGCCTGCCCGCGGCGGACCGCGTGACGATGGGCATGCCGGGAATGATCCGGCACGGCGTCGTCATCGCGACGCCCCACTACATCACGAGATCCGGCCCGCGCTCCAAGGTCGTGCCCGAACTGGTCGAGGAGTGGAAGAACTTCGACATGGGCCGGGCGATCGGCCGCGCCCTCGGCCTGCCGACGAAGGTGTGGAACGACGCGGAGGTCGCCGGCACCGGGGTGATCACGGGCACCGGACTTGAAATGATCATCACCCTGGGCACAGGGCTGGGCAACGCCGTCTTCGACGCGGGCGCCCTCGCCCCGCACGTCGAGGTCTCGCAGGGCTTCGTCCGGTGGGGCCTCACCTACGACGACTACATCGGCGAGCATGAGCGTCTCCGTCTCGGCGACGCCCACTGGTCGCGGCGGGTGCGCCGCATCGTCGACGGCCTGCGCCCGATGTACATGTGGGACCGCCTCTACATCGGGGGCGGCAACTCGAAGCGCATCACCGCCGCGAACCGGGCGAGGCTGGGCGACGACGTCGTCATCGTCCCGAATGACGCGGGGATCATCGGGGGAGTGCGCGCGTGGGAGAAGTGACGACCGCGGTGATCGCGGGGGACGAGGGCGGGGCTCCGGCCGCCCAGGGGGAGGCGAAGAGCCTGCGCGTCCGGCTCGACCTCGCCTATGACGGCACGGACTTCCACGGCTGGGCGGCCCAACCGGGGTTGAGGACCGTGCAGGGCGAGATCGAGTCCGCGCTCTCCCTTGTTCTTCGGGGGCCAGTCGTTTTGACGGTGGCGGGGCGCACCGACGCGGGCGTCCACGCCCGGCATCAGGTCGCGCACATGGACGTCCCGGTGGAGGCGTGGCGCGCCCTCGCGCCGCGCCGGGCTCAGGCGGGCGACGGGGCTGCGATCGGCGAGGGCCTGGTGCGAAGGCTCAACGCTCTGCTGGGGCAGGCGCGCGCCCGCTGGGCGCGCGCGCACGGCCTGCGTGAGCCTCGCGGGTCCTCGGATGCGGTGATCGTGAGCGCGACCCCGGTCAGCGCCGCCTTTGACGCGCGCTTCTCCGCCCTCGGCAGGCGCTACTGCTACCGGCTGGCCGACGGGGCGCCCGATCCTCAGCGGCGCCGCGATGTGCTGAGCGCGCCCGGGGAGCTGGACACGGAGGCGATGAACGCCGGCGCGGCCTTCCTCCTCGGGGAGCACGACTTCCTCTCCTACTGCCGCCCCCGCGAGGGCGCGACGACGATCCGGACCCTGACGCGCTTCGAGTTCACGCGCGCGGAGCGCATCATCGAATGCCGCGTGGAGGCGGACGCCTTCTGCCACTCGATGGTCCGTTCGCTCGTCGGGGCGGCCCTCGAGGTCGGGCGTGGCAGGCGCGCGCCCGAGTGGATGGCCGAGCTCCTGGCGGGCCGCAGCAGGAGCTCGGCGGCGCCGATCGCGCCCGCGCGCGGACTGAGCCTCGAGGGCGTCGACTACCCGCCCGAGGCGCAATGGGCGGCGAGGGCCCTGCGGGCGCGCGCCCGCAGGGATGAAGTAGGGGGCTGTTGCGGCTGATCCGCGCGGCCGCGAGGGCGCGCGTCGGTCATGCGGCTCCGCGCCCCGTCCTCGTCCCCGAAGCGCCTCTGAGTGATCCGACACAGTGCCCACGGCGCTTTGACCGGTCGGGCGCGCCCCGGATAGACTGAACAACGCTGTGCGTCAGCAGCTCCTTCGGTGTCTCCCACTCGCCGTCGAGCAGCGGCCGACGCCTCGCGCGAACCGTTTCATCGTGAGCGCGGATCGAACATCAGGTCCGCAGCTCCATGACCGACAAGAATTGAAGGTTACGCCCGTGCGCACCTATTCACCCAAGCCCGGGGACGCGGACAAGAAGTGGTACGTCATCGACGCCACCGACGTCGTCCTCGGCCGCCTGGCGGCCCAGGTCGCCGCCATTCTCCGTGGGAAGCACAAGCCGACGTTCGCCCCTCACATGGACATGGGCGACAACGTCATCATCATCAATGCGGACAAGGTCGTTCTGACCGGTAAGAAGCTCGAGCAGAAGATGGCGTACCGCCACTCCGGGCGTCCCGGTGGTCTGACCGCGACCTCCTACCGCGACCTCATGGCCAAGGCGCCTGAGCGCGCGGTCGAGAAGGCCGTCCGCGGCATGCTTCCCCACAACAGCCTCGGCCGCGCGCAGTTCAAGAAGCTGCACGTCTACGTCGGCGCTGAGCACCCGCACGCCGGCCAGTCGCCGGTTCCCTACGAGATCACCCAGGTGGCCCAGTGAGCGCCTCGCGCCGCTGAGCACCGACATAAGCACTGAGGAGAACCGTGGCTGAGACCACCGAAATCGTCGAGCTGGATGAGGAGAACGCCCCCAGCTCGTACACGACCGAGACCGAGACGGCGCCCGCCGGCGCCGGCCAGTCCATCACCGCGCCCGGCGCGGGCCTGGGCCGCCGCAAGGAGGCCGTCGCCCGCGTTCGCCTGGTTCCCGGAACCGGCGAGTGGAAGATCAACGGTCGCACCCTTGAGGATTACTTCCCGAACAAGCTCCACCAGCAGCTCGTGAAGTCGCCCTTCGTCCTTCTCGACCTCGAAGGCCGTTTCGACGTCATCGCCCGCATCAACGGCGGCGGCATCTCCGGCCAGGCCGGTGCGCTGCGCCTCGGCATCGCGCGCGCCCTCAACGAGATCGACCGCGAGGCCAACCGCCCCGCGCTCAAGAAGGCGGGCTTCCTCACCCGTGACGCCCGCGTCATCGAGCGCAAGAAGGCCGGCCTCAAGAAGGCCCGCAAGGCCCCGCAGTACTCGAAGCGCTGATCGTCGCTCCGGACTGCACGTCGCCGCGGCCCCGCTCCTCGGATTCACGAGGGCGGGGCCGCGGCGCGTTGGCGTGCGGACGGGGCGCAGGCGCCCGCGCCTCCACCCGTGGTCCGTCGCCGGTGCCCGAATGCGCCGGGAGGCGAGCCGTGGGCCCTTCGACCGCTTTCGGACCGGGCCGAGTAGGCTGTCCTCAGTGCTCGGCCACGGATCGTGTCCGGATTCGACGACGGGAAGGAACCTTCATGGCGAGAATGTTCGGAACCGACGGCGTGCGCGGGCTCGCGAACGACCTGCTCACCCCGGCACTGGCCGTTCAACTCGGCCAGGCGGCAGCACGGGTCCTCACGCGGGACAACCCCTCGGGCATCCGCTCGCGCACCGGACGGCCGCGGGCGATCGTCGGCCGCGACACGCGCGCGAGCGGCGAGTTCCTCGACCACGCGATCAGCGCCGGCCTCGCCTCCTCGGGCGTGGACGTGACCCGCGTCGGGATCCTCCCGACGCCGGCGATCGCCCACCTCACGGCGACGCAGAACATCGATCTCGGGGTCGTCATCTCCGCCTCGCACAACCCCTTCCAGGACAACGGCATCAAGTTCTTCGCCCGCGGCGGCTACAAGCTCGACGATGCGCTCGAGGACGAGATCGAAGCCCTCCTCGGCAGGGTCGAAGACCTGCCGACCGGTGCGGGCGTCGGCCGCGTCATCAAGGGCGAGACCGTCGCCGACCAGAACTACGTCAACCACCTCGTCGATTCCGTCGCGACCGACCTGTCGGGCCTGCGCATCGTGGTCGATGCGGCGAATGGCGCGGCCTCCTTCGTGGGACCGGCCGCGCTGCGCGCCGCCGGCGCCGAGGTCATCGTCATCAACGCCTCCCCGGACGGCCTCAACATCAATGCGCACTGCGGCTCGACCCACCCCGAGCAGCTCCAGAACTATGTCGTCTCGACGCACGCGGACATGGGCGTCGCCTACGACGGGGATGCGGACCGCTGCCTCGCGGTCGATGCGGAGGGCAACCTCGTCGACGGCGATCAGATCATGGGCCTCCTCGCCGTCGGCATGAAGGAGGACGGGACGCTCGGCTCGGACACGCTCGTCGTGACCGTCATGTCGAATCTCGGTCTGATCCTCGCGATGAAGGAGCACGGCATCCGCACCGTCCAGACCGGCGTCGGCGACCGTTACGTGCTGGAGAAGATGCTTCAGGGCGGCTACACGCTCGGCGGCGAGCAATCGGGTCACGTCATCGACACGATCCATGCGACGACCGGCGACGGCGTCCTCACCTCTTTGCGGGTCGCCGCGCGGATGAAGCGCACCGGCAAGTCCCTCGCCGAGCTGGCCTCCATCGTCTCGCGCCTCCCGCAGACCCTCATCAACGTCAAGGGGGTCGACAAGGCCTCGGCCGGCACGAACGCGGCGGTGCAGGCGGCTGTCGTCCGGGCCGAAGAGGAGCTCGGCGAGACCGGTCGCGTCCTCCTGCGCCCCTCGGGCACCGAGCCGCTCGTACGCGTCATGGTCGAGGCGGCGACTCAGGAGCAGGCGGATTCGGTCGCACAGGCCCTCGCGGATGTGGTCAAGGAGAATCTGGCTCTCTGAAACCCCTCACGACGACGAGATGCGGCTGCGCACCCGAACAGGGTGCGCAGCCGCTCCGTGCTCCGGGGCCCTCGGAGGAGCCCCTCAGTCCTTCCTTAAAAGGAGCGACTCGACCCGGTGCGAGGCGTCCTTCTTGAAGATCATCGTGGCGCGCTCGCGGGTCGGCGCGATGTTGTCGCGAAGATTCGGCAGATTGATGGCCGACCACACCATGCGCGCGGTCGTCTCCGCCTCGACATCGGTCAGGCCCGCATAGGTCCGGAAGAAGGAATCCTCGCGGGAGAACGCCGTCCGGCGCAGCTCGAGGAAGCGGTCCACGTACCACTGCTCGATATGCGCCTCTTCCGCGTCGACGTAGATCGAGAAATCGAAGTAGTCCGAAACCGCGACGCTTACCGAACCCGGGCGGGTGCGGGGCGGCTGCAAGACGTTGAGCCCCTCGACGATGAGGATGTCGGGCGATCGGACCGACAGGGTCTCGCCCTCGACGATGTCGTACACGACATGCGAATACACGGGCACCTCGAGCGAAGGCGCGCCCGACTTCACGGCGGAGAGGAAGTCGATGAGCGCCTGGCGGTCGTAGGACTCGGGGAAGCCTTTACGGGCGAGGATACCCCGGGATTCGAGGACGGCGTTCGGGTACAGGAAGCCGTCCGTGGTCACCAGGTCGACGCGCGGCGTATGCGACCAGCGGCTGAGGAGGAGCTGGAGGAGACGGGCGACGGTCGACTTGCCGACCGCGACCGACCCCGCGATGCCGATGACGAAGGGCGTGTCCGTGGCGGAGGAATCGCCGAGGAAGGAGCGGCGCTCGTGAGCGGTGCGCCGACGGCCGTCGACGTAGAGCTGAAGGAGGGCCGACAAAGGCCGGTAGATCGCATCGACTTCGCGCATATCGATCGGGTCGCCGAGGGACGCGATGCGGTCGATGTCCGCCTGCGTGAGGGGAAGGGGAGTGCGGTCGGCGAGGCGGTCCCATTCCTCGCGGGTGTAGTTCGCGTAGGGGCCGGTTGCGTGATCCGGGCGCGTGGTCATAGTCGGATTGTGCCGCATGCGGGCGCTCCTTCGCAGCGCAGGAATACGCGAAGAGGGAAGATCCAGTCCGGCGGGTTCGCCCGAGGGCGTTCGGTGTGCTGGAATGAACGGCATGTGCGGAATCGTTGGACACATCGGATGCCGGGCCTCGCAGCGTTCGCGCGAGGTCGTCATGGGCGGCCTCGCCCGTCTCGAGTACCGCGGGTACGACTCGGCGGGCGTGGCGCTCGTCGGCGACGAGGGCGTGGCGGTCGTCAAGGCCGTCGGCAAACTCGTCAATCTCGGGGACGCCCTCGACGAGGCGAAGCCGGAGGACGCCTTCGCGGGCATCGGGCACACCCGTTGGGCGACGCACGGCCGTCCGACGACGCAGAACGCCCACCCGCATACGAGCGAGGACGGCCGTTTCGCCCTCGTCCACAACGGGATCATCGAGAACGCCGACGCCCTGCGCGCCGAACTGCGCGCGGCCGACGTGGCTTTCGCCTCCGACACCGACACCGAAGTCGTCGTCCACCTGGTCCAGCGCGCCTACGACTCGGCCGACCTCCTCGAATGGGAGGGCGAGGCCCCCGGTCTCGAGGGCGGGGCCGCCCGTGCGGCACGGCGCCTCGTCGCCGCACTGCGCTCGGTGACCGCGCGCCTCCAGGGCACCTACACGCTCCTCGTCGTCAGCTCCGAGGCTCCGGGCGCGATCGTCGCCGCCCGCCGCTCCTCCCCGCTGGTCGTGGGCCTGGGCGAGGAGGAGAACTTCCTCGGCTCGGACGTCCTCGCCTTCGTCGAGCACACCTCGCGCGCGGTCGAGATCGACCAGGACCAGGCGGTCCTGGTCACCGGCAGGGGCGTCGTCGTCATCGGGCACGACGGCGCGCCCGTCCCGCTCAAGGAGTACGAGGTCGACTTCGCCTCCGATCGGGCGACGAAGGACGGCTGGCCGACCTTCATGGAGAAGGAGATCCACGAGCAGCCGCGCGGCGTCGCCGACACCCTCGCCGACCGCACGGACGCGCTCGGACGGCTCGCCCTCGACGAGGTCCGCATCCCCGAGTCCCTTCTGCGCAGCATCGACAAGATCATCATCGTCGGCTGCGGAACGGCCTCCTACGCGGGCCAGGTTGCGCGCTACGCGATCGAGCACTGGTGCCGCATTCCCGTCGAGGTCGAGCTCTCCAGCGAATTCCGCTACCGCGACCCGGTCGTCACCGAGAAGACCCTCGTCGTCGCGATCTCCCAGTCGGGTGAGACGATGGACACGATCCAGGCGATCCGCCACGCCCGGGAGCAGGGGGCGAAGGTCGTCGCCGTCGTCAACACTCCCGGTTCGACGATCTCGCGCGAGTCCGACGCGGTCCTGCTCACCCATGCCGGCCCCGAGATCGCGGTCGCGTCCACGAAGGCCTTCACCTCCCAGGTCACGGCCTGCTTCATCCTCGGCCTTTACCTCGCGCAGGTCCGCGGAAACAAGTACTCCGACGAGATCGCCGACTACATGGACAAGCTCGCCGAAGCGCCGGCGAAGATCCAGCAGGTCCTCGACCAGGGCGAGACGGTCCGCCAGTTCGCCCGGACGATGGTGGATGCGAGCTCGGTGATCTACCTCGGACGGCACGTCGGATTCCCGGTCGCCCTCGAGGGCGCGCTCAAGCTCAAGGAGATCTGCTACATCCACGCAGAGGGCTTCGCGGCCGGCGAACTCAAGCACGGGCCGATCGCCCTCGTCGACGAGGGCCAGCCGGTGATCATCATCGTGCCGACCCCGCGCCGCCCCGAGCTGCACAACAAGGTCCTCGCGAACATCCAGGAGGTCCGCGCCCGCGGTGCGCGCACGATCGTGGTCGCCGAGGACGGGGATCATTCGGTCGACGAGTTCGCGGAGGTCGTCTTCCGCGTCCCGCCGATCCCGACCCTGTACGCGCCGCTCCTCGCGGTCATCCCCTTGCAGATCTTCGCCTGCGAGCTGGCGAGCGCGAAGGGCCTGGACGTGGACCAGCCGCGCAACCTCGCCAAGTCCGTGACGGTCGAGTAGCGGTCCCGGACCTCCGCCCGGCGCTTCCCCGCGCCTGTCCTCCCCGCGCCGAGGGCATCGCTCGCGCTGCGCCGAGGGCGGTGCGCTCCCGGCGGGGCGACGGGCGGATGCCCGCCCGGGGCGGGGAACGGACTACCCTTGCGCCGTGGCCGACTTCCTCCTCGCACTCAGCCCCTCGTTGATCCTCGGGACGATGAGCGTCCTCCTCATCGTCCTCGGGGGCGATGACAGGCAGCGCATCCTCGGCCTCATGACGGGCGGCTTCCTCACCTCGCTCATCGCGACCCCCTTCCTCGGCGCCTCGTGGACGCCCCAGTCCTTCGTGATCGCATACGCCTCCGGCCTCCTGCTCGGCTGGGGCCTGGTCGACCAGACCGTGTGCCTGAGGGTCCTCGGGGTCTCGCGGACCATGCCCACCTCGACGGGCCTTCAGCTCGTCGCCATGTCCCTGGGCGGCGTGATCCTCTTCGGCGAATGGCGCCACGGCGCCTCCTCGCTGTTCGGAGCGGGCGCGATCTTGGCCCTCGCACTCGGGGTGTGGCTCGCCTCTCGGCATGAGAAGTCGGAGTCGACCGATGGGCTCGATTGGCCGCGCGGCATCCGCCTCCTGGCGACCTCGACGATCGGCCTGGTCGCTTACCTGCTGCTCGTCCAGTGGTTCGGGATCGACGGGCGCACGGCGCTCCTGCCGCAGGCGCTCGGCTACATGACAGTCGCGCTCATCCTCACCTCGCCGCGCTTCACCCCGTGGGTCGGCCCGGCGGATACCCGGTGGTCCACGCGCACGCTGCGTCAGATGATCACGGGCATGATGTGGGGAGGCGCGGTCTTGATCCTCATGATCAGCGCGGACCGCGTCGGGGTCGCCACCGGCTTCACGCTGTCCCAGCTCGGCATCCTCATCTCCACCCCGGCCGGCATCCTCGTGCTCGGGGAGTCCCGTACGCGCAAGGAGATGCGGTGGACGGTCATGGGGGTGTCGCTCGTCATCTGCGGCGCGGTGCTCGCCGGCTTCGCCAAGAGCCTCGACCTGCCCTGAGATCGCGCGGCCCGGCCGAAGGCGGAGGCCGTGCCCCGACGGGCTCGCGATGACGCCCGCCGACGGGCTCGCGCTGCCGCCCCGGCGGGAGGGCCGGGAGGAAGAAACCCCGAGAAGGTGGAATGATCGCAGCATGATCCCCGCATTCACCCGCGCTGAGGTCCGCCGGGCAGAGGCCCGTCAGGTCCGCGCCGCCCACGCCGAAGGCGACCCGGATCGCCTCATGCGCTCGGCCGCCCGGGCGGTGGCCGAAGAGGTGAAGGACGTGCTCGCCGATCACCGCCCGGCATTCCCGGACGGGAAGACGGAGCCGAGGGTGTGCGCGCTCGTCGGCGGAGGGGACAACGGCGGAGACGCCCTGTACGCGGCGTCCTTCCTCGCTCAGCAGGGCGTGTCATGCACGGCCGTCTGCTTGAGCCCCCGCGTTCACGAGCGCGCCCGCACGGCCGCCGAGGAACAGGGCGTCGCGTGCCTGCCCGCTCATGCGCTCGCCGAGGGCGAGCCGCTTCGCTCCTCCCCGGGCCTCGTCGAGGCGCTCAGCTGCCCGATCTGGATCGACGGGATCTGCGGGACGGGCCTCGTGGGCGGCATTCGCGAGCCCCTCGCCTCACGACTGCGCGAGTTGGAGGGCATCCGCTCCGAGCGCGGCGCGCGCGTCGTGGCGATCGACGCGCCCTCGGCATCCTCGGGCGACGACGGCGGGATCGAAGGGCCCCTTCTGAAAGCCGAACGCACCGTCACGATGGGGGCGATGAAATCCCTTCTCGCACTGCCGCCCGCTTCCCGCGCCGCCGGTCGGGTGCGCGTGCACGAGCTCGGACTCGACATGGGGCCCAGCACGGTGGCCCTCCTCGAGGAGTCGGACGCGGCGGCGCTCATCCGCGTGCCCGGCCCCGAGGATCACAAGTACACGCGCGGAGTCGCAGGCCTCGTCGCCGGCTCGCAGACCTACCCGGGGGCTGGCCTCCTGGCGACCCTGGGCGCCCAGGGCGCGGGGCCGGGCATGATCCGCCTGGATGCGCCGACCCGGGTTGCTGACCTGGTGCTCGCGGCCGCCCCGGGCGTCGTCACGCGGGGCGGGCGGATCCAAGCGGGCCTCGTCGGGCCCGGAATGGATGACGAGACCCGGCAGGCTGCCCGTGAACTCGCCGGATTCGCCGCGTCCTCGGGGCTGCCGCTCATCATCGACGCGGGCGGCCTGGACCTCGTGCCGGAACTGCGCGACAAGGGGATCGGCGAGTTCACAGTCCTCACCCCGCATGCCGGCGAAGCCGCCGCCCTGCTCGGAGCGCTCGGCCGGACGACGCCCCGATGGTGGGTCGAGGACCATCCCGCCGAAGCCGCCCGCATCCTCGCACGGGAGGCCGGTGCCCGCGTCCTCCTCAAAGGGGCTGAGTCATTGCTCGCCACCCCGGATTCCCGGATCCTCGTCACGCCCCGGGGGTCGGCCTGGACCGGGGTCGCCGGAGCCGGGGACGTCCTCGCCGGATTCCTCGCGGGGCTCGCAGCGGGCTGGAAGGCCGATCAGGAGCGCGGCCTGCCCACCCGGGACTTCAACGCCCTCATCGCAGCGGGAGTCATGATCCATGCGCTCGCCGGGGCCGCAGCCGCAGGCAGCCGCGGCCCCCTCGGCGGCCCGATCGGCGCCCTCGACATCGCGCGCGCCCTGCCCCCGGTGCTCGGCCGACTGCTGGCCGTACCAGCGGGCGGAGCTGACCCGGTGGGATACTGAGACCCGTGATGCTCGAAACCACGCCGGACTCGCCCTACCCGGGCCGGGCGATCGTCGACCTCGGCGCGATCGGAGAGAACCTGGAGGTCCTGCGCGGCTTCGCCCCCGGCGCCGCGCAGATGGCGGTCGTCAAGGCCGACGCTTACGGGCACGGCATCCTCCCCGTCGCAACGGCCGCGCTGCGGGCGGGCGCCGCCTGGCTGGGCGTCGCTCAGCTCGCCGAGGCGCGCGCACTGCGCGAGGGCCTGGACGCCGCGGGCATCGACCGGAGCGCCGCCCCGATCCTCGCCTGGATCGCACCGAGCGGCGCCGACTGGGCGGGCGCACTCGAAGCCTGCATCGACCTGTCGGTCTCGTGGACCTGGGTCCTCGCCGAGATCTGCGCCGCGGCCCGCGACACCGGGATCCGCGCCCGGATCCACGTCAAGATCGACACGGGGATGTCGCGCGCGGGCTCCACCCGGGCCGACCTCCCCGCCCTCGCCGCCGCGGTCCGCATGGCCGAAGAGGAAGGACTGGTCGAGGTCGTCGGGGCGTGGAGCCACCTGTCGCGCGGGGACGACCTGAGCGAGGAGGGGCGCGCCTCCACCGCCGCGCACGTGGAGATCTTCGAGCGCGGGCTCAAGACCCTGGCCGATGCGGGCGTCGAACCGCGGATCCGCCACCTGTCGGCGACCTCCGGCATCCTGTGGCACCCGGAGGCCCACTACGACATGGTGCGCGCCGGCATCGGCATGTACGGACTGAGCCCGGATCCGCTCACCGCCAGCGGCGCTTCGCTCGGCCTGCGCCCCGCGATGACGCTCCAAGCGCCCCTCACCTCGGTCAAGGTCGTCGAAGGCGGGGCCCCCGCCTCCTACGGGGGCACCTGGCGGGCCCCGGGCAGGCGCTGGCTCGGCCTGGTCCCCCTGGGCTACGCCGATGGGATCCTGCGCGCCGGGTCGAACGGGGCGCCGGTCCTCGTCGAAGGGCCCGAGGCGATCACCACCCGGGTCGTCGGCCGGATCTGCATGGACCAGTTCATCGTCGACCTCGGTCCCGCCGAGGACGCGCCGGGAGCGCCGAGCGCACGATCGGGGCCTGCCCCCGCGAAGGTCGGCGACACCGCGATCCTCTTCGGCGACCCGGCGAAGGGCGCGCCGAGCGCCGACGACTGGGCGCAGGCCGCCGGAACGATCAATTACGAAATCGTGACGCGCCTGGGGGACAGGGTCCCCCGCGTTCATCTGAGCGACAGGCGCGTCGCCGAACGCGCTGAAGCCGTTGAGGATTCGGCCGCGTGCGAGAACAGCGAGTGCGCCGCCCCGGCTGAAGGGGCCCGATCGCGCGCACCGGAGAAGGAGGCCCGATGAACGCCGTGCTTTCGGCGACTACCCGCTCACCCGAGCAGACGCGAGCCCTGGGCAGGGCCCTCGGGGAGGTCCTGCGGGCCGGGGACCTCATCATGCTCTCGGGGGGACTGGGAGCGGGGAAGACGACCCTCACCCAGGGGATCGGCGAGGGGATGGGGGTGCGGGGGCGCGTCGCATCCCCGACCTTCATCGTCGCCCGCGTGCACCCGAGCCTGGTCGGCGGCCCCGACCTCATCCACGCCGACGCCTACAGGATCTCCGACCTGGAGGATCTGGAGACCCTCGACCTGGATTCCAGCCTCGCCGATTCGGTCACGGTCGTCGAGTGGGGCGAGGGGAAGACAGAGGTGATGTCGTCCGAGCGCCTCGAGATCGCGGTCGTGCGCGGAACCGGCGGGACGGCCGGGCGCGCCGAGGGCGCCATCGACCTCGAAACGATGGACGACGGTGAGCGCCGCGTCGAATTGCGCCCGCACGGGACCCGCTGGGACGGGGTCCTCGATCGGGTTCTCGTGCGCGCCCGGGGGATCATCGCCGAGGGCGAGGCGCAGGCGCTCGACGAAGGCGCGGAGGCGGACGGGACCGGGGCCGAATCAGCCGCCCCCGTCGACGACGAGTAGGATCTTCGCCGTGACTGACCTGTGCATCGACACCTCCGCCTCCACGCGCGTCGCCCTCGTTGACGACGGCGAGGTCATCGCCCGTGCGCATGACGACTCGACACGTCATCACGCCGAGTCCCTCACCCCTCTGGTCCGCGAGGTCCTGCGCAGCGCCGGGCGGCCCGAGGAGGCCGCCCGTGCGGGGCTCGCCCGCGTCCTGGTCGGCACGGGGCCGGCCCCCTTCACTGGTCTACGCGCGGGCCTGGTCACCGCTCGTGTGATCGCGCGCGCCGCGGGGGTCCCCGTGTACGGAGTCCCCAGCCTGGAGATCGTCGCGCGCGCCGCCCTCGACCTGCTCGCCCCGGACGCCTGCGTCGTGGCGATCTCGGATGCGAGGCGCAAGGAGCTGTACTGGGGCCGATTCCTCGCCGAGGGCCCCGACGACGTGCGCTGCGAAGGGCGCCTCGAAGTGGGGGCCGCTCATTCGCTGCTCAATGCGCTGCGCGGCGCCTCGGATCTCGTGGTCGCCGCCGGGGCCGTGCCCGCGCATTCGGCTGAAGCGCTCGCGGGCGCCGAGTCCGGTCCCCTCGTCGAACTCGCCCCGGCGGTGCTCTCCCGGATCGTGAGCGCGCGGCTTCAGCGCGGCCAGGGCGATTCGCTCGGCACCGAGCCGCTCTACCTGCGCCGGCCCGAGATCCACGGACAACCGATGGAGCGCATGTGACGCTCGCGCCGCGCGTCTCGTGGCGGCGCGCGGGAGCCGGTGATGAGGCGCTTCTCGGAGCCCTCGAGAATGAGATCTTCCCGGAGGACCCGTGGACGCCGGCGATGATCGCCGAGGAGCTCGCCTCCCCTTTCTCGACCTACCTCCTCGCCCTCGGCGACGAGGGCGAATGCCTCGCTTACGGGGGAGTCAAGGTCGTCGGGGACGCGGCGGACATCATGACGATCGGGGTCGCCGAGGCCGCCAGGGGAAGGGGGCTCGGGCGCTTCCTTCTGGACGAGCTCATCGGCGCGGCGCGCGGGGGCGGGGCGGAGGCGGTGTTCCTCGAGGTCCGGCGCTCGAACCTCGCCGCACGCGCCCTTTACGCCTCCGCGGGCTTCACTAAGATCGGCGTGATCCGCCGCTACTTCCGCAACCCCGTTGAAGATGCGGTCGACATGCGGCTCGACCTTCGCGGGCCCGCCTGAGGAGCGTCGGCCCGCCCTCGATTCCGAAATCTGCAAGGTGCGGCTTGGCAAAACCGGGAATCGGGGAGGACCGCCCGCCGGGCGCCACCGGGCCGAACGCCGGGAAGTGACGCGGGTCTCAAAGGGCTGAAACCGCGAAATCGTGCGGAAAAAGCCGAATTCCCCCCGGTGCGCGGGAGTTCGTGGCCCTGAGTCCCAGAGGCGCCGATGCGCCGTCCCATATCCTCAGAACCATGGCCACAACTAATGTCGCATCGAAGAGGCGTCGTGCGTGGACCACCAGCGTGTTCGTGAAGCAGCTGATGGCCATCTCGGGCTTCGTCTTCGTCTTCTTCCTGCTGTTCCACTCCTACGGAAACCTCAAGATGTTCCTCGGTCAGGAGGCGTACGACCACTACGCCGAATGGCTCAAGAACGAGGCGTTCGTCCCGATCTTCCCCCACGGCGGCTTCATCTGGGTCTTCCGCGCCGCGATGATCCTCATGCTCGTCATCCACCTGTTCGCAGCGTCCTACACCTGGACCCGCTCGCGCAGGGCCCGCACGAGCCGCTACGTCGTGAAGAAGTCGGTCACCGACTCCTACGCCGCGCGCACCATGCGCCTGTCCGGCGTCCTCATCTTCCTCATCTTCGTCTTCCACATCCTCCACTTCACGACCGGTACCGTGAAGACCGGATTCACCGCGGACGCGACCCCTTACGAGCGCATGGTGGCCTCCTTCCAGTCGCCGCTCCTCGTCGCCGTCTACGCCCTCTTCGTCGCGCTCGCCTGCATCCACGTCTCCCACGGCTTCTGGTCGATGTTCCAGACCCTCGGGTGGGTGCGCCCCGCGACGCGCAAGTTCATGCTCGTCCTGTCCGGAATCGTCGGCGCGATCATCTTCGTCATGTTCATGGCGCCCCCGATCGCCATCGCCGCCGGAATCATCTCCTGAGGAAGGTCGAATACATCATGACTGACACCCTCATCAAGGGCCTGTACCGCGAAGGCGAGAAGATCGCCGACACCAAGGCGCCCCTCGACGTCCCGATCTCCGAGTGCTGGGAGTCCCGCAAGTTCTCCGCGGCCCTCGTCAACCCCGCCAACCGCCGCAAGCTCCGCGTCATCATCGTGGGCACCGGCCTCGCGGGCGGCGCCGCCGCCGCTTCGCTCGGCGAGATGGGCTACAACGTCGACGTGTTCTTCTACCAGGACTCGGCCCGCCGAGCCCACTCGATCGCCGCCCAGGGCGGCATCAACGCGGCGAAGAACTACCGCAACGACAACGACTCCGTCTACCGCCTCTTCTACGACACGGTCAAGGGCGGCGATTACCGCGCCCGCGAGACGAACGTCTACCGCCTGGCCGAGGTCTCGGCCTCGATCATCGACCAGTGCGTCGCGCAGGGCGTCCCCTTCGCCCGCGAGTACGGCGGCCTCCTCGACAACCGCTCCTTCGGCGGCGTCCAGGTCTCGCGCACCTTCTACGCCCGCGGCCAGACCGGTCAGCAGCTCCTCATCGGCGCCTACCAGGCGCTCGAGCGTCAGGTCGCGGCCGGCACCGTCACCGAGCACTCGCGTCACGAGATGGTCGAGATCATCGTCTCCGAGGGGCGTGCGCGCGGCATCGTCGCCCGTGACATGTCCACCGGCGCCCTCGAGACCTACGTCGCCGACGCGGTCGTCCTCGCGACCGGCGGCTACGGCAACGTCTTCTTCCTCTCGACGAACGCCATGGGCTGCAACGCGACCGCCATTTGGCGCGCGTACCGCAAGGGCGCCTACTTCGGCAACCCCTGCTTCACGCAGATCCACCCGACCTGCATCCCGCAGCACGGCGACCAGCAGTCCAAGCTCACCCTCATGTCGGAGTCGCTCCGCAACGACGGCCGCATCTGGGTGCCGAAGAAGGCCGAGGACTGCGAGAAGGATCCCCGCCAGATCCCCGAAGAGGATCGCGACTACTACCTCGAGCGCATCTACCCGTCCTTCGGCAACCTCGTGCCCCGCGATATCGCGAGCCGCCAGGCGAAGAACATGTGCGACGAGGGCCGCGGCGTCGGCCCGAAGATCGACGGCGTCGCCCGCGGCGTCTACCTCGACTTCGCCGATGCGATCGAGCGCATGGGCGTGGCCGCGGTCTCCGCGAAGTACGGCAACCTCTTCGACATGTACGAGCGCATCACGGGCGACAACCCCTACGAGGTGCCGATGCGCATCTACCCGGCCGTCCACTACACCATGGGCGGGCTGTGGGTCGACTACGACCTCGAGTCGAACCTGCCGGGCCTGTACGTCGCGGGCGAGGCGAACTTCTCCGATCACGGTGCGAACCGCCTCGGCGCCTCGGCCCTCATGCAGGGCCTGTCCGACGGCTACTTCGTCCTGCCGAACACGATCAACGACTACCTGTCGAAGTGCTTCAACTTGCCCAAGCTCGACGCGTCCTCCCCGGATGTCGCCCAGGCGCTCGCCGACGCGCAGTCCCGCATCGACACCCTCATGTCGATCAACGGCTCCCGCTCGGTGGACTCCTTCCACAAGGAGCTCGGCCACATCATGTGGGAGTACTGCGGCATGGAGCGCACCGAGGAGGGCCTGAAGAAGGCGATCGGCCTCATCCGCGAGCTCCGCAAGGACTACTGGAAGAACGTCCGGGTCCCGGGCAAGTCGATCGGCGAGCTCAACCAGTCCCTCGAGAAGGCCGGACGAGTCGCCGACTTCATGGAGCTCGGCGAACTCATGTGCATCGACGCCCTCCACCGCGAGGAGTCCTGCGGCGGCCACTTCCGCGCCGAGTCGCAGACCCCCGAAGGCGAGGCCCTCCGCCACGACGATCAGTTCCTGTACGTCGCGGCCTGGGAGTGGGGCGGCGAGGATCAGCCGCCGATCCTGCACAAGGAAGACCTCATCTACAACAACATCGAGCTGAAGCAGCGGAGCTACAAGTGAACCTGACACTGAAGATCTGGCGCCAGAACGGTCCCGAGGACCGCGGCGCGATGCACGAGTACCAGGTGAAGGGGATCTCCGAGGAGTCCTCCTTCCTGGAGATGCTCGACGTTCTCAACGAGGAGCTGTTCGCCCGCGGCGAGGAGCCTATCGCCTTCGACTCCGACTGCCGTGAGGGCATCTGCGGTCAGTGCGGCATCGTCATCAACGGCATCGCCCACGGGCCCGAGGTCACCACGACCTGCCAGCTCCACATGCGCACCTTCCACGACGGCGACGTCATCACGATCGAGCCGTGGCGCGCGGACGCCTTCCCGGTCATCAAGGACCTCGTCGTCAACAGGGGCGCCCTCGATCGGATCATCCAGGCCGGCGGCTACATCTCGGTGAACACCGGTGCGGCCCCCGACGCCCACGCGACTCCGGTCCCGAAGCAGGATGCCGATCGCGCCTTCGAGGCGGCCGCCTGCATCGGCTGCGGCGCCTGCGTGGCGGCGTGCCCGAACGCTTCGGCGATGCTCTTCACCTCGGCGAAGGTCACGCATCTCCAGCTCCTGCCCCAGGGCAAGCCGGAGAACTACAAGCGCGTCGTCAACATGCTCAACCAGATGGACGAAGAGGGCTTCGGCTCCTGCACGAACATCGGCGAGTGCGCGGCGGTCTGCCCCAAGCAGATCCCGCTCGACGTCATCGCGACGCTCAACCGCCAGCTCGGCAAGGCCGCCCTCAAGGGCGTCTGATCCGGCATTCGGCCATCTCGGGGCCCGGTCGCGAAGGCGGCCGGGCCCCGGGCCGTCTTCGGTGTGTCCGAGAACCCCGAAAGGCACCCAAGAGGGGACGCGCTGAGCGCCGATCCCCTTCTTGGGCATTTCCGGGGTGCATGGACTTCGGCCGCGCATAGACGGCTGTAGGGGCTTTCTCCCGGGCGTGTGCGCCGAATGGCGCGGGGAGTGCAGGGGCGACCCGTAGAATCGAAGATGATCTCGCAAGGAGGCGGACGCATGACGGAATACGACATGAAGGGGCCGGATACCCGGACGCGGCGCTACTGGGTGTCGGCGACCGTGGGCATCGGAGCGATGCTCGTCTTCGCCCTCCTTTCGCTCTTCCTCCTCGGGGGCGTGATGTTCGGCTCCGGCTCCTTCAGGCAGGTCGCCGATCGGGCCTTCCCCTGGTCGCTCCTCGCCCTGTTCGTCGCGGGAGTCGCGATGCTCATCGCGAATCGGCGCGGGTCGGAGACGGATGAGGAGCGGGCTCTCGAAGGAGTGGCTGAAGAAGAGGCGGCTGCAGAGAGAGCGGCTGCAGAAGGGCCGGAGCGTTCCTGAAGGCCATCGGCGTCGATCCGCTCGGCGTCTTCCGCTGTGCTCGGCGCCTTTCGGCGGACCACTGCCGGGCTCGCTTCCCCCTTGTGAAGCGCCCCACTCGGCTTCCCCGAGCAGGCCTTGGGGGAGTGCCCTGAAAAGTCCCCAGGTTGTTTGAAATTCTCTCGTCTCGTCCCTTTCGGGTGAATAGCCTCAATGTTTGAAATACGGCGATCCCGTATCCCGGCGCGTCCTTCCTGCCGCGCTTCACCCGAACTAAAGAGGCAAGTACTCGTATGCGCACTACCTCCGCCCTCCTCGTGGGCTCGTGGTCCTCGAAGAAGATCCTTCTCCCGACTGCGACCATCGGCATCGCCGCTGCCGCCCTCGTCCTTCCGGGCGCTGCGGCTCTGGCGGCCCCCGTCGAAAATGAGACCGAGCCTCCGGTGAGCGAGACTCCGCTCGCCGTCGCCGAGGACGCCCTTCCGGGCGCCGAGGCGCTGACGGATGACCCGGTCGATGCTGATGTGAACGCGAATCCGTCTGCCGAGGTGTTGCCGGATGCCGCAGGTGCATCGACGGCCGAGGGCGAGAGCGATGCGCCTGCCGCTCCGGAGGCCCCTGGCCCTGCATCGGCCGGGCCCCTTCCCTCGGCACCGCAGACCGGGGTGCGCACCCTCGTCCGCGCAGACCTGGAGAAGGAGCGCCGTGCGCTGAACGAACAGATTGATCAGGTCAAAAAGCAACTTGAGGCTGCGGAGAGGGACCTCGAGATCTGGAAGCAGAAGCTGAAAGAGAACGATAAGGACGCCCTGGACGAGGGAAATCAGCAGACCCTCAGATTGGCCGTCGAAAGTGCGCGTGAGGATCAGCTCGAGCTGGTCGAGGAACTGCGCAGGATCAATCTGTGGATCGAGGACTTCGATGAAGGGATGGGGATCGAGGATCGCTCCGCGGTGCCGGTTGCGCCGGTCGCTCCCGAACCCGAAGCTCCGGCGATGCCCGAGTCCGAACATCCTTCGACTCCGCTGACCCCGTCCCTTCCGGCTCCGGCAGAACCTGAGACTCCCAAGGTGGAGGTTCCTGCGATGCCTTTGACGCCTTCCGTTCCGGTTCCGTCAGTGCCTGAGGCTCCCGAGGCAGAGGTTCCTGCGATTCCTCTGATTCCGAGCATTCCTGGATCCGGATCGCCCGCCAAGCCCGAGTCGCCGGTCGTGCCTGAGGGGCCGTCGAAGCCGGAGTCTCCTGTGAAGCCTGAGAAGCCGGTTGCGCCTGAGCCGCCTGTGAAGCCCGAGTCGCCTGCTGACCCCGGCTCGAAGGCTCCGGAAGCTGAGAAGCCCAAGGCGCCCGCCGACAAAGGCTCTGCCGATCAGGGTCCCTCCGATAAGGAGACTGATCAGCGGAAGCCGACTGGAGAGGATGGCGCGAAGTCGGCCGGAGAGGAGCGGGCCTTGCCTCCCATGAATCCTCAGACTCCCCTTTCGACGGACAAGGCGCAGCTCGCCCCCGCCGCCTCGAAGCCCTCCACCCTCGCCCAGTCCCCGCAGCGCGGCGGCCTCGCGGTGACGGGAACGAACGTCGATGCGCTGCTGATGCTGATCGGCGCTTCGGCCCTGGCCGGCGGGGGAGCACTGGTCGCTCGACGCACGGCGCGCCGCTGATTCCCGCTTCCCGCGTGGGCGTGGGCCCGCCCTCGGCTTGGATGATTCCGGGTTGAGGGCGGGCCCTTCGCACATGATGCGGGAGGGGGAGACGGGGCGCCTCTGCGAGCAGATGCTGGCCGCCAAGGTGGGCTCGCTCGCGTCCTCGCGGTCCCGGAGGGGGATGGGGGTTTGGCCTGATTCTTCCCCCATTTATTCAAAATTGAAAGCAAATCGTCTCTTCCGATCATTACCCTCGATCGTGCCAAGACGCGGGAGGAGTCGTTTTTCGAGCTCCCGCACGGAACCACTCACCGAAGGAATGACACCCCCGAATGCGAGCTCAGCACATCGCCCCCGAACAGCCCCGCAGCGGAAAGAGGCGCGCCGTTCCGGCGGCCGCCCTGACGCTCCTCGCGGCAACGGTCGCACTGCCTCAGGGGGCTGCGCTCGCTGCAGACGCTGACGCCGCGGCTCAGCGCGAGGCGCCGGCCGCCGTCGCCGCCAGCCCCGAGCAGCAGGCGAAGACCGAACTCGACTCGGCGACGACGGAGGCCTCCAAGGCCGAGGAAGAAGCGGCCCGTGCCCGGCAGGCCGCCGAAGCCCGTGAAGCCGAGTCCGATGCCGCCTCGACGAAGGCCCAGGAGGCGAACGCCCGCCTTGAAGAAGCGCGAACCCGTGCGAAGGAAGCCGCGACGGCGGTGGAGCAGGCCAACGATCAGCTCACCCGGATCGAGAAGACGGTGAAAGAGGCTGAGGCGCAGGGTGAAGCCCTTCGTGAGAAGGCTCAGAGCCTCAAGGACGAGTCGGCGAAGCTGGAGAAGACCATTGCGAGCGACTCGGCTGCTGTGAAGAAGCTCGAAGAAGCGGCGGCTCTCAAGGACGGTGCCGTCACCGCTGCGGAGGGCGAGGCTGCGAAGGCCGAGAAGGAGAGCGAAGAGGCCGCGGCGAAGGTCGGGGCGGCGAAAGAGCCCCAGTCGAAGCTCGAGGAGGCCCGTCGCAAGCTCGAGGGCGCGAAGGTGATCGCTACGGCCGCTTACAGCGCTGAACTCGAAAAGGCGAAGGCGGAGATCCCGGCGCTCAAGAAGACCAAGGAAACCGACGAAGCGGCTCTCAAGGCGCTGATGGAATCGAACGAAGACACCGAGTCGCTGGCGGCTTCACTGAGTGAAGAACTCTCGTCGATTGAGACCATCAAGAAACGGGTCGCTGACTTCAAGTCTCAGAAGGACGGCTCTCGAGCTGCGGAAGAAGCGAAGCAAGCAGCGCAGAAGGCTCTTGATGAGTGCGAGGTTGCCACTCCGGGACAATGCGATGCACGGACCAAAGAGCGCGATCTCGCGAAAGCGGTCGCCGATATTCTCGCGGAAGTCGGGGACGGTGACCCGTTCAAGAAGTTTGATGCGCAAGAAAAGCACCTCAAGAAGGCACTCGCCGATTACCAGGAGAAGCTGAATCAGCTCGAAGCGGCGAAGAAGAAATCCCGGGAATCCACCGAGAAGCTGACTGCGGCCATGGCGGTGCAGAAGCGGGCCCAGGAGGCACTGGCTGACCTCGACAAGGATCCGCGTGTCGCCGATGCTTTGCAGGCGCTTCAACAGGCGAAGGAGAAGAAGGCCGAGGCCGACAAGGTGATCCCGGAGCTCGAGAAGGCCGTGACCCGGGCGCAAGAAGCCGCTCGCGCTGCGGCGATTCGTGCTGAGGAGGCTCGCGCTGCGGCCGCTTCGGCGCGGAAGGCCCTTGAGTCCAAGCGTGCGGAGGTCGCCGAGGCGACCCGGAAGCTCGAGGCCGCCAAGCAGGCCCTCGCACGCATCGGCGATGGTGATCTGACGGGGCTGAAGGCTCGCGCACAGGAAGCGTCGAAGCGCCTCGATCAGGCGCTCGCGGCGAGCGCCGAGGCGCAGAAGACCTACACGGAGGCGGAGAAGGCCGCTGATGAGGCGAGAATCATGGCCGATACCGCCCGCAAGGCGGCCGATGAGGCGCAGGCGAAGTCCCGTGACGCCCAGCGGATGCTGAGTGCGGCCAATGACCGGGTGAAGGCGGCGCGTGAAGCGTGCGAGGCGTCGCGGTGCCTCGAGATCGCGCCGAAGGCGCCTCAGGCCCCGCGTGAGGGTGACCCGAGTGCGAAGCCCTCGGGGGCCGGCATGGGGGCGTCTTCGCGGTCCGGGGGTGCCGAGGGCAGGGCTGCGTCCTCGATCGCGTCGAAGGGGCAGACCCGCGGCGCGAACGCGTCTTCTCTCGCGGTGACCGGGGTGGACTTCTCGGGGCTTCTCGCTCTTCTCGGGGCGAGCGCGCTTGCCGGCGGTGCGACTCTCGTGGCTGCTCGCAGGCGTCGATGAGCGTCTGAAGACTGAAGTTCTCAACACGGCGGGTCCGCGCTGGGCGGGGTGGAGTCCTCTGCCCTCACAGTGCGGGCCCGCACTCGTTTTCCCGCCTCGCCGCGGAGGCGATCGTCGAGGTCGTCCGGCGCGAGGGCGTGCTCGGGGATGCGGGTCTTCCGGGTGAAATGCCCGTACTGCACGTTCGCCGGGCGCTCGAGTGGTCTGGGGCACGTCGGATCCCGGAGGGGGCATGGGGGTTTGGCCTGATTCGCCCCGGATTGATTCAAATTTGAAAGCAAGCGGTCTTCTTCGGCCGCTAACCTCGTGTGTGCCAAGGCGGGGGCACGCCTTACCGAGCTCCCGTAGAAACCACTTATCGAAGGAATGACACCCCCGAATGCGAGCTCAGCACATCGCCCCCGAAAAGTCCCGTAATGGAAAGAGCCGTGCTGTTCCGGCGGCCGCCCTGACAGTCCTTGCGGCAACGGTCGTTCTGCCTCAGGGGGCGGCCTTCGCTGCGGACGCTGACGCTGCGCCTTCGGGGGAGGCTTCTGCCGCCGTCGCTTTGAGCCCCGAGCAGCAGGCGAAGAACGAACTCGACGCCGCCCGACAGGAAGAGGAGGCGACGAGCGCTCGCGCGACCTCGGCCGAGGCGGAGGCGCAGGCGCGGGCTCAGGCCTCCGATGAGGCCGCACGCCAGGCCGCCGAGGCCGAGCAGGCCCTCCGTCAAGCTGAAGCCGCCGCTACGGAGGCCGCCGCGAGGACCAAGGCTGCGGAACAGGCCCTGACGGAGGCGGAGAAGCGGGCCGAGGCCACCGCTCCGCTCACCGAGGAGGAGCGCCAGAAGCTCACCAAGGAGATCTCGGACATCGAGTCGAATCTTAAGGAGGAGGAGAAGAAGCAGGCCCTCCTCACCTCCTACGACGGAGTCGCCCAGGAGAAGAAGAAGGAAGCCGACGCCGCTCTCGTGAAGGCCGATGAGGCCGCTGCCCTGGGGAAGAAGGCCGTCGAGGCCGCAGCGAAGGCGAAGGAGGGCGCCGATAAAGCGGTGACCTCGAAAGAAGACGAGGTGGCCTCAGCTGAGAAGGCAAGCCGGAGTGTCGAGGAACGCCATCTCGATGACCTGAAAAAGGCAGTGGCGGACCTGAAGGACAAGAAGGAGAAGACGGCTGCAGAGCTTGCGAAGCTCCGCCAGGACGTGACGAACTCTCGCGCGAACATCGAACTTCGAGCGCAAGAACTCGAGAGCAAAGGACGCGTTCTGGAAAGGATTCCTGAGACTTACAAAAGTCTTGAAGAACTTCGTTCTCAGTTGGAAGAGAGCCTGAAGCTTGCGACAGCTCAATTGGATAAGTGCCAGCAAAGCGGGAGAGAATGCCTCGACGATCGTGCGGAAGTTGGTATCGCAGGAAGCGCGTTGATCGCAGCGCGAGACGGTAAGGAGCTTGGCGCTGTTCGGCAAAAGCTCCTCGCGGAGATTGAAGCTTTGCGAGAAGAAGTGGATCGCGCCTCCCAGCAGCTCTCTGAGCAAGAGAAGAGCCTCCAGGTTCTCGAGGCGGAGGCGAAAGAGACGGAGGCTCAGCTCGTCGATGCTCTCAATAAGGAGAAAATGGGTGAGGAAAGGCTGAAGACGCTCGAAGATATCGTTGCCCGAGATCCTCGTGTTATCCAGGCCAAGGCGACCCTCGAGAAGGCCAAGGCCGCCGCTGAGCAGGCGAAGACCGAGGTCGAGCGCCTTGAAAAGGAGTCGGCGGAGAAGAACAAGACCGCGGCCGGCGCCCGGAACCGCGCTGCTGAGGCGGCGAAGAATGCGGAGCAGGCGCGCGCCGAACTCCTTCAGAAGACGGATGACATCCAGCGCCTCAGGGAGGGACTGAAGAATGCCCGCCTCGCTTTGAATGCCGACTCTCCCGAAGCCGTGGAAGCCGCAAAGGCTGCGAAGGAACGGGCTTCGAAGGCTCTCGATGAGGCCATTGCGGCCGGTGAGAAGGCCCGGGCCGACTATGACGCGGCCGCGAAGAAGGCTGAGCAGACGAGGGTCGCCTCGGAAGCCGCCAGGAAGGCCGCCGATGAGGCCGCAGAAGCGGCGAGCGATGCCCGCAAGGCCCGCGATGCCGCCAAGGAGCGCGTGACCAAGGCGAAGGCCGCCTGCGATGCCACCCAGTGCCTCCTTCCGAAGGTCCCCGAGGTGAAGCCCGCCGACCCCAAGGCTCCGGCTGATCCGAAGAAGCCGGAGGCCCCTTCGGCTCCGGCTGACCCCAAGGCCCCTGCTATGCCCGATGCGCCGGCTGATCCGAAGAAGCCGGAGGCCCCTTCGGCTCCGGCTGACCCCAAGGCCCCTGCTATGCCCGATGCGCCGGCTGATCCGAAGAAGCCGGAGGCCCCTTCGACTCCCGCCGAGCCCAAGGCCCCGCTTGCGCCCGAGGCCCCCGCCGCGCCCGCGGGCTCTGCGACCCCGGCGGCGACCCCGGCCCCCACGGCCGCCCAGAAGACCCCCGCGGCCTCGGCCAAGACGAACACCCCGGGCCTCGCAGTCACCGGCACCGACGCTCAGGCCCTCCTCGCCCTCGCCGGTGCGGCGATGCTCCTCGGAGGGAGCGCGGCCGCCATCGCCCGAACCAGGAAGCGCGCCTGAGCTCCCGGCGCGAAGACGAGGAATCCACTCACACAGCGCGCGGCGCCCCTTCGGACCGATCGAAGGGGCGCCGCGCGCCTGCGCTTACACTGGACGCTGTGACTGAACCACTTGTCCTCGGCATCGAATCGACATGCGATGAAACCGGAGTCGCCCTCGTGCGCGGCTGCGAGCTCCTCGTTGACCGAACCGCGACCTCGATGGACCAGTACGCGAGGTACGGGGGGATCATTCCCGAGATCGCCTCGCGCGCCCACCTGGAGACCTTCCTGCCGACCCTGGACTCCGCCCTCGACGAGGTCGGCGTCGGCTTCGACGAAATCGACGCGATCGCGGTCGCCGCGGGTCCCGGGCTCGTCGGCTCCCTGACCGTCGGGATCTGCGCGGCGAAGGCCCTGGCCTCCTCCCTCGGCAAGCCCCTCTACGGCGTCAATCACGTCATCGGGCACCTCGCGGTCGACAAGCTCGCCGACGGACCGCTCCCCGAGCGCTTCATCGGGCTGGTCGTCTCGGGCGGCCATTCGAACATCCTCCTCGTGGAGAACATCGCGACCGATGTGCGCGAACTCGGCGGCACGCTCGATGACGCCGCAGGTGAAGCCTTCGACAAGGTGGGGCGCCTGCTCGACCTGCCCTATCCCGGAGGCCCGCATGTCGACCGCCTCTCACAGGCGGGCGACCTCAGCGCGATCCGCTTCCCGCGCGGCCTGGCCGCGGGCAAGGACAAGGAGCGCCACAAGTACGACTTCTCCTTCTCCGGATTGAAGACCGCTGTGGCGCGCTATCTGGAGGGCGCGCGGGCCTCAGGCGAGAAGATCTCCCCCGAGGACGTCTGCGCCGGTTTCTCCGAAGCGGTCAACGATTCCCTCACCTCCAAGGCCGTGCGCGCCGCCCTCGACAACGGGTGCGGCACGATCGTCGTCGGCGGGGGCTTCTCCGCGAACTCGCGCCTGCGGGCCCTGCTCGCCGAACGCGCCGATGCGGCCGGGATCGAGGTCCGCTTGCCCCCCCTGCGATTCTGCACGGACAACGGGGCCCAGATCGCGGCGATGGGCACCGAACTCCTCGCCGCAGGCGTCGCCCCCTCCGACTGGGACTTCTCGCCGGACTCGGGCATGCCCCTCACGCAGACCTCGATGCTGCCGCGCTGAGGCCCATCCCCCCCCGGCGGCGCGCCCGCTCCGCAGGAGCGATCGGCGGGCCGCCCGAGGATCAGGCGGGCCTTCGCGCGATGATCGCCCGATGCCTGCCCGCGACCCGAGTCGCGATGACGACCGCCTCCCGATCGCCGTCGAGCCTCAGCGACGTGCGCAGCGCAGCGGGGTCGATGTCCGCGCCGCGCTTCTTCACTTCGACCCGTCCGACGCCCAGAGCCCTGAGGGCCGCGCTGATCGCCTTCGCCTTCAAGGGCACGAGGTCGACGACTTCGAACCAGGTGATGAAGGGCGAATCCGTCGGCGCCTCGGCGCTCAGGTACGCGATCGCCTCGGAGATGAGACGGGCTCCGCTGAGCTCGGCCAGGCGAGCGACGAGACCGG
The DNA here is from genome assembly GCF_014208035.1 of Schaalia hyovaginalis. Taxonomy (NCBI): domain Bacteria; kingdom Bacillati; phylum Actinomycetota; class Actinomycetes; order Actinomycetales; family Actinomycetaceae; genus Schaalia; species Schaalia hyovaginalis. The sequence continues at coordinate 2,160,274 of NZ_JACHMK010000001.1, read as the reverse complement.
CCCGGATCACCGCGTCATCCGGTTCGCCCAGGTAGCGTCCCAGTGCTCCGATCGCTGCGGGGCGCACGGGCGCGCAGGCGGGACGGGCGCCCTCCTCGTCGAGGCGCTCCGCCCTCGACCCCGAGATGACGAGAGCCGAGCGCCCCGGCCCCTCGAGGGCCAGCGGGCCCGTCCAGATCGCCGCCTCGACGAGGGACCCGTTCACGGAGGTCCACTCGACGCGCGCGTCCTCGGGCAGGGCCGCGTGCGCGATGCCGGGGGCGACTTTGACTCCGAGGCTCGGGATCGTCGCGCGCCACGAGAGCACCTGGGACAGGGGAGGGGACCAGGACTCCGGATCGTGAATGCGGGCCCCTCCCCGCGCGGCCCCCGAGCGGCGCGCGGGGTCGGCGAAGAGGGCGTCGACCCCCTGGGCCGCGAGTTCAGTCATGCTGAGTGCAGTGACATCGCCCTGGCGGACCTGCGCCCGGGGGTAGGCCATGAGATTCTCGGCGGCGAGGGCGGCCGTTTCAGCATCGAGGTCGACGGCGAGGACGCCGAGGCCGGCTTCGGCGAGCGCCCTCGAATCCGAGCCGATGCCGCAGCCGAGGTCCGCGACGCGGCTGGCCCCCGCTTCACGGAATCGCCTCGCGTGCTCTCGTGCGACCTCCAGGCGGGTCGCCTGCTCGAGCCCGTCACGGGTGAAGAGCATGCGGGCGGCGACGTCGCCGAGTTTGGCGCGGGCGCGGGCGCGCAGGGCGATCTGAGCGGCGACCGCGGTTGCGAGTGCGGGGTCGACGCCTCGGGCGCGCAGCCTCTCGCCGAGGGCGAGGGGGCGTGCGGCCGCATCCTCCTCATATGCGGCCGAATCGCGCAGGAGACGGCGGCCTTCGGGCGAGCGCAGGAGTTCGGAGGCGGTGGGCACGTGCAGATTGTCGCATGCGCATCGAGCGTTCGGGCGGACGGGGAGGGGGAGGCGCACAGGCTTTGGCACTCGGCTTGCCCGAGTGCCAAAGCGCGCCTATGCTCGGTGGTGAAGCGCGGCCGATGCCGCGATCGGGTTCCTCACCCGACCCCCGCGACGGCGGGCGAGGAACGAGTTCGTTCTTCATCTAGGAAAGGGAGCGACAGTGTCGATCTCCATCAAGCCCCTCGAGGACCGCATCGTCATCCGCCAGCTCGAAGCTGAGCGTACCACCGCCTCGGGTCTCATCATCCCGGACAACGCCAAGGAGAAGCCGCAGGAGGGTGAAGTCGTCGCCGTGGGCCCCGGCCGCATCGACGACAACGGGAACCGCGTCCCGCTCGACATCAAGGTCGGCGACACGGTCATCTACTCGCGCTACGGCGGCACCGAGGTCAAGTACGCGGGCGAGGAGTACCAGATCTTCTCCGCTCGCGACGTCCTCGCGATCGTCGAGCGCTGATCGCTTCGGCGTCTTCGCCTGAGCAGTCCTAAGGGGCGGCGTCTTCGGACGCCGCCCCTTCTCGTTCTCGTCTTCGTCTTCCCGTTTTCAACGGCTCGGATTCACTCAGTGCCCGATTCCCGGCCCGTATCGGCGGCGCTGCCCGCATCGGCGGACGGGAGCGCATCAGTGGAGTGACCCGCATCGGCGGCGCGGCGCGGCCAGGCGAACCAGAGGGCTCCCGCCACTGCGGCGAGCGCGAAGAGGAGCGCCCACGCGGGGACGGACGAGGCGAGGCGCAGCACGGACTCCTCCCACGATGCGAGGCGCGACGCGGGGACCACACCGCCGAGCGGGTTGGACGCCCCGGACCAGCCGAGTGCGATGCCCAGGGCGATGAGTAGCAGACCGGAGACGAGGTTCGTCCACGTGGACTCCCGCCCGAATACGCGCAACGGCCTGGGGCGCAGCCACGCGCGCTCCGACAGGCGTCCCGCCCGCCAGACGAGTGCGAGGAGGCCGAGGGGGACCGCCATTCCGGTCGCATACAGGACCATGAGGAGGGCGCCCTGCCACGGCGAAGCCCCGAACCCCGCCGTGACGAGGATCGCGCCGAGGATGGGGCCCGCGCAGCCGATTCCCGCGAGGCCGTAACCGGCCCCGAGCAGGAGGATCGCCCCCGGGCTCGTGAAATCCCGGGAAGCGCGGCCCGGACGCGCTCCGGGTCGCGCCCGGCGCCGGGGTCGCGGCAGCTCGATCGCCGCCGCCTCGAGGACGCCGAGAAGGATGACGAGGAGCGCGGTCAGGCGCGCGAAGAGGCCGAGGCGCTCGGCGAGGAAAGCCCCGCTCGCTCCGAATGCCGCGCCCAGGGGGACGAGCGCGAGAAGGAGGCCCGCCCAGAAGAGGCCCGTTCGGGCCAGGAGCGCCCGTTTCGATTGGAAGGCGTAGGAGAAGAACGCGGGGAGCACCATCACCGAGCAGGGCGCGAGAATGGTGAGCATCCCGCCGACGAGGGCCGCCAGCGGACTGATCCCGCTCACTTCGCCGCTTCCGCCTGGGCGAGCACCGTTGCGCGGATGACCTCGAGCTCGCGGTATCCCGAGACGAAGGCGTCGCCGATGAACATGAAGGGGGTCCCCTGGACGCCGATCGAGTACGCCTTGGTCTTCGCCTCCTCGACGGCGGCCTTCGTCTCCTCGGCGTTCATCGTCGCCGTGAAGGCGTCGAGATCCGGGACGGCCGCGGCGCGAGCGAATTCGAGGAGGTTCTCCTGGGTGTATTCGGGGTGCTCGCCCTCGCCCGCCGCGGCGTAGACGGCGTCATGGAACTCCCAGAATCGGCCTTGAGCCGCTGCGGCGCGTCCCGCCTGAGCGGCAAGCGGCGAGGTCTGGGTGATCTGGGCGAGGTCGCGCCACTCGATGCGGAGGGTGCCGTCGTTGATGAGGTCGGCGAGCCCGGGTTCGACCTCCTTGGCGAAGAGCGTGCAGTAGGGGCACGCGAAGTCCGAGTAGAGCACCATGACGACGGGGGCGTCGGCCTTCCCGAAGGCCTGGGGGTCGTCCGGATCGCGCCTGGCCTGGGCGCGGATGATCTCGAGTTGGGTCGGATCGGTCGATGAGGGGATCGCGAGGCCGTCCGGGGCCGCGGGAGTGCGGCCCGCGGCGGCCGTCCCAGCGGTTCTGGCGCTTCCAGCGGCGGAGGCGCCGAGGGCGGACTGCGCCTCGTCGAGCCGGGCGTTCAACCTCTGGCGGTCGACGATGAGGACGCCGAGGGCGAGGACGAGCGCCGCGATCACGAGGAGGAGGATCGCGATGAGGGGGGAGCGTGAACGGCGCGCGGGGATCGGGGTTTCGGACACGGGGGTTTCTCCATGACAGGGGACTCTTCCCCGCCAGTCTGACATGGAAAGGGCGGGGGCGCTCCAGCAGCGCCCCCGCCCGGGGGAGTCGAGGGGGTTCAGGAGGCCCTGCGGGTCCTGGAGGCCGAGCGGATCTCTTCGCGGCGCTCCTCCTCGGTCATGCCGCCCCAGATCCCGTAGGGCTCCTGCGCCGCCAGGGCGTATTCGCGGCACTGGTCGATGACGGGGCACTCGGCGCAGATGGCCTTCGCGTTCGCAGCCCTGCGACGGCGGGTCGAACCGCGTTCGCCCTCGGGGTGGAAGAAGAGCTCGGTGTCGAGGTCGCGGCAGGCCCCGTCGTACTGCCAGTCCCAGGCCTCCATCATCGGGCCGGGGAGTCGGGAGACGTCGGTCATAGGGCACCTCGCATTCGGCAGACGCTGCCGGGGACTCTCCCCGTGCGACCTCGTTCAGCCTAGGTTATTGCGCGCAAGTTGTTCAAGAGTCGTTCACATATTCCAAGGAGATTCTCAGACTCAAGGCTCAACCTGGGAGAAGGCTGAAATTATGGGTGGAAATCCTGGGAATCGAACCTGAATAAGAGATGAACAAGAAGATTCACCGCCTCGAAGAGCCATGCCCGCGTTCAAGTGGCGAAGCCGCCTGCAAGGCGCAACAATCACACAGTGAAGGACACCGGGAGGGAGTCTCCCGGTTCCGCCGCGATATCACCGGAGCCGAGACCGACACGCACGAGGAGGGGAGCGATGCCGAGGACGCATCTTCAAGCGGCATCATCCGCCGTCGAAGCGCCCCTGACCGTCACCGCGGTGTCGATGCGATTGGGGATCTCCCCCTCGACCCTGCGCACCTGGGAGCGCCGCTACGGCCTGGGCCCGGGGGAGCGGCGCGCAGGATCCCACCGCCGCTATCTGCCCGCCGACATCGCCCGCCTGGCCAAGATGGTGGATCTCGTCCACGCGGGAGTCTCCCCATCGGACGCCGCGGCCACCGTCCTCTCCCTCGCCGACTCCCTTCCCCCCGAGGAGGAGCCCCCGGCGCCCCATTCCATCCAGGACCTCGTCGAGGTCTCCTGCCGCTGCCGCTCCGCCCAGCTGAGGAGGGTCCTCGAAGCCGCGGTATCGACCGAGGGCCTCGTTCACACCTGGAGCAGACTGGTCGCCCCCGCCCTCGATCGTCTTCGCGCCGTCCAGGACGGCGAACTGCCGGGCTGCGCGCCCTCGACCGTGCTGCGCACCGCCTTCCTCGACCTCCTCGCAGCGGTCGCGGACTCGACCCCGCCCCACGAGGGCCCCGAAGACTCCGTCGTGATCCTCACGGATCTCGCCCACGAGGTCGGCGCGCACGTCGTCGGAGTCGCCCTGCGCTGGTACGGGATCGATGCGCGCGTGCTCGCGAGCGAATCGATCGAGGGCGAGGCGGGCTCCGAGCGCTTCAAGCGCTTCCAGGACGCCCACCCCGTCACCCTCGCCATCGTCATGGGCACGGGCACCAGCTGCGAGCGCTTCATCTCCTTCCTCGCCCAGGACTGCGATCTCGACGTCCTCCTGGTCGGGGCCGATGCCCCCCTCGTCGTCGACGGTCGCGTCCTGCGGGTGAGGACCCCGGCCGCCTGCGTCGAAGAGACCCTGGCCGTCCTCGCGCCCGGTGCGGACATCGCATCCTTCGACGCCTGAGCCGTGGACGCATTCGAGCCGCCCACCCCGACTGCTCCCCGGTGCTACCGTAAAGTCAGCAGGAAGCCCTGAGCCTTCCGCCCCCATCGCACGCGACGACGCATTTCGGGAGCCGACATGAGGACACCCTGGAGGGAAGAGGCCCTACTCGACGCCTTCGCCGAGGACTTCGACGCCCTCGTCGGATTCGCCTCCGCCTCGCGCTGCCCCGGCGGATTCGGCACCCTCGACGCCGAGGGCGTGATCGAAGCCGAGGCCCCCATCGAACTGTGGATCACCTGCCGCATGACCTACGTCTTCACCCTCGCCTCGATGCGGGGGATCGAAGGAGCGGCCGAACTCGCGCGCCACGGCCTCGAAGCCCTCGCGGGGCCCTTCCACGACGACGAGCACGGCGGCTGGTACTCGGCCCTCGTCCCCTCGGGGGACGCGCCGGTCGAAGGCGCGCGCAAAGAGGCCTACGCCCACGCCTTCGTCATCCTCGCTGCGGCCGCAGCGACCTGCGCGGGATTCGAGGGCGCGCGGGCCCTCCTCGACGAAGCCCTCAAGGACCAGGACCTCCACTGGTGGGAGCCCTCCTTCGGCCGCGTGAGGAACTCCTGGAACCCGGACTTCAGCGAGTGCGAAGCCTACCGGGGCCTCAACGCGAACATGCATACGGTCGAGGCCTATCTCGCCGCATGGGATGCGACCGGTGAAAGGATCTGGCTCGACCGGGCCCGCGAGATGTGCCGCTTCGTCGCCGACCTCGGCGCGCGCTTCGGATGGCGCCTCCCCGAGCACTTCGGACCCGGATGGGTCGTGAAGCCGGAGATGTTCGCCGACAACCCGGCCGACCCCTTCCGCCCCTACGGGGCCACGCCGGGGCACGGCTTCGAATGGGCGCGCCTCATCCTGCACACCCGGGCCGCCCTCGTCGCCATCGGCGATGCGCCCGGCGCATGGATGATCGACGTCGCCCGCGAACTCGTCAATCGCGCCGACTCCGACGGCTGGACGGACGAGGGTGTCGGCGGCATCGTTTACACGACCGACTTCGACGGGCGGCCCGTCGTTGAGACCCGCATGCACTGGGTGGTCTGCGAAGCGGTGAACGCCGCCTGCGCCCTGGGCGTCGTGGATGAGGAACGGGGCGACGAGGAGCAGACCGGGATCCAATCCGAGCGCTTCGCCCGCTTCGTCGCCTGGGCGGATCAGTACCTCCACGAGGCCCCGGGCCGCTGGATTCACGAGCTCGGCGGCGACGGCGCGCCTTCGACGACGGTCTGGGCCGGAAAGGCCGATGCCTACCACCTCGCCCAGATGCTCCTCCTCCCCCGAATCGCCCTCGCCCCCGGCTTCGCGGCCGCCCTCGCGAACGCCTGAGGCCCGTGCGGGCCCGCGGCCCCCGCCCTCGGCCGCGAGACGTGGGACGGGCGGACGGGCGGACGGGCGGCTCCGACGTGACGCTCCCCACTCAAGGGCGCCCGAAGCCGCTCCCCGGTTTCCCGGTGCGGGCGGCGGGCGCCTAGACTCGGCTCATGGGCGACTTTTCTGCGAATGATCCCTTCGGCCTGACAGGCCTCACCTACGACGACGTCCTTCTTCTGCCCGAGCTCACCGATGTCGTGCCCTCCACGGTCGACACGACCTCGCGCCTGACGAAGAAGATCTCCCTCCGCGTCCCCCTCCTTTCGGCGGCGATGGACACGGTCACCGAATCCCGAATGGCGATCGCCATGGCCCGTCAGGGCGGCATCGGCATCCTCCACCGCAACCTCTCCATCGAGGACCAGGCCCAGCAGGTCCGCCTCGTGAAGCGCTCCGAATCGGGGATGGTCGAAGACCCGGTGACCGTCGGTCCCGGTGCGACGATCGAGCAGCTCGATGAGCTGTGCGGCCACTACCGCGTGTCCGGACTGCCCGTGGTCGGGGAGGACGGCGCTCTCCTCGGCATCATCACGAACCGCGACCTGCGCTTCGTCCCCCAGGCCGAATGGTCCGCCCTGACGGTCCGCGACTGCATGACCCCCCGCGAACGCCTCGTCACCGGGCACGTCGGCATCTCCCGCGAGGACGCCAAGGCCCTCCTCGCCGAGCACCGCATCGAGAAGCTCCCGATCGTCGACGACGACGACCGACTCACCGGCCTCATCACCGTCAAGGACTTCGTCAAGACGGAGCAGTACCCGAACGCCACGAAGGATGAGCGCGGACGCCTCGTCGTCGGCGCGGCGGTCGGCTACTGGGGCGATACCTGGGAGCGCGCGACCGCCCTGGCGGAAGCGGGCGTTGACGTCCTCGTGGTCGACACCGCGAATGGCGGGGCGAAGCTCGCCCTCGACATGATCCGGCGCATCAAGTCCGATCCGATCTTCGCCGGCGTCGAGGTCATCGGCGGGAACGTCGCGACGACCGAGGGCGCTCAGGCCCTCATCGATGCGGGCGCGGACGCGGTCAAGGTCGGCGTCGGACCGGGCTCGATCTGCACGACGCGCGTCGTCGCCGGCGTCGGCGTCCCCCAGATCACCGCGATCGCCCTGGCCGCGAAGGCGTGCGGGCCCGCGGGCGTCCCGCTCATCGCCGACGGCGGCCTCCAGTACTCCGGCGACATCGGCAAGGCCCTGGTCGCCGGCGCGGACACGGTCATGCTCGGCTCCCTGCTCGCGGGCTGCGAGGAGTCCCCGGGCGAGGTCGTCTTCACGAACGGCAAGCAGTTCAAGCGCTACCGCGGCATGGGCTCGCTCGGCGCGATGAGCTCGCGCGGCCGCAAGTCCTACTCGAAGGACCGCTACTTCCAGGCGGACGTGTCCTCGGACGACAAGATCGTCCCCGAGGGCATCGAGGGGCAGGTCCCGTACACGGGTTCGCTCGCCTCGGTCGTCTACCAGCTCGTCGGCGGTCTGCACCAGACGATGTTCTACCTGGGCGCCTCCTCGATCGCCGCGCTCAAGGCGAACGGGCGCTTCGTCCGGATCACCTCGGCGGGCCTTCGCGAGTCGCATCCGCACGATGTGCAGATGACGAGCGAAGCGCCGAACTACCACTCCTCGGGCGCGAAGGGCTGAGACCCTGAGCGCATGGCCCCGCCGCCCGCGGTTTCGACCACGGCAGCGGGGCTATTAGTATGGTCAGTGATGACGGTCACCCTCGCGTGAACATCGTCCCGTTCCACTGCCGACCACGGGAAGGCGAATCCCATGCTCATGCTCATCGACTACGCCAACGTTCAGGCGATTCAAGAGACGCTGACCTACCTTCCGGTGGATGGGGTGACGACGAACCCGACCATCCTGTACCGCGAGGGCAAGGAGCCGCTCGAACTGCTCCATCAGATCCAAGAGGTGCTTCCCGAGGGCGCCCAGCTCCATGTTCAGCTCGTATCGGAACGCGCGGCCGGCATGGTCGAAGAAGCGAAGGCCCTCCGTTCGGAGATCCCCGGGAACCTCTTCGTGAAGCTCCCCGTGACCCGTGAGGGCTTCGCGGCGATCCCGCGGATCGTCGCCGAGGGGATCCAGGTCACGGCGACGGGCATCCACTCCTCGATGCAGGGGTTCATGGCGGCGAAGGCGGGCGCGCGTTACGTGGCCCCTTACGTCAACCGCATGGACAACTTCGGCATCGACGGCGTCCGCGTCGCCACGGAGATCCACCGGACCCTGAAGTCCTACGGCATGGAGACCGACGTGCTCGCGGCCTCCTTCAAGAACTCCGAGCAGGTCCTCGAACTCGTCCGTCAGGGCGTGGGCGCGATCACCGCGGCCCCCGAAGTCCTCGCGGCCCTCATCAAGAACCCGGCGACGGACGCCGCGATCGCCGAGCAGAACCGCCATTTCGAGATCCTCGTCGGGGAGCGCCGCACCTGGAAGGACATCATCGAGACGCGCTGAGGCCCCTGGCGGGACTGCGGAGCGCCCCGCCCATGCGGCGGACTACCGGGAGGGCGCGTCGGCCGAGAGCATCGGCCAGGACGGGTCGATGGAGGACTCGCGCCCCTGCTTGCGCAGGTACTCCGTGAGGCCTTCGGCCCACTCGCGGTGCCACCGGGCCTGCGCGGCCTGGAGCTCGTGCGCGTCGAGGCCCTGCAGGTCCGTGTGCTTGGCGGCCATGGCGGCGAGCACGTCGAGGGTCATCGCCACGTCGACCTCGGCGGTGTGCGCATCGGGCGAGGCTTCGACCCCGTAGGCGGGGGCGACGAGGGTGAGGGTCTTCTTCCCCTTGCGGTAGCGCTCGAAGTGGCGGTCGAGGACGAGGGGGTCGATGATCGGCCCCGCCTCGCGGCCGAGCCGCTGGGCGAAGGTCCCCAGCCCGTGCCGGGCGAGCTCGGCGTCGACCAGCGTGAGGTCGTAGGAGGCGTTGAAGGCGACGACCGGATAGCCCCTGCGCCAGTGCTCGACGAGGGTCGCGGCGATCTCATCGAGGGCCTCTTCGACGGGGCGCCCCTCGGTGCGGGCCTTCTCGGTCGAGATGCCGTGGACGGCGGTCGCCGTCGCGGGGATCTCGACTCCCGGGTCCGCGAGCCAGGTGTGGACCCGGTCCGGTCGACCGCTGTCGATACCGCCCATCCTCAGGACCAGGGCGCAGGTGACGAGGCGATCCTTGGAGGGATCGACGCCCGTCGTCTCCGTGTCGAATCCCAACCAGGGCATGCGCAACCAATTCGCCGTCTCGTTCATGCTCCTAGTGTGCGCCATGGGAGGGGCGTTTCCGTCCGCCCTCGTCCCCGGGTCCCCGATGCGGCCCTCTCCTGGCGCGTCCGCGTCGAATCCCGCTCTTCGGCCCGCCCGTGCCGATAGGATCGGCGCGTGAGCAGTGAAGTCGAGATCGGACGGGGCAAACGGGGACGACGGGCGTACACGCTCGATGACATCGCGCTGGTCCCGTCCAGGCGCACCCGTGATCCTGAGGACGTGAACGTCGGCTGGCAGATCGACGCCTACCACGTGGACATCCCGATCATGGCGGCGCCGATGGACTCGGTGATGAGTCCGGACACGGCGATCGCCTTCGGCCGCCTCGGCGGCATCGGCGTCCTCGACCTCAACGGCCTGTGGACTCGTTACGAGGAGCCCGAACCGCTCCTCGAGGAGATCTCGCGCCTGGGCGAGGACGAGTCGATCGCCCGTCTCCAGCAGGTCTACTCCGAGCCGATCAAGCCCTCGCTCATCACCGCCCGGCTCAAGCAGTTGCGCGAGGCGGGCGTCGTCGTCGCGGGCAAGCTGTCGCCGCAGCTCACGCAGCGCTATTGGCGTTACGTCGTCGATGCGGGCGTGGATCTCTTCGTGATCCGCGGCTCGACGGTCTCCGCCGAGCACGTGTCGAGCCGCGCCGAGCCCTTGAATCTCAAGCGCTTCATCTGCGAGCTGGACGTCCCGGTGATCGTGGGGGGAGTGTGCACGGACACCGCCGCCCTCCATCTCATGCGCACGGGGGCGGCCGGGGTCCTCGTCGGTTTCGGCGGGGGAGCGGCCCACTCGACGAGGCGCTCGCTCGGGGTTCACGCGCCGATGGCGACGGCGATCGCGGATGTCGCCGCGGCTCGGCGCGACTACATGGACGAGTCCGGCGGCCGCTACGTCCACGTCATCGCCGATGGCGGGATCGGCCGTTCGGGGGACCTGACGAAGGCGATCGCCTGCGGCGCCGACGCGGTCATGCTCGGAGCCGCCCTGGCCCGTGCGAGCGAGGCGCCGGGGCGGGGGTGGCACTGGGGTTCGGAGGCCACGCATCCGGACATGCCGCGCGGGCAGAGGGTACACGTCGGCACCTCGGGAAGCCTCGAGCAGATCCTCTACGGCCCTTCGACGAGGGCGGACGGCTCTTTGAACTTCGTCGGCGCCCTGCGGCGCGCGATGGCGACCACGGGTTACTCGGAGGTGAAGGACCTGCAGAAGGTGGATGTGGTCGTCGGCCCGTACCATCCTTCGGGCGGCTGAGGCTTCCGATCCTCGCGGGCCCGTTGGGGCACGGAGGGGCCGGTCGTGCTGCGGGGCGCGGCTCGTCGGCTCCGCGGAGTACGGGTGCGCGTGCGATGCTCCGCCTTCCGGGGTGCGGCGCGGTGGCGAGAATATGCCAATCTGCGTCGTTGCGCCGAAAAGCTGCGGGATGCCTCCCGGGTAATCTTCTCAAACCCTCCTTTAAGCGCTACATTTGTCAATCCCAACCTTATCGATGTGTAAAGAAGCCTGTCTCAGGGTCGGGAGGACCGCAATGCAGCGGGGCAGTGAAAAGGAGAGGAACAAACAAGTGCGCGCACCAATACGAAGAGGGGCGGTGAGTGCGGTAGCCGCTATCGCCCTCGCGACCATGCCCTTGACCGCTCACGCCGTCGACGCTCCGGACGGACTCGCCTCCGGATCGCCCGAGGCCCCCGTCGCCTTGGCGGATGAAGCCGCGAACACCCCGGAGACCGCAGCGGCCCCCGGGGACGAGGGCGCTGCAAGCACCGCGGAAGCGGGCGCCGCCCCCGCGGGGACTGACGCCGATGCCCCTGCGGCCGCGAACGGAGCCGGCGCTGAAGCGACCCGATCCGATGAGAAGGCTGAAGAGCCGACGGCCGCCGACGGCGCGAACACCGCTGAGGCCCCGCAGTCCGCCCCTGCGCAGATGCGGGCTCCCGCCGGCGGCACCACCGCCTCCGGTCAGCCCCTCACCCCCATCACCGAGATCCAGAAGACCGGGAAGGGCGATGATTCCGCCCTCTCGGGCAAGAAGGTCTCCGCGCGCGGAATCGTCACCGCCGTCTACGCCCACGGCGAGGACGGCCTCAGTACGACCCTGAGCGGCTTCACCATCCAGACCCCGGGCAGCGGCGGCGCCTGGGATCCGAACCGCGCGGCCTCGGACGCCCTCTTCGTCTACGTCGGCAATAAGGGCTTCACCATGCCCGCGCCGAACCAGTGCGTCGATGTCACGGGCACCGTCGGGGAGTATCCCAAGACCGACAAGAAGACGCCCGCGGAGACCCTCAGCCTCACGCAGCTCGTCCCGACCGAGATCAACACCGTCAAGGACTGCCAGCCGGTCACGCCGACGCCCCTGAGCCAGGTCCCCACAGTCGCTCAGATGGAGGCCCTCGAGTCGATGCTCGTCAAGCCCGAAGGAGCCTGGACGATCACCGACAACTACAACGCCGGCACCTACGGCACCCTCATGCTCACCCCCGGGACCGAACCCCTGAGGGCCGCCACCGACGTCGTCGCGCCGGGCGAGGAGGCCAAGGCCTACGAGGCCGCCAATGCGGCCAAGCAGATCGCCCTCGACGACGGTACGAACACCAACCTCGCGCCGCGCGACAAGAACAAGGCGAGCGAGCTCCCCTTCGCCTACCTCGCGGACGGCGCCTCCGCCCGTGTCGGGTACCGCGTCGACTTCGCCAAGCCCGTGATCCTCGACTCGAGGAACAAGGCCTTCGTCTTCCAGCCGACGAGCATGGTCGCCGCCCACCCCGATCGATCGCCCGTCACCATCACCGGTGAGCGCCCGAGCGCCCCCGCAGTCGCCGGCGACATCCACGTCGCGACCTTCAACGTCCTCAACTACTTCTCCGACCTCGGCGAGGACGAGGCACGATGCAAGGGCTACCCGGACCGTGAGAACAAGTACGTCACCGCGAAGAACTGCAAGGTCCGCGGCGCCTACTCCAAGGAGGCCTTCTCCAACCAGCAGGCCAAGATCGTCCTCGCCATCAACGCGCTCGACGCCGACGTCGTCGCCCTCGAGGAGATCGAGAACTCGCATGCGGTCCTCGGCAAGGACCGCGATGAGGCGCTGAAGAATCTCGTCGACGCCCTCAATTCCGCAGCCGGTGAAGGCACATGGTCCCTCGTGCCCAGCCCGAAGACCGTGCCCGCCGATGAGGACGTCATCCGCATCGCCTACATCTACAGGCCCGCCACGGTCAAGACCGTCGGCGAGTCCGAGATCCTCGACGACCCGGCCTTCACGAAGCTCGCCCGTCAGCCCCTCGCCCAGCGATTCGCGCCGGTCGAGAAGGACGGGAAGAAGGGGACGGAATTCGTCGTCATCGCGAACCACTTCAAGTCCAAGGGCTCGGTGCCCAAGGGGATGGAAGAGGGCAACACCGACAACGGCGACGGCCAGGGCAATGCCAACGCCGTCCGCGTCGCCCAGGCCACGGCTCTCGCGAAGTTCGCGGAGAAGTTCTCTGATGCGCCGACCCTGCTCGTCGGCGACTTCAACTCCTACTCGCAGGAGGACCCGCTGAAGGTCCTCACCGCTGCCGGGTGGACGCGCGAATCGGGATCGACGCACGCCTCCTACGTCTACGGCGGACGCTCCGGATCCCTCGATCACGTCTTCGCCAACGCCGCGGCCCACCCCCTCATCGCCGAAGTCGGCTCCTGGGCCCTCAACGCCCAAGAGCCCGTCGCCTTCGAGTACTCGCGCGCCAACTACAACGCGACGCTCACCTTCGAGAAGGACACCCCCTTCCGCTCCTCGGACCACAATCCGGAGATCGTCGGGCTCAAGGTGTACGAGGACGCGCCGCAGCCGCCCGCCGGCCCCGTCACCCTCGACCTCTACAACCTCACCGACGTCCACGGCCACATCGAGCAGGTGAAGAAGAAGGAGAAGATCATCGAGGCGGGCCTTCCCGCGATGAAGTGCTACCTCGAGGACGCGAGGGCGAAGAACCCGAACTCGTCCTTCACCCTCCTGGGCGACAACATCGGGGCTTCGCCCTACACCTCGGGCTCCCTCAAGGACAACCCGACGATCGCCGCCCTCAACACCCTCAAGCCCCTCGCCTCGACGATCGGGAACCATGAACTCGACATGGGCCAGGCCGTCTTCAAGCAGCGCGTAGACGGTTCCAACCCCTCGGAATACGTTCAGGTCGGCTTCCCCTACCTCGGCGCGAACGTCGAGGGCATGGGGACCTGGGGAGAGCAGAAGCACCCCTACCTCGGCGAGTACAAGGTCTGGGAATCCCCCTCGGGCGTCAAGGTCGCCTTCATCGGCGCCATCGCCGAGGACGTCCCCTACAAGCTCGCCCCGGGCACCACTGAGGGCCTGGTCTTCACCGATCCCATCGCGAAGATCGACGCGCTCGCCGCGAAGATCAAGGAATCCGGCGAGGCCCAGATCGTCGTCGCCATGCTCGACGACGATGTGAAGAACAACTACCCGAAGGTCGGTGCGAACGTCGACGCCATCATGGGCGGCGACACCCACGTCCCCTACGAGTTTGACAAGGTCGACTCCGCCGAGAAGCTCGATTCGAAGAACCCGCTCCTGGCGGGCATCGCCTCGGGCTCCTACACCGACAACCTCGGGCTCGTGAGGATCTCCTACGACCCGGTCGAGAAGAAGGTCCTGTCGGCCGACTCCATCCTCATCCCGGCGGCGAAGGTTGCCGAATGCGGTGAGGCCGAGGACACCAAGGCCGTCGTCGACAAGGCCGTCGCCGACTCGAAGGAGGCGGGCAAGAGGGTCGTCGGCACCGGTTACACCGAGACCTTCAAGCGCGGCGTCTTCACCGCTCCCGGGGGCAAGACCGATCCGGGATCGAACCGCGGCGTCGAATCGAGCCTCGGCGACCTCGTGGCCGACGCGATGCGCGAGACGATCACCACGACGGACGGCAAGCCGGTCGACTTCGGCATCATCAACGCCGGAGGCCTGCGCGCCGACCTCGTTCCGAACGAGGACGGCACGATCACCTACGCCCAGTCCTACGCCGTCATGCCCTTCTCGAACGAGCTCGGCTACGTGACCCTGAGCGGTGCCCAGGTCAAGCAGATGCTCGAGGAGCAGTGGAAGACGAACCTCAACTCGCAGAACTCGCGTCCGATGCTCAAGCTCGGAATCTCCGAGAACGTGCGCTACACCTACGATCCGAGCGCCGAGTTCGGCAAGAGGATTACCTCGGTGACCATCGACGGCGCGCCCCTCGATCCGGGGAGGAATTACACCATCGGATCGGTGACCTTCCTCCTCGCGGGCGGCGACTCCTTCGACGCCCTCAAGGCGAACGGCCCCGCGGTCAACACCGGTCACCTGGACCGCGACAAGTTCAACGAGTACCTCGGGAAGCACTCGGGCCTCAAGCCCCGCGCCCTGAAGTCCTCGATCGGCGCGACCCTGCCCTCCGAACCCGTCAAGGACGGGGCGACGGTCAAGGTCGAGCTCCGCGGCCTGTCCTTCACCGAAGGGCCCTCCGTCACCCAGAAGGTGAAGGCGCGCCTCGGAGGGGAGTTCTCCGAAGCGGAGGTCGACAACTCCCTCCTCGAAGAGCACGCCTCCGATGAGGCCTCGGTCATCACCACCGACGGCGCGGGCCGCGCCAGCGTCGAGGTCGTCGCCAAGGGCGTGTGCACCTCCGGCGAGCCCGGTGAGATCGTCGACGCCCCGCTGATCGTCGAGACCGACTTCGGTCGCGTGATCGACGAGACGGCCGGACTGAGCGCGAAGGTGATCTGCGAGGGGAAGCCCGCCGGGCCGACCGTCAGCGTGGATCGTCCCGAAGCGGCTCAGGGCGAGAGCATCGAGATCCTCGGCGAGGGCTTCGTCCCCGGCCACTGGGTCCGTGCCGAGCTCCACTCCGACCCGATCGTCATCGGAAAGGCCAAGGCGGACGAGAAGGGCGTCGCGCGCTTCACGCATCGCCTCTCGGCCTCGACTCCCGCCGGGGATCACACGATCGTCCTCGTCGATGAAGATAACGGTGCGGTTGCAAAAACCGCTCTGAAGGTTCTGGCGAAGACGGATGCGGGGACGACGCAGCCCGGAGGGGGCAACCCCGGAGGCGCGAACGCCGAGGCGACGAAACCCGCTTCCGCATCTGCGGGTTCGAAGGGCTCTTCACTTGCGAAAACGGGCCTCGTCGGGGGAACCCTGCTCTTCGCGGTGCCGCTGCTCCTCGTCTCAGGGCTCGTTCTGAGAAGCCGCAAGTCGGCCTGACCACTCCGTCGGGGGCCGGAATCATCCGGCCCCCGACGCCGCAGGGCGCCGCAACGCGGTTTGGTGAACCGCGGCGGTGCTGCTAACGTACCCAACCCCGCTATCGAACGATGGCGGGAACTCGACGGCGAGACACCGCTTCGGCGGGGCCATCGGCCCCGCCTCCCGGGCCTCATTCCCGAGGGCTCGCCGCCGCCGAACGGAGGAGAACTCATGCCCTGGTGGGAGATCATCGGCTGGACGGGATCGGCGCTCGTCGTCATCTCGCTCATCGTCCCTTCGATCAGGCGTTTCAGAACGCTCAATCTCACCGGATCGCTCATCGCGACCGTGTACAACGTCGTCTTCGGCATCTGGCCCTACGCGGCGATGAACGCCGTCATCGCGATCATCGACGCCTATTGGCTCTACCGTCTGAGCAGCGGGGGGCGTGAATACCGCTTCGTGCCGGCCGAGGCGGATTCGCCCCTCGTCTGCGACTTCCTCGAGGTCCACGCCGCGGGCATCGAGGAGGCCTTCCCGGGCTTCTCCCGTTCGGATCTCAGCACCGCCGGCGCTCATCTCATGATGTGCGCAGATGAGATCGCGGGCGTGTTCGTCCACGTGAACAACGGCGACGAGGGCCGGGTCCTGCTCGACTACGTCACCGACCGCCACCGTGATCTCACTCCCGGGCGCGCCCTCTATTCCGACGAGGGCGTTCGTCGGGCCGTGCCCGCCGCGCTGCGTCTTGCGCGCAGTGCGACGAGCGATCCGGCCTATTTCGAGCGGATGGGGTTCATCGCCGAGGGCGACGATCTCCTCTTGAGTCTGCACGATTGACCAGGGGACTTGACAGGTCCCGTTCCACCCTCGAAAATTTTGTCACACGTCAATTCGGAGTTTTACAAACGTTCCATACGGGATGTCGACGCTCCGCCAGGACGGCGCCGAAGAAGGCTCAAGCAATAGCGCTGTTCAACGACGAACAACCCAACTGGAGGAAACCCATGAAAACCCTCTCGAAGTACCTGGCAGTCGCGGGAGTCGCCGCGCTCGCCCTGGCCGGCTGCACGTCCGGCGCCAAGCCCGCCGCCGAATCCGGCGCCACCGCCAGCGAAGGCTCCTCTTTCAAGGCCTGCGCCGTCTCCGACGCCGGCGGCTGGGACGACAAGTCCTTCAACGAATCCGCCTACAACGGCCTGACCGTCGCCAAGGAGAAGCTCGGCATCTCGGTCAATACCGCCGAATCCTCCTCCGACGCGGACTTCGTCCCGAACGTCGAGGCCATGGTCGACGACGGCTGCAACCTCATCATCGGCGTCGGCTTCAAGATCGAGAAGGCGCTCCACGCCTCCGCCGATCAGAACGCGGACCTCCACTACGCCCTCGTCGACTCCTCCTTCTCGGACGCGGACTTCAACACCGTCGTCCTCGAGAACGGCCGTCCGCTCCTCTTCAACACCGCCGAGGCCGCCTACCTCGCTGGCTACGTGGCCGCGGGCATGACCCAGACCGGCAAGGTCGCCACCTTCGGCGGCATCCAGATCCCCTCGGTCACCATCTTCATGGACGGCTTCGCCGACGGCGTCGCCGCCTACAACGCCGCCAAGGGCACGAACGTCCAGCTCCTCGGCTGGGACAAGGCCGCCCAGAACGGCTCCTTCACCCAGTCCTTCGACGACCAGGCCCTCGGCAAGCAGCAGGCCCAGCAGTTCATCGACCAGGGCGCCGACATCATCATGCCGGTCGCCGGCCCCGTCGGCCTCGGCGCCGCCGCAGCCGCCAAGGAGCACGGCTCGACCTACATCATCGGCGTCGACTCCGACTGGTTCCTCACCAGCCCCGACTACTCCTCGATCATCCTCACCTCGGTGATGAAGGAGATCGGTGCCTCCGTCGAGCAGGCGATCACCGACTCCGTCGAGGGCAAGTTCACCTCCGACCCCTACGTCGGCACCCTTGAGAACGGCGGCGTCTCCATCGCCCCCTTCCACGACTTCGACTCCAAGGTCCCCCAGGAGCTCAAGGACGACATCGTGAAGCTCACCGACCAGATCAAGAGCGGCGAGCTCAAGGTCGAGTCGGAGAACTCCCCGAAGTAATCGGCCTCGAGGGCGCGGCGGGGCACCCCGCCGCGCCCTCGTCGTCTCAAAAACCCGCTCACCGACACTCGAAGAAGAGCCAAAGGCAGGTTCCCAGTGAAACTGGAACTCAGGGGGATTACGAAGCGCTTCGGGCCCCTGGTCGCGAACGACCACATCGACCTCACCATCGAGGAAGGACGGATCCACGCCCTCCTCGGAGAGAACGGCGCCGGAAAATCGACGCTCATGAACGTCCTCTACGGACTCCACCAGCCCGACGAGGGGCAGATCCTCATCGACGGCCAGCCCGTCGTCTTCAAGGGGCCCGGCGACGCGGTCGCCGCCGGGATCGGCATGGTGCACCAGCACTTCATGCTCATCCCCGTCTTCACCGTCGCCGAATCGATCGCCCTCGGCGATGAGCCGGTCGGCAAGGCCGGGCTCATCGATCTGGCGAAGGCCCGCGCCCTCGTGAACGAGGTCTCCGCCCGCTTCGGATTCGACCTCGACCCCGACGCGAAGATCGAAGACCTCCCCGTCGGAGCCCAGCAGCGCGTGGAGATCGTCAAAGCCCTCTCCCGCGAGGCGAAGGTCCTCATCCTCGATGAGCCGACTGCCGTCCTCACCCCGCAGGAGACCGACGAGCTCATGGCCATCATGCGCCAGCTCGCCGACTCGGGAACCTCCATCGTCTTCATCACCCACAAGCTCCGCGAGGTCCGCGCCGTCTCCGACGACATCACCGTCATCCGCCGCGGCGCCGTCGTCGGCACCGCCTCGCCCGACGAGTCCGAGAACGAACTCGCCAACAAGATGGTCGGCCGCGCGATCATGCTCAAAGTCGAGAAGGAGGAGGCCAAGCCGGCAGGCGGGGGCCTTAGCTTCGACAAGGTCTCGCTCCTGGGCTCCTCCGGCAACACGATCCTCGACCACGTCAGCCTCGACGTCGAACGGGGCGAGGTCGTCGCCGTCGCCGGCGTTCAGGGCAACGGCCAGACCGAGCTCGCCGAAGCCATCCTCGGCCTCGTCAACCCCGACTCGGGCTCGATCACCCTCGAAGGCGTCGACATCACCCACGCCGGGCCGCGCAAGTCGCTCGACGCGGGCATCGGCTTCATCCCCGAGGACCGCTCCACCGACGGCATCATCGCTGGCTTCTCCATCTCGGAGAACCTCATCCTCGATCAGTTCGACAAGGCGCCCTTCGCGGCCGGCCCGGCCCTCAGGCTCGGCGTCATCGAGAAGAACGCGAAGGCCCTCGAGGAGGAGTACGACATCCGCCTCACCTCCATCGAGGACCCGATCTCCTCCCTCTCGGGCGGCAACCAGCAGAAGGTCGTCGTCGCCCGCGAGCTCTCGAAGGACCTCAACCTCCTCGTCGCGAACCAGCCGACCCGCGGCGTCGACGTCGGCTCCATCGAGTTCATCCACAAGCAGATCGTCTCCGTGCGCGACCAGGGGACGCCCGTTCTGCTCATCTCCTCCGAGCTCGACGAGGTCGTGGCGCTCGCCGATCGCATCGCGGTCATGTACCGCGGGCGGATCATGGGCGTCGTCGCCCCCGATACCCCGCGTGAGGTCCTCGGCCTCATGATGGCAGGCGTGCTCCTCGAAGAGGCCCTCGCCTCCCAGTCCGATTCCACCCAGGAGGAGGCACGATGACGAAGAAACCCCAATCCAAGGGCGGCCTCGTCGCCCGGCACATCCTCGGATCGAAATGGTTCGTCTCGATCCTCGCAGTCCTCATCGCCTTCGCGGTCGGCGCGATCCTCATCGTCATGGCCGGCGCCTCGGTGACCGACGCCTACTACGCGATGTTCCGCGGCGCGATCTTCGACCCGGAGGCCAAGAGCTTCGTCCGACAGATCAAGCCGATCACGAACACGCTGCTCTACGCGACCCCGCTCATCATCGGCGGCCTCGGCCTCGCCTTCGGCTTCCGCGCGGGACTGTTCAACATCGGCGGCAAGGGCCAGGTCATCTTCGGCGCGCTCGCCGCCGTCTGGGTCGGCTTCAACCTCCACCTGCCGCCGGTCCTGCACACCGTCGTCGCCCTCCTCGCCGCGGTCGTCGCGGGAGCGCTGTACGCGGGGATCGCGGGCTTCCTCAAGGCCCGCACCGGAGCCAATGAGGTCATCGTCACGATCATGCTCAACTCGATCGCGGCCCTCACCCTCGGCTACGTGCTCGCGAAGAAGTCCTGGCAGGTCCCCGGCTCGAACCAGCCGCAGACCCCCGATGTCGCCGACACGGCGGCCTTCCTCCCGATCCTCCCCTCGCCCTTCAAGCTCCACGCGGGCATCATCGTCGCCCTCCTGGCCGTCGTCGTGTTCTGGTGGATCCTGGACCGCTCGACCCTCGGCTTCCAGGTGCGCGCCGTCGGCGCCAACCCCGCGGCCGCCCGCACCGCCGGCATCTCCGTCGAGAAGATCACCACGATCACGATGATGATCTCCGGCGCCTTCATGGGCCTCGTCGGCGCGAACGAAGCCCTCGGAACCGTCGGGTACGTCTCGCGCGACGTCGCGGGATCGCTCGGCTTCGATGCGATCACCGTCGCCCTGCTCGGACGCAACAAGCCCCTCGGAACCATGTTCGCCGGCCTCCTCTTCGGCGCGTTCAAGGCCGGCGGCTACACCATGCAGCCCAAGGGCGTTCCGATCGACATGATCCTCATCCTCCAGTCGGTCATCGTCCTGCTCATCGCCGCCCCCGCCCTCGTGCGCTGGCTCTTCCGCCTGCCCAAGGAGCCCGAGAAGTCGCTGCGCGCCGAGCTCGCCGCCCTCGGCATCGACGATGAGGCCCCCGCCCTCGTCACCCCGGCGACCCCGAAGGTGGCCGAGACCGCCGTCGACGCCACGGCCGCCGATGCGGAAGGAGAATCGCGATGACCACCACCCGAACTCAGGCCGACGTCATGGACGACGTCCAGGTGAAGCGCTCCTGGAAGCTGCCGATCGTCTACACCCTCGCGGCGCTCCTGCTCGCCTTCTTCTCCTTCACGGCGAAGGGCGAGGTCACGATCCGCCTCAACGACAAGTCGCAGGCTTTCGAGATCCCCGATATCGTCCTCGGCGGCGCGGGTATCCTCTGGGTGCTGCTCGCCCTCGTCGCGCTCGTCGCCGTCTGGTCGATCGTCACAACCTCGATGCGGGCCAAGAGCCCGCGCTGGGTCCAGACCCTTGCGATGCTCCTCGCGGGCATCGCCACGACCCTCGCCTTCCTCATCTACGCCGGCACCGGATCCTCCGGCGTCGTCACCCTCACCTCGACCCTCGTGTCGACGGTGGCGATCTCGACGCCGCTCATCTTTGGCGCCCTCTCGGGCGTCGTGTCCGAGCACGTCGGCGTCGTCAACATCGCGATCGAGGGCGACCTGCTCGTCGGCGCATTCGCGGGCGTCATGGCGGCCTCCTTCTTCCAGACCCCCTACGCGGGCCTCGTCGCGGCCCCCCTCGCAGGGGCGCTGCTCGGCAGCCTGCTCGCCGTGTTCTCCGTCCGCTACGGAGTGGATCAGATCATCGTCGGCGTCGTGCTCAACGTGCTCGCCCTGGGCCTGACCACCTTCTTCTACGGGACGCTCATGAAGGTCTCGCCCGAGACCCTCAACACGAACAGGTTCTCCCTGGCTTCGCTGAAGATCCCCTTCCTCGCGGAGATCCCGATCATCGGCCCGATGCTGTTCAACCAGACGGTGCTCGTGTACCTCATGTACGCGACCGTCGTCTTCCTCGCGGTCTTCCTCTACCGCTCGCGCTGGGGCCTGCGCCTGCGCGCCTGCGGCGAGCACCCGAAGGCCGCCGACACCGTCGGCATCAACGTCAACCGCACGCGTTCGCGCAACACGATCCTCGCCTCGGCCTTCGCGGGCCTCGGCGGCGCGTTCTTCACGATCGGCTCCGGCCTGGCCTTCACGGACAACATCTCCGCGGGCAACGGCTACATCGCCCTCGCGGCGATGATCCTCGGCAAGTGGCATCCGATCGGCGCCATGTCGGCGGCCGTCATGTTCGGCTTCGCCCAGGCCGTCGCGAGGATGCTGCCGAACGTGGCGCCCGCGATCCCCTCCGACCTCGTGTCGATGATCCCCTACGTCGTGACGATCATCGCGGTCGCCGGGTTCGTCGGGAAGTCGAAGGCCCCCGCGGCTGAGAACATCCCCTACGTGAAGTGAAGGACGCATCATGGTGGACACTGTCGATGAGGCGATCTGGGACCGCCTGCGCGCCGCGGCGATCGAGGCGATGAAGCGGGCCTACTGCCCCTACTCCGGGTACCCCGTGGGCGCGGCGGGCCTCGCCGAGGACGGGAGCATCGTCGTCGGCTCGAACGTCGAGAACGCCGCCTACGGCTGCGGGCACTGCGCGGAGACCTCGATGGTTTCCGAGCTCATCCGCACGGGCGCGGGCCGCCTCCTCGCAGTCGCCTGCGTGAACGGGAACTCCGAATCGGTGGTCCCCTGCGGCCGCTGCCGACAGGTGATCTTCGAGCACGGCGGTCCGAGCTGCCTCGTCCTCATGCCGACCGGCGTCATGCCGATGAGCGAGGTCCTCCCCCAGGGATTCGGCCCCAGCGACCTCGATGAGGTCGCCACCTCCACCCCGCGCAAGGATTGAGGGCCCGGTCGGCTCCTAAGACGCCGGAGCCGACCGCCCTCGTCTCCTCGTACAGCTTCGGGCGCTCCTAGCAGCGCCCGCAGGAAGGAAAGAAAGATGGAAGCTTTCGACGTCGTCGACGTCATCCGTACCAAGCGGGACGGTGGCGTTCTCAGCGGCGAGCAGATCGACTGGACGATCGACGCCTACACCCGCGGGGCCGTCAAGGACGAGCAGATGGCCGCCCTCGCGATGGCGGTCTTCCTGCGCGGGATGACCCGCGAGGAGATCGCGCGCTGGACGAGGGCCATGATCGCCTCCGGCGAGCGCATGGACTTCGGCCGCATCGCGCGCCCCACCGCCGACAAGCACTCGACCGGGGGAGTGGGGGACAAGATCACCCTGCCGCTCGCGCCCCTCGTCGCCGTGTTCGACGTGGCCGTCCCGCAGCTGTCCGGCCGCGGCCTCGGGCACACGGGCGGAACCCTGGACAAGCTCGAGTCGATCCCGGGCTGGCGGGCCGCCATGACGAATGAGGAGATCTACCGCGAGCTCGGCGAGGGCTGCGGCGCGGTGATCTGCGCCGCTGGAGCGGGTCTGGCGCCCGCGGACAAGAAGCTCTACGCGCTACGCGATATCACCTCGACGGTCGACTGCATCCCGCTGATCGCCTCGTCGATCATGTCGAAGAAGATCGCCGAGGGCACGGGCTCGCTGGTCCTCGACGTGAAGGTCGGCTCGGGGGCCTTCATGAAGGACCTCGAGCAGGCGCGTGAACTCGCCCGGACCATGGTCGATCTCGGCACGGACGCGGGCGTGAAGACCTTCGCCTACCTCACCGACATGTCGACCCCGCTCGGCCTCAAGGTCGGCAACGCCCTCGAGGTGGAGGAGTCCGTCGAGGTCCTCGCCGGCGGCGGCCCCGCG
Organism: Schaalia hyovaginalis; assembly: GCF_014208035.1. Classification (NCBI taxonomy): domain Bacteria; kingdom Bacillati; phylum Actinomycetota; class Actinomycetes; order Actinomycetales; family Actinomycetaceae; genus Schaalia; species Schaalia hyovaginalis. The sequence goes on along the minus strand of NZ_JACHMK010000001.1, from coordinate 2,136,862 downwards.
GATGTCGTCGAGCTCACCTGCGCGCTCGCGCGCAAGATGCTCGAGATGTCGGGCAAGTCCGATGTCGATGTCGAGGTGGCCCTCAAGGACGGCCGCGCGATGGACCGCTGGCGCGAGATGATCCGCGCTCAGGGCGGCGATCCGGAGGCGGAGCTGCCGACCTCGGTCCACGCGCACACCGTGGTCGCCGAGGCGGACGGCGTCCTCGAGGCCCTCGACGCGCTCGCCGTCGGCGTCGCCTCCTGGCGCCTGGGCGCCGGACGCGCCGTGAAGGAGGACCCGGTCCAGGCGGGCGCGGGCATCGAGATCCATGCGAAGCCCGGTGCGACCGTGAAGAAGGGCCAGCCCCTGCTCACCCTCCACACCGATGACGAGTGGCGCATCGCCCGTGCTCTGGAATCGCTCGAGGGCGGCGTCGTGATCGGCTCGGCCGCCCCCGAGGCCCGTTCGGTGATCCTCGGAGAGGTCCAGTAGGGCGCGGTGCGGTCGGCGCGCGCTCGCGCCGGCCGCGCGCACCCCTGCGGATGCCCGCGGCCGCGCGCGTCGGGGCGCGGATCACGACACGGAAGGAGGAGGAGTGGATAAGAGGGACGAACAGGCGATCGACGCCGTCCGGCTCTATTTCGAGCGTGGCCTGAGCCAGGCCGAAGTCGCGGCCAAGATGGGCATTTCGCGTCCGACCGTCGCCAAGCTCCTGCTGCGCGGGAAAGAGGCCGGGTTCGTCACCGTGGAGATCCATGATCCTCGAGAGACCTCGTCGGTGCTGGGCGAGCAGCTCGCCCAGCGATTCGGCTTGGTCGAAGCGCGGGTCGTCCATGATTCCGGTGCGTCCGAGCGCGAGATCCTCGACGATCTCGGGCGCGTCGGCGCGGGCCTCGTCGAGTCCCTCGTCGAGGACGGCATGAGCGTCGGCGTCTCCTGGGGGCGGACGATGAACGCGATCGCGTCGCGTCTGCACCGCACGCTGAGGCGCGATGTCGAGATCGTGCAGCTCAAGGGCGGGACCTCGCATTCCTCGGAGGCGACCAATGATTTCGAGGTCATGAGGGCCTTCTGCGAGGCCTTCAATGCGATTCCGCGCTACTTGCCCCTGCCGGTGATCTTCGAGGACGTGCGCACCTTGGAGATCGTGCGCTCGGACCCGCATATCGCCGCGATCCTCGAGGCGGGCAGGCAGACGGACCTCGTGGTCTTCACGGTCGGGGACGTCGCCGCCGAGAGCCTGGCGATCAGCCATTCCCACCTCAAGGGATCCGAGGCGACTGAGCTGCTCGCGAAGGCGGTGGGGGATGCGTGTTCGCGCTTCTTCACCGCCGAGGGCGAGATCGCGGTGCCGGGAATCGATGAGAGGACCGCGGGCATTTCCTTGAAGGATCTCGCCTCGCGTCCGATCCGCGTGCTCGTCGCGGGCGGTCCGAAGAAGGCTGCGGCTCTTGCTACGGCCCTGCGGATGGGCTTGGCGACGCATGTCGTGGTCGATCAGGATCTCGCGAGGGTGCTTCTCGCCGAATCCGCTCGCGCCTGAGCCTCGCCCTCGTAGTGAACAAATGTAAAAGTCAAACTTGACACTTTGGAATACCTCTGATTAGTCTGATCGGACCCCGGCGCAAGGACGCCCGGCGAATGGTTTCGCCGTCACGGGTCCACGAAGGAGAAGAAATGAAGGCAACGCCGCATATCGACCCCCAGGCCCCGATCGCTGAGACGATCCTGCTGCCCGGCGACCCGCTCCGCGCGAAGTTCATCGCCGAGACCTACCTCGAGGACGCGGTCCAGTTCAACTCCGTGCGCAACATGCTCGGATTCACCGGCACCTACCAGGGCACCCCGGTCTCCGTCATGGGCTCGGGCATGGGCATCCCCTCGATCTCCCTCTACTCCTGGGAGCTCATCCACGTCTTCGGATGCAAGAAGCTCATCCGCATCGGCTCCTGCGGCGCGATGCAGCCGGGGGTCAACCTCTACGACGTCGTCATCGGACAGGCCGCCTGCTCCAACTCGGCGTTCATGGACCAGTACGACCTGCCGGGCACCTACGCGCCGATCGCCTCCTACCGCCTGATCGAGGCCGTGCGCCGCCGCGCCGAGGAGAACGGCGTCACCACCCACGTCGGCAACATCTTGTCCTCGGACACCTTCTACAACGCCGACGAGACCTTCAACGAACGCTGGCAGAGGATGGGGATCCTCGCCGTCGAAATGGAATCCGCGGGCCTGTACGCCACCGCCGCGCACGCCGGCGTCGAAGCGCTCGGCATGTTCACAGTCTCGGACTCGCTCGTCACGGGCGAAGCCACAACCGCAAAGGAACGCGAGACCGCGTTCACCCAGATGATGGAACTCGCGCTGCCCCTGGCGCAGATCTGAGGAAGGCACCACCATGAAGAAGACCGAAGTCGCCCAGATGATCGACCACACCCTCCTCAAGCCGGAGGCGACCGCCGCCGATGTCGCGGCTCTCGTCGCCCAGGGCGCCGAGCTCGGCACCTACTCGGTGTGCGTCTCGCCCTCCATGCTGCCCCTCGAGACCCCCGAGGGCCTCATGGTCGCCTGCGTCGCGGGCTTCCCCTCGGGCGCCGTCAAGCCCGAGATCAAGGCCGCCGAAGCCGCGCGCGCCGTTGAGGACGGCGCCGACGAAGTCGACATGGTCATCAACATCGCCCTCGTGAAAGAAGGCCGCGAGGCCGAGCTCGAAGCCGAGATCCGCGCCGTGCGCGACGCTGTCCCCGCGCCGCGCGTCCTCAAGGTCATCATCGAGTCCGCGGCCCTGACCGACGAGGAGATCGTCATGGCCTGCCGCGCCTCCGAGAACGCGGGGGCCGACTTCGTGAAGACCTCCACCGGCTTCCACCCCGCCGGTGGCGCCTCGGTGCACGCCGTCAAGCTCATGCGCGAAACGGTCGGCGACCGCCTCGGCGTCAAGGCCTCGGGCGGGATCCGCGATGCCGCGACCGCGCTCGCCATGATCGAGGCCGGAGCCTCGCGCCTCGGCGTATCGGCGACGGTCGCGATCCTCGAGGGCATCGAGGAGTGAGGCGATGAACGATCAGCTTCTCGCGACGGCCCGCGAATGGGCCGCCCATGACCCGGACGGCCAGACCTCCTCGGCGCTCCTCGCTTCCGTCGAGGCCGCTTCGGCGGGCGACGAGAGCGCCCTGGCCGAACTGCGGGCCGCCATGAACGGGCCCCTCGAGTTCGGCACCGCGGGTCTGCGCGGCGAGATCGGTCCGGGTGAATCCCGGATGAACCTCGCCGTCGTCATCCGCGCGACCGCGGGCCTCGCCGCCTACCTCAAGACTCAAACCGAGCGCGAACCCCGCGTCGTCATCGGCTGCGACGCCCGGCACGGCTCCGTCGACTTCGCCCGTGCGGCCGCGCGCGTCGTGTCGGCGGCGGGCTGCCGGGCCCTGGCCCTCCCCCTCTCGCACCCGACTCCGCTCACCTCCTTCGCGGTGCGCGCCCTCGACGCCGACGCGGGCATCATGATCACCGCTTCGCACAACCCCGCCAAGGACAACGGCTACAAGGTCTACCTCGGCGGAAGCGTCGTCACCGACGCCGGCCAGGGCGCCCAGATCGTGCCCCCGCACGACGCGGGCATCGCCGCCGCCATCGCGGCGGCCGCCCCGGCCGACGAGGTCCCCCAGGATGAGGAGCGCATCGAGCAGGTCGATCCGCGCGACGACTACGTCGCAGCCGCCGCGGCCCTGGCCACCGGCGAGCACCGGGGAGACCTCAAGATCACCCTGACCGCGATGCACGGCGTCGGCGGAGCGCTCACCGAGCGCGTCCTCAAGGAGGCGGGCTTCACCCGGGTGTCGCTCGTCGCCGAGCAGGCGGCGCCCGACCCCGACTTCCCGACCGTCTCCTTCCCGAACCCGGAGGAGCCCGGCGCCCTCGATCTGGCGATGGCGCATGCGCGCGAGCACGGCTCGGACCTCATCATCGCCGTCGACCCCGACGCCGATCGCTGCGCCCTCGCCATCCCGGACGAGGCCTCGGCGAGCGGATGGCGTCAGCTCACCGGCGACGAGACCGGTTCGATCCTCGGCGAGTTCCTGGCCGGGAGGGCCCCGAAGGGCGGGGTCTTCGCCAACTCGATCGTGTCGAGCCGCCAGCTCGAGCGGATCGCCGCGGCGCACGGCCTCGACTACCGCCACACCCTCACGGGATTCAAGTGGATCGCCCGCACCCCGGGCATCGTCTTCGGCTACGAGGAGGCCATCGGCTTCTGCCCCGATCCCGAGCACGCGCGCGACAAGGACGGCATCTCGACCTCGGTCGTCGCCGCCTCCCTGTTCGCCGAGCTCAAGGCGCAGGGCCGCACCGGCCAGGACGAGCTCGAGCGCATGGCACGCGCCTACGGCTGCTACGTGACGATGCCGCTCACCTTCCGCGTCGAGAACCTCGGTCTCATCGCCGAGGGCATGGATCGTCTGCGCGAGAATCCGCCGGCGCAGCTCGCGGGCTCGCCGGTCGTCTCCGTCGTCGACATGTCCCAGGGCTGGGACGGTCTGCCGGGCACGAACGCGATCATGGTCACCACTGAGGCGGACGACCGCGTCATCGCCCGGCCGTCCGGCACCGAGCCGAAGCTCAAGTGCTACCTCGAGGTCATCCTCCCCGTCGAGGACGGCGCTCCGGTTCCCTGGTCACAGGCGCGCGAACGCCTGGAGACGATCAAGGCCGAGTTCGGAGCCGCGATCGGCATCTGAAAGTTCCACCGTGGGCCCGGCCTGTGATGGGCACGGGCGGGCCCACGGTCCTCCGCCGCAGACGCCCCTCTTTTCCCGCCGAGGTCATCACCTTTTGGCGTCGAGGGGATGCGGGGAGGCCCCGGCGCCCGGTTCAGCACGTGCTCACGCTGAACCGGGCGCCGTTTCCTCTTCAGACGGGCGCTCCGCCCTCGCGAGCGAGACGCGGGGGGAGAGAGACAAAAGAATGCGCGTCCGAAGCGCAGTGAGAGGGCGAGGGATGAGACGCCGGCTTGCCGAGGACGTGAGGGGCCGAGACGCCGAGGGCTGAACCGTGTCGGCTCGCCGGGGCGCGCCGAGACGCCGAGGGCCTCCCACGGCGCGAAGAACGCGGCCCTGCGAGCGGAAACGCTCGCAGGGCCGCGCAACGCCCTCGCAGCCGAAGCCCCAGGGCCCCGGCTGTGAAAGGCTCACAATCCGGCGCGCTTGCCGAGCGTGAGAGTAACCTCCTGGGTGCCCGCGAAGAAGTCGTTGCCCTTGTCATCGACCACGATGAAGGCCGGGAAGTCCTCGATCTCGATCTTCCACACGGCCTCCATGCCGAGCTCGGGGTACTCGAGGAGCTCGACCTTCTTGATGCAGTTCGCCGCGAGCTCGGCGGCCGGGCCGCCGATCGAACCGAGGTAGAAGCCGCCGTGCTTCGCGCACGCGTCCGTCACCTGCTGGGACCGGTTGCCTTTGGCGACCATGATCATCGAACCGCCGAGCGCCTGGAACTGATCGACGTAGGAATCCATGCGTCCGGCCGTCGTCGGGCCGAAGGAGCCCGAGGGCATGCCCTCGGGGGTCTTGGCCGGGCCCGCGTAGTAGACCGGGTGGTCGAGCATGTACTGCGGCATGGGCTCGCCGGCCTCGATGCGCTCGCGGATCTTCGCATGCGCGATATCACGGGCGACGATCATCGTGCCGTTGAGGGACAGGCGGGTCTTCACCGGGTACTTCGTCAGCTCGGCCAGGACCTCCTTCATCGGACGGTCGAGGTCGATGCGTACGGCGCCCGTGTCCTCGCCCAGCTCGGCAGGGTCGGTCGCCGGCAGGAAGCGGCCCGGATCGGTGTCGAGCTTCTCGAGGAAGACGCCCTCGGGCGTGATCTTCGCCTTCGCCTGGCGGTCGGCCGAGCAGGAGACGGCGATCGCGACGGGCAGGGAGGCGCCGTGGCGGGGGAGACGGATGACGCGCACGTCGTGGCAGAAGTACTTGCCGCCGAACTGGGCGCCGATCCCCATCTGACGCGTGAGCTCGAGGACCTGCTCCTCCATCTCGGTGTCGCGGAAGCCGTGGGCGAGTTCGGAGCCGCGGGTCGGCATCTCGTCGAGGTAGTGCGCCGAGGCGTACTTCGCGGTCTTGAGGGCGAACTCGGCGGAGGTGCCGCCGATGACGATCGCGAGGTGGTAGGGCGGGCAGGCCGCGGTCCCGAGGGAGCGGATCTTCTCCTCGAGGAACTGCATCATGTGCTCGGGGTCGAGGATCGCCTTCGTCATCTGATAGAGGTACGACTTGTTCGCCGAGCCGCCGCCCTTGGCCATGAAGAGGAAGTGGTAGTCGGTCTCGTGGCCCTCGTGGGTGTCCGCGTAGAGCTCGATCTGCGCGGGGAGGTTGCAGCCGGTGTTCTTCTCCTCGTACATCGTGATCGGGGCGTTCTGCGAGTACCGCAGGTTGAGCTCCGTGTAGGCCTCGTACACGCCCTTGGCGAGGGGGCGCTCATCGGGGCCGGCGGTGAGGACGCGCTGGCCGCGCTCGCCCTTGATGATCGCCGTGCCCGTGTCCTGGCACATGGGCAGGACGCCGGCCGAGGCGACGTCGGCGTTCTTGAGCAGGTCGAGGGCCACGAACTTGTCGTTCGCCGAGGCCTCGGGATCGTTGAGGATCTTCGCGACCTGTTCGAGGTGCGCGGTGCGCAGGTAGAAGGAGATGTCGTGGTAGGCGGTCTTCGCCAGGAGCTCGAGGGCCTCGGGCGCGACCTTGAGGAAGGTCTGACCGTCGGGCCCTTCGACGGTCTCGACGCCCTCGGTGGTGATGAGTCGGTATTCGGTGGGGTCTTCGCCCAGCGGCAGCAGGTCTTCGTAGAAGAACTCGGTCACGTGTGGCTCCTTCGCGCCTCGTGTCGGTATCCCATTCGGGGTAAGCCTAGGGCCTCGGGCTCGGGTGTTTCGGGGACCGGGGTCCCGTCGGGCGCCGAGGGCGGAGGGCGAGCCGCACGAATGGGACGGGAGCGCTCTCAGCTAAGCTGGAGGCCTCAGTGCGACCTAGGAGCAGCCGTGTCCTCCACCCCCTCTTCAAGCGACCTCGAGCTCCGCCTCCGCCGGGCCCGGGCATCGGTGTTCGCCCTGTTCCTCACGAACGGCGCGCTCTTCGCCAACATCATTCCGAGGTATCCGCAGATCAAAGACATCTTCGGCCTGTCGGAGCCGGTGTACGGGCTCACCGTCGCCCTCTTCCCCCTGGGCGCCCTGGTGTTCGGGGGTTTCGCCGCGAAGGCGATTCGGAGGTTCTCCTCGGCGCGGACCGCGGTCGCGGGGACGATGGGCATCGGTGCGATGCTCGCAGTCGCGGGGCTCCTCGCGATGCGCCGGGAGTCGATGGGCGAGGACGCCGGGAGCGCGGGGTTCCTCCTGCATCTCGGCTTCGCCTGCTTCTTCTTCCTGGCGGGCGGCTTCGACGCGGTCACCGATGTGGGGCAGAACGCGCACGGCCTGCGCATCCAGCGCCTCATGGGGCGGCCCGTCATCAATTCCTTCCATGCGGGTTGGTCGATCGGCGCGATGCTCGGCGGCCTCATGGGCATCGGGGCGACCGTCCTCGACCTTCCTCTCGGCGTCCACCTCTTCGGCTCGGCCCTCGTCTTCGTCGTGGTCGGCCTCGTCGCCCTCCGCTTCGCGCTGCCGGGAGCCGACCCGCGCGCCGGTCAGACCGATCCGATCCTCCTTGTCGCCAATGCGGGCGGAGGGGCCGAAGACGCGCTGGGAGCCTCGCCCTCGGAGATGCGCGTGCACGCGATCACCGCGCCGGCCTCCTTCGTGGTCGGGGCGCTGACTGTCCTCGCGATCGCCGGCATGCTCATGGAGGACGCGACTTCGACGTGGTCGGCGCTCTACATGCGCGACTACCTCGGGGTGAAGGCCTCCCTCGCGGGAGCCGCCTTCGTCGTCATGCTCGCCAGCCAGGCGGTCGGCCGCCTCACGGCCGACCGCCTGATGGAGCGCCTCGGCAACCGGAACACGGTGCTCCTCGGCGGCGCCCTGGTGACGCTCGGCATGGGCGTCGGCGTCCTCGCCGCCTCGGTCCCCGCGACCCTCGTCGGCATGGCCTTCACCGGTTACGGGTGCGCCGCGATCGTCCCGATCGCCTACAACGCCGCTGACGACGTGCCCGGTCTCGCGCCCGGGACGGGGCTGACGATCGTCACATGGCTCTCGCGCTTCGCATTCCTGGGCGCGCCGCCCCTGGTGGGATTGATCGTCGAAGCGACGAGCCTGCGCGCCTCCATGATCGTCGTCCCCGTCGCCGGATTCCTCGCCCTCCTCGTCGCCTTCCTCATCGCGCCGGAGCGCGCGGAAGCGGGAGGCGGTGCTTCATGATCGGGATCGTCAACGTCCTGGTCGGCATCGCCATGCTCGTCGGCATCATCGGTGCGATCGTCCAGGTCGTGCCCTCCGGGGCGGTGATCGGCGTCGCGCTGATCGTCTGGGCGATCGTCGAGGGCGGGACGGCGGCCTGGACGGTCACGGGGATCGCCCTCCTCGTCCTGATCGGCGCGAGCGTCTTGAAGTACCTGGTGCCGGGCAAGCGGCTCATGGAGTCGGGGACTGCGAATTCGACGCTTCTGCTCGCCCTCCTCGTCGGAGTGGTCGGCTGGTTCGTCGTTCCCGTCCTCGGTCTCGCACTCGGCGCGATCGGGACCGTGTACCTCATGGAGCGCCGGCGCCTCGGCGCTCATGCGGCAGCGCTCGGGGCCACGGCGGGCGTGATGAAGACGCTCGGCCTGGCGATCCTCATCGAACTCGTCGCCGCCCTCGTTGCGACGAGCCTGTGGATCGTGGGGCTCGTGCTCGTCTGAAGACCCCGTCTCGAAGATCCCGTGTCGAAGACATCACGCGGAGGCGGAGGCCGGCTGGGCCCCGCCCCGGATGAAGACCCGTCCCATCAGGGACATCCCTGATGGGACGGGCGCCCGCCTCCTATAAGATCGCGGTGATGTCTACCTCGTTCACCGGTTCTCATTCCATCCGCTACCCCGCGCCCGATCTCGCCCGCGGCTTCATGCTGCTCCTCATCGCCGTGGCGAACGTGCCCTTCTGGACGGCCCTGTTCCCCGCATCCGGCGAGGGGGGAGCCGCGGATCAGTGGTGGGTCCTCATCCGACAGCTCTTCGTCGACCATCGGGCCTACCCGCTCTTCTCACTCCTCTTCGGTTTCGGCCTCATGACGATGATTCGGCGCCGCCGCGACGCCCACGTGGCCGCCCGGACCCGCGAACTCGACGAGTCGGCTCCGGGGCTGAGCCCCGAGGCGAGGGACAGCTGGATCGCGGGCTTCGAGAAGGAGGCGCTCGAGTCGGGCCGTGCCCTCGTCCGACGCAGGGGCTGGTGGATGCTGCTCTTCGGCGCCGTTCACGCCCTGTTCTTCATGGGCGACATCATCGGCACCTACGCCCTGGTCGCGGTGCTCTGCGCAGGTCTCATCGCGGGCAGGAGGTGGCGCCTCATGATCGTCATCGGGATCGTCCAGCAGGTGCTCGCCTTCGCGATGCTCCTGTTCAGCGAATTCGCGGCGGAGTCTTTCGCGAACACCGGAATGTACACGGCGAATCAGGCGGACAATACGACGATCTCCGGTCTCGTCGGATGGTTCTACCCGCTGATCGGCCTCGTCGCGTGGGTCCCCTCCACGCTCTTCACGCTTGTCCTCTCGCAGGTCCTGCCCGCTGTGTTCATCGGCGCGGCCCTGGCGACGACGGACCTCGTGTCCTCACCGGAGCGCCATCGGGACCTCCTTCTGACCGCGGGGATCCTCGGGCTGGCGCTCGGCGCCCTCATGGGCGCTCCCCACGCCTTGGCCGAAGCGGGTTTCCTCGAGTCCGCTCCCACGGGGACGGCCGCCCTGCACGAGTTCGGCGGCATCGCGGGCGCGATCGGGTGGCTCGCCCTCCTCGTCCTCATCGCGGGTCCGCCCCGCGAGCGGCTCGGCGCCGCCCGCACCCTCCTCGCAGCCGTCGGCAAACGATCCATGAGCGCCTACGTGCTTCAGACCTTCGTCTTCATCGCGGTCTTCGGCGTCCTCGGCCTCAGCGGTGTCGAGGGCGTGAACCCGCTGCTCGGCATGGGGATCGCCGTCGCCGTGTGGGTCGTGATTGCCCTGGCCTGCTGGGTCATGGAAGCCCGCGGGCGCGCTCGCGGCCCGCTCGAGGTGCTCCTGCGCGCGGCCGTCGCAGCGTCGGCCGCCCGGCAGATCCTGCCCGGGGTCCCCGTCGCGCCCTCGGCGCAGGCGCCGATGGCGCAGGCGAGCGGGGGAATCGAAGAGGAGCCCCCGGCGGACCGGGAGACGCAGGACTGAGAGCCCGCCCTGCGGTGCAGCGCCGGGCCCGACTCGGGCTCCGCCGGACTCGACCCAGGCTCTGCCGGGCCCGACCGGGCTCCGCCGGACTCGCCCCAGACTCTCCGGGCCCTACTCCCTCCGCCTCACCGTGTTGACGGCCGCCGCCGAGGCGACGAACCAGAGGGCGAGGACGACGACGATCCCCGAGACGACGAGGACCGTGAGGAATCCGCGCCCCTCCTCACCCATGAGGACCCCCGCGATGAAAGAGCCGATCGCGTGGAAGCCCGAGACGAGCGCGGCCATCGCGAGGACCGGCCAAGCGGCGAGGTGCCCGATCGTCCAGGCCTCCTCGTCCTTCTCGAGCTCGCGGTGGTGCAGGCCGAGCGCGGAGCCCTTGGGAAGGGCCCCGGCGCGCGCCTTCACCGCGACGAGGGCGTAAAGGCCGGCGAGGGCCGCGAATCCGATCGGGCCGATGACGGCGAGGACGTTCACAGGGAGGCCCCCTTCGGGGTGAGAGCAGCCGATGCCCGCATCGACGGGGAGCCGGCCCCGCCCTCGTCACCCGGGGAATCCGAGGACTCAGGACCGGCCGGGATCCCCGAACCGGGCACTCCCGCGACCGCGGACTCGAGCTCCGCGACCCAGCGCGCCCCCGAGGCGTCCGAGGGCATGCGCCAGTCGCCGCGCGGAGACAGCGAACCGCCCGCCATGACCTTGGGACCATTGGGCAGGGCAGAGCGCTTGAACTGCTGGGAGAAGAAGCGCCGGAGGAACAGGGCCTCCCACTTCACGATCTCCTCCAAGGTGTAGGCGACGCGCTCGGTCTCGGGGAAACCCGCGGGCCATTCGCCGCGAGCGGCGTCCGACCAGGCCTTCTGCGCGAGGAAGGCGATCTTCGAGGGGCGGGCTCCGCGGCGCAGCACGTAATAGAGCGTGAAGTCCTGAAGGTTGTAGGGGCCGATCTTGTCCTGCGTCGACTGCATCTTCTCACCCGGCTTGACCGGGACGAGCTCGGGGGAGATCTCCTGATCCAGGATGCGGGTGAGGACCTCGCCGGTGCGCGCCGAGAACTGGCCGGAGGCGACGACCCAGCGGATGAGGTGCTGGATCATCGTCTTCGGCACGCCGGTGTTCACCGCGTAATGGCTCATCTGGTCGCCGACGCCGTAGGTGCACCAGCCCAGCGCCAGTTCCGACAGATCGCCGGTGCCCAGGACGATGCCGCCGCGATGGTTCGCGATCCGGAAGAGGTAATCGGTCCGCAGGCCCGCCTGGACGTTCTCGAAGGTCACGTCGTAGGCGTCGGCCCCCTCGGAGTAGGGGTGCTTGAGGTCGGCGAGGAGCTGGCGGGCGGCGGGCGTGATGTCGATCGTCTCGCAGGGGACGCCGAGCGACTCGCACAGCTCGAGGGCGTTCGACTTCGTGCCCTCCGAAGTCGCGAATCCCGGCATCGTGTAGGCGAGGATGTCCTCGCGCGGGCGCCCCAGGAGGTCCATCGCGCGCGCGGCGACGATGAGCGCATGCGTCGAATCGAGGCCGCCGGACACCCCGATGACGACCTTCGGGTTCCCGATCGCGCGCAGCCGCTGGACGAGGCCCGAGACCTGGATGCTGTAGGCCTCGTAGCAGTCCTGGGCCAGGCGCGCCGGGTCGTCGGGGACGAAGGGGAAGCGGTCGACCGGGCGGGCGAGGCCGAGGTCGCTGCGCGGGGGATCCAGCCGGGTCTCGATCTGCGACACCCTGGACAGGGGGCCGAAGGGCGCGTCCGCCCGCCCGGCGTTCACGTAGTCGGCGTTGTCAGCGAAGGAGTTCTGGCGGGTGCGCTCGGTGACGAGGCGGTCGAGGTCGACGTCGGCGATCGTGAGGGTGCGGCCCCCGGGGATGAAGCGTTCGCCCTCGGCGAGCAGATCGCCGCACTCGTAGATCATCGTCTGGCCGTCCCAGGCCAGATCGGTCGTGGATTCGCCCTCGCCCGCCGCGCAGTAGAGGTAGGCGGCGTTGAGGCGCGCGGAGGCGGAGCGGACGAGGAGGCGGCGGTCCTCGGCGCGGCCGACGGTGATGGGCGAGGCCGAGGGGTTGCAGATGACGGTCGCGCCCGCGAGGGTCGCGAAGGAGCCGGGGGTCGCCGGAACCCACATGTCCTCGCAGACCTCGACTGCGATCTTGAGGCCCGGGACGTCCGCGACCCCGATGACCGCGGAGGAGAAGGGGACGTATTCGGGGGAGAACTTCTCGTAGGGGTTCTCGACGGCGCTCCACTTCGAGACGTCGATGAGGATCGGCGTCGACGCGCCCGGGGTGACGAAGTGGCGCTTCTCGTAGAACTCCCGGTAGTTCGGCAGGTGGAGCTTGGGGACGACGGCGAGGATGCGCCCCCGGTGGATCACGATCGCGCAGTTGTAGAGCGAGCCCTCGGCACGCACGGGGGCTCCGACGATGAGGATCGGGAGGAGGTCGAGCGAGGCCTGCGCGACCGAGTGGATCGCGGCTTCGACCTCGTCGAGGAGGACGTCTTGGAGGAGGAGGTCGTCGATCGCGTAGCCCGACAGGCACAGCTCGGGCAGGAGGAGGACGGCCGCGCCCTTGTCGGAGGCCTCGCGGGCGATCGAGACGACTTCTTCGGCGTTGCGGGCCGGGTCGGCCGGGTGGACGGGGATCGTCGCGGCTGCCAGGCGCGCGAAGCCCTGGTCGTAGAGCGAATGGAAGTTCACGGGTTCCTCCTCGGGGTTGAGGACATTATCGCTGAAAGCCTCATGGGAGGGCTTCATGGTCAAGGCCGCCTGATCGAAGTTCTTCCCCCGAAGGCGCCCACGAGGGCTCCGGCTGAGCCTCTAACGCCCTCTTGGGCGCTTTTGGGGGGCGTGCGGGTTTTCGAGGGCGGGGCCGTGCGCTCGGATGCCGGGGGGTGGTGAGGCGGTGCAGATGGGCCGAGGGCCGCCCCTCGGTTCAGCTGATCGCGCTGCTCATGCGATTTCAGCGCGCCGCAGTCTGAGCTCCCTCTCGGCCGCATGCAGGGGGGAGCCCTCGAAGGGCAGGACTGTCAGATCGATGCCGGAGACGACTTTCAGGACGTGGCGGTTGGCCGCCCGGGCGGCTCTGAGCGGTAGCCCGATCGAATCGGCGAATTCATCCCAATGGCGCAGGCGGAGGCCCTTCGTCCGACCGGCGATGGGGAGGGCCATCGTCGTGTCTCCGTAGAGGGCGGTGCTCGGGACATCGTAGATGGGGGCCACTGTCCACCGGCCTGAGGCGCCTTGGAGAATACTGACATTCTTGGCGTGGAGATCGCCGTTGCCCGTCAGCCATGCGTAGAGGAACTGGATGTAGAGGTTGCGCGTTGCCAGAAGAGGCGCGTGCGTCTGAGCGGCGAGGGCGAGTACGACATCCTCGCTGTTCACCGAGTATTTTTGAGCGGGCCAGATTCCGAGTACCTGTCCGGCGTCTTCGAGGGCGAAGCGGGTCAAACGGCCGGAGGCGTCGATGCCCCGGTCGAATCGGTGCACCACGAGTCCGCGGATGCCGTGCGCATCGGTGAGGACTTCATGGGGGGAGACGGGTATTCCGAGCCCGCGGGCCTTTTCGAGGTGCAGTGCTTCGTTGATGACGAGGTGGGGGTAGTCATGCGGGTCGATCTTCAGGATCGCCGCCCGGCCGAGGGCCTTGACGGGCGTCGTGATCATCGAGGCGGAGGCCTTGGACTGCACCCCGGGAAGTCCGACCGGGTCGACGAGGTCGCTGATCGCGCGGAAGTCGACGCGGCTGTCGCTGAGGTCCACTGCGGGAACGAGCTCCCGCGGTGTTTGCCCGTGAGGCACGATCCTCACATCTCCGGGAGTATCGCCGCCGATGGCGAGGAGGAGCGTGAGTTCGTCATCCAAGGAGGTCTTCACCGCCCGCGCCATGACGCTGAGCCGGTGCCCTTCGGGGAGCAGGCCGGCGAAGAAGCTCGGCACCGCTCCGCCGCCGGCTGTGATGGTTTCGTCCGTCAGGGGCAATGATGTTGAGACGGGGGTTCCCGAGTAGCTGGGAAGATAGGTGAAGGCGATCTCGCCTCCTGCGCTTCGGCGGAGGCGTCCGGCCAGCGCATCGCCCTTGTACACGTCGGCCGTGTCGATGAAGCGGAGCGAGGAGAAGATCATGAGTCCCTGACCTCGAGTCGGAGGCCGAGCGCCGATAGCGTGGACAGGACCGCTTTCAAACTGGGGGAGCCCGTTCCCCTTTCGATGTCGCGCACCGTCTTGTCCGACAGGCCGACGAGATCTCCGAGCTGGGTTTGGGTGAGTCGGTAGCTCTTGCGCATGTCGCGTATGGATCGGCCGATCGTCGCGGCGGTCGTGTCTGTGTCTTGAGGATGCACGGCTCCCTCATTTCTCGGATGAAAGAGCGGAAGAATTCTTCGGAATGCTTCCGTTTCTCTGCTCAGTCTACGATGGCGAGGTGTTAAACGGAAGAATTCTTCGGAATGTGGGGCTGGGTGGTCCGCGGTGAGGCCCCTGCGATCGGAATCCGAATAATTCTTCGGTCGTTTCGAGTCGCCTGCTCCTCCGCCTCCTCCTCAGCGCCCCTTCAGAAGAAACTCCGTCCCGCCCTCGAAAACCGCGCGGCCCGCGTAGCGCAAGGGGCGGCCCGGCCGAAGCCGAACCGCCCCCGAACGCCCGAAGAGCGGGAATCAGAGCAGCGTGAGCGCCTGACGGGCGATCGCGAGCTCTTCATTCGTCGGGTAGACGAGGAGGAGGACCTTCGAATCGGGCGTCGAAACGACGCGCGGCTCGCCGATGCGCCCCTCGTTCTTCTCGACGTCGATCTTCACGCCGAAGGGCTCGAGCGCCTCGGCGAGCTCCCGACGGACTCTCCAGTCGTTCTCGCCGATGCCCGCGGTGAAGGTGATGACGTCGAGGCCGCCGAGCTCGGCCGTGTAGGAGCCGACGTACTTGAGGAGGCGGTTGATGTAGATGTCCATGGCGACCCGGGCCTTCGCCTGGGTCTCGGGATCCTCATCATTGCCGATGAGCCCCCACACCGAGCGCATGTCGGTCTCGCCGGTGAGGCCCTTCATGCCCGATTCCTTGTTGAAGAGGTGGTCGATCTCGTCGATCGACATGCCCGCCTGGCGGGCGAGGTGGAAGACGACCGCCGGGTCGATGTCGCCGGTGCGCGAACCCATCATGAGGCCCTCGAGCGGGGTGAGGCCCATGGAGGTGTCGATCGGCTTGCCGTCCTTCACCGCCGAGACCGAGGCCCCGTTGCCGAGGTGCATGACGATCTGCTTGAGGTCGTCGCGTCCGAGGAGCTTCGCGACCTCGCGCGAGACGAACTGGTGGGAAGTGCCGTGGGCGCCGTAGCGGCGGACCGCGTACTTCTCGGCGACCTCGGCGTTGAGGGCGTAGGTGGAGGCCTTCTCGGGGAGCTGCTGGAAGAACGCGGTGTCGAAGACGGCGACGTGGGGGATGTCGGGCATGAGCTCGCGGGCCACATCGATGCCCTTGAGGTGGGCGGGGTTGTGCAGGGGCGCCATCGGGCAGAGGCGTTCGATGAGGTCGCGGACCTCGTCGGTGACGAGGGCGGGGCCGTCGAAGTACTTGCCCCCCTGAACGATGCGGTGGCCGACGGCGACGATTCCCGCCTCGGAGAGCACGGGGCCCTTCGCGTCGAAGAGGCGGAGGACCTCGCGCATGCCGACCTCGTGGTCGGGGATCGGGAGCTCCTCCTCGGTGACGTCGGCCCCGTGGACGTGCTTGATCGTTCCGAGGGCCTCGCCGATGCGCTCGACGATGCCCTTGGCGATGGCGTCGCCGGTTTCGGGGTCGACGAGCTGGTACTTGATGGAGGAGGAGCCGGAGTTGATGACGAGGACGGTCTGGGTCACGGGGTGGCCTTTCGGGTCGGGGCGAGGCGGGGCTCGACGATGGGGGCGAGGGCGGGGCCGCGAGATCCCCTCGATGAGGAAAGGTGATGCTCTCGCCGGGAGAGAGGGGGAGTGGAAGGGAGTGGTGCTTTCGGTGACGGCACGGCTGTCCGGGTCAGCCCTGGGCCTGGACGGCGGTGAGGGCGACGGTGTTGACGATGTCCTCGACGAGGGCGCCGCGCGACAGATCGTTCACCGGCTTGTTGAGGCCCTGGAGGACCGGGCCGACGGCGACCGCGCCGGAGGAGCGCTGAACCGCCTTGTAACCGATGTTGCCCGCCTCGAGCGAGGGGAAGACGAAGACGGTCGCGCGTCCGGCCACGGGCGAGCCCGGGAGCTTCTTCGAGGCGACGGCCTCATCAACGGCGGCGTCGAACTGGATCGGTCCCTCGATCGCGAGCTCGGGGGCCTTCTCGCGGGCGATCCGGGTCGCCTCGATGACGGCGTCGACATCGGGGCCCGAGCCGGAGTCCCCGGTCGAGTAGGAGAGCATCGCGACCTTCGGCTCGACTCCGAACTGCGCGGCGGTCCGGGCAGAGGAGACCGCGATGTCGGCGAGCTGCTCGGGGGTCGGGTTCGGGTTGACGGCGCAATCGCCGAAGGCCCAGACCCGGTCCTTCATGAGCATGAGGAAGATCGATGAGACGATCGAGACGCCCGGAGCGGTCTTGATGATCTGGAAGGAGGGGACGATCGTGTGCGCGGTCGTGTGGGCGGCGCCCGAGACCATGCCGTCGGCGTCTCCCATGTGGACCATCATCGTGCCGAAGTAGGACACGTCCCGGATCTTCTCGCGCGCCTGCTCGAGGGTGACGCCCTTCTTCGCGCGCAGGCGCGCGAATTCGGCCGCGTATTTCTCGACGAGCTCCGGATCGGAGGTCGAGACGACGCGGGCCTCGGACAGGTCGATGCCGAGCTCGCCGGCGCGGGTCGCGACGGCGGCCGCGTCGCCGACGAGGGTGACGTCGGCGATGCCCCGTGCGAGGACCTCGGCCGCGGCGAGGAGGACGCGGTCGTCCTCGGGCTCGGGCAGGACGATGCGCTTGCGATCAGCGCGGGCGCGATCGATGAGGTCGGCCTGGAAGGCGAGGGGCGTGACGGCGGCGGGCTCGGGCAGGGCGAGCAGGGCGTCGGCCCCTTCGGAGGTGAGGGGCAGGGGGAGCACGAGGACGTCCGCGGTGACCTGCTCGGCGAGCGCTGCGGGGAGCGCCACGGCGGCGAGGGTCGCCTTGGCGGCTGCGGCGCGCCGGGCGAGGATGCGGATCTCCTCTTCGATGAGGTCGACGCTCGCGCCCTCGGCCTCGAGAACGAGGACGATCCCGGCCTTGGCGGCTGCGGCTAGATCGAGGTTCCAGCCGGTCGGGTCGAAGGTCCTGGCGTCGGGGGCGCCCGCTCCGTCGATGAGGACGGCATCGGTGTCGGCTCCGCGGACGGCCTCGAGGGTCGTCGCCAGCGCGGTCGCGGAGCTGAGGGCCGCGTCGGGGGGCGTGACGCCCTCCAAAGCGCTCAGGCGAGCGAGGGTTCCGCGTCCGGTGAGGAGAGCTGCGAGTTCGTCTGCCGCGTCGCGTGCGGCGTTCGCTGATTCAGGCCCGACAACGATGTAACGGGAAGTCACGAAGGCTCCTTCATTCACGTGAAAATGTGCGCGACGTTTCGCGTCGCGTGAATATGGTAGCGCCGCGCGCGTGGCGGGGGCGCCGCCGGAGCCGGAATCGACGAAGCGCCGAGGGGCGTGAACGGATGGGCGGAGCCAGTGGGGTCCGCCGGGCTCGGCGCCCTTCGGGGCGTTGCGCCCTCAGGCGCCGGCGTCGATCCCGTGGCCTGCGAGGAGGATGTCGACGGCCTCGTCCCACAGTTCGACGAGGGAGAGGGACCGGTCCCGCAGCCACTGCTCCTCGAGGCCCCCCATGAGCGCGAGGAGTTGGCGCCCCAACGCGGGGGCCTGCGGAGTCGCATCCGCGAACAAGCCGGACAGGAGGCGCAGGGACCAAGCGTCCCGGGCGACGAAGTAGTCGTGGCTGGGGTGTTCGTCCCCGAGTGACTCGTTGCGCAGGATCGCGTAGAGGCGCACGATCATCGGCTGGGTCTCGTTGTGTTCGACGAGCGCGTGGAGCATGGCGACGGCGGTGCGCGTGTCGAGGGCCGCGCGGCCCGCTTCGACGGCCTCCCAGTCGACGCCCCCGGCCGCCTCGGCCATGACGGCGAGGTCACGGGCGTCGCGGGCGTCGAGGACCATGTGCAGGACGCGCTGCTTGGTACCGATGTGGTGGATGAGTCCGGCGTTGGACAGGCCGCAGCGCTGGGCGAGCTCTCCGACCGAGAAGCCAAAGTACCCCTTGAGGGACAGGAGCTCACTGGCCGTGTCCACGATCTGGGTGAGACGTTCGTCGGGGTTCATCCGAGGCTGCCGTGGCATCTGCCCTCCTGGGAAGCGATGATGGGTGGTCGTCGCGGTCAGGTTACCGTCTCTCCCGCCCGCGACGACCGCATCCGCTCCCAGCCAGGGGTCAGGCCCCGTCTGCCCGCAGCTCGTCGTTCGCCTCGTAAATGCGGAAGGGTAGGAAGACGAGCAGCCGCGCGACGGCGATGAGCACCGGCAGGCCCAGGTAGGACAGGGAGACCACGGTGAGGACCGCTGCCGGCTGGCTGGTCGCGGTGCCGTCGAAGCCGACCATGCCCAGCATCCAGCCGACGGCGGCGGCGCCGACGCCCTGACCGATCTTGATGCCGATCGAGGAGGCCGAGAAGGTCAGTCCCTGGACGTCGTGCCCTGTCGTCATGCGGATGTTGTCGCCGACTGCGGCGACATAGGCCATGAACGTGCCCAGGAAGGACGCGTTACCGACCGCCGCGATGACGAGGGCGATGACGACGCCGGTGAGGCTGTCGCGCACGAACCACGCCAGGAGGTAGCCCGCGATCGCGATAACGGTGGAGATGACGTTGATGCGCCACACCCCGAAGCGGTCGGTGAGGGAGGGCAGGACGGCGAGGACGACGGCCATCGGTGCGAAGATGGCCGTGGTGAGCACGCCGAGGTGCTCCTCGTTGCCCAGGACGTAGGTGGCGTAGTAGACGCCCGCGCCACCGGTGAGGCCGAGGTTGATGTAGAACAGCGTCGTGATCCCGAGGATCATGAGGAAGTACTTGTTGCGCAGGACGGTGACCAGGTCAGCGCCGACGCCACGGGTCCTGAGCGACGCCTGCTGCTTGTCCCGGGCAACCTCGGCCCGTGCCTCCTCCTTCGTCCAGGTCCTGAGCTCCTTGACGGCGAAGCAGGAGATGAGCAGCAGGACGACGATGACGCACCCGTAGAGGGCACCGACCGCCGCCCACCCGGCCCGGCCCGTCCCGAAGTGCCTGACGAGGGGCAGGGTGATGGCGTTGATGACGAGGATCGCCAGGATCGTGCAGATAAACCGGATGGACCCCATGGAGACCCGGGTCGGCTCGTGCGTCGTCGTCAACGCGACGAAGGCGTTGTAGGCGATGTTGGCGGCCGTGTAGAAGAAGGTCCCGACGAGCAGGTACAGCACGAAGAAGTATCCTGCGCGGGCCGACTCGGACAAGCCCTCCGGCACGTTGAAGAGCATGAAGGTGCCGATGGCCAGGGGGAAGGTGGACCAGAACAGCCAGGGTCGGGCCCGTCCCCACCGGGTCCTCGTGCGGTCCAGGAGGAGGCCGAACAGGAGGTCGGAGACGCCGTCGGTCAGGCGGGCGACGAGCATGAGCGTGCCCAGGATGGCGGCGCCGACGCCCATGACGTTCGTCATGTAGAACATGGCGAAGGCGGAGATGAAGCTCCAGGAGAAGTTCATGCCCGCGTCGCCCAGACCGTAGCCGATCTGGCGGATGAGCGGCAGGCGGGTGGACTCGGGCTCGGTGCGTGTCTCGGATGTCATGCTCGGACCTGCCCGTCGAAGGTGATCGCACCCGCGTCGTGGGCGTGGAAGGCGACCTCGAGCTCGACGGGGCCGTCGGCCAGGACGATGCGTCCGGCGTCGGCGTCCCAGGAGCCGAGCTGGGTCAGGCGCACCGGCACGTCCACCTCGCGGCTGCGGCCGGCGGGCACCTCGACCGTGGCGAAGCCGAGCAGCTGGGTCTCGTCGGCGTGCTCGCCGCCGCGGCCGTAGACCTGCACGACCTGGATGCCGTCACGCCCGCCGGTGTTGGACACGGTGGCGCGCACGGTGAGGACGCGGTCGGCGCCCTCGCCGGTGGAGGCGGTGACCCGGGCGTCGTCGAGCCGGTAGGTCGTGTAGGACAGGCCCCAGCCCAGGGGGAAGGCCGCCTCGACGCCGAGGCGGTCCAGGAGCCTCTGGCCGTGCCACCGGTCGTAGGTGACGGTCGTCCACGTGCGGTCGAAGGCGGGCAGGTGGTCCTCGCTGGTCGGGATGGAGAAGGGTAGGCGGCCGGAGGGGTTGACGGCGCCGCTGAGGACGTCGGCGAGGGCGTGGCCGCCCTCCATGCCGGCGTACCACATCATGACGATGGCGGGGACCTTCGAGCGCCAGGCCTCCATCATGATCGTGCCGGCGCCTACGAGGGCGACGACGGTGCGCGGGTTGGCGGCTGCGACCGCCGTGATGATCTCCTCGTCGACGGCGCGCAGGCCGAGGGCGGCGCGGTCGCCGCCGTAGCCGTCGGTCATGATCGAGTTGGAGTCGCCCGCGGGCTCGGAGGCGCCCTCGGGCAGCGGCGGGTAGAGGCTGCGCAGGACGGGGTTGGTCATGGTGTCGGTGCCGACCCACTCGCCCTCGTCGTGCTTGGTGAAGCCGGCGACGACCACGGCCACGTCCGCCTTCGCGGCGGCCTCGGCGGCGGCCTGAGGGTCGTCGGCCTCGACGTGCAGGACCTGCGCCTGCGGGTAGCGGGCCGTCAGGCCTTCCAGCGGTGTGACGTAACTCGGGGGACGGACCTTGGAGGAGCCGGCGTCGCCCATGTTCTCGGCCGTGGCCAGGCGACCGATGACCGCGATCGTGGTCGGCTGCTCGGGCAGCGGCAGGACGGGCACGCCGTCGACGTCGTCGTTCTTGAGCAGGGTCATGGAGCGGTTCGCGACCTCGCGCGCGAGGGCGCGGTGCTCGTCACTGGCGAGGAGGGTCAGGTCCTCGGGGACGTCGTCACGGGTGGCGTAGGAGCGCAGCTGGGCGCCCAGGAGGCGCACGGCGCTGCGGCGCACATCGTCCCAGGAGACCTCACCGGCCTCGAGTGCCCCGGTCATCTGCTCCTTGCGCTGCTGGGTGAAGGGCTCCTCGAGATCGAGACCGGCCTTGAGGGAGGCGGGGCCGTTGCGCAGGCCCCAGATGAAGTCGGAGACGGTGATGCCCTCCCAGCCCCACTGCTCGCGCAGCACGGTGGTGAGGAGGTAGCGGTTCTGCCCGGCCCACTCGCCGTTGACGGAGTTGTAGGCGCTCATGATCGCGGCGACGCCCTCGTCGACGGTCCGCTTGAAGTGGGGCAGGTACTGCTCGTGGAGGGTGGCCTCGTCGACGGTGACGTCGACCTCGAAGCGCTTGTTCTCCATGGAGTTCAGGGCGTAGTGCTTGGCGCAGGCCATGGCGTGGCGCTGGATGCCGCGGGTGAGGGCGGCGCCCATCTCGCCCAGGATGCACGTGTCCTCGCCGTAGGTCTCCTGGATGCGCCCCCAGGCGGGGTGGCGGGGCAGGTTGATGCACACCCCGCCGAAGAAGTTGCCGCCGACGGCGCGGACCTCGGTGCCGATCGCGTCCCCGACCCTCTCTTCGAGGTCGGTGTCCCAGGTGGCGCCGCGCGCCATCGAGACGGGGAAGGCGGTGCCGTTCGCGCTGACGCATCCGCGTGGGCCGTCGACGAAGCGGGTCCCGGGGATTCCGAGGCGGTCGATCCGACCGTGGACGTAGGGGACGGTGTTGTATCCGATCTGCATCATGTCGGACATGCCCTCCCAGAAGGGCGTGTCTCCGTCGAGCAGGGACAGTCGTTCCTCGTCGCTGAGCTGGTCGTAGAGTTTCTCGGCCTCGGCGAAAGGGTCGGCGCCCTGTTCGACTGCGCGGACCGAGTCTTCGAACGGCGTCGCCGTCATGGGATCCTCCTTTGATGTGCTCCATTGCAATCAACAAACCGACTAGTTGGTCGGTATGAGAATTACAGACCCCGCCCCGCCGTCTTGTCAAGAGCCGCAAGGGGAGGGGTTTCCTCCCGGGCGCCCGCGCTCCCCCGCGACCGTTAAGGTGGTGGGCGTGATTGACTCCAGCGAAGGCGACAGGATGCCGGGCCCGGCCATCTGGTGGCAGTGGGCGACCGTGCTCGTGTCCCTGGGTGGCCTGGCCGCGGTCGTCGGCTTCGCCCTGACGAATCATCCGCACCGCGCGGTTCTCGCGCTCGCGGCGACCCTTGGCGCGATGGCGCTCTTGCGCCTGCTCCTTCCGGGGCGCCCCTGGTTCGCCTCGAGGAATCGCTGGATGGATTCGGCGGTCCTGGCGGGCATCGCCCTGGCCCTGTGGTACTTCTCGCCCTTCACGGCGACGATGGGCATCGGCTGAGTGATCGTCTGAGCGGGCGCTTCCGCCCGCGGGGATCGGGATCGTCGAGGGCGAAGGCGCCCCTCGGGCGGGGTTGGACGGATCGGGTCTTGAAAGCGCGCGCCCGGGAGCGCACAATCAAGTAATCTCGATGTCGAGATAAATTTTGCAGGAGCGCCGCTCCCCGAACCGCAGCCCCGGAGGACACATGTCGAAAATCAAGGTCGCCGGTCCCGTCGTCGATCTCGACGGCGATGAGATGACCCGCATCATCTGGCAGTTCATCAAAGACCGCCTGATCTTCCCCTATCTCGATCTCGACCTGCGCTACTACGACCTCTCCATCCAGAACCGCGACGCCACCGACGACCAGGTGACCATCGACGCCGCCAACGCCATCAAGGAACACGGCGTCGGAATCAAATGCGCGACCATCACCCCCGACGAGGCGCGCGTCGAGGAATTCGGCCTCAAGAAGATGTGGAAGTCCCCGAACGGGACGATCCGCAATATCCTCGGCGGCGTCGTCTTCCGCGAGCCGATCATCATCGACAACATCCCCAGGCTCGTCCCCCACTGGACCAAGCCCATCGTCGTCGGCCGCCACGCCTTCGGCGACCAGTACCGCGCGACCGACTTCAAGGTGCCCGGCGCGGGTACGATCACCCTCACCTACACGCCCGACGACGGCTCCGAGCCGATCCAGCACGAAGTGATCCGCATGCCCGAGGGCGGGGGCGTCACGATGGGCATGTACAACTTCAACGAGTCGATCGCCGACTTCGCCCGCGCCTCCTTCGAATACGGGCTCGACCGCAACTACCCGGTCTACCTCTCGACGAAGAACACGATCCTCAAGGCCTACGACGGCGCCTTCAAGGACATCTTCGCCGACGTCTTCGAACGCGAGTACAAGGAGCGCTTCGAGAAGGCGGGCCTGCGCTACGAGCACCGCCTCATCGACGACATGGTCGCCTCCTCCCTCAAATGGAGCGGTGGCTACGTGTGGGCCTGCAAGAACTACGACGGCGACGTCCAGTCCGATACCGTCGCCCAGGGCTTCGGATCGCTCGGGCTCATGACCTCCGTCCTCGTCACCCCCGACGGGCGCACGATGGAGGCCGAGGCCGCCCACGGCACCGTCACGCGCCACTACCGCCGTCACCAGCGCGGCGAGGTGACTTCGACGAACCCGATCGCCTCGATCTTCGCCTGGACCCGCGGTCTCGCCCATCGCGGCAAGCTCGACAACGCGCCCGAGGTCATCGGATTCGCCCGCACCCTGGAGGAGGTCGTGATCTCGACCGTCGCCTCCGGACGCATGACGAAGGACCTCGCGCGCCTCATCGACCCGGATGCGCCGTGGCTCACCACGCAGGGCTTCCTCGAAGCGCTCGACGAGGACTTGAAGGCTCGACTGGTCTGAACGCCTCATCGCCGATGAGCGCCTCCTTCTCGCGCCGGCGCCCCCAGGGGCGGGTTCGGCGCGCGGGTGCCGCGGGCGGCGTCGAGCAGAAGATGCGAGCGCTTCCGCCCGATGCCGCCGGGGCGGCGGGATTCCTCCCGCCGCCCCGCACTCATGTCGGGAGCGTGTTTCTCGCATTGTGGGATGGCCCTGAGGGCATTTCGCGTCCCCGAGCCTCTATGGGCATGCTGGGCCTAAGCATTGGTCAAACACACGTCAGGATCGGTTATGCGAAAGTTCATTGAGAAGAGCGGCATCCTCTTCTGGGTGCTCGTGGCGATCATCCTCGCCCTCATTCTCGGCTCGCTGAAAGTCGGCGACGCCCATCTGGTTCCGCTTTCAGTCGGCAGGATCTTCGCGACCTTCTCCTCCCTGTTCAGCCAGTTCCTCTCCTTCTCGATTCCGCTCATCATCATCGGCCTCGTCACTCCTGCGATCGCCGACCTCGGCCGCGGCGCGGGCAAGTGGCTCGGCATCACCGCCGCGATCGCCTACGGCTCGACCCTCTTCTCCGGATTCCTCACCTACCTCGTGAGCGCGGCGACCTTCCCGAAGCTCCTCGGCGCCGGCCTCGCCGATGTGAAGGAACCGGGCTCCGCCCTCGACACCTACTTCACGGTCGAAATGCCCGCAGCGCTCCAGGTCATGACCGCGCTGCTCCTGTCCTTCGTCGTCGGCATCGGCCTGTCGATGGTCCCCCGCGGCGTCCTGCGCAAGGGCTTCATCGAATTCCGCGCGATCATCACGAAGCTCATCGAGAAGATCATCATCCCGCTGCTCCCGCTCCACATCTTCGGCATCTTCCTCAACCTCACGTACACCGGCGAGGCGTGGAGCATCATGCGGACCCTCGTGCGAGTGGTCGTCGTCGTCCTCCTCCTCGAGGTCGTCATCCTCCTCACGCAGTACATCGTCGCAGGCGCCATCGGCAAAAAGAACCCGATCAAGTCCCTCCTGACGATGATGCCCGCCTACCTCACGGCCCTCGGCACCTCCTCCTCGGCGGCGACGATCCCCGTGACCCTGCGTCAGGCGAAGAAGAACGGCATCTCCGACGCCGTCGCCTCCTTCACCATCCCGCTGTGCGCGACGATCCACCTCGCGGGTTCGACCTCGAAGATCTTCGCATTCGCCTTCGCGATCGTGTTCACTCAGGGCATCGACGTCTCCGCGGCCCAGTGGGTCGGATTCATCTTCATGCTCGGCATCACGATGGTCGCGGCGCCGGGCGTGCCCGGCGGCGCCATCATGGCGGCCACGGGCCTCCTCTCCTCGATGCTCGGCTTCAACGACGCGCAGGTCGCGCTCATGATCGCGACCTACATCGCCCTCGATTCCTTCGGCACGGCCACCAACGTTACCGGGGACGGTGCGATCGCGATCGTCGTCGACAAGCTCGCCGACGGCCGGATCGGCGCCGAGGGCGACCCTGAGAACGCCCGTGAGCTCGCATTCGACGGCATGGCCTACCTGGACAAGGTCTCCGTCGAGGGCGTCGTGAGCGCCGAGGAGCTCGCGGCCTCGGCCGCTCAGAACGCGGTCGTCGAGCAGGGCGCATCCGCCTGAGCCTTCCGCTTCGATCGGGCTCGCCCGGTTCGCCCGGTTCGCCCGGTTCGTCGAGGCCGTCGGGGCCGTCGGGGCCGCTCCGGATCCGGCTGGTCTGGGGCCGGCTGGTCTGGGTCTGAGTTGGGTCGGCTCGGGTTTGACGGGCCCGGAACGGGGTGAGCTGGCTTGGGTCGGTCTGGGTCTGAGTTGGTCTGGACTCGGTCGGATCGGTTCCGGCTGGCCAGGATCGGGTCGGCTCGGGTCTGGCGGGCCCGGAACGGGGTGACCCGAGTCGGGTTGGATCTCTGGGGGTTGTCCCGCTCCGCCGACGGCGGAGCGGGACAACCCCATGAGGTGAGGGTTATGCGCCTTCCCCTCTCCTTGCGGACCCGGATGCGGCTACAAGTCGGACAACAGGAGCGGGGTTCCCGTGGGGTGCTGGCTACAAGTCGGACAGTGGAGTGGGGTCTTCTGCGGGTTGCTGGCTACAGGTCGGACACCGATGAGGGGGAGGGCGGCTACAAGTCGATCAGTAATCGGCCAAAACGCCCCTTTTTCGCTTGAAACCCTCTTGAATTTCCGAGTTGTTGTCAGGGTCGGGGTGTGGCCTGTCTGAGTTGTTGCCGGGGGGGCAGGGTGTGGCCTGTCCGAGTTGTTGTCAGTGATGCTTGAGCGGGTGTCGGAGTTGTTGTCGGAGAGGGGGAGGGGCCGCGTCCCGGGCCACTGCACGCGCTTCACGTGCGAGCGAGCCGTGGATGTCATGGCACGAGTATCACAGCTCCCGGAGCGGGGGCTTGGGATGGTTCGTGGGGCGGGGTCTGGATCGGGGCTTGATATGGCTCCCGGAGCGGGGGCTTGGGATGGTTCGTGGGGCGGGGTCTGAATCAGGGCCTGCTATGGCCCCCGGAGCGGGGGCTTGGGATGGTTCGTGGGGCGGGGTCTGAATCAGGGCCTGCTATGGCCCCCGGATCGGCCGCTTGGGGCGAATCGCGGATCGGGATCTGAGCGGGAGTTTCAGCGATTGCTCTCAGTATCCGATGGAGCCCACTTCCGATCCCGGCGTCCACCGGTGCGCTGGCCGACTGCGTCCACGCATCCGAGGGCCCCACCCTTTGGGGTGCTTCGCGCGGGTGAACCCGACCTATCTGGGTACTCCCCCCGAGGCCGCTTCTGTGCGATCGTTGCCGTACGTTCGACGACGAGTGCGAAGGAGCCCATCATGAGCGATGATCCGATGACGAACCCGGGCAGCTCGGGCGAGCCCGAAGGGGAGGGGGCTCAGCCATTGATGCCCCCGATCGGGCAGCAGAATCCTCCTGGACTCGGCGGTACCGCGCCGGCTCCTCAGGAACCGGTCCCGCCCGTCCCCTATGCGCAGTGGGCGCCGGGAGCTCAGGAGCCCTCTCAGCAGGCGCCCTTCGGAGATCGGCCCGCCCAGGGCGGAGCGTCGCAGTCACAGCCCTACCTCCAACAGCCTCCGATGCCTCAGCAAGCGGGGATCCCGCCTCAGGGACCGGGAGGCTTCCAGCCCGCTCCGCCATCGCAGCAGCCCGGCGTGCCCCAGCAACCCGCTATGCTCCAGCAGGCGGCTCCGCAGCAGCCCCCGGTCCCCCCCCCCGATGCCGAACGCGCCCTACGGTCAGCCCGCTCAGGCTCTGCAGGCCGGAGCAGCGGCCCAACAAGCCGCCACGCCTCCTCAGGCCCTAACTTCCGCTCAGCCCACGGGCCGTGCCCCTACGCCCAGCAGCAGGGCTACCCGCAGCCGGGATTCCAGGGCTCGCAGCCCCCGACCCAGCCCTTCGGCCAGCAGGTGCCCGGCGCGCCCCTCCCTCCCGGCGGAGCCGTACCGCCCGCCCCGATGATGCCCCCGGTCGGCGGCACGGGCGGCGCCCTCGGGAAGAAGGGCATTGCGGGCTACATCGTCATCGCTCTGCTCCTCATCCTCATGCTCGTCTTCGGCCTCAAGGGGTGCGCCGATGTGAAACGGAGCGCCGAAGCGCCGATCGATGTCCCGATCATCGATCCTGAGCCCGCCCCCGATCCCGGACCCGCTCATGGCGGGGACTCGACGGAGAAGCTGATGACCGGGCAATTCCCCGCAGGATACGAATTCAACCTCTTCGAGGAGATGAGGCTGGGCCCGTGGCGCATCCAGTACCAGGGCGTGACGCCGAATGCGATGGGAGTCGTCGAGTCCTCGCCGGAGTCGGGCATGACCTGCGCCCTCGTGAGGGTTCAGGTCGCCTACGAGGGCGACGTCGCCGAGGGCGAGGACTACTACGACGCCCTCGACATCACCTACATCCTCAAAGACGGCACGGAAATCGAATTCTGGCAGTCGAGGAATCTGGCACCCCATGACCTCCTCGCTTTCGAGAACTACGTGCTCAAGCCGGGCGAGGCCAGGACCGGTAAATTCATCTTCGACGTGCCCCTCGACTCGGTGCCGGACAAGGTCCGTTTCACGCTGGTCGGTGGGGAATCCAAGGAATTCCCGCTGCCGACGAGCCTCGATTGATGCTTCTCCGCCTCCCGGTCGATGGAGTGCGCGGCCGGGAAGCGGGGATTCTCGCGTCCTCGCCTGCGCGCAATCGCGGGCCGAGGGCATGCCCTGCGGGCCGAGGGCATGCCCTGCGGGCAAGAGGAAGCATCGTCGGACGGCGGACGCCTCGGTGATGATCTTGCCGGCGACGCTCCGCGGGCAAGGGGGAAGGAGCGGCTAACGAGGGCGCCCCGCGCCCTTCCCGCCCCTGAACGGCGACGAAGGAACGGGAATATGTGCGCCGGGTGTGAACGCGTGCTTTTCCAGTGATCGCAGTGGATCAAGCCCCTCCCGTCTCGGGACGTTTTCACACGTGAGCGTCGATGCGCCATAGACTGCCCATGACTCAATCGCGCCAGAAGTCTCAGGCAGAACGGAACGACATGGGCATCGAACTCGGTCAGACGATCGTCTCGACTGGAAACACTCGCATCGGCGTCCTCACCTCCGGTGGCGACGCGCAGGGAATGAACGCGGCCGTGAGGGCCGTCGTGAGGACGGCGCTCGCGGTCGGTGCGCGCCCCTTCGCCGTGATGGAGGGCTGGGCCGGAGCCGTCAAGGGCGGTGAGGCGATCAAGGAACTCCAATGGTCCGACGTGTCGAGCATCCTCGCCGAGGGCGGCACCGTGATCGGAACCGCGCGCTGCCCGGAGTTCAGGGACTACGAGGGGCGCCATGCGGCGGCCCGCAATCTCATCGAGCGGGGCATCGACCGCCTGGTCGTCATCGGCGGCGACGGATCGCTGTCAGGCACGGACGAGTTCCGGGGCGAATGGTCCCAGCACATGCGCGAGCTCGTCGACGAGGGCGTGATCCCCCAGGAGGTCGCCGACGAGCACCCGGCGCTGATGGTCGTCGGCCTCGTCGGGTCGATCGACAACGACATGGTCGGAACCGACATGACGATCGGCGCGGATACGGCCCTCCACCGCATCGTCGACGCGATCGACCAGCTCACCAGTACCGCGGCCTCCCACCAGCGGACCTTCGTCGTCGAGGTGATGGGGCGCCACTGCGGCTACCTGCCCCTCATGGCCGCGGTCGCCGGCGGCGCGGACTACGTGTTCACCCCCGAGGACCCGGTGGGGCCCGGCTGGGAGGACGATCTCGCCGAGCACCTGCGGCTCGGACGCGAAGCGGGCCGTCGCGAGTCGATCGTCCTGGTCGCCGAGGGCGCGACCGACCGCGAGGGCAATCTGCTCACCACGCAGCACATCGCCGACACCATCACCGTCAAGACCGGAGAGGACGCCCGCGTCACGATCCTCGGACACGTCCAGCGCGGCGGATCGCCCTCGGCCTACGACCGCTGGATGTCGACACTGCTCGGTTACGCGGCCGTCCAGGAGATCCTCTCCACCGGCCCCGAGGACGTGCCGTGCATTCTGGGCGTGCGGCACAATCGCGTGACGCGGATCCCGCTGATGAAGGCCGTCCGGGATACGAGGGCGGTCAAGGACCTGATCGCGGCGGGTGATTTCCCGGCCGCTCAGGCGAGCCGGGGCACCTCCTTCACAACGATGGTCGAGATCAACCGGATCCTGTCGACCCCGCCGCAGCTCACCCCGGTTCCCGAGGGTTCGCGCAGGCGCATCGGCGTCCTCCACGCGGGCGGCCTCGCCCCCGGCATGAACACGGCGGCCCGTGCCGCCGTCCGTCTCGGCATCGCGCGCGGGTGGACGATGCTCGGCGTCAACGGGTCCTGGAGGGGCCTGGCCGATAACGACGTCCGAGAGCTCACCTGGGCGGACGTCGAGGGCTGGGCCTTCAAGGGAGGCGCCGAACTCGGCACCCGTCGTGAAGTCCCCGAGGTCGAGCAGTACTACGCCCTCGGCCGCGCCATCGAACGCAACGGCCTCGACGCCCTCGTCGTCATCGGCGGCCTGAACGCCTATCTCGCAGTGAAGGCGATGATGGACGAGCGCGACCGCTACCCGGCCTTCCGCATCCCGATCGTCCTCATCCCGGCGTCGATCGACAACAACCTGCCCGGCTCGGAGCTGTCGATCGGCGCGGACACCGCGATCAACAACGCGACTTGGGCGCTCGACCGGATCAAGGAGTCGGCGGCTGCGACCAGGCGCTGCTTCGTCGCCGAGATCATGGGCAGGCGCTGCGGCTATCTCACGCTCATGTCCTCCCTGTCGTCCGGGGCCGAGTACATCTACCTCAATGAGGACTCGGTGGATCTGGGGACGATCGCCGCGGATTCGAAGCGCATGGTCGAGTCCTTCGCCGGGGGGCGCAGGCTGTTCCTCGTCCTCGTCAATGAGGCCGTGTCGAAGTTCTACGACCGGGAGTTCCTGGCCTCCGTCTACGAAGCAGAATCCGGCGGCGTCTACGACGTCCGGCACTCGGCGCTGGGGCATCTTCAGCAGGGCGGGGCTCCGAGCCCCTTCGACAGGCTCCTGGCGACCAGGCTCGCGAACCGCGCGCTCGAGCACCTGCACAATCAGTTCACCCGCGGCGAGTCCGAGGGCGTCTACATCGGCCAGGTGGGCAACAGGATCGAGGCGCGCCTCGTGAAGAACATGTTCGACGATCTCGACATCGTGAACAGGCGGCCCTTCGACCAGTGGTGGCGCGAACTCACCCCCGTCCAGCGGATCGTGTCGATGAAGGATTGCGGGACTCCCGCGTCGGCGATCACGATCGCCTCATCCGAGGCCTAATAGACTCGACCTTCGAGGAAACCTCCAAGAACAGGAGCATCATGACCGATATTCCGGCGATCGATCCGATGACGACGCCCGCGTGGGAGGCGCTCGACGCGCGTGCCGACGCTTTCGACCCCGACCTGCGGGCGTGGTTCGCGGCCGACCCGAAGCGGGCGGCCACGTGGACGCGCGATGCGGCCGATCTGCACGTCGACCTCTCGAAGAATCTCATCGACGAGGACGTGCTCGCCGAGCTGCTGGCGCTCGCCGAGCAGACGGGCGTGCTGGACCTGCGCGACCGCATGTTCGCGGGCGAGCACATCAACGTCACCGAGGACCGGGCAGTCCTCCACACGGCGCTGCGGCGCCCGGCCGAGGATTCGCTCGAAGTCGACGGTCAGGACGCGATCGCCGATGTCCACGCGGTCCTCGCGAAGGTCTACGACTTCGCCGACCGCGTGCGCTCGGGCGAATGGACGGGTATCACCGGCAAGCCGGTCGAGACCATCGTGAACGTCGGCATCGGCGGTTCCGATCTCGGCCCGGTCATGGCGTACGAGGCGCTCAAGCCCTTCGTCCGAGAGGGCCTCGAGTGCCGTTTCATCTCGAACATCGACCCCACGGATGCGGGCGAGACGACGAAGGGCCTCGATCCTGAGACGACCCTCGTCATCGTCGCCTCCAAGACCTTCACGACCCTCGAGACGATCACGAACGCGAAGGTCGTGCGCGAGTGGTTCCTCGGCGCGCTGCGCGAACGCGGCCTGGCGACCGACGAGGCGGGGGAGAAGGAGGCGATCGCGAAGCACTTCGTCGCCGTCTCGACCGCTTTGGACAAGGTCGCCGAGTTCGGCATCGATCCGAACAACGCCTTCGGCTTCTGGAGCTGGGTCGGCGGTCGCTACTCCGTGGATTCGGCGGTCGGCACCTCCCTCGCCCTCGCGATCGGTCCGGATGGCTTCGAGGACTTCCTCGCCGGTTTCCGCGCGATGGACGAGCACTTCGCGACCGCTGCGCCCTCGGATAACGTCCCGCTGCTCATGGGCCTGCTCAACGTCTGGTACTCGAACTTCCTCGGCGCCGACACCCACGCGGTCCTGCCCTACTCGCAGTACCTGCACCGGTTCCCGGCCTACCTGCAGCAGCTCACGATGGAGTCGAACGGCAAGTCGGTGCGCCGCGACGGCGCGCCCGTGACCTACGACACGGGCGAGGTCTTCTGGGGGGAGCCCGGCACGAACGGCCAGCACGCCTTCTACCAGCTCATCCACCAGGGCACGCGGATGGTCCCGGCCGACTTCATCGCCTTCGCGAATCCGGCGTGGCCCTTCAAGGAGGGTGAGAAGGACATGCACGAGCTGTTCCTCTCGAACTTCCTCGCGCAGACGAAGGCCCTCGCCTTCGGCAAGACCTCCGAGGAGGTGCGTGCGGAGGGGACGCCCGAGCACATCGTGTCGGCGCGCGTCTTCACGGGCAACCGTCCGACGACTTCGATCATGGCGCCCTCGCTCACCCCGCGCGTCCTCGGCGAGCTCATCGCCCTGTACGAGCACATCACCTTCGTCCAGGGCGCCGTGTGGGGGATCGACTCCTTCGACCAGTGGGGCGTCGAGCTCGGCAAGGTGCTCGCGCTCCAGATCCTCCCGGCGATCGAGGGCGATGCGGATGCCCTGGCCGGACAGGATCAGTCGACGAAGGCGCTCATCGAGTACTACCGGGCGAATCGGGACTGATCGCGCGAAGCCCGGCTCGAACTGAAGGTGCGGGTGGCCTTCCCCAGGCGGGGAGGCCACCCGCATTGCGCGTCCGGTCTTCGATCATGCGCCCGCTCTTCGCCCGTGCGCATGGCCGTCGATCGTGCCCGCTCTTCGAAGGGGGCCGCGCTCGCGGGCAGTGGGACTGCGCTCGGGGGCGGCGGGGCCTTCCGGCGCCTTTCGGGGCCCTTCAGCAGTACAACCCCGAAGGTCCTCAGCCCCCGAAGGCCATCAGCCCCCGAAGGTGGTCAGCCCCCGAAGGCCATCAGCCCCCGAAGGTGGTCAGCCCCCGATCGGGTCAAGGGGCTCGAGAACGATCGTCGACGTGGAGGCGGGTTCGGGGGCGGATTGCGCGGCGATCCGTTCGTTCCGGTGGAGGTGCAGCGCCTCCGGCGAGGTCTGCGCTTCAAGGCGCCGCTTCGCCTCCTCCACATCGAAATCCGCCGCGGGCCACTTCGGGTCGATCTCCTCGAGTGCGCGGACGAGGATCTCCTGGACGGCGAGGCGCGCGTACCACTTGTGATCGGCGGGAACGACGTACCAGGGCGCGATCCGGGTTGAGGTCCGCGAGATGACCTCGGAGTAGGCGCGCTGGTATGCGCTCCACCGGTCCCGGGTATCGAGGTCCCCCATGGAGAACTTCCAGTGCTTATCGGGCCGCTCGAGACGTTCGAGCAGGCGCGCGCCCTGCTCTGCGTAGGAGATGACCAGGCAGATCTTGATCACGCGGGTGCCTGAGCGGATCGCCTCGACTTCCATGTCGTAGATGTCGTGATACCGGCGGTTGAGCTCGTCCTCATCAGCGCAGAATCGCGAGGACTCGCCGGTGAGCGCGGCGGCCGTCGGCACGAGGAGGTCCTCGTAGTGCGAACGGTCGAAGACCCCGATCATGCCCGGTCGCGGGAGACGGGGGCGGATCCGCCAGAGGAAGTCGTGGGCGCGTTCCTCCTCCGTCGGGGCCTTGAAAGCGGTCAGGGCGACGCCCTGCGGGTCGACTTGACCCACGACATGACGGACGATGCCGCCCTTCCCCGCGGTGTCGAGCCCCTGAATGATGAGGAGGACCGAGTCGCGGGCCTCGCCCTTCGACGAGGCGTAGAGGCGTTCTTGAAGTTCCGAGAAGTCCTCGGCGCGGGACGCGAGGGCCTTCTCGGCGGCCTTGCGCCCGCCGGACCAGCCGGGGGTGGCGTCGCGCGCGAGGGATTCCAGATCGAAGTCGGGCCCCACGGCGAGGGCGCTTCGCGGATCGACGTCCCAATCGCGGGCGGGACCGTGAAGACGAGGCTCGGGAGGGGTCTGCGCCCCCGTCCCCTTCTTGTTCTTCTTCCGCTTCTTCGCCCGCGCGTCCTCGGCGATCGCCTTCGCGCGTGAGACCGCCTTCGCGCGCGCCTTCGCCTCGGCCTTCGCCCTCTTCGCGTCCTTCTTGGCGCCCATCGCCGGTCCTCCCCGCTGTCGGCTTCGATCCCCTTTCCACTGTAGTCACTCGGGGGCCTCGTCCCGTGCGTCCGCCGGGGTGCGGGACCGGGCTGCGGGACCGGGGATCCTCGGACGGGGGAGCGGAAGGGACGAGTCGCGCCCAGCCGGGGGAGGGGCGCTCCCCGCCGGATCCTCCGGCCGCTGAGCGATGGGGAGGCGGAATGACTGAGATCACGCGTTGAGAAGATCCTCCTTCTTGGATCCTGGGACTGCATACCCTTACCGACGAGGGCCGCTCCGCTTAGGCTATGGGGCATGGGTGCGCGGTGCGCACCGCCACCAGTCGGCGTCGATATCCGGCGCCGCTTACGAATATGAAGGAGTGCCGCATCATGGCAGAACCTCGCATCGTCACCGTCACCGGCGCCGCCGGAAACATCGGCTACGCCCTCCTGTTCCGGATCGCCTCCGGCCAGCTGTTCGGTCCCGATGTCCCCGTCAAGCTTCACCTCCTCGAGATCCCCCAGGCCGTGAAGGCCGCTGAGGGCACCGCGATGGAACTCGACGACTGCGCCTTCCCGATGCTGTCGGGCATCGAGATCTTCGACGATGCCGCCAAGGCCTTCGAAGGCACGAACGTCGCCTACCTCGTCGGCGCGATGCCGCGCCGCCAGGGCATGGAGCGCGCCGACCTCCTCGAGGCGAACGCCGGCATCTTCGGCCCGCAGGGCAAGGCGATCAACGACGGCGCCGCCGATGACGTGCGGGTCCTCGTCGTGGGCAACCCGGCGAACACCAACGCCACGATCGCGCAGAACGCGGCCCCGGACGTCCCGGCCTCCCGCTTCACCGCGATGATGCGCCTCGACCACAACCGTGCGGTCGCCCAGCTCGCCCACAAGACCGGCGCCGCCGTCGCCGACATCAAGAACCTCGTCGTGTGGGGCAACCACTCCGCCGACCAGTACCCGGACGTCTCCTACGCGACCGTCGCCGGCAAGCCCGCCGCCGAGCTCGTCGACGAGGCCTGGCTGGCCGAGACCTACCGTCCGGTCGTCGCCAAGCGCGGCGCCGCGATCATCGAGGCGCGCGGAGCCTCCTCGGCGGCCTCCGCCGCGAATGCCGCGATCGACCACATGTACTCGTGGATCCACGGCACGCCCGAGGGCGAGTGGGTGACCTCCGCGATCATGTCCGACGGCACGCACTACGGCGTTCCCGCGGGCCTGTGCTACGGCTTCCCCGTCACCTCCGACGGCGGCGAGTGGCAGGTCGTCGACGGCCTGGAGATCTCCGAGGCGACCCAGGCGGGCATCGACCACAACATCGCCGCCCTCCAGGAGGAGTACGACGCCGTCAAGGCGCTCGGCTTCATCAAGTGATCCAGGCGCGCTCGCACTGAGCGCGCCCCCGGTCACCGCCGGGAGCGCGAATGACGAGGCGGCCGCGAACCGAAAGGTTCGCGGCCGCTTTCACCGTTCTCGGCGGAAGACCGGTCCGAAGCATCACGCGGAGGCGCCGACCTCGAGGATGAGCCGGGCCGTGTCCTCATCGATGATGATGGATTTCGCGAGACCGGAGCGCATGCACACGACGAGGGGGCGGGCCTTGTTCGGGCCCCAACCGATCGCGAGCGTGCGCTTCGCCCGCTTCACGGCGTCGAGAGTGACGGCGATCGTCCGATGCTCGAGCTCCGCCGACACCGGTCTGCCCTCGGCGTCGACGAAATGCGAGAAGAGATCGGTGACCGCGCCGAGGTCGCGGAGCCTGTCCATGCCGCGCGCCGTGAGGAAACCTGAACGCACGAGGACCGATTCGGGTTCGAGGATCCCGGGGGAGAAGACGACGAGATCGGAATCGGGTCCCGCCTCGAGAGTCGTCGCAACCGATGGCTCCCGCCGCAAACGGATCCCCAGATCCGGGTCCGTGACGATCGCCGGAGCGGGGATCATGTGACCGACACCGTGACCGCGCCTGGCCATGAGGCCGATCGAATCGGCGACCTCATCGTCGTTCGAACGGACGAGCCCCCCGTACATCTGGTAGACGTCGAGACCAGAGGTCCACTCGTCGGGCATCGCCCGTGCGACCGCGGTGAGCGAACGCCCCCAGGCGATGCCGAGCGAACGCGGAGTCGGGCGGATCGCGGTGATGTAGTCCGCAGTTGCGGAGGCGACGAGCGCGCCCGTCGCCGCGAGGGACTCCTGCGCGCGGACGACGATCGCCTCCACGATCCCGAACCCGGAGATGATCTCCTTCTCGAGGTCGCGCACGCGCGCCCTCGGGTGATTGATCGTGATCGAAACGATTCCCGATTGGCGGGCCTCCTCGAGGAGACGACCGACTGTCCACCGCGTGCAGTTCATGCGGTCGGCGATCGCGTCCTGCGTCATGTTCTCGTAGTAGTAGAGCTGCGCTGCTCGGAGCACGAGCAGTTCGCGATCGCCGTCCATGATGCCTTTCATCCCCCTTAGCGGGCGCTCGCGCTGAGCGCCTCCACGCGCACTCCGTGAAGGTCGTGCATCATTTCGAGTTCCCGTCCGAACAGGTCGTACAGCCTCCTGTACTGCGTGTAAAGCGCATCGTAAGCCACCGCGGAGGACTCGTTCGGTTCGTAGGAAACCTCGGAGACGCCCGCCATCGCCTTCGCGGCCTCGGCCACGTCCTCGTAGGCTCCGGCGGCGACGGCCGCGAAGATCGCTGAACCGTGAGCGCCCGCCTGGAGGGTGCGGGCGGTCCTGAGCGGGCGCCGTGTGACATCGGCGTACATCTGCATGAGGAATGAATTCCGCAGCAGGCCGCCGGCGATGAAGATCTCCTCGACCGGCACTCCGCACGCCTCGAAATTCTCGATGATGACGCGGGCGCCGAAGGCCGTCGACTCGAGGAGCGCACGGTACTGCTCCTCCGGGGTCGTCCGGAGCGTCTGCCCGATCATGAGGCCGGAGAGCTGCGAGTCGACGAGGGTCGACCGGTTCCCGTTCCACCAGTCGAGGGCGATGAGGCCGTGCTCCCCGACCTTCTGCTTCGCCGCACGCTCGGTGAGAACCTCGTGGACCGACACGTCGCGAACGCGGGCCTCCTCGAGGTAGGAGGCGGGCACCGAGGAGTCGACGAACCAGGCGAAGATGTCGCCGACGGCCGACTGCCCGGCCTCGTAGGCCCATGCGCCCTCGCTCACGCCACCATCAACGACCCCGAAAACTCCGGGGACCTCCTCGAGAGCCGCCGAGGGGAGGATCCAGCACGAGGACGTGCCGAGAATACCGGTGAGCTGACCGGGGGCGATCGCACCGACGGATACGCACTGGACGTGCGCGTCGATATTGCCGGCGGCGACGGCGATCCCTGCGGGGACGCCGAAGGCGATCGCCCACTCCTCGCGCAGACCGTCGACGCAGGAGCCGAGGGGGACGATCGGGTGGCTCATCTTCTCGGTGAAGACCTTCCCGAACCCGGGAGCGAGCGCCTCAAGGAAATCAGGATCGGGGTATTTCCCGTTCTGGTACATGCGCTTGTATCCGGAGTCGCCCGCGGCGTAGGCGAGGGTGCCCGAGAGCACCCATGTCAGCCAATCAACGAGATCGAGGATCTCGGCGGTGCGGGCGTAGAGCTCGGGAGCGCGTTCGAAGAGCTCGAGGGACTTCGGGAGGAGCATCTCGGAGGAGAGGATCCCGCCGTAGCGGGGGAGCCATTCCTCGCCGCGCTCCTTCGCGAGGGCGACGATGCGGTCGGCCTGCTGCTGAGCGCCGTGGTGCTTCCACAGCTTGAGGTACGCCTGAGGTTCGGCGGTGAACTCGGGGCGTTCGCACATTGGCCTCCCCACTGCGTCGGTCGTGAGGACCGAGGCCGAGGTGCAATCAAGGCCGATGCCGACGACGCGGGAGCCATCGATGCCGGAGGCCCGGATCGCATCGGGCACCGCCTCGCGCATCGCGGTGAGGTAGTCGCCGGGGACTTGGAGGGCGTAGCCGGGCGGAAGGGGAGCCCCGCCCGCGACGGTGAGCGCCCGATCCATGATCGGAGTCGCGTACTCGCGCACGGCGTCGGCGAGGACCTCGCCGTCGCTCACGCGCACGACCGCAGCCCTCACGGAGAGCGTGCCGAAGTCGAGTCCGATGGTGTAGGTGTTCGTGGGGTCGTCGTTGACCATGTGTCGTCCTCTTCGAGTGGGGGAATGCGTGCAGGGCGGAGGGCCCTACGGGGATCCGGCCCCGCCTCGATGAGACGGGGCCGGGAATCACGAGAGCTGCGGGGTCAGACGCCGGGGTGACGGCCCCAGTAGCCGTCCGGGGAGA
Organism: Schaalia hyovaginalis; assembly: GCF_014208035.1. Taxonomy (NCBI): domain Bacteria; kingdom Bacillati; phylum Actinomycetota; class Actinomycetes; order Actinomycetales; family Actinomycetaceae; genus Schaalia; species Schaalia hyovaginalis. The sequence goes on along the minus strand of NZ_JACHMK010000001.1, from coordinate 2,098,485 downwards.
AGAGCCTGGCGATGACCTCGTCGAACAGGCCCATGTCGACGAGGGCGTCGAGGATCGTGTAGCGCGACCGGATCATCTGGGCCTTGACGTGGGTCTCGCGGAAGCGATCCATATCGATGCCGATCATCTCCGGGTGGGAGGGGGCGCCCACCTTCTCGAGGCGTTCGGCGGCTTTCTCCGGCGCAATGAGCTGCGGGCGGACCCGCTCGACAAGACGCGGCCACACGCGTTTGAGATCGGCGAGGCGGGCGCGCAGCTCATCGCCCTGAAGGTTCTTGAACACGGTGTGCTTGACGGCCTCGTCCGCGATCCGCGGGATCATGAGCGAGCGGACCTTCGCCTCGACCTCCTCGTCGCTCGGGGCCGCGACGACGACCGCTTCGACGTCGATCGCCCCGACGTCGATCTTCAGGGCCTCCTCCCAGATCGCGCAGGAGGCGACCGTGCCGACGCCGACCTTCATGCCGTGAGAGAGCGGGGGCTCCCAGTCGAGGCCGTGGCCCTCCATCTCCCACACGTGGGAGAACTGGTGCCCGGCGCCCGAGGCGGGGCGCGAGGATTGGGCGGCCTGCATTGCGAGTCCCGACATGATGTTGCCCTCGGCGAGCCCGGTGATCGCTTCGACATCGCCCTCGCCGATCCGCTCGGGGTCTGCGAGTGCGTCGCGGAGCGGGCCCTGGACGAGGGACCACACGTAGTCGTCGATCGCTTCGATGCCGAGCTCGTCGGCGAGGATCCAGTCCGCGCCGGCGGGGATTTTCTCGATGAGGTCGCCGTAGCCGGTCGCGATGAGGCGCTTCGGAGAGGCGGCGATGACGCGGAGATCGGCGACGAGGGCGGCCGGTGCCGGGCAGTCGCGGGTGATCTTGAAGCCGTCGCGCGAGATCGAGGCTCCGAAGGACGCGTAGCCGTCGACGGAGGGGGCGGTGCACACGTTCATGTACTCGCGTCCGAGTTCGCCCGAGGCGAGCTTCGCGATGTCGTTGAGCGTTCCCGAGGCGATCGAGCACACGACGGTGTTCTCGAGGGGGCGGATGTGCTCGCGGAGGATCTCGACGTTCTCGTATCCGGCGTAGAGGGTCGGGGTGCCGGGGAAGACGTAGGGCTCCTCCGCCGCTTCGACTCCGGCCGCCGCGAGGGAGGCGACGACCTCCTCCCCGGCGGCGGCGAAGGTGTTGCCGTCGGCGACGACGAGCACGCGGGCGCCGGGGAAGACGCGGGCGAAGAGCTCACCGGTGCGGCCGAGGACGTCGGCGCCGAAGAGGATGTCCTTCGTGTCCGTCGCCGTCTTCAGCGCCTGCTCGATCAATTCCTGAGACATGTCGTTACTCTTTCCGGTCGGTCACGCGAGGTGATCGACCATCTGGTGGGAGAGCTCCTGCATCCGCGGGTAGGTCTCCATGTACTTTTCGAGGTAGAACTGGTATTCCTCGTGAACCTCGGGCCGGGGCTCGATGCGAGCGGTCTCGCGGACCATGTTGCGGGCCGCGTCCTGGATCGACTGGTACTGGCCCGAGCCGACGGCGGCGAGCATGCACGAGCCGAGGACGACCGCGTCGCCGACCTCAGTGAGGGTGACGGGCAGGCCGGTGACGTCGGCGTGCATCTGCATCCAGTCCCGCGACTTCGTGGCGCCGCCGCAGGCGACGAGCTCGGTCGAGGCGAATCCGGCGTCCTTGAAGGCCTTGAGGACGTGCGCGGTGCCGTAGCAGACCGCCTCCTCGATCGCGTGGTAGACCTGCTCGGGTGTTGTGCCGAGGGTGAGGCCCCACATGATGCCGCGCGCCTTGGAATCGGTGTAGGGCGTCCGGTTGCCCTGGAAGTACTCGTTGATGATGAGGCCGTTCGAGCCGACGGGAATGTCGGCGACGCGTTCGTCGAGGATCTTGTAGGGGTTCATGCCGAGGCGCTCGGCGGCGCCGGTGATGTCTCTGCAGAAATTGTCCTTGAACCATTTGAGGACTGAGCCGGAGGAGACGAGGCCGCCCTCGCAGGTGTACTGACCGGGGATGACTCCGTCGGTGTAGCCGCCGAAGAAGCCCTCGCCGTGGAGGGGGCTGCCGGACTGGCCGGTGATGACGTGGGAGGAGCCGGTGATGACGGCGGTCTTGCCCGGGGAAACGACGCCGAGGCCGATCTGGCCGGCCCACGCGTCCGCGCAGCCCTGGGCGACCGGGGTGCCGGGGAGCAGCCCGAGCTCCTGGGCGGCGGAGACGGAGAGGCCGCCGATCGGGACGCCGAGGTCGCAGACCTTCTCGGGGATCTTCTCGAAGACGTCGCCGCAGCCGATGTGCTCGTAGAACTCGACGGGCCAGCCGCCCTTGTCGCGGTTGTAGTACATGCGCAGTGCGGCGGAGTTGATGTTGAGGGTCCACTCGCCGGTGAGCTTGTAGGTGAGCCATTCGGGGGCGTCGACGAGGCGGTGGGCCCGCTTGTAGGTCTCCGGCTCGTTCTCCTTGAGCCAGGCGGCCTTGAAGGGGTACCACTCGGCGGTGGCAGGCATCGTGCCGCCGCCGTTGTACAGGCGCGCCCAGTGGGCGATGGTTTCGGCGCGGGACGATTGCTCTGTCGCGCGGACGTCCATCCACATGATCGCGTTGCGCAGCTCGCGCCCGTTCTCGTCCATCGCGACGACGGTCATCGTCGTCGCGTCGTAGGAGATGCCGGCGATGTGACGGGCGGGGATGCCGGTCTCGTCGAGGACCTTGCGGGTCGAGGCGACGAGGGCGTTCCACCAGTCGCTCGGGTTCTGCTCCGCTTGGCCGGGGCGCGGGTGGTAGGTCTTGTAGGGGGTCGCGGCGAAGGCGATCGGGTGGCCGGCGAGGTCGAAGATCGCCGCGCGGCACGACTCGGTGCCGTAATCGAAGCCGATGACGAAGGGGCCTTCGTATCCGGGTGCAACCATTTCGGTCTCTTCCTTTCTGGCCGCTCAGGGGCGGTACTGGCGGTGCGGGCGGCCGAGCGTCATGGGTCGGCGCCGTCCCCGCGGGTCAGACGATGGGGTCGTTGTCCTCGCTCCAGCCGATCTCGTCCCACATGGCGCGCGGGATGAGCCGGTCGATTCGGTCGAGGACGTGGTCGGGGCGGTGCTCGTCGTCGAGGTCGAGCGCCTCGGCGAGGGTGGATTCGCCGGTGAGGGGCATTGCGGAGTGCATGCCCGTGTTCACCGCCATTTGGATGTCGGTCATGATGCGGTCGCCGACCATCACGCAGTTCGCCGGATCGACGTCGAGGTCGCCGAGTGCGGCGGAGAGCATGACGGGGTCGGGCTTGCCGACGACCATTTCGCACTTCGTGTTCGTGCAGGCCTCGATCGCGGCGATGATCGAGGCGCAGTCGGGTTCGCCGCGGCCCCCGGGGAAGGGGCAGAAACGGTCGGGGTTCGTCGCGATGAGGACGGCCCGCTTGTGGAACCAGATGGCGTCGAAGGCGATCTGGAGTTTGCGGTAGTCGAAGGTCCGGTCGTAGGAGGCGACGACGACGTCGATCTCCTCGGGGTTCTCGCTCATCCGGATCCCCGCCTTCGCGAAGGTCCGCTTGAGGGGTTCTTCAGAGATCGGGAAGACGGTGAGGCCCGGCTTGTTCTCGAGGAGCCAGCGGGTCGTCGTGACGACGGTGTTCGCGATTTCCTCGACCGGGGTCGGCAGGCCGAGCCCGGCGAGTTTGGCGACGTACTGCTCGGGGTCCTTCGTCGGATTGTTCGAGAGGAAACGGACGGGGATGCCGCGGCGGCGGAGCTCCTCGATGAGCCTCTTCGCTCCTGGGAGGAGGCGGTCCCCCAAGTAGATCGTGCCGTCCATGTCGAAAACGTAGGCTTCGTACAGGCGTTCGGGCCATGCAGTGAGTTCGGCTGCTGTTTCCACCGTCCGTTCCTTTCTCGTGCCGTGCGGTGCCGCGGATTCCGCGTCAGGCGATGAGCGCCGCGCTGGAGACCGCGAGGGTATTCATGAGCCAGATGACGCCGGCCGGTGGGTCGATGTGCGTGTCGCCGTGGGCGTAGGCGAGCCGCGCGAAGTACTCGCCCGCGAAGCCCGCGAGGATGCCGAACGCGGTGCCGACGCTGATTGCGAGGAAGCCGGAGCCGGTCGCGTTGAAGAAGAGGACGGCGGCGAGGCCCGCGGAGATCGTCATGTGGTGGGTGACCGGGAACTTCAGGCCGCCTGCGACGAAGAAGATGCACAGGGCCGAGATCGCGAAGGGGATCACCTGAGCGTTCGCGATGATGGCCTCGGGATTCGCTGAGAGGGGTGCGATGTAGCCGACGAGCATGGTCGCGATGCCGGCGGCGAAGAGGCCGGAGGAGGCGGACACGGTGAGGAGCTGGCCGGGGGTCTCCTGCCAGTCGAGCCAGCGGGTGGTGCCCTCGGGCTTGGTGATCGAGTGGAGCACGCCGGTGCGTCCGAAGAGGATGCGGACGAGGACGCCGGAGCAGACGACGGTGAAGGCGATTGAGTCGGTGTGGGAGCCGAACCACGGGATGTGGGTGACGAGCCGCTGGAAGAGGTAGCCCCCGACGCCGAAGAGCGCGCCGATGAGGAGGACATCCGCTCTGCCGAGGCCGGCGAGCGGGCTGTTGACGTCCTTGCCGCCCGACGTAAGGTAGCCCTTCTTCGCCGCGTAGGCGGCGGCCGCGACGCCGCCGGCGAAGGCGATGTGCGGGCCGAAGGCCGGGCCGAAGGAGATGTAATCGAGGACCATCGTATTGCCGGTGGCTGCGGCGACGCCGAATCCGAGGAGGATCGTCACGCCTGTGAAGGAGAATGCGTAGTTCGCGCCGATCATTGTGCCGAACACTCCGCCGGCGGCGGCGAGAATGAGCCAGAAGAGGTCGAAATTGGACGCGAAGGTCGCAACTGCATCAGGTGTCATGTCTTCGTCCTTGAAGAGAAACGGGGCCCGTCTCGACGGTGAGTTGGGGCCGGAGGGGATCGTGCGAGCCTCGCCCCCGGAGGGGCGCTGGGGCCGCCCGCGCTCGCAAACGGGCGACCCCGTGTTCTGGGTCAGATCGCCGGTTCGTACGCCGGATCGGCATCGTAGGCTTCGAGGGCGGCGACCTTCGGTGCGGAGGCCGAGGTCTCGTCGAAGGTGTGGCCGAGCCATTCCTTCGCGAGCCGGCGCGCGAGTTCGAGGCCGATCACGCGTTCGCCGAAGGTGAGGACCTGAGCGTTGTTCGATTTGATGAGGCGTTCGACGGAGAAGGAGTCGTGCGCGACGGAGGCGCGGATGCCGGGGACCTTGTTCGCCGCCATCGCGACGCCCATACCGGTGCCGCAGACGAAGAGCCCGCGGTCGGCCCTTCCGTTGGCGATGAGGCGCGCGGCCTTGACGGCGACGTGGGGGTAGTCGACCTCCTCGCCCGGGGCGAGGCCGGCGTCGATGACCTCATCGACTCGGGGATCGGCTTCGAGGTCCTTCTTGAGGACTTCCTTGTACTCGATTCCGGCGGAATCCGCGGCGACGACGATTCTCAGTCCCACTGCTGCCTCCTTGCTCCGAATCGGGGCCTTTCTCGATCGGGCTCCGATGATTTCGATGACGTCATCGTGCCGAGGCCGGGGAGTCCGCCGCTGAAAATGCACCCAGGTGCGAGGGGCGTCTGGGTGCACGAATGTTGCGCGCATCATGTTCGTGACGCATGTGCGCGCTCGCACTGAGCGCGCCCCCGGTCACCGCCGGGAGCGCGAATGACGAGGCGGCCGCGAACCGAAAGGTTCGCGGCCGCCTCTGGTGTCAGGCCGTTGCGGGCGTCATCCGGCCTGGCAGACGGTGCCCTCCTCCGGCAGGGCGCCGGTGTTGAGGTAGTCGACGGCTGCCGCGTCGACGCAGCTCGAACGGTCGGAGAAGGAGGCTCCGTGGCCGGTCCCCTCGAGGGTGAGGAAGGAGGCTTTGCCGAGCTGCTCGGCGAGTTCCTTGCCGTGCTGGAAGGGGGTGGCGTGGTCGCCGGTGATGCCGATGACGAGGAGCGGGTTCTTCACCTTGGAGGCGTCGAAGGTGTCCGTGAAGTCCGTGCCGGTCTCGGGCAGCGACGCGCACTCGAACTTCGTGTACTCGGAGATCACCTCGTCGGTGAGCTCGGGGCCGCCGATGAACTCGGGGACGCCCACCTTCTTGATGTGCTCGATGAGGCCGGCGACGTCGGGCGTCTTCGGCGTGGAGGGGCAGACGGTGAGCTGGCCGGCGGTGTCGATCTCGGCGCCGCCGCTCGCGATCTGCGCGGAGAGCTCGTCGATCGCCTGCTGGTCGCCGGACTTGGCCTTGCCGAGGAGATCGAGGGAGGAGGCCTGGGCCTCGGGGAAGTTGTAGAGGGCGCTCGTGAGGAAGTCGCGGAGCACCGAGCCGGTGATCTCCGTGCCGTCGCTCGCCTTGAGCGGCGTCTCGTCGAGGGACTTCTTGTAGTCGAGCATCTCCCGTTCGGAGGTGAAGGGACAGGTGACGGGCGCGCCCTCCAGGGTGGTCATCTTCGTGCAGGAGTCGGCCAGGGCGCCGGCCGCCTTTGCGACGGCGACCTGCTGGTCGTAGTTGTGCTCGATGCTTCCCCACTTCGCGTTCTCGGCGGAGTCGAGGATCATGCGTCCGGCGGTCGAGGGGAAGAGGGTCGCGTAGGTCGCGCCGAGCATCGTCCCGTAGGAGTAGCCGAGGTAGTCGAGGCGCGGCGCGCCCGAGAGGACTCGGAGGAGCTCCATGTCGCGGGCGACGTAGGAGGTGCCCATGTAGTGGGCGACCGGGTTCGCCTTGGCGCATTCAGCGAGCTGCACGGCGCCGAGCTCGGACTCGGAGGGGCAGGAGACCGGGGTCGAGCGTCCGACGCCCCGGGGGTCGAAGCCCCAGGTCTCATGGGTCTCCATGACCTTGGCGTAGGCCGGGGTCGCAGGCATGGCCATCGCCTGCTGGACGCCGCTGGCGCCGGGGCCGCCCGGATTCATGAAGAGCGGGATCGCCTTATCGGGATCGCCGGTGGAGGGGATCCTCACGACGGCGAGGTCGATCGTCCTCGTGTCGGAGGGGTTCGTCCAGTCCATCGGCGCCTTCACGGTGCCGCATTCGTAAGCCGAGACGTCGACCTTGGCCTCTTCGAGGACCGGGGAGACCTGGTCGTCCAGTCCGTCCTCGGACGCGCAGGGGTGCCAGTCGATCTTCTGCTCGTAGATGCTCTTGTAGGTCCGCTGCTGCCATGCGCCGTCCAGGGTGGTGTCCGAGGCGAGGGGCGCTCCGGATTGAGCGCTCGAGTCCCGGGTCGGGGCGGCAGGCGAGCAGGCGGCGAGGCCGATCACGGCGAGCATCGCACTGGTGAGGGCGAGGGGCTTGCGCCAGGAGGCGCGGCCGGTCGTCATTGCGGTCACGGAAGGGGTCTCCTTTTCGCTGAGGTCGAGATGAAGCGGGGTGCGTTTGCCGGAGGTCCTGCCCGGGGTCACTGATCGGCTCCGTCGGCGATGGTGGTGCCTTCGGCGGGAAGAGTGCCGTTCACCAGGTAGTCGGCGACCGTCCGGTCGAGGAGCGGGGAGCGTCCGCCGAAGGAGAGTCCGTGCCCGTGCGCGTCGAAGGTGAGCAGACGGGCGTTGCCGAGCTGTTCGACGAGGCGCTCCGAGAAGGCGTAGGGCGTCGCGTGGTCGCCCTTCGTCCCGATGACGAGGATCGGGGTCTTCGTGTTGGGCGCGTGGAAGCTCGTGTTGATGTCGGTTCCGACCTCGGGGAGGACCGCGCAGCGCAGGTCGACGAAGTCGCCGATGGTCTTGTCGTTGACTTCGGGGCCGCCGATGAGCGCGGGCACGCCGGTCTTCTTCATGTGTTCGACGAGGCCGGCGACGTCGGGGGTCTTCATTGCGGAGTGGCAGGTGATGACCTCACCGGTGGGGTCGAAGAGGGGACCGGAGGGGGCTTCCGGGGCGCCCGACTGGGCGCCGTCGGCACCGGACTGGCCGCCGTCCGCCGGCTTGTCGGCGGGGGAGGAGCTGATACCGGCGAGGATGAGGAGTTCGTCGATGTCCGCCTGGGCCCCTCCGGCTGCCTTCTTCACGACGGAGAGGCGCTGGGCGCGTTCGGCCGGGGACTTGTAGAGCGTGTCGACGAGGAACTGGACGAGCATGCCGCCGGAGAGCTCGGCGCCGTCGCTCCCCTTCCAGGGGGAGGCGTCGAGGGAATCGCGCAGGGCGAGCAGGCCCTCGGTGTCGGTGAAGGGGCAGGTGGTCCCGTCAGCGCAGGTGGTCGCGATCATGGCGTCGATCTCTGCGGAGAGGGCGACCTGCTGGTCGAAGCCCGTGGTCAGGTGCGCCCAGTCGCCCGCGAGGGCGGAGTCGAGGACCATGCGCCCGGCGTTGCCGGGGAAGAGCGTGGCGTAGGTCGAGCCGAGGACCGTTCCGTAGGAGTAGCCGAGGTAGTCGAAGCGCTCGGCGCCGGTGAGGGAGCGCATCATCTCCATGTCGCGGGCGACTTGGGAGGTGCCCATGTAGCGGGTGAGGGGGTTCTTCGCGATGCATTCGGAGAGGCGGCGCGCGGGGATTGTCGAGGAGGACTGGCAGCCCAGGGGGCTCGAGGCTCCGACGCCGCGCGGGTCGACGGCGTAGACGTCGTACTCCTTGAGGACGGTGCCGAAGGTGGCCTGCTTCGCCAGGTCGAGGGCGAGCGAGGACGCGGTGAGGCCGGGGCCGCCGGGGTTGATGAAGAGGGGCTTGCCGCCCTTGCCGTTCTCCGAGCCCGCTGCCGCATCCGAGGCCTTGGAACGCAGCCTCATGACGGCCAGTTCGGTGGTCCGTTCATCTTCGGGATCGGCCCAGTTCATCGGGGCCTGCACTCGGGCGCAGTCGAAGTTCTCGGCGGTGATGCCCTGCTCCTTGGCGGCCTCGAGGCCCGTGGCGGTGAGTCCGTCTTCTTCGGTGCAGGGGCGCCATGCGATCTTCTGCTTGTAGAGGTCGGTGTAGGTGGATTGCTGCCATGCCGAGGTGAGGGAGACGTCCGAGGCGACGCGGGGCCCCGGATTCTCGCCGGCCCCCTTGAAGACGGTCGAGGGCGAGCACGCGGTCAGGGCGAGGGCCGCGAGGGCTGCGCTGGTGAGAGCGAGAGGTCGGCGCCAGGTGGAGCGGCCGGTGGTCGGTCGGGTCACTGAGGGATCTCCTTGCTGTGTGATCGTGTCCGTTGATCACGTGATGCGGTCAGGGCTTGCCTTCGGCGGATCGCCGAGGGCGCGGGCCGGGAAGGGGCGGGGTGTGCGCCCCGGGCGCCGATGGGCTCACGCTCTCAATGCTTCCTGAATGTTCCCTGGACGATGAAAGCGGCGGAATCGCGCGCTTCTGGGGCTCTCAGTGATGTTCCCTAAGGGGAAAATGCGGGGGTTCCCGGGTGCGCTACTCTGTCCCCATGATTGACGCAGCTCCTCGCGATTCGAAGTTCATCCTCACCCTGTCGTGCCCCGACCAGCCGGGCATCGTGCATGCCGTGTCCGGCGTCATCGGCGAGGTCGAGGGCAACATCATCCAGTCGCAGCAGTTCGGGGATCCCGATTCGGGCCTCTTCTTCATGCGCGTCGAGGTGGATTCTCCGGTCGGGCGGGGCCCGGTCGAGGACGGGCTGAAGCGGGTTGCGGAGCGTTTCGGGGCGACGTGGTCCCTCGATGCCCTGGGGCGTCCGCTGCGGACGATCATCATGGTGTCGCGCGAGGGCCACTGCCTCACTGATCTCCTGTACCGTCAGCGCTCGCAGGGCCTGCCGATCGAGGTCGTCGCCGTGGTCGGCAACCATCCGGATCTGGCGCCCGTCGCGCAGTTCTACGGCGTGCCCTTCCTCAACATCCCGGTGACGAAGGAGACGAAGGCGAAGGCGGAGGAGGAGCTGCTCGCCCTCATCCGCTCCGAGAAGGTCGAGCTCGTCGTCCTCGCCCGTTACATGCAGATCCTTTCGGACAAGGTGTGCGAGGAGATGTCGGGTCGGATCATCAACATCCACCACTCCTTCCTTCCGTCGTTCAAGGGCGCGCGCCCCTATGCGCAGGCCCACGATCGCGGCGTGAAGCTCATCGGCGCGACCGCACACTACGTGACGGCCGATCTCGATGAGGGGCCGATCATCGAGCAGGACGTCACCCGGGTGACGCACGCCGATTCGACGCCGGACATGGTGGCCCTGGGCCAGGACGTCGAGCGCCGGGTCCTCGCCCAGGCGGTCCGCTGGCACGTCGAGCGCCGCGTCCTCATGGACGGCTCCAGGACCGTCGTCTTCTCCCGCTGACGCCCCGGCCCCGCTCCCGCGAAGAAGCCTCAGCTTCGCCCCGTCGGGAGGCGAGTGGCGGCCCCTGCGGCGTCGTTCACGGGTGAACGAGCGCATCCGCGCAGTTCTCGGACGCGGAGTCGACTTCGATCGTCGTGTGCCCGATGGCGACCGGGAAGTGCGTCGCCGCGCATTCGCGGACGAGGGCGACCAGGGCGTCCCGGCCGCGCGCATCGAGCTCGGCGGAGACTTTCAGGTGCGCGGTGAGCGTGACGATTCCGGTTGAGATCGTCGAGACGTGAAGGTCGTGGACGTCCTCGACGCCCGGCATCGCTTCGAGGTGCGCGCGCAGCCGCGTGGTGTCGAGCCCTTCCGGTGCGGTTTCGAGGAGGATCCTCGCCGAGGCGCGCAGGAGGCTGAGGGCGCGCGGCGCCATGAATGCCGCGATCGCGAGTGAGGCGAGGGCGTCGGCTCCGCCCCATCCGGTCGTGAGAGTGACGATGGCGGCGAGGATGACTGCGAAGGATCCGAGTGCGTCGGCGGTGACCTCGAGGAAGGCCGCGCGGATATTGAGGTTGTCGTTGCGGCCTCCTGCGAGGACGGCGAATGACGCGGCGTTCGCGACCAGGCCGATGATGCCGACGACGAGTACCGGCAGGGGCTCCATCGAGGGCGGCGCGGCGAGGCGCGAGAGGGCTTCGACGACGATCACGGCGGTGAGCACCATGAGCATTCCGGCCTGCAGTCCGCCTGCGAGGACCTCCGCCCTTGCGAATCCCCATGATCGTTCGTCGGTGCGCGGCTTCGTCGCGAGGCGCGAGGCGATGAGGGCGACCGCCAATCCGGTCGAGTCGACGGCCATGTGTCCGGCGTCCGCTGCGAGTGAGAGGGAGCCTGAGATGAGCGCGGCGATGAGTTCGGCGACGAGAACGGTGCCCGTAACGGCGACGGCGATGTTCAGGCGCAGGCGAATCGACGCCGAGTCGGGCAGGGGGCGGGTGCGGCCGTGGTCGTGCGCGTGCATCTGAGAATCATCCTCCTTGTACCCCTGGGGGGTATTTCCTTCATCCATGTATACCCCTCCGCTCACGTGCAGTCCAGACCTCTTCGCGTCCCGGTGCTTGCTTCACGCTGATCTTTCGGAGAAATCCCTTCGAAAACGCCTGTGGAGCAAGCAGTCGGGCCCCGTTGCGGGACATGAGGCGCCCGAAGGGGCGTGGTCCCCGATGCGCGCGGGCGATCCGGCGCGCTAGGGTGGGGGAGTCGTGACTGGCGAACAGGTGGGAAACCACCGGGGAGCGATGAACTGGCATCGAGGCCGCCCGCCTGGGCCCAGATGTCGACCGAGAAATCGGCGGTTCGGAGAAACAGGAGAACCAATGGATTCCCTCAATGACATGACCCTTGCCGAGCTCGATCCGGAGATCAGGGCGGTCCTCGATCAGGAGCTCGAGCGTCAGCGGACGACGCTCGAGATGATCGCCTCGGAGAACTTCGTCCCCCGCGCGGTGCTCGAGGCGCAAGGATCGGTGCTGACGAACAAGTACGCGGAGGGCTACCCCGGCCACCGCTACTACGGCGGCTGCGAGTTCGTCGACGTCGCCGAGTCCCTCGCGATCGAGCGCGCGAAGAAGGTCTTCGAAGGCGCGGACTACGTGAACGTCCAGCCCCACGCCGGCGCGCAGGCGAACGCCGCGGCGCTCATGGCGATGGCGAACGTCGGTGACGCGATCCTCGGCCTCTCGCTCGCCCACGGCGGTCACCTCACCCACGGCATGAAGATCAACTTCTCGGGGAAGAACTACAGGGCCGTCGCCTACGAGGTCGACCGCGAGACGATGCGGATCGAGCCCGAGCAGGTCCGCGAAGCGGCGCTGCGAGAACGTCCGAAGGTCATCATCGCGGGCTGGTCCGCCTACCCGCGCCACCTCGACTTCTCGGCCTTCCGCGAGATCGCCGACGAGGTCGGAGCCGCCCTGTGGGTCGACATGGCCCATTTCGCGGGCCTGGTGGCAGCCGGCCTCCATCCGAGCCCCGTCCCCCACGCCGATGTGGTCACCACGACCGTTCACAAGACCCTCGGGGGGCCGCGTTCGGGCATGATCCTGTCTTCGCGCGGCGAGCAGTGGGGCAAGAAGATCAACTCCGCGGTCTTCCCCGGCCAGCAGGGCGGTCCTCTCATGCACGCGATCGCCGCCAAGGCAATCGCGATGAAGGTCGCGCAGACCGAGGAGTTCAAGGACCGCCAGCGCCGTACCCTCGAGGGCGCGCAGATCCTCGCCGAGCGCCTCGGAGCGGACGACGCGAAGGCCGCGGGCGTCAAGCTCGTCACCGGCGGAACCGATGTCCACCTCGTCCTGGTCGATCTCGTGGATTCCGTCCTCGACGGCCAGCAGGCCGAGGACCTCCTCCACGAGGTCGGAATCACCGTCAACCGGAACGCGGTGCCCTTCGACCCGCGCCCCCCGAAGATCACCTCGGGCCTGCGGATCGGTACCCCTGCGCTGGCCACGCGCGGTTTCGACGCGAAGGACTTCGCCGAGGTCGCCGACATCATCGGCACGACCCTCGTCCAGGGCGCCTCCGGCGCGTCCGTCGACGTCGAGGGGCTGCGCGCCCGCGTGAAGGCCCTCACCGACGCCCATCCGCTCTACGCGGGAATCGGCGAATGAGGGCGCCTTGGGAGGGGCCCGCGAAGGTCCTCGACGGTTCGGCGACCGCGGCCGCGATCAAGGCCGAGCTCGCCGAACGGGTGGCCGTCCTGCGCGAACGCGGTATCGTTCCCGGTCTGGGGACGATCCTCGTCGGCCAGGACCCGGGCTCGGTCGCCTACGTGGCGGGCAAGCACCGGGATTGCGCCGAGGTCGGCATCGCCTCGATCCGCGTCGACCTGCCCGAGACGGCGACCCAGGAGGAGATCGAGGCCGCCGTCGACAGGCTCAACGCCGACCCGGCCTGCACGGGCTACATCGTGCAGCTCCCCCTGCCCAAGGGGATCGATCAGAACGCGGTGCTCGAGCGGATCGATCCGGCCAAGGACGCCGACGGCCTCCACCCGACGAACCTCGGCCGCCTCGTCCTGCGCGCCTCCGGACCGATCGACTCGCCGCTGCCCTGCACGCCCCGGGCCGTCATCGAACTCATGACCCGTCACGGGATCGACCTCGCAGGCAAGGACGTGTGCGTCGTCGGCCGCGGCGTCACCGTCGGCCGATCCATCGGACTGCTGCTCATGCGCCGTGAGATCAACGCGACGGTCACCATCTGCCACACGGGCACCGCCGACCTCGCCGATCACGTGTCCCGTGCGGACGTCGTCGTGGCGGCCGCGGGATCGGTCGGCCTCATCACTAGGGACATGGTCAAGCCCGGAGCCGTCGTCCTCGACGTCGGCGTCTCCCGGGTCCTCGCCGAGGAGGGCAAGTCGCGCCTCTTCGGGGACGTCGCCGACGGAGTCGACGAGGTCGCCTCCTGGCTCTCGCCCAATCCGAAGGGCGTGGGGCCGATGACGCGCGCCCTGCTCGTCATGAATGTCGTCGAGGCCGCAGAACGCGCCGCCGAGTAGTGCTGCGGGGGCGGGCCCAGGGCCCGCCCCCGCGCCCGCTCGCGCCGATGAGAAGGGAAGTCCATTCATGCTGCCGCACGTCGATTCCGAGGTCGGGCGCCTCGTCTCCGTGCTCACCCACAGGCCGGGCAAGGAGATGAACAGGCTCACGCCCTCGAATATGGGCGAGCTGCTCTTCGACGACCTCATCTGGTTGGAGCGCGCCCAGGCGGAGCACGATGCGATGACCTCGCTCATGCGCGCCCGCGGCATCGAGGTGCTGTATTTCGCCGATCTCCTCGCCGAGGCGCTCGCCCAACCGGGAGGCCGTGAGGAATCCCTCGAGCTGGTCTTCACCGAGCGGACCGTCGGCCCCGCCGCCCTCGACGCCCTTCGGGACTTCGGCGCCTCCCTCGCCCCCCGCGACCTCGCCGAGGTTCTCATCGCCGGGCTGACGAAGCGCGAGCTCCTCGAGCGCGCGCCCGAACCGGCCTCGACGTGGATCTCGGGCATGGACCTCGACGACTTCATCCTCGCGCCCCTTCCGAACCATCTGTTCACGCGGGACACCTCCTCGTGGATCGCCGGCGGCGTCGCCGTCTCGTCGATGCGCAAGGCCGCCCGTCGCCGCGAGACTATCAATCAGGAGATCGTCTACCGCCTCCACCCGCGCTTCGCCTCGAAGGAGATCCCCTTCTGGAAGCACGGGACCCTCGACGGTTCGGCGACGATCGAGGGCGGCGACATCCTCAATGTCGGCAATGGCGCGCTCATCGTCGGCGCCTCGGAGCGCACGACCCCTCAGGGCGTCGAAAGACTCGCCCAGCGGCTCTTCGCGCAGGGGGCGGCCAGGGAGATCATCGTCCTCCAGATCGCGAAGAAGCGCGCCCAGATGCATCTCGACACGATTCTCACGATGCTCGATGAGCGCACCTTCACCGCTTACGCGAGGCTCGGACGCGTGCGCACGCAGGTGATCCGCCCGGGCTCGGGAGGCGCCCTCGAGATCACGGTCCATGAGGCGGAGGAGATGGAGTCGGTCTTCGCCGCGGCGCTCGGCGTCGATGAGATCCGAATCCTCACCGTGCCCGCGGATTCGCTCACCGCCGAGCGCGAGCAGTGGAACGACGGTTCGAACCTGCTCGCCCTCGAACCCGGGGTCGTCATGGCGTACGAGCGCAATGCGGCCTCGAACGACTTCTTCGCCGCCCAGGGCTTCGAGGTCGTGACCATTCCGGGTAATGAGCTCGGGCGGGGGCGCGGCGGCGCGCACTGCATGACCTGCCCGATCAACCGCGATAGCTTGTCCCGGCACTGAGGACCGCGCAGACTGATCCTCGAAGCCACCGCATCCGAAAGCCGACGGGCCCTTCCCGGGCCCCGATAGGAGACACCCGCTCATGACGCACCCCCTGCACGGACGCCACCTCCTCCGCGAGATCGACTTCACCCCCGCGGAGTGGCTCTCCCTCATCGACCTCGCCGCCGAGCTCAAGGCCGCGAAGCGGAACGGCACCGAGGTGCAGCGCCTCAAGGGCAAGAACATCGCCCTCGTCTTCGAGAAGACCTCGACGAGGACCCGCTGCTCCTTCGAGGTGGCAGCCTTCGACCAGGGCGCGCACACGACGTACCTGGACCCCTCCGGCTCCCAGATCGGGCACAAGGAGTCCGTCGCGGACACCGCGCGCGTCCTCGGGCGTTTCTTCGACGGCATTGAATACCGCGGCGACGACCAGTCGAAGGTCGAGCTCTTGGCGGAGCTGTCGGGAGTGCCCGTGTGGAACGGCCTCACCGATGACTGGCACCCCACTCAGATGCTCTGCGATGCGCTCACGATGCGCGAGCACGCGGGCAAGCCCCTGAGCGAGGTCTCCTTCGCCTACGTGGGCGATGCGCGCTTCAACACCGGGCGCTCGCTCCTCGTCAACGGCGCCCTCATCGGCGCGGACGTCCGCATCGTCGCCCCGAAGCAGCTGTGGCCCTCCGGCGAGGTCGTCGAGGCTGCCGAGGCGATCGCGAAGGAGACCGGCGCCCGGATCGCCCTCACCGAGTCGATCGACGAGGGCGTGGCCGGCGTGGACTTCGTCCACACCGACATCTGGGTGTCGATGGGAGAGCCGAAGGAGGTGTGGGACGAGCGGATCGCCCTGCTCAAGCCCTATCAGGTGAACGCCGCCCTCATGGCCAAGGCCGCTCCGGGCGCGAAGTTCATGCACTGCCTGCCCGCCTTCCACGACCGCAACACGACGGTCGGCGAGCAGATCTTCCAAGCGACCGGTCTTGCCGAGCTCGAGGTGACGGACGAGGTCTTCGAAGGCCCGGCGTCGATCGTCTTCGACCAGGCGGAGAACCGGATGCACACGATCAAGGCGGTCATGGTCGCCACCCTCGGCGACTGAACCGCGCACGAGGGCGGGGCCGGCCCTCCCGAGGGGGCGGGGCCGGCCGTTGAACACCGCCCTCCGGGCAGATGAAGGAGAGTCACGTCATGACCGAGCACGACGGCCCGGACCTCACCGATGCGCAGCGTGCGCACGTCCTCGGCGAGGCCCTCACGTGGATGCGGGAGTTCCGCGGGCAGATCATCGTCATCAAGTACGGCGGTCACGCGATGACGGATCCGGATGCGCAGGAGGCCTTCGCCTCGGACGTCCAGTTCCTCCAGCACGTCGGATTGTTCCCCGTCGTCGTCCACGGCGGCGGGCCGCAGGTGAGCGCGATGCTGTCGAGACTCGGGATCGAGACCCCCTTCAGGGAGGGCGTGCGCGTGACGACTCCGGAGGCGATGGAGATCGTCCGCATGGTCCTCACCGGGCAGGTGCAGCGGCGCCTCGTCTCGCGCCTCAACAGCCGGGACAATCTCGCGGTGGGCATCTCCGGCGAGGACGGCGCGCTCTTCAAGGCGAAGAGGCGCCGCGGGGTCGACGCTGCGGGCGACGAGGTCGATTTCGGGCTGGTCGGGGACATTTCGGGCGTCGATCCGGGCGCGGTCCTCGAGCTCCTCGAGGCGGGGCGCATCCCCGTGGTCTCCTCGATCGCGATCGACGAGGACGAACCGAGCCGCGTCCTCAACATCAACGCCGACGCCGCGGCATCGGCGATGGCGGTCGCCCTCAAGGCCTCGAAGCTCCTCATGCTCACCGATGTCGAGGGCGTCTACGCGGACTACCCGGATCCGGATTCCCTCATCCGGCTGACGACCGCCTCGCGGCTGCGCGCCCTAGGGGAGGCGGTCTCCTCGGGGATGATCCCGAAGGTGCGGGCGTGCCTCGAGGCCATCGAGGGCGGGGTCGGGGCGGTCCACGTCGTCGACGGCCGCGCCCCGCATTCGGTCCTCATCGAGGTGATGACCGACGAGGGCACGGGCACGATGGTCGTTCCCGATGAGAAGGAGGAGGCGGAGTGAAGATCTCGACCGTCAACGTCAACGGCATCCGAGCCGCGGCCCGCAAGGGCATGCACGAGTGGCTGAGCTCGGAGGACCCCGATGTGGTCCTCATGCAGGAGGTGCGGGCCGATGCCGGGATCGCCTCCGATCTGCTCGGCGAGGAGTGGCAGACCGTATCGGTCCCGTGCCGCATCAAGGGCCGTGCGGGCGTCCTCGTCGCCGTCCGCAGGGGGCGCGCCCTCGTCCTCGAAACCCGTGAGGTCCTCGACGGCATCGAGACGGATGCGGATTCGGGGCGCTGGGTGGAGGCCGTCGTCGAGGCCGAGGGCGGGCGCATGCGGGTGGTCTCCGCCTACTTCCATTCGGGTGAGAAGGACACGCCGAAGCAGGAGGCGAAGATGGCGCACCTGCCGAGGATCGGGGCGCGCCTGTCCGAGCTCCTGGCGAGCGGCGAGGACGTCGTCGTGGCCGGTGATTTCAACATCGTGCGCTCACGGATCGACATCAAGAACTGGACGCCGAATCACAACAAGCGGGCGGGCGTCCTCGACGAGGAGATCGCCTTCCTCGACGAGTGGATCGCCTCCGGGTGGCGCGATGTCGTCCGCGATCTCGCGGGCGAGGTCCAGGGCCCGTATTCGTGGTGGTCGCAGCGGGGCAAGGCCTTCGACAACGACACGGGCTGGCGGATCGACTACCAGTTCGCGACGCCCGGGCTCGCCGAGCGCGCGCGGGGGTTCTCGATCGCGAGGGCGGTGTCCTACGACGCGCGATTCTCCGATCATGCTCCCGTGAGCGTCGTCTACGCCTGAGGCCTCAGGGCTGCGAGGGCGCCCGCCCCTCGGCGTCATCGGGAACGTCGGCGTCATCGGGCGGGTCGGGACGGACCTCGCCGCTCACGGGGTCGTACTGCCAGGCGAGCGTCGCGGGGACGGATCGCGTGACGTAGTTCGGGGTTTCGAGGAAGTGGGTCGCGCGCGCCGAGGCCGGTTTCTCGGGCGCCGGGGGATCGGCGATCCACGCGCAGATGAGGAGGACTGCGCGGACTTGCAGGTTGATCCACAGGACGAGGGTGATGAGCGTCGCCGCCGTGGCGAGCAAAGGGCCCTTCGCGGCGCCGACGACGCTCGTTCCCGCGATGCGGAGGACGACCGAGGCGAGCGCGATGAGGACGACTCCCGGCATGAGTCGCCGCATCGGCACCCGGACCTGGGCGACGACGCCGATGAGCACCCAGGAGACGAGCGCGTACACGAGGAGCGCCAGGAGGGTGCTCAGGGCGTCGAGGAGTGCGAGGGGGACCCCGGAGGAATCGAGGCCGAGAAGGCCCGGGAGGGCCTCGCCCGTCATGTCCACGGCGACGCCGAGCCCCGCGCCGAGAACGAGGGAGAGGCCGAGGGCGAGGGCGCCGAGGGCGTTGCGCGCGATCAGGACGAGCGGATGGGAGGGGACGACCCGGATGGCGAACATCGCGCGGATCGATGCGCCGAACTGGCCGACCACGCTCACCGCGCTCCACGCCATGACCGCCAGGGCGATCATGCCGGTTGCGGACACGGCCCCGCTCATGACGAGCGACTCGGGATCGATGAGGCCCGAGGGGTCCTCGTCCGTCTTCAAGAGGTTCGGGATCGTCTGGGCGATTCCCGAGAAGAGGGCCTCCCGCATCGTCTCGTTCCCGCCGAGCACGGCCATGAAGGCCGTCACGGCCACGGTGAGGGCCGCGGTCAGTGACAGGAGCGAGGTGAGCGCCATCCCCGAGGACAGGAGCGGGCCGTTGGCGCCGTTGTAGCGCGCGAGGGCCCTGGCGATCCGCGTCCGGTTCCACCATTCGCCGAGCGCCGCGCCCTTCGCCGCGAGGCCCGGCGCCTGAAGGGCGGCCTTCAGCGAGGGGGAGGGTCGAGGGGAATGAGCGGCGTTCATGGTTCCACGGTATCGGCGCTCGCCTGCGCGCGCCCGTTCAACGCCGGGGGAGCGGCGCTGCGGGGCCGTTGGCGCGGGCTCATACCGACGCGGCTTCGAAGTCGAAGAGCGCCATCGTCGAATACATCTCGTTCGCGTCGACCCGGTCGAGGCGGAACCCGGGGACGAGCCAGGTCGCCTCGAAGGTGTCGCCGACGTCGAGGGCGAGGTCGAGGGCGGGGTCGTCGACGTCCTGGGCGAGGGTGACGTGCGGGTGATAGGGGAAGCGCTGGGGCACGTCGAGGGGGCCCGTGCGGATGTCCTCGGCGAGATCCGTGCATTCGGGGCCGCCCTCGGCGAGCGTGAGGAAGGCGACCTGGGAGAGGGGGCGGAAGGAGTCGCTCCCCCTGAGGGTGATGCGGAAGGGGCGGTGGTGCTTCGCGACCTCGCGGAGGTGACGGATCACTTCTGCGCGCTTCTCGGTCGGGAAGGGCGTCGGCGGCAGGATCGTGATGTGCGCGGGGACCCGGGATCCTTGAAGGTCGCCGAGGCCGAGTCGCAGATCGGTGAGCTGGGTGACCCAGGGTTCGGGGATGGCGATGACGACTCCGAGCCAGTCCTGATCGGGGGAACGCTGCGGGAGGAACATACTCGCCTTCGGGTCGGCCGGTTGGGTCCGGCCCGCGCTGCGGCGGGCCTGCACTACTATCGTAGGCGGCGTCCGCGCTCATGAGCCGGAATGGCGAGTGCGAAGCTTCGCGGCGCCGCTCGACCGAAGGAGGTGTGGTGAAGTGGTGACCTGGAATGAGGCCGCTTCCCGTGAGGAAGGCGCCGCTCAGGCGCGGGCACTGTTCGTTCAGACCTTCGGGGCCGAGCCCGCGGGGGTCTGGTCGGCTCCGGGCCGCGTGAACGTCATCGGCGAGCACGTCGACTACAACGGCGGGCCCTGCCTCCCGATCGCGCTCCCGCACCGCGCCTACGTCGCCGTCGCTCTTCGCGATGATCGGCTCGTCCGCCTCGTCTCGCCGCAGACGGCCGACGCGGTCGACGTCCTCGACCTCGATCGTGTCGCCCCCCGGGGGTCCGAGGGCGAGGTGAGGAATTGGGCGGCCTACCTCGTCGGGGTCGCTTGGGCCCTCGAACAGGCCGGATACGGGCCCCTGCCCGGATTCGACGTCGCCCTGTGGAACTGCGTGCCCAGGGGAGGGGGGCTCTCCTCCTCGGCCGCGCTCGAATGCTCGATGGCCGTCGCCCTCGACGAACTCGCGGGGCTCGGACTCGCCGGCGGCGCCGATGCGCCGAACGAGGAGGGGCGCAAGATCCTCGTCGACGCGTGCAGGCGCGCCGAGAACGAGATCGCGGGCGCGAACACCGGCGGGCTCGATCAGACGGCTTCGCTGCGCTGCGCGGGAGGGCACGCCCTCGAGCTCGACTGCCGCGACATGTCGACCGCGCTCATCCCCTTCGACCTGGCCGCGCAGGATCTGGAACTCCTCGTCATCGACACGCGGGCGAAGCACTCCCTCAACGACGGCCAGTACGCGGCCCGGCGGGCCGACTGCGAGGAGGCGGCGCGGATCCTCGGGGTGGACCTGCTCGTCGAGGTTTCCGACCTCGATTCGGCCCTCGGCTCCTTGGAGGAGGAGCGCCTGCGGATGCGGGTGCGCCACGTCGTCTCCGAGATCGCGAGGACGGGCGCCTTCGTCGAGATCCTCAAGGAGGGGCCGCTCGAGGGCGAGCGCCTCGGCGTGGCCGGAGCCCTGCTCACGGACTCCCACGAGTCGCTGCGCGATGACTACGAGGTGACCTGTCCGGAACTCGACGTCGCGGTCGAAGCGGCGCTCGCGGCCGGGGCTCATGGCGCCCGGATGACGGGCGGCGGTTTCGGCGGGAGCGCGATCGCCCTCGTCGATGCGGGGAGCGGAACGCGGGTCGCCGAAGCGGTTGCCGGGGCCTTCGAGCGGGCGGGCTTCACCGAGCCCCATTTCATGATCGCCGTGCCCGAGGGCCCCGCGGGCCGGGAGGCCTGAGGCGCTGCCTCCCTCCGCCGGGAGCACTGCCCGCCCCCGTCGAAAGCATCACTTATGCGCGTCGAGGGGATGCGGGCGTGACCTTTCCCGCCCGCTCCGATGGGGAACGAGGGCGATGCGGGTGGCAGAATCGGGCGTATGAATGCGCAGACCCCCTGGCTCGTCGTGGGCCTCGGAAACCCGGGCGCCGAATACGCTCAGACCCGGCACAACGTCGGTCACCTCACCCTCGATGTGCTGCTCGGGCGCGCCTCGGCGCAGTTCACACGCCACCGCACGGGCACGCGAACGGCCGACGTCCGCCTCGGGATGCTCCCCGGCGGCCTCCCGGGCCCGAGGGCGGTCCTCGCGATCTGCGAGTCGTACATGAACACGAGCGGCGGGCCGGTGGGGCGCCTCATGAGCTTCCTCAAGATCGGCCCGGAGAACCTCCTCGTCGTCCATGACGACCTCGACCTGCCGGCGCACGAACTGCGTCTCAAGCGCGGCGGCGGCGAGGGCGGCCACAACGGCCTCAAGTCGATCTCGCAGGTCCTCGGGACGAAGGACTACCACAGGCTGCGTATCGGCATTGGGCGCCCGCCGGGCCGCCAGGACCCGGCCGACTACGTCCTGGCGAGGATCTCCGCGAAGGAGCGCCCCGAATGGGACGTGACCTTCGAGGAGGCCGCCGACGTCGTCGAGGACGTCCTCATCCGCGGTTTCCCGCAGACCCAGCAGGCCCTGCACTCGAAGAACTCGGGGCGCTGAATCATGATCCTCACGGGACTCGCCCGCCTCATCGAATCCGACACCGCCTTGGACCGGGCGACGGGCTCGCTCGCCTCGGGGCGCTCCGGGGTCCTCGTCATGCCCAAGGGGGCGCGCCCGCCCGCGATCGCCGCGCTCGCGCGCAGCGCGCAGGCGAGGCCCGCGCTCGTCCTCACGGCGACGGGGCGCGATGCGGAGCGTCTGACGAACGCCCTGCGCTCGTGGATCGACGGCGTCGAGATGATGCCCGCCTGGGAGACCCTGCCGCACGAGCGCCTTTCGCCCCAGGTCGACACCATGGCCCGCAGGATCGCGGTCCTGCGCAGGCTGGCGCACCCCGTTGAAGGCGACAAGCATGCGGGTCCGATCTCGGTCCTGGTCGTTCCGATCAGGGCCTTCCTCCAGCCGGTGATCTGCGGGCTCGGAGAGCTCGAACCCGTGCGTGTGCATCCCGGGGACCGCGTCGACCTCGAGGATCTCGCGCACCGGCTGGCCGCCCTCGGCTATGAGCGGGTCGACATGGTCGAATCGAGGGGGCAGCTGTCCGTGCGCGGAGGGATCCTCGACGTCTTCCCGCCGCAGGAGGCCCACCCGGTGCGCGTGGAGCTGTGGGACGACGAGGTGGATGAGATCCGCGCCTTCTCCGTGCAGGACCAGCGCACGCTCAGCCTCCTCGAGGAGGGGCTGTGGGCCCCGGCCTGCCGCGAACTGCTCCTCACCGACGCCGTGCGCGCCCGCGCCCGCGACCTCACCGATGACCTGCCCGGGGCGGCGGAGATGCTGTCCCTGGCGAGCGAGGGCATCGCGGCGCCCGGAATCGAGTCCCTCGCGCCGCTGCTCGCTTCGGGCATGGAGCGGCTCGTCGACCTCGTTCCGAAGGATTCGCCGATCCTCGCCGCGGATCCGGAGCGCATCCGTGCGCGCGCCGCCGACCTCGTGGCCACGACCGAGGAGTTCCTCGCCGCGGCGTGGTCCGTCGCCGCGGGCGGGGGAGCGACCCCGCTTCAGGCCTCGGCCGCCTCCTTCCTCCACCTCGACGATCTGATCGCCGAGGGCGGCCGCCCCTGGTGGGAGCTCACGGAACTGCCCCCGGCCGAACTGGCCGGAATCGATGAGGACGCGCACGAGTCCGTCGAGGACGGGGCTTCGCCCTCGGGGCCCCGGGCGAGCGTCGTATCGCCGACGCTCATGCGCATGGGGATGCGCGAGGTGCGCCCCTACCGGGGTGATTTCGCCGCGGCGTGCCACGACCTCAAGGCCCTCGCGGATGCGCGCTGGACGATCGTCGTCGCGACGGAGGGGCCCGGGCCCGCGAAGCGCATTCGGACGATCCTCGCCGAATCGGGCCTGCACGCCGCCTTCGTCGAAGACCTCGGGCAAACGCCCGAAGCGGGATCGATCCTCGTCACGACTGCGCAGGCCGAAGCGGGTTTCGTCGCCCCCGAGCTCAAGCTCGCGATCCTCACGGAGTCCGATCTCACCGGGCGTGCGGGGGCCTCGACGCGCGACATGCGCAAGATGCCCTCGCGCCGCAAGAAGGGCATCGACCCGCTGGCCCTGCACCCGGGCGACTACATCGTTCACGATCAGCACGGCATCGGCCGTTTCGTCGAGCTCGTGTCCCGGACCGTGGGGCGCGCCGACTCGGCCGTGACCCGCGACTACCTCGTCTTGGAGTACGCGCCCTCGAAGCGCGGGCAGCCGGGCGACCGCCTCTACGTGCCGACCGATTCCCTCGACCAGATCTCGAAGTACACGGGTTCGGATCAGCCGGCGCTGACGAAGATGGGCGGCGCCGAGTGGGCGAAGACGAAGGCGCGCGCGAAGAAGGCGGTGAACGAGGTCGCCAAGGAGCTCATCCGCCTCTACGCCGCCCGGCAGGCGACCAAGGGCCGCGCATTCGGGCCGGACACGCCCTGGCAGCGCGAGCTCGAGGACGCCTTCCCCTACGTGGAGACACCGGACCAGTTGGTGACGATCGATGAGGTCAAGGCGGATATGGAGAAGTCGGTCCCGATGGATCGTCTTCTCACCGGCGATGTGGGCTACGGCAAGACGGAGATCGCGGTCCGGGCGGCTTTCAAGGCGATCCAGGACGGGGCGCAGGTGGCGCTCCTCGTGCCGACGACCCTGCTCGTCCAGCAGCATGTCGAGACCTTCACGGAGCGCTACGCCGGGTTCCCCGTTTCGATCGCGTCCCTGTCGCGCTTCTCGAGCGCGAAGGAGGCCGAGGAGGTGAAGGCGGGCCTGGCTTCGGGCAAGATCGACCTCGTCATCGGCACGCACTCCCTGCTCACCGGGACCGTGTCCTTCAAGAACCTCGGGCTCGTCGTCATCGACGAGGAGCAGCGCTTCGGCGTCGAGCACAAGGAGACCCTCAAGGCGCTGCGCACGGACGTCGACGTCTTGTCGATGTCGGCGACGCCGATCCCGCGCACGCTGGAGATGGCGGTGTCGGGCATCCGCGAGATGTCGATCCTCCAGACGCCGCCGGAGGAGCGCCAGCCCGTCCTCACTTTCGTCGGCTCCTATACGGATCAGCAGGTGAGCGCTGCGATCCGGCGCGAGCTCCTGCGAGACGGCCAGGTCTTCTTCGTTCACAACCGGGTCGATTCGATCACTTCGGTGGCCGCCCATGTTCAGGAGCTCGTCCCCGAGGCGAGGATCCGCGTCGCGCACGGCAAGCTCTCCGAGCACCAGCTCGAGGAGGTGATCGTCGATTTCTGGAATCACGAGTTCGACGTCCTCGTCTGCACGACGATCGTGGAGACGGGCCTGGACATCTCGAACGCGAACACGCTGATCGTGGACCGGGCGGACGTCTTCGGCCTCTCCCAGCTCCACCAGTTGCGGGGCCGCGTGGGCCGAGGGCGCGAGCGCGCCTACGCCTACTTCTTCTACCCGGGCGATAAGACGCTCACGGAGACCGCGCACGAGCGCTTGAAGACGATCGCGGCGAATACGGATCTGGGCGCGGGGCTCGCGGTCGCGCAGAAGGACTTGGAGATCCGGGGTGCGGGCAACCTGCTGGGCGGCGCCCAGTCGGGGCACATCGAGGGCGTGGGCTTCGACCTGTACGTGCGGATGGTCGCCGACGCGGTCGCCATGTTCAAGGGCGAGGTCCCCGAGGTCAAGCCCGCCCTGAGGCTGGACATCCCGGTCGACGCCCATATCCCCGAGTCCTACGTGCCGGGGGAGCGTCTGCGCCTGGAGGTGTACGGGAAGATCGCGGCCGTGGCCACCGCCGAGCAGGAGGCTGATCTGCGCGACGAGCTCGCCGACCGTTACGGTCCGATCCCGCGTCAGGTCGAGTTGCTCTTCGCGGTCGCGAGGATGAGGGAGCTCCTGCGGTCGCGCGGACTGGAGGAAGCGGTCCTCCAGGGGAAGTACCTGCGCGTGAATCCGATCGAACTGCGCGAATCGCAGGTCCTGCGGCTCAAACGGCTGCATCCCGGCACCGTCATCAAGGCGGCGGTCCGTCAGCTCCTCGTGCCCGTGCCGATGACCAAGCGCATGGGCGGCGATCCGCTCACGGACGAGTCCTTCCTCGAATGGCTCGAGGTCCTCGTCACCAAGGTGCTCACGCCTTTTGAGCGGTAGCGCGGCTGCGTGCCGGGAGCTCGATTCCCGGTTCTGCTTCGTGCTAGGGCACTCGCAGTTCGTGGAGGGGATCGCGGGCAGACGCCCACGCCGCAGGGAGGACCGCCAAGGTGCAGGAGCTGAGGACGAGGGCCGAGGCGCCTGCGCAGACGAAGGCTCCTCCGGGAAGGGGCGCGCCGCGTGCGAGGAGCAGGACGAGCCCTGCTCCCGTGCCGAGGAATGCTCCGACGATGGAGGCGAGTGCGACCTGGCCGATGGTGAGGACGAGGATGGTCGTCCGTGTCGCCCCGAGGGCTCGTCGGCGCCCGAAGTCCTTGCGGCGCATGAGGACCGTCCCCCAGACGACGATCATCGCTGAGACTGCTGCGATCGTGAGCGTCGCGAGGATGAGAGTCCGGTTCGAAGAAGTGAGCGAACCGTCGAGGGCGGTGCGAAGCGCGGCGAACTGCTGCGAAGAAGCGAGGGTGTAGGTCGAGGAGGGGATCCCCGACAGATGATCGATGACGAGTCGTTCAACGAAGGGGAGATTCGCTGCGGAGTCCGCGACGATGAGGATCGATGCGACCGGTGTGGTGGGATCGGCGCGAGTCGGGATGAGGATCGTCGGGACGTAGTCGTCGAGGAACTCCGGGAGTGCTTCTTCTGCGACGACTTGGAATTCCGGGCCGTCATCGATGGTGCGCACCGCTCCGCCCGAGGGTGCGAGTCCGAGTCGGTCGAGGACGCCGGGAGAGGCGATCGCCCTGACGGGGACGGGCGGATGGGACTTGTCGAGCCGATCCTCTCGTTCGGTCGCCCAACGCCCGTAGACGCGCCGTGCGCTGACACGAGGCGCCCCGGAGTCGGTGCGGGCCGACACGTCGAAGACCTCGGAGAAGGCCGTGGTCTGAGCGACGATGTCGTATCCGGCGAGTGCGTTTGCGAGTCCTAACGTGAGCGGGGAGTCGGATTGGGCGGTGCGGATGGTGAGGGATCGCGTGCCCATGTCGTCGATCGTCGAGAGGATCTGCTGCTGGCGTCCCGCGGCGTAGCCGGCGGTCGCGATGACTGAAGCCGTGGCGATCGCCATGATGAGTCCGACGACGAGGGAGGCAAGGCGCTGGGCGAGCGCACTCGCGCGGATCTCTCTCAGCAGGGGGAGCGGGGAGGTCATTCGCCCTCCCCGATATCGATGCGCCGATCGGCGAGGGCGGCGATCGGCGCATCGTGGGTGACGACGATGACGAGCGCTCCTTCGCGGGCCCTCTCGGCGAGGATCTCCATGACGAGTCCGCCCGTGCGGGAGTCGAGGTTGCCCGTCGGCTCGTCGGCGAAGATCACAGTCGGATCACTCACGAGTGCGCGGCACAGTGCGATCCTCTGCGCCTGCCCGCCCGAAAGCTCTCCGGGGCGCCGATGCGCCGGAAGATCGAGTCCGACGGCGTCAAGGAGTTCTCGGGCGCGTGTTTCGGCCTCGCGACGGGACTGTCCGCGGTAGAGAGCGGATTCCGTGATGTTGTCGAGGACGGAACGCGTCGGGTCGAGCGCGGCGTCCTGGAAGATGAATCCGCATCTCTCCGCGCGGAAGCGCGAACGGGCGGAGTCTGTGAGCGCGTCGATCCTCGTCCCCTCGAAGACGATCTCGCCGGAATCCGGGCGCAGGAGGGTCGCGAGGAGGAAGAGCCTCGTCGACTTGCCCGTCCCGGAGCCTCCTGTGATCGCGGTGAGCGAGCCGGATTCGAAGGAATCGGACCACGCGTCGACGACGGGAGCCGGGGTGCGCGGGTAGGCGAAGGCGACCCTCCGCGCTTCAAGGAGCGGCATCGTTCTCACCGCGCCGATGAGGAGGAATCGTCAGACGCGGGTTCGTCGCCGGGCGAAGCCGCGCCTCCTTCGTCGGCGAGAACCCTCACGCGAGTGCCCTCGTCGATCCCGGAGACGACGGATCGGCCCTGCGTGCTTGTGAGGACCTCGACGGGGAGCAGGGTCCCGTCCTCGGAGATGAGCACCGTCTTCGCGTCGGCGTCGACGCGAAGAGCCGCAGTCGGCACGATCACGCCGGTGATCTCGGGGACGACGGTGATCGACGTCGGGAGTCCTTTCGCGCCTTCGACCCCGATGAGTGCGCATTCGTCGCCGCAGATCGAATCCGCGCCTTCGACGGGGACGAGCTGGGCTTTCGCCTCTGAGGTTTCCTCGTCGATCGTGATCGGACCGATGCGTGCGGCCCAGATGCTCGATCCCATCGCGATTGAGGCGGGCATTCCCGCGGAGATGATGGAGAGCTGCCCGCTCGGGATCGTCATCGTGAAGCGCGGCTCGGATTGGAGCGTCTTCGCGATCGCGTCTCCGACGCGGACGGGCATTCCGATATCGACGCCTTCCGCCCAAGTCAGGGCCGTCGGCACATGCGAGGTGAAGAGGAGGCGCCCGAGGGGGACGCTCGCCTCGTTTGCGAAGCCGAGCCCCATGTTCCAGTCGAGAACGGCATTCCTCGTCTGCGCTCCGAAGTTCCCGTCCTCGGCGAGGCCGTAGCCGCCGATCGTATTGAGGAATCCTTGGAGCTGAGCGACGTCGGGGCCCCTCATCCCCTCGGCGAGTTCCCTGTAGGCGGGGACCTCGCCGTGAGCGAGGACGACGGGGTTCATGTCGACCGTGTAGAGGAGGTCGCCGATCTGCTTGGGCTCCCCCTCGGCTGCGTCGAGCGAGGTCAGCGTGCCTTCGAGCTGGGTCGGCAGGGTCGTCCCGCTTGTTCGCTCAGCCGAGGCGTTGAGGGTGAGCATGCGGCCGAGTGTCCCCGTCTCTGCGGTGACGATCGCATAGGGGGAGGGCGTTTCGCTCGGAGTCGGGGGAGCGAGGAGGACGTGCAGCGACCACCCGCCGAGCGCTCCGAAGCACAGGAGGGCGAGCCCGGCGGCGAGAAAACGGGGGAGACGGCGGACGGCGGACATGCTCACTCCCACGGGCAGATGCCGTACAGCTCTTCGAAGGACCGGTATTCGCCGCCCGAATGTCCTTCGCCGACATCCCGGAGGGGGTCCCAGGTCGGGCGCCCGTTGAGAAGGTCATCAGTGAAGGATTCCTGCGTCGGCGGGTCCGAGATCGCGTAGTCCTCGGCTTCCAAGCAGGTCTTCAGCCGCAATCGGTCGGCGTACTTCGCCGCTGCGTATTCCGCTGTCAGCGGCGGGCTCGTCGGGCTGGGCCCCACGGCATGCGCGCATTCTCTGGCATCAGCGTTGAAGGCGGAGAATTGGCCGTCGATCCCGGCGAGGTCGAGGGCGACATTCGGCGTGTCGGGGGCGGTGACTGCGATCTCGGTCCACCCGCGGTCGTTGAGGCAGGAGGCGAATGCGGTGTTCCACTCCGTCACCTGCCGATTGAATTCATTGTCGTTCGCGGCGGGCGGAAGGCTTCCCGCCGAGTCGAAAACGGACAAATCGACATCTTCTGCCTCGCCCATTGAGGCTGAAGCCCCGCTTGATTCTGATGATTCGGGGCTGTAGCGGGTGAGGGGAGGCGAGTGGGTCTCCGGTGAAGAACACGCCCCGAGGACCGTCGCCAAGCAGAGTGCTGAGACCGCGACTGCAAACGGTTGTTTCACGAGTCAGTCCCTCCTCCGACTCCGCCCGCATCCACCGGGAATTGAAGGATCACCCTTCCCACCAGGCGCGAAGCCCTTGCGAGCGGGACTTCAGTGTCCTCATTGCTGAACCTCCCGTTTAAGTACGTGGCGGATGCGTCGGTGTCTCCGACGGAGGAGAGGCTATCGTCTTCGCTTGTGACGGTCGACACCTTCCTCGGTTTCGATTTGGTTTCGAAACCTCTCAATTCGGATGGTCGAGGTGCGGATGCCGCTGGCGGGGCGTGAGGGGAGACGAGTGTTGAGCGGGTGTCGGTGAGGTCTTCGAGGATTCACAGCCGTCTGGTCTACACTGGCCGCGGTCAAGCGGGGCCACCGTCAGGAAGGACATGGTTGTGAGAGTCAAGACCGCGGCATTGATCGCCGCCGCGTCGATCGGCGTGCTCGGACTGGGGGCCTGCACCGCCCAGCCCGGCACCGCAGTCAGTGTCAACGGGGTCGCCTACTCGGAAGCGGACATCACCCGCGGAGTCGAGGACTACGCGGCGCTCACCGGTAAGACCCTCGACCGCTCGACGGTGGTCCGTATGGTCCCCAATGCCCTCAAGCTCACCGAGCTCGCCGACGAGCTCGATCTCGCAGCGGGAGATGAAGAGGTCCAGGCCCACCTCGACGGCCTCGTGGCCTCCGGCAAGGTCGTGGCCCCCGAGGACGGGATCGGCAAGGTGCTGACCGAGATCCTGCGCTACACGGTCATCAATTCGCAGATCGGCGCCCTCGATGAGCAGACCGTCGCGGAGGCTCAGCAGAAGTTCCAGGAGATCGCCGCCTCCCAGCAGGTCGAGATCAATCCGCGCTACGGGAGCGCCCTGCCCGATGGGACCGCTGTTCCGCCCAGGTTCGGCGATGTCGTCGAACTGTCGGACCTCGCGGCCGCCGAAGGCGCCGAGGGCGTCCTCCCCCAGTAGGCGTGGCCCGGCGGGCGCCGGGTTCGAAGGATCCGCCCCGCCCTCGTCGACGAGGACGATCGGGCGGCTGTGATGCATCACTCCACCGGCCCGGGGCCCATCCGGGACCAATGTCGCGCCTGAGCGGATCCCTGTGCGCCCCTCGGCTGAAGGGCTGCAAGGATTCGCAGTTGGGCTAGGACTCGCGCCGCCGACGCACTATCGTTGGGAGCGACCAAGGTCCACGAAATTGATCGATTGGAGAATGACGTGGCAAGGATTGAGGCAATTGGAGCTCGCGAGATTCTCGACTCGCGCGGTAACCCGACCGTTGAGGTCGAGGTCATGCTCGAGGACGGCACCCTCTCGCGTGCATCCGTTCCCTCCGGCGCTTCCACCGGCGCCTTCGAGGCCGTTGAGCGCCGTGACGGCGACAAGGGCCGCTACCTCGGCAAGGGCGTCCAGGACGCCGTCGACGCGGTGACCGACGTCATCGCCCCCGAGCTCATCGACGAGGACGCCTCGGACCAGCGCGCCATCGATCAGGCCATGATCGACCTCGACGGCACCGACAACAAGGGCCGCCTCGGCGCGAACGCCATCCTCGGCGTCTCCCTCGCCGTCGCGCGCGCCGCCGCCGACTCGGCCGGCCTCCCGCTCTACCACTACCTCGGCGGACCGAACGCGCACATCCTTCCGGTCCCGATGATGAACATCCTCAACGGCGGCTCCCACGCGGACACCAACGTCGACATCCAGGAGTTCATGATCGCCCCCCTCGGCGCGCCGACCTTCCGCGATGCGCTCCGCTGGGGCGCCGAGGTGTACCACACCCTCAAGGCCGTCATCAAGGATCGCGGCCTCTCCACCGGCCTGGGCGACGAGGGCGGCTTCGCCCCGAACCTCGATTCGAACGCCGCTGCGCTCGACCTCATCATCGAGGCCATCGAGAAGGCCGGCTTCAAGCCCGGCCAGGATGTCGCGCTCGCGCTCGACGTCGCCTCGACCGAGTTCTTCAAGGACGGCCTCTACCAGTTCGAGGGCGAGGGCCGCCCGACCGAGTACATGGTCGACTACTACGAGAAGCTCATCTCGAACTACCCGCTCGTCTCCATCGAGGACCCGCTCTCCGAGGACGAATGGGACGCCTGGAAGTCGCTCACCGCGAAGATCGGCGGCCGCGTCCAGCTCGTCGGCGACGACCTCTTCGTCACCAACCCGGCCCGCCTGCGCAAGGGCATCGAGCTCGGCGCCGCGAACGCCCTCCTCGTGAAGGTGAATCAGATCGGTTCGCTCACCGAGACCCTCGACGCCGTCGAAGAGGCGCACCGCAACGGCTACCGTTCGATGACCTCGCACCGCTCCGGCGAGACCGAAGACACGACGATCGCCGACCTCGCGGTCGCGACCAACTCCGGCCAGATCAAGACCGGCGCCCCGGCCCGTTCCGAGCGCGTCGCGAAGTACAACCAGCTCCTCCGCATCGAGGAGGAGCTCGGCGATGCCGCGGTCTACGCGGGTCGTTCCTCCTTCCCGCGCTTCTCCTTCTGAGACGCGGGGCGGGACGCCTCCGCCTGACGCAACCCGGAGCCCCGGACCATCACGGTCCGGGGCTCCGGCCCTTTCCGCCCGGGGGCGCGGCGGGGCCGCGCGCCGACCGCCCGACCCGGTGAAGCGGGAGCGGCCCGGACCCCGGGCCCGTGCGTGTGCGCCTCGCGACTGCTCGGGGCGCGCCGGGGCTCCGATGCGACGCGAGGGCGCGCGTGGGGCACCATGGTCCCATGGCTTCTTCACCGCGCAACGGGCGTCCGCACGCCCCGAGACGACCCGCGGGTCAGAGCGACAATGCTCGACCCGCTGCGGCCGGGCGCACCGCTTCGTCGCGGCGCGGGGGCTTGTCCGGCGGCGCTCGTGCCTCGGGCGGGGAGCCCGCGGGAAATGCGGAGTCGTCATCGTCGAAGCGCTCGGCCGCTTCGGGCCGCACGCCCTCGTCCAGCCGTTCCTTCGCCTCGAATCGCCGTGCCCGCCAGACGCGCGCGCGTGCGACGACCGGGCCGCGCCAGCCGAAGAATCGGGATCAGAGGGAGCGCCGGGACTCGGCGCGTGAGCAGGGGCGCGCGTCGCGGGTCCGCGATGGGCGCACCTTCGTGGTCGGCGGCCTGGAGATCTCGACGCGCCTCCTGTCGGTGATACTCCTCGCGGGCGTCCTCGCCGTCCTCCTCGTTCCGAACCTGTACGCATGGTGGCGCCAGGAGCAAGAACTGCGCGACATCACGGCGCGCGTGCAGGCGGCCCAGGAGCGCAATGACGAGATGAAGCAGGAGCTCGACCTGTGGCAGAACCCGGACTACATCGCCTCCCAGGCCCGTGAACGGCTGGGGTACGTGAAGCCGGGCGAAACCCAGTTCACAGTCGTCGATCCGGGCGAGGACTATCAGGACGAGGCCCAGATCGCGGCGGCGCAGGCGCAGGGGCCGACTCGCCCGTGGGTGCAGGTGGTCGGTATCCTCCTCAAAGAAGCCGATTCGCCGCGCGAGTCGACCCCCGTTCCGGGTGCGGATGCGGGTCAGTCGGACGGATCGGGGTAGTCCGCACTCACGTCGCAGCAAGGGTCAGGCCTCGTTGAACCGGGCTGCTCGAAGCGAAGGAGGCTCCAGTGAGCACCGCTCCCGTCGATCCGGCAACGGAAGAGGACCTCGAGGTCCTGCGCGAACAGCTCGGCCGAGTGCCGAGGGGCGTCGTGGGGATCGCCGCGCGCTGCGTCTGCGGTCGTCCGACCGTCGTGATGACGGCTCCGCGCCTGGAGGACGGCAGCCCCTTCCCGACGACCTTCTACCTGACCTGCCCCCCGATCGTGAAGGCGTGTTCGACGCTGGAGGCCGAGCACGTCATGGAGGAGTACAACGCCCTGCTCGCCGAGGACGAGGGGGTGCGGGCGCGGTATGCGCAGGCGCATCACGACTACATCGCGCGCCGGGATCTCCTCGGCGAGGTCGAAGAGATCGCGGGGGTGTCCGCGGGCGGAATGCCTGAGCGCGTGAAGTGCCTGCACGCCCTCGTCGGTCACGCGCTTGCGGCGGGCCCCGGAGTGAATCCCATCGCGGATCGGGCCCTGGAAGTGATGGAGGAACGCGGAATGTGGAGCAGGGCGCGCTGTTCGTGCTGAACTGCCGACTGCCGGCGTGTGGGAGAATCTTCCGGTGACTCGTGTAGCTGGCATCGATTGCGGAACGAACTCCATCCGACTCCTCGTCGCGGACGCGCATAGGCGGGAGGACGGGTCCCTCGGGCTCACGGACCTCACCCGCCAGATGCGCATCGTCCGCCTCGGGCAGGGGGTCGATCGGAGCGGGCGCCTCGACCCGGCCGCGATCGATCGGACGATCGATGCCGTCGTCGAGTACGAGCGCATGATCCATCGTCTGGGCGCCACCGCGGTGCGTTTCGTGGCGACCTCGGCGACGAGGGACGCTAAGAACCGCCAGGAGTTCGTCGATGCCGTTCGCGCCGTGCTCGGCATCGAGCCCGAGGTCGTCGAGGGCACCGAGGAGGCCGCGCTGTCCTTCTCCGGCGCCGTGTCGGCGCTGGGGGCGGGCGAGCCCGTCCCGATGCTCGTCGTGGACATCGGCGGCGGTTCGACGGAGCTGGTCCTCGGCGACTCGAAGGTGCGTCAGGCGATCTCGGTCGACATGGGGGCCGTGCGCGTGACCGAGAAATTCTTCGCCCGGTGCCCCCCCGAGCAGGGGATCCCCGCCGAAGAGGAGGAGCGAGCCGCCGCCTGGATCGATGAGCAGCTCGACAACGCCGAAAGGGTGGTCGATCTGGACCGTGTGGCGACCCTCGTCGGCGTCGCCGGTACGGTGACGACCCTGACGGCGCAGGCCCTCGGATTGTCGACGTACCAGCCCGAGAAGATCCACGGGGCGCGTCTCGACCTGGCCCAGATCGACGAGGCCGTGCGCTTCATGATCGATCAGCCGGTCGCGGTGAAGGCCGCCCTCGGATTCATGCCCGACGGCCGTCAAGACGTCATCGCCGCCGGGGCCCTGATCTGGTCGAGGATCGTGCACCGCGTGGTCGAGCGCGCCGCGACGCGCGGCACGCGGATCACGAGCGCCTGCACCTCGGAGCACGACATCCTCGACGGCATCGCCATGTCGATCGCCGCCGATCGCGTCTGACCCGGGCGGGCCGGGCGGGGCTCATCGGGTCCGCACGGCGCCCGATGCCGGCGGTAACCGCTGCCCGAGGCTCGCTCGGAGCCCGTTCGGGCGCGCGCCGATCGTCCGGTCGCGTCCTCAAGTGCCCCCGGTCGGATTCGAACCGACACTGAGCCGATTTTAAGTCGGATGCCTCTGCCGTTGGGCTACGGGGGCGGCGGGCCGGATCGACCGCGCACGGGCCCCCACTGTAGCCCTTCGCCGCTCCCGCCGGCATCGCCGGCATCGCCTGTCTCGTCGGCAGTGCCGGCCTCAGCGGTCCTGCCGGCCCGACTGCCCCCTCGTCGCTCCCGCCGTTCGAGAGGCGTTCGCCTCGGCCCGGGGCGCCTCCTCTCGAGGGCCTCCCGGGCCCCTCCCGCCCCTTCCCGTTAGACTGGTCCGAGCCGCGAACGGAAGGATCTCTTCGATATGAGCCCCGCGAACGACCACGGGAAGCCCGTGCACGCCTCATCACCCGCCCCGCGGAAGAGGGGGGCTGCGGCATCCTCGATCGGAAGGGCTCGGGATCATCTTCTCGCCTTCCTCGCCGATGAGACGCGGGCGGGACTCCTCGTCATCGCGATCGCGATGATCGCCCTCCTGGTCTCGAATTCGCCCCTGGCTCACGCCTACGAGACCCTCTCTCACGCCCATTTCGGGCCTTCCGCGATCGGCCTGGACCTGTCGGTGCACGAGTGGGCCGCCGACGGGCTGCTCACGATCTTCTTCTTCGTCGTCGGTCTGGAACTGAAGACGGAGTTCGTGACGGGAGCCCTGCGGGACATGAAGGAAGCCGCGCTGCCGATGATCGCCGCGGCCTTCGGCATGGTCGGGCCTGCGCTCGTCTACACGGCCATTCAGGCCGCCTTCGGCTCCTCGGCGTGGAGCGGCTGGGCCGTTCCGACGGCCACCGACATCGCTTTCGCGGTCGCGATCCTGTCGATCTTCGGCAAAGGGCTGCCGCCGGCGGCCCGCACCTTCTTGTTGACGCTCGCGGTGGTCGATGACCTGTTGGCGATCATCGTCATCGCCGTGTTCTTCTCGTCCGGCTTGAACTTCCTCGCCCTCGGCGCGTCCCTCCTGGTCATCGCCGTTTTCGCCCTCGCGACCCGACGGAGCGTGCGCAGCCCCTGGCTGCTCATCCCGCTCGGCGTCGCGGCGTGGGCGCTCATGGCGAACTCGGGGGTGCACGCGACGATCGCGGGCGTCGCCCTGGGCCTGGTGGTCCCGGCCAAGCGCACGCGCGCAGGGCAGATGACCCACGACTTCGCCCATGCGGTGGGGCCCTGGTCGGCGGGCCTCGCCCTGCCGGTCTTCGCTTTCTTCGCCGCCGGCGTTCCGGTGCTGGGGGCCGAGGGCGGTGTTCTCGGAGCCCTGTCGGATCCGGTGACCTTCGGCATCGCGATCGCACTGCCCCTGGGCAAACTGGCGGGCATCTGGGGCTCGGTCGCGATCCTCACGCGCTTGACGAAGCTGCGACTCGGTCACGGAGTGGATCTGCCGGACGTTGCGGCGATGGCACTGCTCGCGGGCATCGGTTTCACCGTGGCGATGCTCATCGGCGGCTTGGCCTTCACCGACGAGGTCGCGGTCTTCCACGCCCGTTTCGGCGTCATCCTGGGGACCTTCGCCTCGGCGATCCTGGCGGCCCTCGCACTGAAGGCCCGCCTGCGGGTCAAGGCGCGCGGCGATGCGGCTTCGCACCCGAAGAGGATCCTGCGGCGCAGCAGGCGCCGGGGCGCGGCGCGCGGCTGATTCTCGCCGAGCCGAGGCCGATGGCGCATGGGACAATAGATCAGGTATCGACAACGAAATGAGGAGACCCCGTGTCCAACCCCGTCTTCAGCAAGCTTGAAAAAGAATGGGCGACGCAGCGTTTCACGCCCAACGGATACCCGACCATGCCCGGCTACACGCCGGGAGGGCATTCCGCGTCCGCCCCCGCTTCGACGTATCCGGATCAGGCCGGATCATCCTCGGCGCCCGCACAGACTTGGAACGCCCCGGGCTCTTACCCGGGTGCGACGGGTGGCTACCAGGGCCAGTCGACGGCCGACGACGCCTTCCCCCACATGGAGCAGACCTTCGCCTCCCCGGCGGCCGACGCCGTCGATCGCGGTCGGATGACCTATGACGACGTCATCGTGAAGTCCGGGATCTCGCTCGCCGTCCTCCTGGTCGGCGCGC
Organism: Schaalia hyovaginalis; assembly: GCF_014208035.1. NCBI lineage: Bacteria > Bacillati > Actinomycetota > Actinomycetes > Actinomycetales > Actinomycetaceae > Schaalia > Schaalia hyovaginalis. Next base: position 2,062,182 of record NZ_JACHMK010000001.1, on the reverse strand, counting down.
TGGTCTCCTGGACGGCCGTCGTCACCGCCCCCGGCGTCGGCTTCATGCTCGTCCTGGCCGGGGTCATCGGCGGATTCGTCCTCGCGATGGTGAATTCCTTCTCGAAGACGATCCGCCCTGCCCTCGTCCTCGCCTACGCGGCATTCGAAGGCCTCGCACTGGGCGGTTTGAGCGCCGTCTTCGAGAACACCTATCCGGGCATCGTCATCCAGGCGCTCCTGGCGACCGCGGCCGTGTTCACCGTGACCCTCGCGCTGTTCGCGTCCGGGAAGGTCCGCAATTCCTCGAAGCTCATGAAGTTCACGCTCATCGGCCTCGTCGGCATCCTCGTGTACAGGATCCTCTCGATGATCCTCACCTTCACGGGCGTGATCTCCTCCGGCTTCGATTCGATGACGATCATGGGCGTCCCGCTGGGACTGGCCGTCGGCCTGCTCGCCGTCCTCATCGGGGCCTTCAGCCTCATTCAGGACTTCGACCAGGTGAAGGTCGGCGTGCAGCGGGGCGTTCCCGCGAAGTACGCGTGGGTGTGCACCTTCGGGATCCTCGTGACCGTCGTGTGGATGTACCTCGAGATCCTGCGACTCCTCGCCATCCTCCGCGACAACTGAATCCGAGCCCTCGACCCATCGACCCATTGAGGAGACCCATGGAGAACATCACGGTCACAGGAGAATTCGGCGATAAGCCGGCTCTCGCATTTGAGAACACGCCCTCCGACGAGCTCCTCATCGAGATCCTCAAGGAGGGCGACGGCCAGGTCGTCGAGCCGGGCGACACCATTCACTGCCACTACCTCGGTCAGGTCTTCGGCGGAGGGGTCTTCGACAACTCCTACGACCGCCGCCAGGCGCTGTCCTTCCAGATCGGTGTCGGCATGGTGATCCGGGGGTGGGATGACGGTCTGGTCGGACAGCGCGTCGGTTCGCGCGTCCTCCTGTCGATCCCGCCGGAGTACGGGTACGGCGCCCGCGGCGTCCCCCAGGCGGGGATCGGCGGCGGCGACACCCTGGTCTTCGTCACCGACATCCTCGGCGTCGCCTGAGCGCGCGGCCCTCGGGACGAGGGCTGAACCGCTGGACTGAACAAGAGGGGGGCGGGGTCCGACCGATCGGTCGGACCCCGCCCCCCCCGCACGCGCCCTTGCGCTCAGACGATCGGGCAGGGCACTCCGGTCCTGGCGTGGCACTCGTAGCCGTTGGGGTTCTTGTGGAGGTACTTCTGGTGGTACTCCTCGGCGTACCAGAAGGGGCCCGCCTCATCAGCGGGAGCGACCTGCGTCGCGATCGCGCCGAAGCCCTTCGCGTCGAGGGCGCCCTGGTAGGCCTCGCGGGCGCGAAGGGCCACGTCGAGCTGCTCGGGCGTCGAAGTCCAGATCGCGCCGCGGTACTGGGGGCCGAGGTCGTTGCCCTGACGATCGACCTGAGTCGGGTCGTGGATCTCGAAGAAGCGCGCGATGAGCTGCGCGGCGGAGGTCTGCGCGGTCGAATAGACGACCCGGACCGTTTCGGCGTGGCCGGTCGTGGAGGTGCAGACCTGCTCGTAGCTCGGGTTGTCGAGGTGACCCCCCATGTAGCCGGTCGCGGTTGCGACGACGCCGGGAGCATTCCAGAAGGCCTTATCGACTCCCCAGAAGCAGCCCGCGGCGAGGTACAGGACCTCTTCGCCCTCGCCGGGTTCATGGTCGATCGGGGCCGTGAGCGCCGGGGGAGCGGGCAGGAAGGAGGCGGAGCCGCCGAGTCCGAAGATGCGTGAATCCATGAGCCCATCGAAGCACTCATCCGTTGAGCGCGCACGGGCTGGCCCATCGGCGCGCCCGAGGCTGATCATCGGCGCTGCCGAAGCCGGGCATCGTCCGGTTCTGGGCGCGCATCGCGGGCAGCGGTGCCGCGCGATGCGGGGTGAGGGCCGCTCATCGCGGCGATCCTGCGAGCCTCGGGTAGCCTTGATGGGAGATGAGGAAAGAGGATGACCGATGAGTGACGACAACACCCGCATGAAGTGGCGCTTCGCGGAGATCTTCGAGCGCCTTGCGATGCAAGTGGGCGAGAGGCCCGCTGAGTCCGCGGAGGATCCGATGGAGTTCCGGCCGGGCGATCCTCTGGACCAGGACCGGGACGCCGCAGGCGCGGTGCCGTGGTCGCTGCGCGTGGCGGCGGCGCTCTCGTGGCGCGCGATCGTCGTCGCGGCGGCGGCGGCCGGCGTGATCTGGGGGGCGATGCGCCTGTCGGTCATCGTCATGCCGGTGGCGATCGCGCTCCTCCTCGCTGTGCTGCTCGAGCCCCTGGTCGGATGGCTGTCGAGCCGCTGGCGCTTCCCGCGGACACTGTCGGCCGCTCTCGGCCTGCTCATCATGATCGCGGTCGTCGTCGTCGCCCTGTCGCAGGCGGGCAATGAGATCTTCCAGCAGCTCCCCCGACTGTTCACGAAGGCGAGCGCCGGTGTGGACGAGCTGATGAAGTGGATCGAGAAGGGGCCGCTCAAGCTCGACATGACGGTGGTCAATCAGGGCCTGTCGACTGTTCAGGCGGAGATCACGCAGTGGGCCCAGGCGAACTCCTCGGTGCTGGCGACTTCGGCCCTCTCAGTGACCTCTTCGGTCGTGTCGATCCTGTCGTCCACCTTGATCATGCTCTTCTGCCTCTTCTTCTTCCTCAAGGAGGGCAGGACGATCTGGCTGTGGGTGGTTCGTCTCTTCCCCGCGCCTGCGCGCAGGCCCCTGCACGAATCGGCGATCCGCGGCTGGGTGACCCTGGGCTCGTACGTGCGCACGCAGATCCAGGTCGCGGCGATCGACGCTGCCGGTATCGGTTTGGGCGCGTTCTTCCTGGGACTGCCGATGGTCGTGCCGATCAGCGTCGTCGTGTTCTTCGCGTCCTTCGTTCCGATCGTGGGCGCCCTGGTGTCCGGCGCGATCGCCGTGCTGGTCGCCCTCGTCGATCAGGGCGTCACCGCGGGCGTCATCATGCTGGTCGTGATCCTCGCCGTTCAGCAGCTCGAGTCGAACATCCTGCAGCCGTTCCTCATGTCCCATGCGGTGTCGCTGCATCCGATGGCGGTGCTCCTGGTCGTCGCCGCCGCGGGTTCGGTTGCGGGCATTCCGGGTGCGGTCTTCGGCGTGCCGATCGCTGCCTTCTTGAACGCGACCTTCCTCTACCTGCACGGATATGATCCGATGCCCGAACTGGCGAAGGATCGCCAGCGGCCCGGGGGCCCGCCCGAGATGCTGGATGACCTCGTGAAGGCGTCGTACGCGGGCAAGGCCCTCCCGGGTTCGCCTGACGGCGGTGCCGCTGAGGGGGCGGGCAGCCCGGCGAAGGGCGAGTCGGCGTCCGCATCGTCTTCTTCTGATTCGCCGCGTGCCGAGGACGGTGCCGGGGCGGTCGGCGAGGACGGGGACAAGGAGCGGTAGTCCGGGCTCATCCCGGTCCCGCCTGGCCCGCGCCGGAGCTGCGGCTCGAGGGGGCGCCTGCGGCGCCTCGACCTCAGCCGACGAAGGGCTTGGCCTCGAGGATCTCGACCTTGATCTCGCGGCCGTTGGGGGCTTCGTAGGTGATCGTGTCACCGGTCTTGTGCCCGAGGACCGCCGCGCCGAGGGGGGCCGTCGAGGAGAAGACCTGGACCCCGAGGTCTCCGCCCGCGTCGCGCGAGCCCAGGAGGAAGGTCTGCTCGCGCCCGGCGACGAGCGCGGTCACGACCATGCCGGGTTCGACGATCCCGTCGTCTTCGGGGGTCTCGCCCACCTGGGCGTTCTCGAGCAGGGCCTGGAGGGCCTGGATGCGGGTCTCGTTCATCGACTGCTCGTTGCGCGCGGCGTGATAGCCGCCGTTCTCGCGGAGGTCGCCTTCCTGGCGCGCAGCATCGATGAGCTTGGCGATCTCGGCGCGCTTCACTTCGATGCGCTCGGCGAGTTCGCTCTTGAGCAGGTCGTACTGAGCCTGAGTGAGCCACTGGGTGTCGGCCATGGGGTACCTCCGATAGAAAAGGGCCGGCTCCGAGGGGTGCCGGCGTGCATGGGGCAGTGTATCAAGGCGGTCAGCGTATCAAGGCGCTCAGCCAAGCACGGCGATGTAGACGGCGACGCAGTGACAGGCCCATGCGAGGACTGTGAAGGAGTGGAAGAGCTCGTGGAATCCGAACCAGGTCGGTGAGGGGTCGGGCCGCTTCGTCGCGTAGACGATGGCGCCGAGCGTGTAGAGGAGGCCGCCGGAGACGAGGAGCCAGACGACGGCGGGCCCGCCCGCGGTCCAGAGCTGGGGGAGGTAGGCGATGGCCACCCATCCGAGCGCTACGTAGATGAGGGTTGCGAGCCATCGCGGGGCGCCGGGCCAGAAGATGTTGATGAGGATGCCGGCGGCGGCTCCGATCCAGACTGTGAGGAGGATGGTGAGCTGGTCGCGGCCGTGGATGAGGGCGACGGACAGGGGGGTGTAGGTGCCGGCGATGAGGAGGAAGATGTTCGAGTGGTCGAGGCGCTTCCAGAGGAGCTCCCAGTTGGGCTTCCAATAGAAGCGGTGGTAGGTCGCGGACACTCCGAAGAGGATGAGCGAGGATGCGAGGTAGACCGCTGAGGCCCATTTCTCGGCGACCGTGGGCGCCAGGCAGACGAGGACGATCGATGCGGCGAGCGAGAGCGGGGCGGCGACGAGGTGGAGCCATCCGCGCAGGTGCGGCTTGATCGCGATGAGCTGGTCGGGGAGCCATTTCATGGGGCGGAGTGAAGCGACCTTCATGTTCATCTCCCTGGCGAGAACGCTACTTACGTTTCCGTAGGTTACTACACCGTAGGTTCGTGTGCGAGGGATCCGGGCGATGATGGAGCTCCCGCGGGAGGGGCCGTGCGGGTACTCTGTGTGCGCGAGCCCGTTCGTGCTCGACAATCGACTCGGCCCGAGCGTGGCAAGGCCGAGCGGAAGGGAGGGGCCGTGGCCGCTTGGAATCTCGCCTACGATCTCTACGAGAAGCGGCTGCGGCGTCAGTTGCCGCCCGAGTCTATCCCCCGCCATATCGGCGTCATCCTCGACGGGAACCGCCGTTGGGCGAAGTCGCTCGGCGTGCAGCCCTCGCAGGGGCACCGCGCGGGGGCCGACAAGATCAGCGAGGTGCTCGGCTGGGCCGAAGAACTCGGAGTCGAGATCGTCACCCTCTGGATGCTGTCGACCGACAATCTCTCGCGCTCTTCCGCTGAGCTCGACGAACTCCTCGGAATCATCGCGGATGCGGTGGATCGGCTCGCCAGGCGCGGCCGTTGGCGCTTGGCCGTCGTGGGCGATCTCGGTCTGCTGCCCGGCCCGATCGCCGAGAGGATCCGCGCTTCGGTGCGGGCGACCTCGAGCATTCAGGGGCTGTGCGTGAACATCGCCGTCGGCTACGGCGGTCGCCATGAGATCACCGAGGCCGTCCGCGCCATCCTGTCCGACGCGATCGCCTCGGGCCGAAGCCTGGAGGATCTCGAGGCGGAGCTGTCGGATGCGGACATCACCGCGCACCTCTACACGAAGGACCAGCCCGATCCCGACCTGGTGATCCGGACCTCCGGGGAGCAGCGCCTCTCGGGCTTCATGATCTGGCAGTCCGTGCATTCGGAGTACTACTTCTGCGAGGCCTACTGGCCCGACTTCCGCCGCGTCGACTTCCTGCGCGCGCTGAGGTCGTACGGCCAGCGCGAACGCCGCCTCGGACGCTGAGCGCCCATCGCTCCTGCCCATCGCTCCTGCCCATCGCGGCGGTCCTCCTCCCGGCGATCCGGATGACGAGGGCGGGGCCCGCGCGGGGGAAGCCGGGAAGCGCCGCGAAGCGGCGCGGGTCCGCACGCAAGAGGGCCGCCCCGGAATCCGGGGCGGCCCTTGGCACTGGTCGAGGCGCTCAGTCGAGTTCGTCGGCCCACGGCGGGTTGGCACCCGCGCGGGAGACCGTGACGTCGGAGACGCGCGAAGCGCGGTCGAGGATGGTCTTCACCGATTCACGGTCGATCGCGGCCAGGGCGTCCCGGGCGGGGGCGCCGCGCAGGCCGAGCCCCCACATGGCGTCGAGGATCCCGCCCATGAAGGAGTCCCCCGCGCCCACCGTGTCGACGACCTTCACCTTCTCCGGGGTCACCTCGTAGCGGACGCCCGAGGCCGAGACCGCGAGGCCGCCCTTCTTGCCGCGCGTGACGATGATGAGGCGCGGGCCGAGTGCGAGCCAACGGGCGATCACGGATTCGACGTCTTCGCCCCGGGTGAGCCATTCGATGTCCTCGTCGGACACCTTGACGACATCGGCTGCGGCGACGAACTTCTCGACCAGGGGCAGAGCGGCTTCGGGCGTTCCCATGACGGCGGGCCGCGCATTGGGGTCGAAGGTCACGAGCGCGTGCGGACGAGCGGCGAGCATGGCCTCGTACACGGCCGTGGCACCGGGCTCGACGGCTGCGGAGATCGAGCCCGCATGCACGATGAGGGCGGTTTCGGCGATGGGGATCGGCGGAGTCGGATTCCAGTCGAAATCGAAGGTGTAGGAGGCCGCGCCGTTCTCGTCGATGAGGGCGTTCGCGGTCGTCGTCCGGGTGGCGCCCTTCGACTCGGGCGTGATGACGACCTTCGAGGCGGAGAAATGCTCTTCGATGACGCGGCCCCTCGGGTCATCCGCGTACCAGGTGGACAGGGCGACCGGGCGCCCGAGTCGTCCGAGGGTCATCGCCACGTTCGCCGGCGAGCCGCCGGGGATCTCCTTCGCGTCCTCGGGGTGCGAGGCGGGGGTGACGATATCGATGAGGGCCTCGCCGATGGCGAGGATGTGCGGCTCGGTGGCGAGGTCCATGTCGCGTCCTTCCTTGGGCGGCGGAGGCGCCGCAATGCGTTCAGTCTAATCGGCGAACCCGCCCCCGTGAGGCGCTGAGAGGGCGAAAACGGCCCGGGGCATCTCGGATCCGGGCGCCCCGGGATCGCGAAGGGCCTCAGTCCTCCCGGGGGCCCGTTTCGGACGACTGGACCCGGACAAGGCGCTGCTGGGCGGAATCGAGGATCGAACGGCAGTGCGCCGCCAGAGCCTCACCGCGCTCCCAGAGGGCGAGGGTGTCCTCGAGGGGGGCCTGCCCGGATTCGAGGGCCCGCACGATCCCGACGAGTTCGTCGCGCGCCTGCTCATACCCGAGGGCGGAGATTTCGGGGTTGTCGCTGGCCACATGTCCTCCTAGGTGTTGGGGTGCTCCCCCGGAAGGGGAAGCGGTCTGCATTATTCGTCAATTGACGAGGGCGCGACGGGCCGAGTCGTCCCGACGACTTGGGCGACGAGGCGCCCTCGGGCGAGGACGCCCTCGATCAGAGCGCCCTTGCCCACTTCGGCCGCGTCCCTGATCAGGGCGCCGTTGGGAAGCTTGAGCATCGCGTATCCGCGATCGAGGGTGCCCTGCGGGGACAGGGCGGCGAGCGAAGCGCGGGCGCGGACGAGCTCCTGGGACTCGCTCGCGAGGCGCCGCTCAACGGCCCTGCGCATGGCCTCCGTGCCGCGGGAGAGCTGATCCCCGTACGAATCGAGAACGGCGTCGGGACTGAGCAGGACGGGTCTGCTCGTGACGAGGGCCAGCTCCTGAGCCTCCCGTGTCAGCCGCGCGCCGAGCGCGGCCCGCATCCGGGATCGGCACTGGGAGATCCCCTCGCTCTCCACCGCGAAATCCGGGACGATGCGACGCGCCGCGTCGGTCGGAGTCGACGCGCGGTAGTCGGCCACCAGATCGAGGAGGGGAGCATCGCCCTCGTGACCGATGGCCGAGACGATCGGCGTCGAGGCCGAAGCCGCCGCGCGCACCAGCGCCTCTTCGGAGAAGGGCAGGAGGTCTTCGACCGAACCGCCGCCGCGGGCGATGATGATGACGTCGATGCTCTCGATGGCGTCGAGCTCTCCGAGCGCGCGGGTCACCTCGGGCACCGCCCGGTCGCCCTGGACGGCGACCTCGCGGATCTCGAAACGGGCGCCGGGCCAGCGCGCACTCGCGTTCACCAGTACGTCATCCTTCGCCTTCGCATTGCGACCGCAGATCAGACCGATCGTGCGCGGCAGGAAGGGGAGGGGCTTCTTGCGCTCCGCGTCGAACAGGCCCTCCTCGGCGAGGCGGCGCCGAGTCTGCTCGATGCGGGCGAGCAGATCGCCGAGTCCCGCGACATGAACCTCTTCAGCGCGCAGGTTCAGCGTGCCGCGGCGCTCCCAGAACACGGGCTTCACGCGGGTCACGACGCGCGCGCCCTCGGTGAAGGCTGGGCCCGAGGCGTCGAGCATCGACGGCCAGGCGGTCACGGTCATCGAGGTGTCGGTCTCGACGTCGCGGAGCACGAAGAAGGCCATCTTCGTCCCGGGCCGCGGCTTGTATTCGACGACCTGGCCCTCCACCCACAGGGTCGACATCCTGTCGACGTAGATCTTGATGTTCTCGGTGAGCCTGCGCAAGGGCCACGGGTTGTCGCGCGTCGTATCGGCGGCCTTCGCGGCGGGGGGCTGGTTGTGCACCCGTCAAGCATGCCACAGGGCGCCGCCATCTCCGCTCCTCCTCAGCCTCGAGGGCCCGCCCGTGAACCCCGTGAGCCGACCCGCGGGCGGACCTGCGGGCGGAGCGCGGCGACGGGCGGGAGCCCCCGGAAGGCGATGGCCTTGAGCATCCGCGGTCCGGGCGCGCAGGCGAGGACGGGCGGCATCCGGGGCCTCCGGCTAGATTGGAGCCCATGAATGACACGATCACCGACCGCATCGGCGGCTCGACTCCTGCGCCCTCGGGCGTGCCCGTCTCATCGGGGAGCCCTGCCCTCGACTCCGCGGCCCTCGACGGAAGCGGGCGGATCCTCCTGGCGGCCCCGCGGGGGTATTGCGCGGGCGTCGATCGCGCGGTCGATGTCGTGGAGAAGGCGCTCGACCTGTACGGAGCCCCCGTGTACGTCCGCAAGGAGATCGTCCACAACAAGTACGTCGTGGAGTCGCTGAGCAAGCGCGGCGCCGTTTTCGTTCAGGAAGTCGACGAGGTTCCCGAGGGCGCGCGTGTCGTCTTCTCGGCCCACGGCGTGTCGCCTCAAGTGCATGAGAGGGCCGAGGCCCGCGGTCTCGCCTCGATCGATGCGACGTGCCCGCTGGTGACGAAGGTCCACCGTGAGGCCGTGCGCTTCGCGAAGGAGGATTACGACATCATCCTCGTGGGCCATCAGGGGCACGAGGAGGTCGAGGGGACCTTCGGCGAGGCGCCCGCGCATATCCAGGTGGTCGGCACTCCCGATGAGGTGGACCGGGTCGAGGTCCGGGATCCGTCCCGGGTCGTGTGGATCTCTCAGACGACCCTGTCCGTCGATGAGACCCGTGAGACCGTTGAGCGCCTGCGCCGCCGCTTCCCCGAGCTCATCGATCCGCCCTCGGATGACATCTGCTATGCGACGCAGAACCGCCAGGTCGCGGTGAAGACCATCGCCCCCGGCGTCGATGTGATGATCGTCGTGGGTTCGGCGAACTCGTCGAACTCGGTGCGGCTGGTGGAGGTCGCCCTGGAGGCGGGCGCGGGTTCGGCATACCGGGTCGATATGGCATCCGAGCTGCAAGAATCCTGGTTCGACGGGGCCAGTGTCGTCGGTCTGACCTCGGGTGCGTCCGTGCCGGAGATCCTCGTCCGCGAGGTCGTCCAATGGTTGCAGGCGCGCGGCTTCCCGACGGTTGAAGAGGTCCGGACTGAGACGGAGACGACGACCTTCGCCCTGCCGAGGAACCTGCGCTCGGAACTCGCCGCGCACGGCCTCGCCGACGGCAGGCCTCACGCCCCGCGCAAGGCCGGGCCGGATCACACGAGCTGAAAAGCCGGGCGCGAGGGTGCCTCTCGGCTGATTCGGCGGGTTCCAGCCCTGCCGATCCCGCAGTGTGGTTCTCGTATGTGGGGTTGGCCCTTTGTGTGCGGGCTTGGCGGGCTCACCGGAGGGGCTAAGTCCGCAGTGTGTTTCTTGTGTGCGGGATTGGCCCCTTGAATGCGGGGTTGGCCCTTTGTGTGCGGGGTTGGCCCTTTGTGTGCGGGGTTGGCGGGCTCATTGGAGGGGTTAAGTCCGCAGTGTGTTTCTTGTGTGCGGGGTTGGCCCTTTGTGTGCGGGCTTGGCAACTCGTGCACGCAAGGAGCACGCGTCGCGTCGCCTCACGCCCTGATGAGCATCTCGAGGAATGCCTGCGCGGTCTCACCCGGCAGCTCGACATCCCCTTTCTGCGCCTGCACCCGCAGGATCCTTTCAATGAGCTTGGCCCGCAGCCCCTGCGGATCGAGTACATCGGCCCACCCGACGCGGATGACCGTCCATCCCGCGTCCTCCAATGAGCGTTGACGTGCGAGGAAGTCCCGCTTCGCCCGGTGGAAGGACGCCTCGTCAGCCCCCATCTTCCCGACGCCGTCGAATTCGATGAGAATGCGCCATCTCACCAGGGCGAAATCTGCGAAGTACCTCCTGCCTCCCGTGAAGATCTCGTACTGGCTGACGAGTTCGTCCGGGAACAGCGTGAGGAGCACCCCGAGCAGTCCGATCTCCCCGATGCTTTCACAGGCGGCGTGGGAGTAGCGGACGATGAGCTCAGCGCGATGGAGACCGCGAAGGCTCCGCGGTTCGTTCATGCGCCGGAGCTTCTCCAGCATGCGCCTCTTCACCTGATGCTCCCGGACCCGCGATTCCTCGATACGGAAGCGATCGAAGGCGCTGAGCGCGCGCAGCGACTCGCAGACGCAGGTGAGCGCGTCGAGAACCGGTCGTGTGCATGCCATGTGCAAAGAGACCGTTTCAAGGGGGTCGGCGAGGACGCCGTCGATCTCGAGTCGCTCATCTTCGAAGAGTGCGGAGGTGATTTGCCGGATCCGCACGCCCGGTACGGTGCAGGAGCCGATGGCGACCTCGGGGAGGGCCGTAGTGGAATAGCGCCAGCTGGCCCGCAGGAAGACATCGGGGTTCGGCGCCCACGGGGTGAGGCCGTGGAGGATCATCGCGGATTCATCGGTGAATACGGGCGGACGGCTGCATGCGCCGTGAACCGCGAGGATGCGCGCGCCCGCGACGAGCCCGCGGATGTCCCAAATTTTGAGCCCGGCCTCCTCTCCCGTGAGGCTCAGACTGAAGCCGCGTTTGATGAGCACGGAGCCTTCGGAGCGCCGGGGCGGCGTCTTCCTGTGCGTGCGGATGAGCTTGGAGTGGGGGAGCATCATGATCGGAGTCTGGCGCTCTTCGCTCCGATGCGTCAGGGCGTCCGCCCTCGTCTGTGGAAAACGGCCGGGGGACGAGGGCGGGGCTGCGGGCGGGTGGGGCGGATGCTGGGGCGCTCGCCTAGAATGACGAGCGTGTCTCTCACCATCGGAATCGCCGGACTGCCCAATGTCGGCAAGTCGACCCTGTTCAATGCCCTGACCCGCGCGACCGTGCTCGCCGCGAACTACCCCTTCGCGACGATCGAGCCGAATGTCGGCGTCGTGCCGCTGCCCGACCCGCGGCTCAAGGTCCTCGCCGAGATGTTCCACTCGGAGAAGATCATCCCGGCGACCGTGTCCTTCGTCGACATCGCCGGCATCGTCCGTGGCGCATCCGAGGGCGAGGGCCTGGGCAACCAGTTCCTCGCGAATATCCGCGAGGCCGACGCGATCTGTCAGGTGACCAGGGCCTTCGCAGACCCTGATGTCGTGCACGTCGATGGCAAAGTCGATCCGGCCTCCGATATCGAGACGATCCAGACCGAGCTCATCCTCGCCGACATGCAGACCCTCGAGAAGCAGATCCCGCGCCTCGAGAAGGAGGTCCGCGGCAAGAAGACCGAGCCGGTGTTCCTGGAGACCGCGAAGGAGGCGCTGTCGCTCCTGGAGCGCGGGGAGCTGCTTTCGGGCCCGGAGGGGGCGAAGCTCGATCAGGCGGCGCTCAAGTCCTTCCAGCTCATGACGACGAAGCCCTTCATCTTCGTGTTCAACATGGATGCGAAGGGCATGGAGGATGAAGCCCTTCAGGCCGAGCTGCGCGGCCTCGTCGCGCCTGCCGAGGCGATCTTCCTCGACGCCCAGTTCGAGTCCGAGCTCGTCGAACTCGATGAGGAGGATGCGCGCGAGATGCTCGCCGAATCCGGTCAGGAGGAGGCGGGCCTGGACAAGTTGGCCCGCGTCGGATTCGAAACCCTCGGCCTGCAGACCTACTTGACCGCGGGGCCCAAGGAGTCGCGCGCATGGACGATCCGCAAGGGCGACACCGCGCCGCAGGCCGCGGGCGTCATTCACACGGACTTCCAGCGCGGCTTCATCAAGGCGGAGATCGTCTCCTTCAACGACCTCGTCGAGTACGGCGGCGTCCAGGAAGCCCGCGCGGCCGGTCGGGTCCGCATGGAGGGCAAGGACTACGTCATGGCCGACGGCGACATCGTCGAGTTCAAGTTCAACGTCTGAGCCGATTCTGCGCGGCGACCGCCCCGTCCTCGTTCATCGACGAGGGCGGGGCGCATCGCTTTCGCGGGAGCCCCGATCCCTCAGCGGTTTAGGCGAGCGCGGTCGCCTCGTGTCCGAGGCGCCCGATGAGCATCGAGGCCGCATCGCGGAATCGCTCGGCTTCGAGAAGCAGCGACACCGAGACGTAGCCGGCATCGGGCATGTCGAAGAAGTATCCGGGTTGGACGGTGAGGGCGTCCTCGACGATGAGGCGGGTGATGAGGTCGTCCTCGTCGATGGCCGAGGGGAAGCGCACGAGCGCATTCCACCCGCCCTCGGGTTCGAGCAGCTCGAGGGTCCCCGAGGGTTCAGCGCTCACGAGCCCGCGCAGCGCGGCGAGATTCCTCAGGCACCGGGCTCGCACCGAACGCGTCTGCTCGGGAATCTGCTCGCAGAACTCGGGCATCCGCTCGGTGATGAGCGCTCCGAGCGGCAGGAAGTCGTCGGCGATGGCGTCCATCCGCATCTTCGCTTCGGCCACCAGATCGGCTGGGCCCGAGACCTCGATCCACGCGAGCTTCGCGTGGGGCGCGGCGAGGCGCTTGGACAGGCCGTCGAGGGCGAAGGTGAGGACCTCGTCGCGCCCGGCGATGCGGACGCGGTCGACGCCGTCGGCGAGGCGGTAGTCGAAGAAGACCTCATCGGCGATGAGGGGGAGGTCGTGGCGCCGGCAGACCTCGACGAGTCGGGAGTACTCGTCGGCCGAGACGTACGAGCCCGTCGGGTTGTTCGGGCTGATGAGGACGAGGGCGCGGACGGCGCCTCCCTCGGGTCCGTCGAGGATCTCGGCCACGGCGGCGGCGTCGACCTCCCAGTGCCCGTAGCGGTGGAGCGGGTAGGCGAGCGCCCGCACGGCCTCGAGGCGCGCGATCGACTCGACGAGCGGGTAGCCGGGGGCGGGGGAGAGGACCGCGTCGCCCGGATCGCACAGCAGCTTGATCAGCCACGAGTAGGCCTGCGAGGTCGAGCTCAGGAGGTAGAGGTCGTCGGGGTCGACGACCCGGTTCTGAGTGACCGAGAGGAAGTCCGCCAACTGCGCCCGCGCTCGGCGCTCGCCCCGGGGATCGGGATCGTAGCTCGAGGGGAGGAGGCGGGGGGCGAGGCCGTGGCGCGTGGGGTTCGAATCGCTGAGCGCGACGGGGGGACGCCCCTGGGCTCTGGCGGCGGACTCCGCGCCGCTGATCGGATTGGGGCCGGAGACGTCGACGCGACTGGAGAAGCGCACGGGGCAACGGTAGTCGCCGCGACCATCCGAGGCGATCTCGGGGTCGTCGCCGAAGAAGGCGGCCGGCCGATCGGAGTCGCATGGGCGCTCTACCTGCCCACGGACGACTCGGGCTACGGCTTCGTCGATGAGGCGACGCCGGAGATCTCCCTGTGGGTCGCGGTGGACTTCCGCGGACGCGGTATCAGTCGGGAGCTCCTGCGCTCCGCCCTCGTCGCCCTCGCCGAGGCCGGAGCCCAGCGCGTCGCACTGTCTTGCGAGGCGGGGAACGGCCGCGCCCTGGCGCTCTACCGGAGCGAGGGCTTCGTCGCCGTCCTCGGCCGCGAGAAGGATGGCGTCATGCTCAAGGACCTCGCCTCCGCGCGCCGTTCGGCGGACTCGGAGGTAGCAGGGGATCCGTAGACTGGGGGCGACCGACGGTGAGGAGACGCCGATGGCCGGCGCCCGATCCGGCGACGCCCGCCGGGACCGGAGACGACCTCTGGGGGCCTCGAGAGGCCACGGCCGTCGAGACCTTCTTCGACCTCGTCTACGTCTTCGCGATCTCCCAGCTCGCCGAGCACCTCTCCGCCCACCTCGGATGGGAGGGCGCCGCGCAGACCCTCCTGCTCCTCATCGCGGTCTTCACGATCTGGTCCTTCACCACCATCGAATCGACGATGATCCTCGCGCGCACCCAGCGCTCCCAGTGGGTGATCCTCGCGGTGATGGTCCTCGGCCTCGTCATGAACTCCTCGATCACCGGGGCTTTCACGGGCAGTCCGTGGAGCTTCGTCATCCCGATGCTCATGATCCAGGTGGGGCGATCCTTCGCGACGAGCCGCGTCGACGTCGTGCCCGTCCTGAGGCTCCACTGCTACGCGATGATCATGTCGTTCGCTTCGACGTCGCCCACATGGTCGAGCGCTGCCGGATGTTCCTCCTCATCTGCCTCGGAGAGGCGATCGTCCGCACGGGAACGGGACTCGCGCAGTCGCCCCAGGGCCCCGGCCACGTCGTCGCGGCCTTGGCGACGATGGGCGCAGTCATCTGCGTGTGGTTGATCTTCTTCGGCCGCACCCAGGGGAGGGTCGACGCCTGGTTCGACAGACACGGGCCCTCTGAGGAGCTCCACCTCGGCGAGCTCGCGACCTTCGGGCAGCAGGCGCTCGTCATCGCCTTCGTCGCCTACGCGGTCGGCACCCAGGCGGCGGTCGCCGACCCGGAGGCGGTGCTCGGCCGAGCGAACGTCACGCTCCTCTTCGGGGGAATGCTCGTGTGCATCATCGCCTTTGCGATCTACCTCGCCCGTCTCACCGGTCGGCGCGGCTGGACGCCGTTGATCGCCTGTGTGGGGCTCCTCGTGCTCGCCGGCGCGCTGGCGGACCTCTTCGCGTGGACGGGCATGGAGGCGCCCCTTGTTCTGTCAGCGGTCATGGCCTTCACAGCGGCCTGGTACATGCGCGTCGCCCCGGCGAAACTCGCGTGCATCGAGGCGCGATAGGCCATTCTCCTCGGCTCCTGCCGCGCCTGTTGTCCTCTCCCGCGGATCGTCTCTCAGTGCACCGCGGGGTGATGCCGGTGCCGCGCGAGGATGGGAGATCGTGCGATGGCGCGAGCCTCCGACATCGCCGAGGGCGGTGGCGGCGCGTCCGGATCCTGGCGCCCGCGGCGCGGTGCATTCAGCCCCTGGTTCCATCATCAGTCCACGATGCGACATCGTGTCTGAGGGAGGCGTCGGTGGTTCCGCCCGGTCACCACCGGGTGCAGAATCCCGCCGAGATCCGAACTGGGCCGCGAAGAGGACCACGGACACGTGGATCGAGCAGCCCGTCAAGGAGTCCGGCTTCCTCTGAGCACGAGCCCGGCCCGGCGGCGCCCGCGCGTCGCAGGGCCGGTCCCATGAGGGGTCCCTCGTCCTCGTTCAACGCCTCCCCGCGCCGCGTCACCGATCCGGGTTTCGAAGGGATGGGGATCGAAGGCCGAGTGCGCGGGCGCAAACGGGTGCGGGTGTGTGCCCGAAATGCCGGCGGGTTCCGATAGTGTGGCAGTCAGCGAGCGGACCACCAGGTCTGCACCCAGCGCGAATCGAGAGCACGATGCCCCTCAAACCCTTCCTCGCAACCGCCCTCGCCGCGTCCGCACTCGGCCTGGCGGCATGCTCCTCGGGCCCCGACGCCCGCGGGCAGCTCGACGCCCTCGTCGAGGAGCTCGGCGACGAACTCATCGCCCTGCGCGTCAACTCGATCAACGATTCGGGGCCGCTCGTGACGATCGGCAAGAAAGAGGGCGAGGGGATCCGCTGGTACGGCCTCTCCCAGGGAGAGATCGACGAGGGCACGACGAGCGTCGCCGGCCTCCTCGCGCAGCCGCGTCCCGCAGACTCCTTCGACCTCGATGCCCTTATCGCGCGCATCGACGCGATCCGCGCCGATCCCGAGTGCCCGGGCGCTTCCGCACAGGAGGTCATCATCGACACGGGAATCGCGGCCACGGCCTCGTGCGACGAGCACTCCGGGGCCTCGACGAGCCTGTCCGAGTACGCGACGCTCGACGGCGAGCCGGCCGTCTACCCGGCGGCTCCCCTCGACGACCCGCAGGCCGTCGCCGAGGCGATGGCCGTTTTCGCCCGCGTCTACGGAATCGACTCCGCGGTCATGGTGTCAATGACGGACGACCTCGGCGCGTGGACGATGAGCGGAGCGCCGAGGCCGATGGCCGAAGGCGGATCCTGCTCTCCGAGCGTGCAGATCTTCACAGGAGCGCCGACTCCCGCCTTCCCCGTCATCTGCGATCCGGTCGAGGCTCCGGGCGGGCCGAGCTTCCCCCTCACCCCCTCGACGGCGGAGGCGATCGCCCAGACTGCGACGGAGATCCGGGGAAGCGGGATCGACGAGGGGCTCCTCATCGGCATCGACTTCACGGCGAACGACACCGGATTCACATGGACCGCGAGGCTCGACCCGATGGCGAAGATCCAATCCCTCACCAAGGACAACGTTGTCGTCATCAACCCGAGCGGAAGCGTCGACCTGCCCTGAGCGACACAGGGAAGGCACGGGGGAGCGGGGCGACGCGGGAGCGGGACGGAGCTCCGGCCTCCACAACGCCCGGCCTCGCCCTCCTTCGCGCAGGGGCGGCGCTTCACCCTGAGCGCAAGGAGCGCGACTCAGCGCGACGAGGCGGAGGCATCGCACTAGCATCGTCACGCCGCACACCGAGCGGCGGACGACTCCGACCGATGCCGGGGTCCAGAGCGCATCCCCGAGTCGAGGATGCGCGCTCCCATCGAAACGAGGAGGCGCAGGTGAGCTCACCGACATCGACCCCCGATCCGAATCGCTGGCGCATCCTCGCCGTGACGATGTCGGTCGCATTCATGGCCCTCCTCGACACGACGATCGTCAATATCGCCCTCCCCGCGATGCAGGACGGGCTCGCGGCGAGCGCGGGCACGATCCAATGGGTCGTCTCCGGGTACGGGCTCACCTTCGGCCTCGTCCTCGTCACCGGTGGACGGCTCGGCGACGCCCACGGGCGCAGGCCGCTCATGCTCGTCGGAGTCACTGCCTTCATCCTCACCTCCATCGCCTGCGGTCTTGCGCCCTCGGCCGGCGCGCTCATCGTCGCGCGCCTCTTCCAAGGCGTCTCCGGTGGCCTCATCCTTCCGCAGAACGCCGGAATCATCCAGACCTTCTTCACCGGTGCCGAACGGGCGCGGGCCTTCGGGGCGATGGGCTTCACCATCGGCGTCTCCTCGGCGATCGGTCCGGTTCTCGGCGGGCTCATCATCGCCGCCCTCGGCGAGGACGCCGGCTGGCGGGCGATCTTCCTCGTCAACGTCCCCATCGGGATCGCCCTCCTCGTCGCCATCGCCCGCATCATCCCGGCTGGCGGGGGTTCGGGTGATGGGCATGACCTCGACATCGGCGGCGCCCTCCTCCTCGGTCTCGCCGTCGCCTCCTTCATCTTTCCGATCGCGACCCTCGAAGACGGCGTCTCGACGGCCCTGTGGCTCCTCGTCCTCGTCCCGTTCCTCGCCATTGCGACCGACCGATACGAGCGCTGGATCAGTGCCCGGGGCCGGACCCCGATCCTCGACATCGACCTTCTCCAGCGCACGCCCGGCTACGTCACGGGCCTTCTCCTCGGTGCGCTCTACTTCATCGGCTTCGGGGGCCTCCTTCTCGTCTACTCCCTCTACCTCCAGCAGGGGCTCGGCTTTTCGGCCCTGTCGGCGGGCGCGATCCTCGTCGCCTTCGCCGGGGCGAACGCGATCGCCGCGCCGATCGGCGGACGCCTCGTCCCCCGCTTCGGTCGGTTGACGACCGTCGCGGCTCTGAGCCTCATGATCCTCGGAATGATCGCGACCGCGGTCCTCGTCCCGCCCCTTGCCGGCCGAGCCCGCGTCGCCGTCCTCCTCGTCACCCTCTTCCTCACCGGACTCGGCGCCGGGGCCGTCGTCTCCCCGAATCTCGCGCTCTCGCTCGCCAAGGTTCCGACCCGGATGGCGGGCGCCGCCGGAGCGGCCCTCCAGACGGGACAGAGGATGGGCGGCGCGCTCGGCGCAGCCGTGATGATGACGGTGTACGAGGTCGGCGTGCAGGCGTCCGAGGATCCGGGGACTGCGTTCCGCCTCGTCATCGCCGCATCGGTCGTCGTCATCGCCGCGGCTCTCGGTGTCGCCCTGATCGATCTGCGCCATGACTCGCCCCGACACGGCGGATCGGGAGCGGGTTCGAGGCTGTGAGGAAAGCTGCCGAAGCAGCAGGGGAGGGGGCCGGAGGAGTGAGGGCCCGTCCCCTTCACTCCTCCTCGACGCGACTCCACAGGTGATCGAGTGCGACCCTCGCGTGAAGGCGCACCCCGTTGATGAGCGCCTCGTCGTCCGCGTAGAAGGCCGGATGATGGTTGGGGACCGCTCCGCGTCCCCCTTGAACGGGTCGGAGCACTCCCTCGACGAACTCGGTGTCTTGGACGCCGAGGCCAATGTAGAGGCCGCCGTAGACGCCGACGAATTCGGAGACGTCGTCGTAGCCGAGAGTCGGCGCCGGCGCGAAGACCGCGTCCTCACCGACGATCGCCGCAATCGAAGGGCGGAGCGCGTCAACCCACTTGGGAGTGTTCGTCAGGGCGGGGACCGGTTGGAGGACCTCAACCTCGGCCCGGCATCCGAAGGCCCCGGCCGATCCGGAGACGAGTTCGCGCACATGCTCCTCGACCTCGGCCATCGTGCGGTCGTCGAGGGCGCGGATCGTCCCCCACAGGCAGACTTCCCGGCCGATGACGTTGAATCGGCCGACGTCCTCGACGTGACCGATGGAGACGGTGAAGGGTGTGAAGGCATCCGACCGCCGGTAGAGCTGTCCGATCCCGGTGAGGATCGCGCCGACGGCGGGCATGGGGTCGACGCCCATCCACGGGGTCGAGCCGTGGACCTGCTCGCCCGTCACCCGAATCCTCAGCATCGAAGAGGCCGCGAACTGCGTGCCCTCCATGAGGGCGACCGTGCCCTTGGGGAAGGGCTGAACGTGCATGCCGAAGGCCATCGTCGGTGCGAATCCCTCGAGTGCTCCGGCGGCGATCATTTCGCGCGCACCCCCGACCTCAGGAAGGGGCGCTCCTTCCTCGGCGGGCTGGAAGACGGCGAGGACCGTTCCGGGGAGCGAATCGCGCTGCTCGGCGAGGATCCGCATCGCGCCGAGGAGCATGGCCATGTGGCAGTCGTGCCCGCAGGCGTGGGAGACAGGGAAAGGGCCTCCCGGATAGGTCTCATCGACGGCGGTCGACGCGAAGGGGACGCCGGACTCATCGGGGACCGGCAGGGCGTCCATGTCGGCGCGCAGGACGACCGTGCCGTCTCCGGGCACGCCGCCGCGCAGGACACCGACGACCCCGTGCCCTGCGATGCCGGTCCGGATCTCGTCGAGACTGAATTGCGCGAGTCGGGCCGCGATGAAGGCCGCGGTCGACTCCTCGCGGTTCGACAGCTCCGGGTGCGCGTGGAGGTGGTGCCTCCACGCGATCACGTCGCCCGCCGTCTCCTCCGCCCGTTGGTCGAGTGCGTCCCGGGCCGCGTCGCGCTGCCTCGTGTTCATCTGCTCCTCGTCCTTCCCCTCCGTCTCCGATGCGTGATCACTGCGTCGAGAGTATCCCCGCTGCGGCGTGCATGGCCAAGACGAGGCACGAGAGGGGAGATGCTCCGTCGCCCTCCCATCCCCTCGTCGGCAAGGTCGCCCCCTTTCACGTGGGCCGCATCGCCTGTCGGCGTGAGTGGTTCCTTCGATCCGCATCCGGGATGGATCACGATCGAGGGCCCGATCATCTCGCCTGCCTCGGGATCTTCCTCGCGGCCATGGCGAGCGAGCGGCGCCCTTCGAAGCCTGCGCTCCGCGTCGCATTTCACCGGTGGAGCGCGCTCCTCATGCGACTCGAGGCGCCCGAGGTCGGGGACGAGCGCACGATCGTCTGAATCGGCGAGAACTCGCGGATCCGTTCAATGAGGTCGGCGCGCGAGGCCCGCGCGCGAGCCTCGAGCACGGGGCGGCTGAGGACCCACGAGCGGCTGAGCGAGGCGCGGCCCGCTCGCCGCTCCGCCTTCTCCAGCGAAGCGTCGAGGGAGCGCAGGAGCTCGGGGAGCGTGTCGAAGGCGCCGCGCGCCGGCGCCGAGCGGAGGACGCGGGCGAGGAGCGTGAGCCGACCGTGGCTCCACGCGGCGGCCGGCACGCGCCGAATCCGCAGGAGCTCCGCCCGACGCACGGGCTCGCCCGCCGCTTCACGGTCGGCGATGAGGTGGGCGGCTGGCTCCGCGAGGTCGAAGGGGCCGGACGCGACGATGTGGAGATGCGCGCCGGGAGGCCGCTCGGCGAGGAGCGCGAGGAGGAACTCCTCCCACTCGCCTTCGGCCCGCGCGAGGCGCTCCTCCTCCCCTTCGCGCCCTCTCGCCGGCCCCTCCGTTCTCGGCCGGAGCACATCGAGGGCGGTCATCGCGGCGACGAGGCCGCCCGGGCAGGTGCCGTTCATGTGGGGCCCGCGCCTCGAGCGGAGAAAGGCCCGGCTCGTCACGGGATCGAGGACGAGGGCGATCGCCGCGAGATCGGCGGTGAGGAGGGCGCCCGCGATCTCGACGAGCCGGTGGCGGGGGAGGGGGCGCCCCTCGGGAGCGATCCGCAGGTCGGCTCGGACCCGCGTGACCGTCGAGGCGCTCACCCCGAGTCGGGCGGAGAGCTCGCGCGTCGAAGCCGGTTCGGGGAGGCGGTCGTTCCTCGCGATCGCTTCGACGAGCTCCTTGAGTTCGAGCCCGGGGATCGACGCGGGCCTGCCCGCGCCTTTCGCGCGACCCGCGAAGGAGGCGATCCCCTGCGCGTCGAAGGCCCTCCGCCACGCGCGGGTCGTCGTCGGCGATCGGGAAAACTCCCGGGCGAGTGTCTCGTTCGACACACCTTGTGAGGCGAGGAGGAGCGAACTCGCCCGGATCGCGTCCTCGGGTCGTGTGATCGGGTCGAAAGCCACACGTTCGAGGACCCGAGCTCGAAGCGGTGAGATCCGTGGAATCACTGGCCTCGCGGGGCTCATCGCTGCTCGCGAATCCCGTGCATGCCGGGATTTCCGACCTCGACGCTCTCGCAGCGAAAGCGACAGTTTATTGTCATGCATCCGACCATACACTCGATCGACATGACCACGGTTCTCGCTCCCGCGTCGGCCCGCGCCGACGATGTCCGCGATCGTCTCGACGACGCCGAGCGCGCCGACTTCGACGCCATCGCCGCCGAACTCCTCGGCGTCACCCGCCTCGGCGTCGCCTACTCCGGCGGCGTCGACTCCGCACTTCTCCTCGCCGTCGCAGCCGAGGCTCTCGGCCGTGACCGCGTCCTCGCCCTCCTCGGCGTCTCGCCCTCACTTGCCGCCTCGGAACGGAGGATCGCCCGCAACGTCGCCTCCCGCATCGGCGTCGAACTCGTCGAATTCGATCCCGGCGAGGGGGAGCTCGCCGGATACCGGGCGAACGGCCTCGACCGCTGCTTCTTCTGCAAGTCCGCGCTCTTCACCGCGATCGACGAGACAATCGTCGCCGAGTACCGGCTCGACGCCGTCGCCTACGGCGAAAACCACGACGACTCGGCCCGCCCGGACCGCCCCGGATCTGCGGCCGCCCGAGAACATCGGGTCCTCGCGCCCCTCGCAGCGGCCGGCCTGACGAAGGCGAGGGTCCGGGCGCTCGCCCGCGCCCTCGGCCTCCCCGTCGCCGACAAACCCGCCGCCCCCTGCCTCGCCTCCCGAATCCCCCACGGCGAGGAGGTGACGCCCGCCAAACTCCGCCAGATCGAAGACGCCGAATCCGTCGTCCGCGCCCACGGCTTCTCCGACTGCCGGGTCCGCCACCACGGCGCGGTCGCGCGCATCGAGGTCCCCGAGGCCGAACTCGCCCGCCTTCTCGATCCCGAGGTGCGCGCAGCGATCATCGCCGGGGTCCGCGAGGCCGGATTCCTCCACGTCGCTTTCGACCTCGCAGGCCTCCAATCCGGACTCTTCAGCCTCACCCTCCTCACGGAGGCGCCCCGTGGCTGAGCATTCGACGCAGAGCGCGGCCCGAGCGGCACAACCCGGCGTCGTCGAACTCGACGTCGACCGGGTCCGCCGCCGCGGCTACCCCGAGGCGATCTACTGCGAGGGCAAATCACGTGAGGACCTGCGCACGATCGCCCGCCTCATCACCGACCACCCCGACACGCACCACCTCTTCACGCGGGTGGACGAGGAGAAAGCCGCGGCGATCCTCGAGATCCTCCCCGACGCCCACCACGACCCCGTCGCCCGCTTCCTCGCCTGGCCCCCGACCCCGCCCAGCCCGCAAGGCCTGCGCGTCCTCGTCGCCTGTGCCGGAACCTCCGACCTGCCGATCGCCCGCGAAGCGCTCCTCACCGCCCGCTACCTCGGGCGCGAAGCCTCCCTCATCGCCGATGTCGGCATCGCCGGCGTCCACCGGACCCTCGCCCGCACCGGCGAGTTCCGGGCCGCCGGAGCGATCATCGTCGCCGCGGGGATGGACGGCGCCCTGCCCGGCCTCATCGCCGGACTCGTCTCCTGCCCCGTCGTCGCACTCCCCACCTCCGTCGGCTACGGGGCCGCCTTCAACGGCCTCGCGCCGCTCCTCACCATGCTCAACGCCTGCGCCCCCGGAGTCGGCGTCGTCAACATCGACAACGGCTACGGCGCCGGGCACCTCGCCGCACAGATCACGGCACCGCGATAAGCGCCCGCATTCATCCGCTCACCTCCCACGGTGCGCGGCCCCGCCCTCGAAACCCATACCCCGCACCCCAGGAGGCATCATGCCGAGCATCACCCTGCCCTACGACCGCCGCACGATCGAGGCGAGTATCCCCGAGAAGAACTTCGCAGGGCTCATCCAGTCCGGCGCCGAGGACTTCCGCAACCCCCTCGGCGAGGCCGAAACCGTCGAACGCTCCCTCGACAACCCCATCGGCTCGCCGAGCCTCGAGGAACTCGCGAAGGGGAAGAAGGACATCGTCCTCATCTCCTCCGACCACACGCGCCCCGTCCCGAGCCGCATCATCACGCCGATCATCCTGCGCCGCATCCGCTCGGTCGCCCCCGACGCGCGCATCCGCATCCTCGTCGCCACCGGCTTCCACCGCCCCTCCACCCGCGACGAGCTCATCGACAAGTACGGCGAGGAGATCGTCGCCAACGAGGAGATCGTCATGCACATCTCCACCGATGATGACGCGATGGTGAAGATCGGCCAGCTCCCCTCCGGCGGGGACGCGATCATCAACCGCATCGCCTACGAGGCCGACCTCCTCCTCGCCGAGGGCTTCATCGAATCCCACTTCTTTGCCGGCTTCTCCGGCGGGCGCAAGGCCGTCCTGCCCGGCGTCGCCTCCTACAAGACGATCATGGCGAACCACTCCGGCGAATTCATCGACTCCGACAAGGCCCGCACCGGCAACCTCGCCCACAACCCCATCCACGAGGACATGGAATGGGCGGCCCGCACCGCCGGCCTCGCCTTCATCGTCAACGTCGTCCTCGACGGCGAGAAGAAGATCATCGCCTCCTTCGCCGGGGACATGGTCGAGGCCCACAAGGTCGGCTGCGACTTCGTCGAGAAGCTCGCGACCGTCCCCGCACTCCCCTGCGACATCGCCGTGTCGACGAACGGCGGCTTTCCCCTCGACCAGAACATCTACCAGGCCGTCAAGGGGATGACCGCCGCAGAGGCGACGAACAAGGAGGGCGGCGTCATCATCATGGTCGCGGGCTGCGCTGACGGACACGGCGGCGAGGGCTTCTACCGCAACCTCGCCGACGTCGCCGACCCCAAGGAGTTCCTCGAGGCGGCGATCAACACCCCGCGCCTCGACACCGTCCCCGACCAGTGGACGAGCCAGATCCTCGCCCGGATCCTCGTCCACCACCGCGTGATCCTCGTGTCCGACCTCGTCGATCCCGCCCTCGTCACCGGCATGCACATGGAGCTCGCGAGGAGCTTCGAGGAGGCCCTCGCCCGCGCCTTCGAGATCGAGGGCCCCGAAGCGAAGGTCGCGGTCATCCGCGACGGCCTCTCCGTCATCGTCAAGTGACACCCACCCGACCCACCCGTCCCGCACAACATAGATAGAGAAAACAGGGAGACACCATGGACTGGCAGCGACTGCTCTTCGAGTTCCTCGGAACCGGCCTCATGATCCTCTTCGGCGTCGGCGTCCACAGCGACGAAGTCCTCGTCAAGACGAAGTACCGCGGCTCCGGCCACATCTTCGCGATCACGACCTGGGCCTTCGGCATCTCCGTCGTCCTGTGGATCTTCGGCGGCGTGTGCATCAACCCGGCGATGGCCCTCACCCAGGCGATCCTCGGCCTCCTCCCGTGGTCGATGTTCGTCCCCGTCGCCATCGCCGACCTGCTCGGCGCCTTCGTCGGCGCCCTCATCGTGTGGGTGATGTACGCCGACCACTTCAAGGCCTCCGCGGACGAGGTCGACCCGATCGCCGTGCGCAACATCTTCTCGACGAACCCCAACTGCCGGAACCTCCCGCGCAACTACTTCGTCGAGGCGCTCGCGACGACGATCTTCCTCACCGCGATCCTCGCCGTCGACAAGAACCCGAACTTCACCGTCCAGCTCCCCATCGCCGTCGGACTCATCGTCTGGGCGGTCGGCATGGGCCTGGGCGGAACCACGGGCTTCGCGATGAACCAGGCCCGCGACCTCGGCCCGAGGCTCGCCTACCAGGTGCTGCCCATCAAGAACAAGGCGGACAACGACTGGGCCTACGGGCTCATCGTCCCGGGCACCGCGCCCTTCGTCGGCGCGATCGCCGCGGCGCTCTTCCTCCGCTACGTCCTGCCGCTCGGCCTGTGACCCCGCCCGTCCCGCCGAGCCTCAGCCCCTCGGCGGGACCGGGCAGTGCTTTCGGAACGAATTCAGGAGATCCCATGACCACCCTCTGGATCGACGCGACCGCGGGAGTCGCGGGCGACATGCTGCTCGGCGCCCTCATCGACGCAGGAGCCCCGATCGGGGGAGTGCGCGCCGCGATCGACGCGGTCGTCCCCGGCGCGATCGAGCTGTCGACCGAGCAGACCCGCCGCGGCGCGATGCGCGCCCGCCGGGCCCGAGTCGTCCAAGTCGGCGACCGCTCGTGCGAACGGACATGGGCGGCGATCCGCGCCCTCCTCGAGGAGTCCGCCCTCCACCCGCTCACCCGTCGACGTTCGCTCGCTGTCTTCGAAGCACTCGCCCGCGTCGAGGCGAAGGTCCACGGCTTCGGCCTCGACGAGGTCCACTTCCACGAGGTGGGCGGCCTCGACGCGATCGCCGACGTCGTCGGGAGCTGCGAGGCGATCCGGCTCCTCGGCGTCGACGAGGTCCGCGCGTCCTGGGTCGCACTCGGCAACGGCCGGGTCCGCGCGGCCCACGGCGCGATGCCCGTGCCCGTGCCCGCCGTCCTCGAACTCGCGACCGGCTGGACGGTCCGGGCACTGCCCGCGAAGGCCGACGCAGCGGACTCCGCGCATCTTCACGAGCACGCGCACGACGAGACGCATCACCACGCGCACGCCCATGAGCACGCCCACGCCCCTCACCCTCACTCCCACGAGGCAGCCCCCGGTCATGAGGAGGAGGCGGCGCTGCCGGCCGATTCTCGCGACATCGGTGAGCTCGCGACCCCGACGGGCCTCGCCCTCATCCGCGCCCTCGCCCCCGCCGCGAGCAGCCTCCCCTCCGGCACGCCGCTCGCGAACGGCGTGGGCGCCGGAGCCAAGGACTTCCCCGCCTGGGCGAACGTCGTCCGCGTCGTCCTCATCGACGAGGACGCGAGCCCCGCGCCGACGAGGGGGGAGGCCGGGCGCGGGGCCCTCCACGCTTCCGCCCCCTCGAACACCGATGATGCGTCCTCGTCCCTCGTCGAGATCGCGGCGAACATCGACGACCTCGATCATCGCCTCGTCCCCGGCGTCATCGACGCCCTCCTCGGGGTCGGCGCCCTCGACGCGTGGGCGACGCCGATCCACATGAAGAAGGGCCGCCCCGCCCTCACGATCTCGGCCCTCGTCGACGACGGGCACCGGGCGGACGCGGTCGAGGTCCTCCTGACGAGGACCTCGACCCTCGGCGTGCGCCAGACGCCGATCCTGCGAACGGCCCTCGACCGCCGGTGGCGCTCGATCGCGATCGACCTGCCGAACGGGAGCGGAACGCTCCTCGTCAAGATCGGCGAACGCCGAGGACGCGTCGTCCACGCGCAGGCCGAATGGTCATCGATCGCCGAGCTCGCCCGCCGCAGCGGATGCCACGAATCCGATCTCGCCCAACGGGCGGCCGCGGCGATCGTCGCCGCGGGGCTCGTGCCGGGGGCCGTCCTCGACGAACACGGGACCGGCACCGATCTCACAGGGAAGGAAGAAGACGATGAGCACTGACAGCATGCGGGCCCTGCGCGCAGGGGCGCGGATCAAACACCTGCCGACGATCCTCGTCATCGCGGGGATCCACCTCCTCGCCCTCGTCCTCCTCATCGCCGGGCGCGCCTGCGGCGCCGTGCCCTTCGCGCTCGCGGCCTTCGCCTACTCGCGGGGCCTCCTCCACGCCCTCGACGCCGACCACCTGTGCATGATCGACGGATCCACCCGCAAGTTCCTCGGCGAAGGGCGCGCCCCCGAAGGCGTCGGCCTCGCCTTCAGCCTCGGCCATTCGACGGTCGTCCTCGTCGCCGGCCTCGCCGTCACGAGCGGCGCGGCATGGATCCGCGACATCGTCGGCGCGGAGTCGGGCGCCGCGAGGGTCCTCGGTCTCATCGGCGCGGGAGTCTCGGCCTCATACCTTCTCGCCGTCGCCGCGGCGAACGTCCCGAACCTCTCCCACCACCACGGCTCGCACGGACCGAAGGGGCCGTGGGCGCGTCTCCTCTCGAAGCCCCTGTCGAAGGTCCGCCACGTCGGGCACATCTACCTCTTCGGGATCCTCTTCGGCCTCGGATTCGACACGGCGTCGACGATCGCCCTCCTCATGATGACCGCGCTCGCGACGATGTCGGGATCGGCCCCGCTCGTCCTCATGGCGCTGCCACTGGCCTTCACGGCGGCCATGACCCTCGGGGACTCCGTGAACGCGAATCTCATGCTCTACGTCTACACGAGCGCCCAGGAGGCGACCCGCGCGCGCTTCAACGCGATCGTCACCGCGATCTCGATCCTGTGCGCGCTCGTCGTCGCCTCGGCGACCCTCATGGGGATCGTCTCCGAAGCGACGGGCCGGCCCCTTCCCGCCCTCGACACGACGCCGATCGCATGGGGGCTCCTCGCCCTCGCCCTCGGCGGCTGCCTCGTCCTCGTCGTCCGCAAGAGCGCGCGCAGTCTCCGCCTCCCGTAGGGCCGGCTTCGACGGGGCGACGGCGTCGCAGCAGGTCGAAGGGCTACAGACCGGCGCGAGCCTCTCGATCATCGCCCGCACGGGTCCGAGCGTTGAGACGCGGGCGGATGCGGCAATGGCTGCGGTTCAAGCTTGACCCCGGAAGGGCCTTCCCGGCTCGCCGACTCCTCGGCACCGGGCGATCGGCCTTCCGGTCGGTGCCCGATGCGCGGACCGGACGCGAAGGAGGAGGAACGATGATCAGAGTCGCGATCAACGGATACGGCAATCTCGGACGAGGCGCGGAGCGCGCGATCGCGAAGAACGACGACATGGAGCTCGTCGTCGTATTCACGCGCCGCGACCCCTCCTCGATCACGACCCTCGGAGCCCCCGTCATCCATGTCGAGGACGCAGCCGGGTGGGTCGACAAGGTCGACGTCTGCCTCAACTGCGGGGGCTCTGCGACCGATCTCGAATATCAGGGTCCGGCGACTGCGGAGTTCTTCCACACGGTCGACTCCTTCGACACGCATGCGAAGATCCCGAGCTATTTCGCTGCGGTCGATGCCGCCGCGAAATACACCGGCCACCTCGCGCTCATCTCAACCGGCTGGGATCCTGGGCTCTTCTCGATGCTCCGCGTCCTCGGAGACGCGGTCCTGCCCGATGGGACCTCGACGACCTTCTGGGGCCCGGGAGTGTCCCAGGGGCATTCGGACGCGATCCGCCGCATCGACGGGGTGCTCGACGCCCGCCAGTACACGCTTCCCGTGCCCGAAACCGTCGAGGCCGTGAAGTCCGGCGCCGAGGTCGAACTCACCACCCGTTCGATGCACACGCGCGACTGCTACATCGTCGCCGCCGAGGGCGCCGACCTCGACCGGATCGCGAAGGAGGTCACCGAGATGCCCGACTACTTCGCCGACTACGACACGACGGTCCATTTCATCACGGCCGAGGAGATGGCGGAGTACCACGCGGGTCTGCCCCACGGCGGCACGGTCATCCGCAAGGGGAAGACCTCCGAGGGGACGGGGCAGCGGATCGGCTTTGAGCTCGAACTCGACTCGAATCCGGAGTTCACAGGATCCGTCCTCGCCGCCATGGGCCGTGCGGTCGCCCGCATGGCGGCGCGGGGCGAGTCCGGTGCGCGCACGGTCTTCGACATCACCCTGGCCGACCTGTCGCCGCACGATCCGGATGATCTACGAGCCCACTGGCTCTGATTCCTCCCTTCAGGACGCACCGCCCCGCCCTCGATGATCGACGAGGGCGGGGCGCGGCGCTTGAAGCGGGGAGGGGAGGGACTACAGCATGAGCGCGGCGGTCCACGCGAAGAGGAGCATCCCGATGTTGCAGTGGAGGAAGGTCGGGATCACCGTCTCGCGGATGTGGTCGTGGCGCCCGTCGGCGCCCAAGCCCGCCGAGACGCCGAGGGAGATCGTCGAGGCCGGGGAGCCAGCGTCGCCAAGGGCCGCCGCGGCGCCGAGGAGGCACATCGTCGCGAGCGGCGAGAATCCGAGCTCGAGGGCGAGCGGAATGTAGATCGGCGCGAGGATCGGGACGGAGGCGAAGGAGTCGCCGAATCCGATCGTGATGAACAGGCCCATGAGGAGCATGAGGAAGGAGCCGAGGACCTTCGAACCGCCGACGAAGGCGGTTGCCGCCGAGATGAGGGGCTCGACCTCGCCGGTCGCGCTGAGAAGGCCCGCGAAGCCGGAGGCGACGGTGATGATGACGGCGATCTGCGCCATCATGAGGAGCCCTCGGGTGAAGACGTCGTCCTGTTCATTCCACCGGAAGATCCCCGCGATGGTGAGGAGGATGAATCCGATCATCGAGCCGACGAGGAGGGAGTCGAAGGCGATCTGGAAGAAGAGCGCGACTGCGAGGGCGAGGAGCGTCATGACGAGGGGGAAGGGGCGGAGCCTCGCCTCGACGCCCGTCCGCATCGCGAGGGGTGAGCCGGGAAGGGGCTCGCCGTAGTCGCGCGGCTTGCGGTACATGACGAGGACGGCGAAGGCCATGCCGGCGACGAGGCCCATGACCGGCCAGAACATCGCCTTCGGCGCCATGGAGGCGGTGGCGCTGAGCCCGTAGGCGGCGCCGAACTCGTTGACGTTGGCGAGGAGGATCTCGTTGAGGTAGATCGCGCCGAAGCCGGTCGGCAGGAGGAGGTAGGAGGCGCTCATCGAGCAGGCGAGGATCGCGGCGACGGCCCGACGGTCGACGCGCAGCCGGTTGAGGATGGGCAGGAGCGGCGGGATGAGGATCGGGATGAAGGCGATGTGGACGGGGATGAGGTTCTGAGACAGGAGGGAGGCGAGGATGAAGAGCCCGTAGAGCGCCCACTTCACTCCTCGCGAGACGCTTCCCGAGTCGGCGCCGGCCTTCTTCGAGACCCACTGGGCGAAGACCTCGATGATGCCGGAGCGTGACAGGGCGACGGCGAGGGCGCCGACCATGACGTAGGTGAGGCCGACTTGCGCGCCGCTGAGGAGGCTGTCGTTGAAGCCCGCGAGGGTCCCCTCCATGCCGAGGCCCGCGTGGAGGCCGCCGATGAGCGCGGCTGAGAGGAGGGCGATGGTGACGGGGACCTTGATGAGGCAGAGGGCGACCATCGCGGCGATCGCGAGGATGATCGAGTTGACGCGGTGGCCGGACAGGTCGAGGGCGAGGGTGACGAGGGCGATCGCGCCGATCGTGAGGATCGAGGGGAGGGGGAGGATCTCCTTGAAGGGCGGTCGGCCGGGCGTTTCTGCGGGCGCGGGAGCCAGTGAGGGGGCGGTATCGGTCGGCATGGGAGTCTCCTGTGCTGAGGTACTCCGATGGTATAGATCGGGTAAAGGAATGGCATTGATGCTCAAGGGGTGGACCGACTCGGGGACTTCGGGGCCATCTGCGTCAAGTGATCCTGAAATGCCTGTTCGACCTTCTATTGTTGTCTTGTTCGACTTCCATCAACGATGACTGGTGACTGGTATGAAGAAAATTCTCGGCATCCTCATAGGAGTTCTCATCGGGGGGGGGGGTAGTCTTCACAGCCTTCCACATCGGTAAGCTTCTCGGATCCCCGCTGATTGAGACGAACTCCGTGACGACGGATTCCAGGGTCGTGGAATCGATCCAGCGAGAGGAGAAGATCGTCCTTCTCGCCCTCGGGATCCAGGGGATCGAGCGGAAGGAGGAGGCGACGAAGGTCGGAGGCTTCACCATCCCCGGGTCAGCGAAGGTGTCCTACTTCCAGTACAAATTCGACGCGCAGCTGGGCCTCAACGGGAAGAGCGTGACCGTGGAGAAGACGGGGGACACCGAGTACACGATCACCGTGCCGGATTTCGAGTTCCTCGGTTTCAACAACCCCCGCTTCGAAGTCGCCGTTGAGGACAACGGCGTCGTTAGCTTCATCACCCCGGATATCGACGAATCCGCGGCGATCACGGAGATCCTCAATGATTCGAGGAAGGAGCAGCACATCGCGGATAATGCGGAGTTCCTCCGGATGCAGTGCGAGAGCTTTTACGGCGGGATCATCCGCGGAATCGATCCGAGTCTCACGGTGAAATTCGAATACTCGGGGAGCTGACTCGTCCGCGATGCGCGCTCGCGAACGGGCGCACATGTCTTGATCTCATTTCAGCATGTCTTGATCTCATTTCACAAGGATGACGGTATGGAGAAGACGCAGGGTCAATCGATGATCCCGCAGGAGGCGAGCGGCGCCGATGAAGCGCTGTCGAGCACCGAAGCGCCCCTCGCGGAACTGACGGCGGAGCAGCAAGCCGAGGCGCAGGCCTTCGCGCTGAGCTTCCTCAAAACGGTCATACGCCTCAAGGGGGTGAAGATCGAGCGCGGGGACTTCCTGAGGAAGGAGCTCCGCAAGACGGGATGCTCGGACGCGAAGATCGCAGAGGCGCTGTCGTCGACGCCGGCGCAGGCGGGATTCTCGATCGAGCAGCTCGATGCGCTGGCGCGGACGAGCATCGATTTCGAGACCAAGAAATCCGCCGCACTCTCCTTCGCGGCGGGGCTCCCGGGCGGACTCGCGATGCTCGCAACCGTCCCCGGCGATGTCACTCAGTACTACGTCCACGCCTTCCGTATCATGCAGAAGCTCTCCTACCTCTACGGTTGGCAGGACTTCCTCGGCGACCTCGAAGCGGCTGACGATGAGACCGTCGCTCATCTCGCGGTCTTCCTCGGCGTGATGATGGGCGTGGGCGGCGCCTCCCTCTCTCTTGCGAACTTCGCCCAGCAGGTCGCCCGTCCGGCGATCCAGAAGCAGATCGCGAACAAGGCGCTGACGAAGACCGTTTGGTACCCGGTGGTGCAGAAGACGCTCAAGCTCATCGGGGTGAAGATCACCAAGGATTCCTTCGCGAAGGGCGTGACGAAGGTGATTCCCGTCGCCGGCGGAGTGATCTCCGGAGGCATGACCCTCGTCTCGTTGAAGAGTCAATCGACCCGTTTGCTCAAGCACCTCCGAGAACTCCCGCCACCGGGAGTGGATGCGGCCGAGTACCTCGAGGCGGTGAGGATGACGAGCTTCGCCGGGGACGCGGACACCTTGGGCGACAAGACGAAGGCGATGATCGGGGACACCACGGCCGCCATGGCCAGCGGGGCGAGGACCGTCGCGGATGCCGCTGCCGGGGGAGCGAAGAACGCCGCGAGGGAGGCCGCGAAACGCATGAAGGGGCTCACCGGTCTTCGGAAGAAGACCGTTCCCGAGGAGGAGGGTCAGGCCTAGAGCCCTCCCGTGCAGCGCGAAGCCGGCCCGCCCTCGTCACTCACGAG
This sequence comes from Schaalia hyovaginalis, assembly GCF_014208035.1. Lineage (NCBI taxonomy): Bacteria > Bacillati > Actinomycetota > Actinomycetes > Actinomycetales > Actinomycetaceae > Schaalia > Schaalia hyovaginalis. Next base: position 2,029,860 of record NZ_JACHMK010000001.1, on the reverse strand, counting down.
GGCGGGCCGGTGCGCATGCGGGAGGCGAGGATCCCCCGCCCTCGCCGGGGCCTCAGGCCGTGAGCCCGAGCCGCCTGCCGAGCCAATCGAGCTGATCGGGAAGCGCCTGCGACCACACGGACCACGAGTGCCCGCCGGGATAGGTGCGCAACTCGACCTCGAGACCCGCGCGCTTCGCAGCGGCGGCTAGGTCTTCGACTCCGGGCCGATACCCGGAGTCCTCAGCGCCGACCGAGAGGATCCCCGCGACGCCGGAATAGCGGTTCTTCGAGAAGAGGGCGAGCGGATCATTCGCCTCATAGGCCGCGCGATCCCCGCCGAATCCTTCTGCGATCGTCCGCTCGACGGAGCCGAGGCTCGGGTGGAGCTCGGAGGACATCGACAGGAACGAGCGGTACACGGGGCTCTCGGAGGAACGCGCGACCACCTGGAGGGTGCAGGTGCCCCCGTTCGACAGGCCCCCGATCGCCCAGCGCGCATGGTCGCCCGACACCGGGAGATGGGCGGCCGCCCATGCGGGGACGTCCTTCTCGATGTAGGTCGCGACCCTGCCGTCCACCGCGTCGGAGCACAGGGGATTAGCGAGGGCGGAGCCGAGCGGGTCGACGACGAGCACGATCGGGGCGAGCCCGGCGTGCGCGCCCGCCCACGCATCCATCGATTCCTTGAGGCGCCCCGCGGTGAACCACTGCTTCGGCTCGCCGGGCTGACCGGCCATGAGGACGAGAAGGGGGAGCTTCGGCGCTGCGTCGACGAGGGCGGCGGGCGGGACGTAGATCCACGCGTCGCGCGGACGGAAGACCGGATCGGAGGCGGGAACAGGCGCGGTGAGGAGCTTCCCGGACGCGGGCATCGAATCCGGGGCGGTCCACTCCGTCTCAAGGGGAGCGTTCGAGGTCCCCTCCGCGGCGGAATCGGGCGTGATCGGCGTCCCGGACGCCGAAGGATCGAGACCGGAATCGGCGAGCGGTTCGGCCTCGAGTCCGAGTCCGAGGGCTGACCCGAGGGTGTAGTAGGCCGCGTAGTGGGCGTTGAGCCCGACACCGGCCGCGCCCGCCGCGAACATGACGGCGGCGAGGGCGCCGATCAGCCGAAGGAAGGGGCGGGCTCGCGGGCCCTCATCGGCCGCTCGGCCTCTTCGGGAGCGGGCGGAGCCGAGGGAGCGGGCGGAGCCGAGGGCGCAGGCGGCGATCGCCTCCTCGACGACGAGAAGAACTGCGCCCGTCCACGCCCACACGATCCACCCGAAGCCATCGGCGACGGGCCTCCACACCACGTCGACCCCGAATCGGAGCACGACCGTGACGAGAAGCGCCGCGAAGAGCATGAAAAGGTGAGTCCTGGCGCGCAGGCGCCTCGTCGACGCTCCCCAGAGGACGATGAGGACGAGGAGCACCGCGATGATCGCCCCGGGCGTCGCCGCGGGGCCGAGGAGGCGCACCTGATCGACGAGCTCACTCATTCTTCATGAGCCTCTGCGCGAAGCGCGCCGCGTCGACGGGCCCGAGGTCGGGCAGGTACGCCTTCCCGATCGCCATCGACACGGCCGGGATGTCGAGGACCTCGGGGACTGCGAGGTAAAGGGGCTCGAAGCGGGGCTGGAACTTCTTCTTGAAGAAGAGGAGCGAACGGAATCCGTAGACCGGCTCGAGGAAACCGCCGACCGAATCGAGGACGGGGGCGAAGCGCTGAGCGCTCGTCGAATCGAGCTCCGGGTCCGCGGGGGCGAGCCCCGAATGGGCCAGGGGCGCCCCGGAGAGGGAGAGGATCTGGAGCCCCTCGTCCTTCGCGGCGAGCGCCGCGGAGGCGATGAGGAACTCGATGACCGGGCGGAAGGAGTTGTCCCTTCGCCGCATGACGTCGAGGGTGAGGCCGATGAGTTCGCCCTCCTCGAACACGGGCAGCCAGGAGGTCACCGCGTGCACGGTCCCGTCCTCGTCGATCGCGAGCAGGAGACGGGTGTCCTCATCGTCGATCTCCGCGAGGGAACCGAGGGTGAAGCCCATCTCCGGCAGGGCCTTGTCGCCTGCCCACGCCGTCGAGATCGCGCGGACCTGATCGCGGATCCCCTCGGGAGCGGAGGGGAAGCTCGTCCACTCGGCTCGGATCCCCTCCTTCGCCGCGCGATTGAGGGCCGTGCGGACGTCCTGGAACTTCTTGCCGGTGAAGGCCAGGCCCGGCAGGTCGATGACCGCTTCCTCGGCGACGCGGATCGTCGTCCACCCGAGGCGTCGTGCGACGCGTGCAGTGTCGGCGTGGACCGAGTAGAGCGCGGGGATCATCGAGTCCTCCGACGCGGAGCGGGCGAAGGCGGTGACAGCGGCTTCGAGGGCGCCGGGGGCGGCCGCCGGATCCGTGATCGTCAGGCGCACGCCGGAGGCGGTCCGGTAGGTGACGAGGGCGGAACCGTCCTCGGCGAGCCAGCGCTCATTCCCCGGCCACGTGAGCATCCACCCGAGGGAGCCGGCGCCGACCTCGCGGACGAAGTCCTTCACCTCCATCGCCTTCGCGGAGGGCCTTTCGTCGACGCGGGGCCCCGAGGTCGAGATGAGGAGGACCGACACGGTCCAGGCCGCCCACACGAGCAGAGGCGCCCATTCGACGATGAGGTGCCCGATCGCCGTGACGGGCAGGAGGGTCGGAATGAGGTGCGAGAGCGCTGAGGGCGGGAGGAGGCGCACGAAGAAGTTCCAGGCGAGGAGGGCCGGGGACGCGTCCGGGACCGTCGCGTTCCTGAGGACGGCGCCCGCGGAAACGACCGCGATCCCGACGAGGAGCGGCGCGAGCCCGGCGACGAGGGCGCTGCGCCGGACCGTCCGGCGCGTCGAGCGGACGGTGAACCAGTCCCGGTTCCAGGCGACGAGCGCGACCATCGCGAGGGGGACGAGGACGGGGATGAGGCGGTGCGCGAGGGGGGACAGGGGGAGGAGCACCCGGGTGAGGTCGCCCGTCGCGTTCGAGAACTCGAATTGGAGGGAATCCGCGACGACGCGGGCGAACGCGAATACGGCGATCGTCGATTCGAGGACGATCGTGCCGATCATCGCGCTCCTTCGGCCCTTCGCGAGTTCGTGGGCGAGGGCCGCTTGGAGGAGAAAGGGCATCATCATGAGGAGGCGGGACGTGATCCCCCGGGTGCCGACCGCGGCGAGCGCCTTCTGGCATTCCGCATCCGTCGAGGTCGCGCAGAGGAGGTCGAGGGATTCGGCCGTGAGATCACCAGGATCGAGTCCGAGCGCCGCGGTGGACAGCGGTCCGATCGCGTGCGCGGAGAGGGCGGCGAGGACGGTGCCCGCGGACAGGGTGAGGACCACGAGGGCGATCATGGAGCGTCCGCGGTGGCGGGTGCCGATGAGGGAGCGCGCGTGACGGCCCTTCGGAACGAGGACGAGGCCGAGGAGGGCCCCGACGGTCGCCCCGCCGAGCGCTCCGATGCCCTGGGGGCTGCCGCCGAAGGCGGCGAGGACGATGAGTGCGGCGAAGAGGTAGGCGAGGAGGCGCCGGCGTCCGAGGACCCCCATCCATTGCGAGCCCGCGGCGGCGAGGCCGGCGATCCCGAAGATCGCCGCGATGAGCGGTGTGCGGGCGGCGTGCTCGTCGCCCCAGGTCGATCCCGTGGCGACGAGGATCGCGTGCGCGGCCTGGACGACGAGGACGCCTCCCGCGGCGGACGCGGTGAAAGCGAGGAGCCAGCGCCTCGTGCCCATGACCGCTTCGAAGAGTCCGCCGATGACGAGGAATGCGAGGACGAGGGCGAGGCCCGCGTGCCAGGAGGGCGTCGACCACACGCCGAGGAGGAGCGTCCACAGGCGACCCGGGTCGGAGGCGCGGGCCTCGATGAACTCCTCGCTGATCCCGCCGACGCGGGCGAGGACGGAGACGAGGAGGACGGAGAGGGCGAAGGCGACCGAGGCGGGAGTGCGGCGGGCCCGGTCGAGTGCGGCGTGTCCGACTCGGGAGACGGCCGCTCCGATGCGTCGCAGAGGGGATGCGGGAGGGAGCGCCTCCACTTCCTCGTCGGCGGAAACGGAGCTGGTGGATGGACTCACGGGGACCTCGTTCGGATCGAAGGGCCTGTCGGCCCGGGGAAGCGTCGACACCGATTTTAGAGGGAGGGGGCCGCAATGGGCGGAGAAGGCCGGGCGGGTCCTGCGGCGAGGGGCCGTCGGCGGGCGCCGGGTCGGCAGCGGAGTCAGTAGTAGACGGCGATAGGCCCCTTCGGCCCGTCGAGGACGCGAACCTCGGTGTCGAAGATGCCGGTGAGGATCTCCTCGGTGACGATCTCGGACGGCGCGCCCTGGGCGATGATCCGCCCGTCCTTCATCGCGATGATCGAATCGGCGTAGGCGGCGGCGAAATTGATGTCATGGAGGACGATGACGAAGGTCCGAGCGAGACGATCCGCGGCCTCGCGGATGTTGCGCATCATCTGGACGGAGCGCGCCATGTCGAGGTTGTTGAGCGGCTCGTCGAGGAGGACGCAGTCGGTCTCCTGCGCGAGGACCATTGCGACGTAGGCGCGCTGGCGCTGGCCGCCGGAGAGCTCGTCGATGAAGCGGTCGGCGATCCCTCCGAGATCGAGGAAGGCGATCGCCTCGTCGACGATCCTGAGGTCATCGGGGGTGAGGCGTCCCCTCGAGTAGGGGAATCGTCCGAATCCGACGAGCTGGCGGACCGTGAGGCGGGAGAGGAAGTGGTTCTCCTGGCGCAGGATCGACAAGACCTTGGCGAGGTCGGCGGATTTCGCCTCCGATACGTCGAGGCCGGCGACTTCGATGCGCCCCTCGTCCATGCGCAGGAGCCGGCCTATCAGGGTCAGGAGGGTCGATTTGCCGGCGCCGTTCGGGCCGACGAGCGCGGTGATCCCGCCTCGGGGGATCGTGAGGTCGATCGGACCGATCGCGGTCTCGCTCGAGTAGATCTTCAGGGCGCCGTCGACGCGGATCACAGTCGTCCCTTTCTCAGGATGTGGAGGATGAAGGCCGTGCCGCCGACGGCCTCGATGATCACGCCGACCGAGCCTTGCGCGTAGAAGACGTGGCGGAGGATGAAGTACGAGCCGCCCAGGAGGACGACGCCGATGATCGCGCCGAGCGGGAGGATACGGGAGTGCGCGTGGGTCCCGGAGATCTCGTAGGTCGCCAGGGCGATGAGGAATCCGAGGAAGGACATCGGTCCGACGAGCGAGGTCGAGACCGCCATGAGGACGGCGATGAGCAGGAGGGCGCGCATCCTCACGCTTCGCACCTCGATGCCGAGCCCGGTGGCGATGTGGGGGCCGAGGGCGAGGACGTCGAGGTTCGGCGACATCTTGATCAGCCAGATGCCCGCTGCGAGGGCGAGGGGCGCGGCGAGCAGGAGGCAGGTCGGGTCGGCGTTCGAGATGTTCCCGATGAGCCGGGCGGAGAGGAGGTCGAATTCGGTCGGCGTGAGGAGGCGCTGGAGGTAGGCGGCTCCCGCGCCGAGGCCCGTGCCGATGACGATGCCGATGAGGAGCGTGCGGTGGAGGTCGGTGCGCCCGGTGAACAGGAGCGATCCGAAGAGGAGAGCGGCGAAGCCGACCATGAGGCCCGCCTGGACGAGGTATTCGAGGGGCGCGGGGATCCACGCGAGGCCCGCGGCGCCGAAGAGGAAGACGACGCTCGTCTGGATGAGGCGGTAGAGCGATTCGAATCCCATGATCGAGGGCGTGAGGATCCGGTTGCCCGCGATCGTCTGGAAGGCGATCGTCGCAAGCCCCTGGCACCAGCCGACGAGGAGGATCGCGATGAGGGCGTGGGCGCGGAGCCTCGCGATCCGCCAGAATCCTTCGGTCCCGACGGGCAAGGGGTTGTCCCAGGCGAGGAGCCCGATCGAGACGAGGAGGGCCGCTGCGAGGAGGAGCCCGACGCGGAGGCGATGACGCCTCTCAGAGGCCGGTTCGGCGAAGATCGAGTGGTCGAAGAGGCTTTCACGGGGCGAGGAGGAGGCGCCGGCGCGGGGCGGCCGGGCGGGCGCCGTGAGGGGCTTCGGCTGCTCGTCGGTCGCGGGCGGGGCCGATGGGGAGGGGCGGAGCGCGAGGTCAGTCACCTCGGCCTCCTTTCAGGAGGAGCGCGGTGAAGACGATCGCGCCGAGGAGGGACAGGATCGTTCCGACGGGGATCTCGAAGGGCATGATGATGCTTCGGCCGATGATGTCGCAGGCGGTCACGGTCGCCGCGCCGAGGGCGAGGACGCGGGGGAGGGTGGAGCGGAGGTCGTCGCCGTGGACGAGGGCGACGACGTTGGGGACGATGAGGCCGAGGAAGGGCAGGTTCCCGATGACGACGGTGATGATCCCCGTCGCCGAGGCGACCATCGCGGTCCCCACGAGGATGGTGCGCCCGTGGTCGAGGCCGACTGAGGTCGCGACGTCCTTCCCGAGTCCGGCGACGGTGAAGCGGTCGGCGACGACGGCGATCCCGATGAGGACGAGGAGCACGGCCCACACCGGCTCGTACTGGCCCTCGATCGCCGAGGCGAAGGAGCCCATGAACCAAGCGCCCATCGACTGGAGGGCGTTCGTCGCGAGGGCGACCCACGTCGAGACGGCGCCGACGACGGCGCCGAGCATGATGCCGATGATCGGGACGAGGAGCGCTGAGGTGTCGCGGATCCGTCCGAGGATCGCGAAGAAGAGCATCGTCCCGCCGAAGGAGAAGGCGATCGCGAGGACCATCTTCCACACGATCGGGGCGTCCGGGGTGAGGATGAGGGCGGTGAGCAGGCCCAGGCCCGCCCATTCGGTCGTGCCCGTCGTCGTCGGCTCGACGAAGCGATTGCGGGTGAGTCTTTGCATGACGAGCCCGCAGGTTGCGAGTGCCGCGCCGGCGAGGAGGAGGGAGACGGTGCGGGGGATCCGGGTGAGCAGGAGCATCCGCGTCCCGTCCGGGGCGCCGAAGACGTCGTAGACCCCGACGAGGAGGGAGGCGGCGGCGAGTCCGAGGAGGGCGAGGGTCCAGGAGAGGATCTCGACCGGGGCCGTCACCTTGATTCGCAGGGGCGCGCCGGGGCGGGAGTCGCGGGCCCGGCCCGCGACTCCCGCCGCCGCCCTCGTATCCGAGGGGCGTGAGGTCGAGATCGTCACTTCGCCTGTTCCATGGCGTCGGCGATCTGGGTGAAGAACTCCGTGTAGGTCTGGATCGACTCGTTGACGTAGGTGTCTGCGGGCATGTAGAGGATGCGGCCGTTCTTCACGGCGTCGACGTTCGCGAGGGCGGAGGTGTTCGCGAGGACCTCGTTGGCGGGGACGGGGGTCTTGCCCTGCTTGGCGCCGATGGCCGCGTCGCGGTCCATGACGAGGATCCACGCGGGGTTCGACTGGGCGATCGCCTCGACGGAGACGTCGTCGCCCTCGTGGTCGGTCGAGCCTTCCGAGGACAGGGCGGGGGTCAGGCCGAGGACCGAGTAGATCGGACCGAGGGTCCGGCCCGAGCCGGGGGCCGAGTAGTTGATCTCGCCGCCGGAGACGATGACGGAGAGGACGGTCTGGTCGGAGGAGTAGGCGGCTTTCACGCGGGCGATCGCCTTCTCGAAGTCGGCGACGAGCTCAGCTGCCTTGTCCTCCTTGCCGAAGATCTTCCCGAGGAGGGTCGTGACGCGGATGAGTTCGGCGTCGAGCGGCTTGTCCGGGTCGATGTTGGTGTCGACGAGGGCTGCGCCGGGGACGAGGCCCTTGATCGCGTCGTATTGCTTCTGGAAGCGCTGGCCGTTGAGGACGAGATCGGGATTCGCGGCGACGAGCGCCTCGAGGTTCGGTTCGCGGTGGGAGCCGAGGTCGACGACCGTCTCGTCGGCGGCGTAGGCGGAGGTGCTGGCGATGATCTGGCGCGGTGCGGCTGAGAGCTTCACGCCCCAGTCCTCGAGGGTCTCGAAGATCCGGTTGTCGGTGGCGACGATGCTCTTCGGGGAGGTCGGGACCTCGACTGAGCCGTGGAGGTCCTCGACCGTGATCGTCGCCGGTTTCGCGGCTGCGGACTGGGGTGCGCTCGAGGCGGATTGGGCGGCGGGTTCGCCGCCGTCGGTGCTGCAGGCGGCGAGGGTGAATGCGGTGATGCCGACGAGGGCGAGGGAGACGGCGCGTGCGCGGAGCGCGGTCGAGGCCACGATGGAACTCCTACAAGTCGATTGTCGATGGGCGCACGGTCGTGCGCAGCTCGCACGATATTCGATAGGAGCTCGTGATGTAAATTGTGACTGAGGATAGAAAGGTCACCCTAAGAAGCGCTGGTCATGACTCAGATCCCTCGTCCTCGATCCGCAAGCGCGGAACGGAGACGAGCTCCGGATTCACCCCGGTCTTGTCGGCGTAGAAGGCGCGGATCACATCCATATCCGCCTTCGGATCCCCGCTGAGGCGAATCGAAGGGCCCCAGCCGAAGGTGCGGGTCTTTGCATCCACGTAGCCGAGCGCGACGGGGAGGTCCGCTCCCAGGGCCATCCGGTAGAAACCGGACTTCCAATACTGCCTGGGCGAGCGCGTGCCCTTGGGGGTCAGGACCACGGTGAACTCATCGGCCTCGGCCGCCCTGGCGACCACCTGCCCCACGACCCCGTGCGCCGCGGAGCGGTCGATCGGCATCGCGCCGATCGCACGGACGAAGGGGCCGAGCAGTGGGACCCTCGTCACGGACTCCTTCACGAGGAAATTGAAGGGGCGCCCCAGTGACCAGAAGCACAGGGCCATGAAGACGCCGTCCCAGTTCGAAGTGTGCGGAGCGCCGATGACCAGCGTCTTGTCCTCCAGAGGCTCGTGGATGAAGGTCCAACGCGAGAACAGCATGTAAGTCTTCGCGACGAAGCGGCGGATGCGCATGAGTCCGATTTCAGAGCTCCCGTGCAGATCGGCGGTGTCGAGGGCGCGAGCCGTCGAGGGGCCGGGAGGGCCGGGCCCCGGACGTGCTCACGCGCCCAGAGTAGCGGCTCGACGCGTGGCCGATGTCGCACGTCCCGCCCTCGGGCGCAGCGGCCTGAACGACTAGGATCGGGGGTGCTCATTGCGCCACAGGGGCGCGAGGAATCGAGGAATCACATGCCCGTACGCCAGGACCTGCGCAATGTCGCGATCGTCGCACACGTCGACCACGGCAAGACGACGCTCGTCGACGCGATGCTCTGGCAGTCCGGCGCGTTCTCGGATCGCGACACGGTCGAGAAGACCGGTGAGCGCGTCATGGATTCGGGCGATCTCGAACGCGAGAAGGGCATCACGATCCTCGCCAAGAACACCGCGGTCCACTACCGGGGTCCTGCCGCCCAGAAGCTCGGACTCGAGGACGGCGTCACGATCAACGTCATCGACACCCCCGGCCACGCCGATTTCGGCGGCGAGGTCGAGCGCGGCCTGTCGATGGTCGACGGCGTCGTCCTCATGGTCGACGCCTCGGAAGGGCCCCTTCCCCAGACGCGCTTCGTCCTCCGCAAGGCCCTGCAGGCCCAGCTCCCCGTCGTGGTCGTCGTCAACAAGGTCGATCGGCCCGACTCCCGGATCGACGAGGTCGTCTCCGAGACGACCGACCTCCTCCTCTCCCTCGGCGAGGACCTGCTGAACGACGGCGTGGACGCCGATGTCGATGCGCTGCTCGACGTCCCGGTCGTGTACGCCTGCGCGAAAGCCGGCGTCTCCTCGCTGACCAACCCCGGCAACGGCGTGCAGCCGACCGAAGACCTCGAGCCCCTGTTCGAAACGATCCTGTCGAGGATCCCGGGCCCCTCCTACGAGGAGGGCGTGCCTCTCCAGGCGCACGTGACCAACCTCGACGCCTCCCCCTTCCTCGGGCGCCTCGCGCTCCTGCGCATCCACAACGGCACCCTCACCAAGGGCGCGACCGTCGGCCTCGCCCGTCACGACGGGACGATCAAGTCGGTCCGCGTCACCGAACTCCTGCGCACCGAGGGGCTCGAACGCGTGTCCGCCGAATCCGCGGCCCCGGGCGACATCGTCGCCGTCGCCGGCATCGACGACATCATGATCGGCGAATCCCTCGTCGATCTCGAGGACCCTCGTCCCCTCCCGCTCATCACGGTCGACGATCCGGCGATCTCCATGACCATCGGCATCAACACCTCGCCGATGGCGGGTCGCGTCAAGGGCGCGAAGGTCACGGCCCGGCAGGTGAAGGACCGCCTGGACCGCGAACTCATCGGCAACGTCTCCCTGAAGGTCCTGGCGACCGAGCGCCCCGACGCCTGGGAGGTTCAGGGCCGCGGCGAGCTCGCCCTCGCGATCCTCGTCGAGCAGATGCGCCGCGAAGGATTCGAACTCACCGTCGGCAAGCCGCAGGTCGTCACCAAGGACATCGACGGCGTGCGCTCCGAACCGATGGAGCGCATGACGATCGACATCCCCGAGGAGTACCTCGGCGCCGTCACGCAGCTCCTGGCCGCCCGCAAGGGCCGCATGGAGACGATGGCGAATCACGGCTCGGGCTGGATCCGCCTCGAGTTCGTCGTGCCCGCGCGCGGCCTCATCGGCTTCCGCACGCGCTTCCTCACCGAGACGCGCGGCACCGGCATCGCCTCGTCGATCGCCGACGGCTACGCGCCCTGGCAGGGAGCGATCGAACAGCGCCTCACCGGCTCGCTCGTCGCCGACCGCGCCGGACAGGCGACCCCCTACGCGATGACCAACCTCCAGGAGCGCGGCTCCTTCATCGTCGAACCCGGCTCGGAGGTCTACGAGGGCCAGGTCGTCGGCGAGAACCCGCGCGGCGAGGACATGGACGTCAACATCTGCCGCGAGAAGAAGCAGACGAACACGCGCTCGGCGACGGCCGACGTCTACGAGTCGCTCACGCCCTCGCGCAGGCTCACCCTCGAGGAATCCCTCGAGTTCGCTGCCAACGACGAGTGCGTCGAGGTGACGCCCGAGGCGATCCGCGTGCGCAAGGTCGTCCTCGACGCGCAGGAGCGCTTCAAGATCGCCGCGCGCGAACGCCGCGCCCAGAAGTAGGAGGGGCCTTCGGCCCGCCTCCCGTCCGCACGCGAGAACGGCGGCCCGGGCGGGTCGAAGGTGATGCTCGCGACGGCCGCGGGAGCCGGTTCGAGCCTCCGGATCGACTAGGCTGGGGCCGTGGCCATTGAATTCCCCGAAGAGATCCAAGCACTGCGCACGACGATGGAGAACGTCCTCGCCGTCGTCCAGCCCGAGCGCCTGCGCACCCAGATCGCCGAGCTCGAGAAGCAGGCGACCGCCCCCGACCTGTGGGACGATCCCGCGCACGCCCAGGAGGTCACTTCGGCGCTCTCGCACCGGCAGTCCGAGCTGGATCGGGTGACCCGCATGGTCGATCGGATCGACGACCTCGAGGCCATGGTCGACATGGCCGGTGAAGACCCCGATGAGGCCGCCGAGATCCTCGCCGAGGCCGAGGGCGACCTCGTCTCCTTGAAGTCCGACATCTCCGACCTCGAGATCCGCACCCTCCTCGACGGCGAATACGACGAGCGCAACGCCGTCATCACGATCCGGTCGGGCGCCGGCGGCGTCGACGCCGCCGACTTCGCCGAAATCCTGCTGCGCATGTACCTGCGCTGGGCGGAGCGTCACGGCTACCCGACGAAGGTCATGGACACCTCCTACGCCGAAGAGGCCGGCCTGAAGTCCGCGACCTTCGAAGTCCAGGCCCCCTACGCCTACGGCACCCTGTCCGTCGAGGCCGGCACGCACCGCCTCGTCCGCATCAGCCCCTTCGACAACCAGGGGCGCCGCCAGACCTCCTTCGCGGCGGTCGAGGTCATCCCCCTCATCGAATCGACCGACCACATCGAGATCCCCGAATCCGAACTGAAGATCGACGTCTTCCGCTCCTCGGGCCCCGGCGGCCAGTCGGTGAATACGACGGACTCTGCCGTCCGCATGACGCACATCCCGACCGGCATCGTCGTGTCCATGCAGGATGAGAAGTCGCAGATCCAGAACCGTGCGGCGGCTCTTCGCGTCCTCCAGTCGCGCCTCCTCGTGCTGCGCCACGAAGAGGAGCAGGCGAAGAAGAAGGAGCTCGCGGGCGATGTGAAGGCCTCCTGGGGCGACCAGATGCGCTCCTACGTCCTGCAGCCCTACACAATGGTCAAGGACCTGCGCACGCAGTTCGAGTCCGGCAACCCACAGTCCGTTTTCGACGGGGACATCGACGGCTTCATCAATGCGGGGATCCGCTGGCGCAAGAACCAGCAGAACGAGGCACAGGAGTCCTGAACCCGGAGGCGCAGGAGTCCTGCGCCGTCCGGCTCCTGCGAGCCCCGTCGGGGCGATTCCTCCCCTCGCAGGGGAGGGGAGACGAGGGCGGCGGAGCGGCATGACGATCCCGCGGGCGGGCCGCCTGTGAGTCTCATCGGGTTCCGCTCCGGCCGCGTGTCGCCGAAGAGGCGCGGAGCGCGCGCGCCTAGTCTGGTCGCGACCACTACCCCAGACTGGATGGCTCAATGATTCGATTCGACGATGTCACCATGGTGTACACGCCGGGCGCCAAACCCGCGCTCGATCACGTGTCGCTCGAAGTTGAACGAGGGGAGTTCGTCTTCCTCGTTGGCAAATCCGGCTCGGGGAAATCGACCTTCCTTCAACTCGTCATGCGCGAGCTGAAGACGACTTCGGGGCACGTCTGGGTCCTCGGTCAGGACGTCGCGCGCCTGTCGAACTGGGCGGTGCCGAAGCTGCGCAGGCAGATCGGAACGGTCTTCCAGGACTTCCGCCTCCTCCCGTCCAAGACGGTCTACGAGAACGTCGCCCTCGCGATGCAGGTCATCGGCAAGCCGAAGCACGCGATTCGCTCCGCTGTCCCCGAGGCGCTCGAACTCGTCGACCTCGCGGGCAAGGAGAAGCGACTGCCTCACGAGCTGTCCGGCGGTGAGGAGCAGCGCGTGGCGATTGCGCGCGCGATGGTCAACCGGCCCGAGCTCCTGCTCGCCGACGAGCCGACGGGCAACCTCGACCCGGATACCTCGCTCGGCATCATGAGGCTCCTCGACCGGATCAACCGGACCGGGACGACCGTCGTCATGGCGACGCACGATGCCGACATTGTGAACCAGATGCGCAAGCGCGTCATCGAGCTCCAGGGCGGCCAGATCGTGCGCGATCAGTCGCGCGGCGTCTACGGATCGGCGAGGTGATCCGATGAAGCTCCGTTTCATTCTCTCCGAGGTCGGCAAGGGCCTGTCCCGCAATCGGGCGATGTCCGTCGCCGTCGTCCTCGTGACCTTCGTCTCCCTCCTCTTCGTGGGCGTGGCCGGCCTGTCTCAGATGCAGGTCATGCGCATGAAGTCCCAGTGGTACGACAAGATCGAAGTGTCGATCTACATGTGCGCCATCGACGACGGGACGCCCTCGTGCAACGGTGAAGAGGCGAGCGAAGAGCAGATCGCGACCGTGAGGGAGAAGCTGAACTCATCGGCGATGACGGCGTACGTCAAGAACGTCTACGAGGAGTCGAAGGAAGAGGCGTACGCGAACTTCCAGAAGCTCTACGGCGACTCGACGATCGGCCAGTGGACCAGCGCCGACATGATGCAGGTCTCCTTCCGGGTCAAGCTCGTCGACCCCGAGCAGTACTCGATCATCAAAGAGGAGTTCTCCGGCGTTCCGGGAGTCTCCGAAGTCAAGGACCAGCGCGAGATCATCGAGCCCCTGTTCCGCGTGATCGACGCGGCCAGGATGCTCGCCCTCGGCCTCGGCGCGGTGATGATCATCGCCGCAGTCCTCCTGATCTCGACGACGATCCGCCTGTCCGCCATGAGCCGCGAGCAGGAGACCCAGATCATGCGCTACGTCGGCGCCTCCAACCTGTTCATCCAGGCCCCCTTCATGATCGAGGGCGCCCTCGCCGCCGTCACCGGGGCGTTGCTCTCGGTCGGCGCGCTGTTCGCCGGCGTCCACTTCCTGGTTCAGGGGTGGCTCGCTCCGGCCTTCAAATGGACGAGCTTCGTCGGCCTGACCGAGGTCGGCATCATGATGCCGATCCTCATCCTCGCGGCCGTCCTCCTCGCCCTCGTCGCCTCCGCCTGGTCGCTCGCCAAGTACACGAAGGTCTGATGAACGTGCCTCTTCATCCGCACAGTAGGCTCCTCAGGGGCCGCGCGCTGGCAGTCGGCGCGGTGGTCGCCCTCACGGCGCTGGTCACGACGGTGACGCCGTCCGCGGCGGACGACCGTGACGATGTCGAGCGCCAGCGTGACGCCGCGTCGAACCAGGTCGATCAGCTCTCGGCCGACCTGGAGGGGATCGACTCCGAGCTCGCCGCGATCTACGTGGATCTGCAAACGGCGAACGAGCGCATTCCCGAGGCCGAGAAGCAGCTGGAGGACGCCCGGAAACGGCGCGACACGGCGAACCGTGAACACGAGGTCGCCATCGGCCAGCTCAGTGCGGCGCAGGCCGAGAAGGACCGGTTCGTCGAGTCCTCGCAGGCCGCTCAGGCGAAGGAGGAGCTCGCCAACGAGGCGATCGGCCAGCTGGCCCGTCAGATGTACCGGAACGGCTCGGATTCACCGGCCGTCGTCGCATTCACCAAGTCGGGTACGGAGAACATCGGTCAGCGGGCGGCGGCGGCCGATGCGATGGCCCGCTCCCAATCCCAGGCGATCGCGGCCGCTATCGACGTGAGGACCCGTCAGCGCACTCAGGAGAGCAGGCAGACGTCCATCACTGATCGCATCAGCGCGCTCGAGAAGACGGCGGCCGATACGCTCGCAGCCGCGCAGAAGGCGGAGAGTGACGCGCAAGCGGGACTCGCTGCTCTTGAGAAGGCCAAGAGCGACGCGGAGACCAAGCAGGCCGCCTGGGATGCCCGGAAGTCGGAAGCGGCGGATCAGCTGAGGAAGGCGCAGGACGACTACAAGGCCCTCAACGATCGTCTCGCGGCGATCGATGCTGCAGCGGCGGCCCAGGGCGCGGTGCCGCAGAGCTCGGCCAGCGGTCTCACCTTCCCCCTGCGGATCCCGATGGTCATGACCTCCCCGTACGGCATGCGCCTGCATCCCGTCATTGGGATCTGGCGCCTTCACGACGGCACGGACTTCGCGGCCTCTTGCGGCACCCCGCTTTATTCCTCGGCGCCCGGATACGTGAGCGATGCGAGCTGGGACGAGGGCGGCGGCAATACCATCTCCATCAACCACGGGACGATCGGCGGCGCCCAGGTCTCAACGAGCTACCTGCATCTTCAGGCACCGGCCTCCATTTCCGTCGGCCAGTACGTCGACACGAACACGGTCATCGGCTACGTCGGCACGACCGGGTATTCGACGGGATGCCACCTGCACTTCACGGTGCGCGTCAACGGAGGGACCGTCGATCCGATGGGCTACCTGTGACCGTAGGCGTTAATATTGTCCTTCTGTTGCGCGGGGCTCCGCCCTCGACAACCTGAGACCGGAGAAAGGGGGTGCGCTGTGCCCAAAGAATGGAAGAAGCCCAAGCTGACTGAGGGCGAGCGTCGCAAGGCGGCATCCGATGCGAAGAAGACGATCGCGCGCAACAAGAAGGCGCGCCACGACTATCTCATCGAGGACACCTGGGAGGCCGGACTGGTCCTGACGGGGACCGAGGTGAAGGCCCTGCGGATGGGGCGCGCCTCGCTGGTCGACTCCTGGGTCGAGGCGAAGAACGGCGAAGCCTGGCTCTACGGCGCGAACATCCCCATGTACGCCCAGGGCTCGTGGACGAATCACGCGCCAACCCGTAAGCGCAAGCTCCTGCTCCATCGCTCGGAGATCCTGCGGATCGAGCAGAAGGTCCAGGCCAAGGGGTACACGGTCGTCCCGCTCGAGCTCTATTTCATCGGAGGCCGCGCGAAGGTCGAGATCGCCCTGGCGAAGGGCAAACAGGAGTTCGACAAGCGTCATGCGCTTCGCGAGAAGCAGGACAAGCGCGAAGCCGAACGTGCGATGAGCCGCTATGTGAAGCGTCCGCAGCGCTGAATCGGAGGATGTCGTGGGAGTGATCGAATACGAACCGCACGAGGGCCTCTTCGCCAAACTCCGCCGTTTCTTCAGCGGCGGGACGGCGGATGCGCCACTGAGCGGTGAGGGCGCGGCAGTGGACGCTCCTGCGGGCAGTGCCGAAGGCCGTGACGAGTCCTTCGGCCGGAACGGGACGCGACGCGTGTCCTCGGGATCGACGACGTGGAGCGCCCCGCCCCTCTCGCAGGAGGAACAGGCCCTGGTTGCCAAGGGTGACCGCCCCGCGCCTCGGCCCTGTACCGGGACCGCACGGGAGTGGCCGATTGGCAGGCCGTCCGGGTCGTCGAAGCGCAGGCCCGGTGGTTCGAGGACGTGGTCGGCCAGGCGGCAGAGCCTGCCTCGGCGTCGGATTCGCACTATCCTGCGCCATCCGCGCTGAATCCTCCGGGCTGCCTTCCGAGCCTCAATGAGGAGGAGATCCGGCTCATCGATTCGGGGAAGGTGATCGGAGCGGTCGCCTCTTTCCGTCGGCGGACCGGCTGCTCCTTGGCCGATGCGAAGGCGGCCGTTGATTCGTATCGGGGCGTGTGAAGCCCCGAGCCTCCGGGCTCTTCGCGCTGTTCCTCTTGCGCGCTTCGTCGCAGAAGGGCTATTCTGATGCGTCCGGACGGCTTCGGCCGACCCGGGGAGTTGATGAACTCAATAGGGGATGATCGGTTTCGACGGCGGTCGTCGATCGAGGGGAAGCGGGCCGAGAACGCGCGCTCAACTCGCAAACGCTGCGTGCAAACCAATAGGTGCCGAACAGAACCGCACCGACTACGTTCTCGCCGCCTGATTGCCGCGTGAACCTTTAGTCCGTCAGCCCGGGTGGTGCCCTCAGCCCGGTGTCTGGCGTCGTTCAGGGGGCCACTGGGTGCGGGCCATGTCGGTGGGTCCGCTCCGACACTCAATCGACTGAGCCCATCCAGCAGTAGGCCTGCATGACGTTGGGGGCTGAGAAATAATCAGCAGGATGCGCCCGGAGAAGACCTCGGGGTCGGCCGTCGGACGGGGGTTCGATTCCCCCCATCTCCACCAATCCGCATGATTACAACGAAAAACCCTCCTCGGAGGGGGTGCGTGCTACCTACGTGCTACATCGTTCGGAGAAATGCACCAACGGACCGCGTGGCGCCACCGTCGAAAGGTGGTCGCCATGACCTTGTACGGTCCCGTTATCGATACCCCCGATCTTCGTTGTGTCGCGAGTGCGCTCGCGGCCGGGGTGAGCGTCCTCGAGTCGAGTCATAAGGCTGGCTACTTCATTGGAAACGAGGAGGGCCTCGGCTTCGAAGGCGTGCTTCTTCGCTGTGTCGAGTTCATCCGGCGTGCCCGGCCCCCGGGGAGGGCTTGGAATCGTCCTCTCGGGCGTGTTTGAGCGCGTGGACGTGTGTGGGAGTCGTCGGGCCTATCGTGCGGCCTGCATGGGCCGTGTTGAGCTGGGCTCGTGGGTGAGGGTGTCATTCCGGCTGACACCCTCCGGGCCGGGAAGTAAGCCAAGTGACTCCCGGCCCGGAGGGGCCTTCACGCGGATGACGCCTCTTCGTTGATGACGGCGCAAGCGAATAAGCGTTACGTGCCCTCCCTTTAGCCCGTGAGTATGGCCCGGGCTGTTTCACCTGTTCACAGCCTGTTCAACCGCGCTCGTGGGTCCTCTGTGTGTGGAGGTCGCTATGCCTCGTGGAGCGCGAGGCAGGTGGGGGGAGGGGGATACCCCAAGGCCCCCACACCCGACCGCTACGCGTATGCGCCCTCGGACTGTGTACGGGTTTTCGGGATTCGGTACCGTGCCGTCCTGTGTGCGTGCGTGTGAGGGTGGGTGTTGGGGCTTCATGTGTTGGGGCAACGCGAGCACTGGGGAGGGGCCTTGGGATCGCGAAACATCTGCGCGGGCCGTCACGATGGGGTTCCACTATTTGGAAACCCCTCAGATGAGGGGGTCCACACTAAACGTGGACCCCCTGCGCCTCTGATGGTGGGTGAGTGGTGGCCCATTTCGGGCCGATAGGGGCGCTCGCGGGCCCGCTGTGGGCATCGCGTGAGGGCGGGTGAGTTTTGTGGTGATCTGCGCGCATGGGAGCGCTGGCGGGTGTGTGGGCGAAAATTTTGAACCCTGCGCGCATTTTTCAGTTTTCACCGGCGGTCCGGAGTCATTGTGCCTGGGGTTCCCCCCTGGGATGTGCGGGTGAATGGATGTGACTCAGAATCATCCCATCCCCGACGCGCCCACTGCCCTGGGGTGGGCACAATCCGCCTACTCGATTGGCTGTCGCGTCCCGTGGTGTGCCGTCCAGCGTTTGCGGTCGCGCGTGTACTCCTTGAGGGCGGTTGCTAAGCGTTCGGCGTCCTCGAGGTCGCGCACGACGATGCTCGGGATGTGGAGTGCGGGCCCGGCTTGTTCCCACTCGTCGAGAGTGTGGGCGGTCGGCCCGGTGATCGTAAGGTCGTGGCCTTCAATGGTCGCGACGATGCGCGCGCCGGGGGCTGGCCGGTGAATGACTGACATGGGAGGGTGATCCTTTCTCCCTGGTGGCGTATCCGCGAGCGCGGGCCGGTGAATGACTGACTTTTCCGAGGATGCTCGGAAAACAGGGCTGGGGAGGATCCGGGTAGGGGCATGGCACCCGCGCCCTTTTCGCGGGTGGCCTCGGCTTGGATCCTCGATCATCATCAATGAAACGCGGATCCCCAGCGCACGGGGCTCCCGCGAGCGCGGCCCGTTGAGTGAGTGTCCCGAGGTCGAAGGCTTGCCCACTCGTGATCCGGATCGGTGGAGTTGCTCGGCTCATGCTGCGCCGTCCTCCCATAGGGGTGCGGTCTGTGGTTCCGGTTCCGTACCCATAGTGTGGGAACTGGGAACTATCGCGGGAACCGCATTGGGGTGAGTAGTTCCGGGAACTGTCCGGGAACCGTCGGGAACCGTGGAATCATGCGGGAACTGTGCCGCCCGCCGTCCCGTTGTGGGGATAGTTCCCGGTTCCGTACCCATAGTGTGGGAACTGGGAACTGCATCCAACTCCGATTCCTTCCTCCGCTTCGCCTCTGCGAGCGCTTTCGCTGCGTCCTCCCGGCGAATGTGTAGGACGCTGCACGCTCCGGAGATGGTCATCGCGAACACGTTCGGATCCTCAAGCAGTCGGCGAACATGATCTTCGTTGGCCGCGCTGTCGGGGTTGCGCTCATTGTCGCCGGGCGCATACAGGTGCCAATTGAGCCGGTCGCCGTCCGTGTCCATGACGAAACGCGCTGCGAGCGGTTCACGCTCCTCTGTGCCCGTGGGGGACGCTCCGCGCAATCCCCCGAACCGATCCTTCGCAATCGAGATGTACGCGGCCCCGCCATGCCCGGGCGCGAACGGTCGACGCGCGTCCTTCTTGACGCGAAGGTAAGCGCCGTTCACCGCTCTGCGCTTCGCGGCCGTCCCAGTCGCTCCGAGTTTCGCCGTCTCCCGATTCTTCGGCTCATGATCGATAGCGACAACGGCGGCCCCGGCCGACGCAAGACGGGTGAACACCGCCCGATGTACGGCCGTATAGTCGTCGGGACTGTTTGAGTTGCCGCCCCGAAGTGGCACAACCTCGCCCACCGAATCGACGACGACGAGAGCCGGGCGGAACGTTGAGACGGCAATCGAGATCACCGCTTGTAGGTCCTGCCACTCGTCGGGCTCGGAGACGCGGAACCGAGTCCGGTCGACCACGGTCGCGAAGGGAACCCCGAACGCGAGTAATCGAGCACCAATCGCCTGTGCACCGTTATGATCCAGGTCGACGAATAGGGCACGCCCCCCATCGGTCAGCACCTCGGCAATGGCCGCGAGCGCAATCCACGTCTTGCCAGACTCGGACTCGCCAAACAGCACGTTCACCGCGTTGGCATAGAACAATCCGATACGGTCATCCCTGCGCATAACGGTGGGCTTGGGCGGCCGGTAGCCGTCGGCGAGCACAACCGCAAGATCGGTGAACAGCGGGTGCCCGTCCGAGTCGTGCCAGCCGTCCGAATCACCATCCTCACCGGGTGCGTAGTCCTCCCAGGTGTCGGGCTCGAGGTTCACGCCGCACCCCCCAACACGCGACGCCACGGGGACCCATCGGCATCAATGCGCTCACGGTCCGCTCTGGCTTGAGCCGCCCGCACGACATCGCCGCGCCGGTGACACAACTCCTCGAAGATCGGATTCGACGCCGCCCACTGGGCCACGGCAACGCCATGACGTTGAAGGCGCGCCATGTCCTCTTCTGCGGCCCGATACCCCTCCTCGAACTGCGCGCGATTAGTCTCCTTTAGGCCACGCGCGTAGCCCTCTTGGACTCCGATCATGTGGCCGAACGCTTCGCCCGCGTCAAAACCGTTGAGGTACATGGGACATCCGCGAGCCGCGCACTTCCATTCGCTCATTCGTCCGCCCCCTCGTCTGCGAGGGCGACAAGGCGAAGGGCGAGAATGTCGAGCCGTTCAACAATCCGCCGGACTTCCGATGAGAAACGCCCTCGCGTACCTTCGGCAACGGTCCGGCCGGTCGTCTCTGCGAGCCTGAGCGCGGATCCGTGGAGCGCATGCCACGCGGTTCGCTCCATGTCCTCGGGGGCCGTATGCTTGACAGTGGCGACGGTCGTCCCGCCCTTCGGGGTGGGGCGGCCTTTCTTCATGTGGTGCATAGTCACGCCGCCTCTCCGTTCTCGGAGAGTAGGAACGCGGGGATTCCGTACCCGAGGCGCTCGAACTCGCTGATGGGGATCCGGACGGCGCGCGCGAACCGGATCGTGTGGACCTCTCCACGGTTGATCGCGTTTCGGACGGTCGAGGGTGAAACGGATAGGGCTTTGGCGAAGTCGTCAACGGTGACGAACGCGGTCCGGGGCCCGGCTTGGGACTTCGGTGCAGACATGAAAGAACTCCCCTTTCAGGGTGCAGTGAGCCAACACCACGAGGGGTGTTCATTCGGCTGTCACTGCCCCACCTACTAGGGGAGTGCTGGGAACCTGTTAAGCCCGTTCCCAACCGGCTACCCGACATCGTATCCCACGGGGCGCCACGGCGTGCGCTAGACGCTCACGAAAGGGCAACGGCTCTCATGAATGTGTCGACGCTGATGCAGTAGCAGTGACGGGCCGCTAGGGCTTCGATAACCCTGTGAAACCTCTCCCGCTTCATCGTCGGGAACTCTCGCCCACATGAGCACGGGTGCAGAGCGTAGGTCGTCTCCCAGTCCTCGACACCCCAGCCGCCCATGTTAACTTGATCCAACATGACATATGGAGTCTCGGCTTCTTCGTCATAGCCCTCTCGCTTGCCGCCACTAATTCCATAGTGGGCGCCGTACTCGTCCGCCCAATCGCCTTGAAGTGCGGCGATAACTCGCGCGCCGTGCCGATGGTGCCATGGACTTCCGTTCGGACCGCCGTCACACACCACTTGCAACCACCTTCCGTCACGATCTTTAAGAGCGAAGCACTCGGAATCGTACGGTGGCTCAACTGGAACGCGACTCTTCGTTGACGAGAGTCGGGCGAAGGTCTCCCACTCGGATAGGGGCGCGGGCTGATAGAACGCGAGGAAAGCGCCATTGGGAGCAAGTCGATTGAGGTCGTCGACGTGAATCGTCCTCTCCCCCCGCGAGCGCGCTCGGTCAAGTAGTTTGGCCAGATCGGCGACCTCAGGCATCGCGAACGTCGGCCAACCGCACATGCAGGGGAATACCTGTACTTCGGGAATCAAGCCTTCCTTGATTTCTCCGTGCTCATCAATGCCGATACATCCGAAGAGCTTCGGCGCTTGCGAACGGTCGTGAGTCGCACGCGCAATCGCCCCAGGTGTTCCCCCGCGCGGCTCTTTGAGGACGAGACGCCACCCGGGAACGTCCTGCGCCTTGGGATCCTCTTCGGGAACGAATCGAGCGAGGATCGAAGCGCGCCGTTCATTGCTTCCGTTTCGAGCGTGCCAGATTCCGCGATCGCAAATAATATCGACGCGATCAACGCTCATGCCCGGAGCCTCTTCCTTGCCTCGTCGAGGTCGGCGACCTCTCCCGTCGTATTCGCGCGCCGACGCTCGGCCATGTTCGACACGATCTCTTGTTGATAGTCGGCGTCCTGACGCTGGTAGCGCATCGCCATTTCCGGTTTCGTCCACCCATAGCGGTCGAGGAGGGCCGCCGTCGTCGCGCCCGCCTGACCGAAGCGCGTCGCCGAGTAATGCCGGAAGGCGTGCCACCCCGCCGAACGGTCCTCGGGAATCTGTACCTCGGCAGCCTTGAGGGCGGTCTCAAGCCACTTCGTCGCCGTGTTGTCGCGCATGAACGAATCTGGGCGAGTGGCCGTCGTGAACACGGGGGACTTCAAACCCGGGCCCGTGAACTCTTCCAAGTGAGCCGCGAGCGCGTCCACGGTGTCGGCGGCTAGGTACACGTCGCGGCGCTTGTGTGTCTTCGTGGCCCCGAGTGCGAGGCCGCTCCCTTCTCGGTGGAGGGAGTGGAGGACGTGGACGACGCCGGTGCGCTTCACGGTGTCGAGGTCAATGCAATCACGGGTGAGGGCAAGCGCCTCATTGATCCTGAGTCCGGCATCGGCTTCGAGGATGACGAGGGCCCGGCCACGCGGATAGATCGCGTCGGCGATCGCGTCGATCTCATGATCCGCGAACAGGTACTTCGGTGGCTTGACGGGGATCGGCTTGCCCCCTCGTGGCACTTGGCACGGGTTGGATGTGAGTGGGCACTTCTTCGACTTCACGCCAAGGTTCATCATCGCGTTCATCGTCTGATAGCACGTCGCCTTCACGCCGTCGGGAAGGCGCTGATACCACTCAGTCACGTCCTCGTCGGTCACGTCAACGATGCGCATTGTCTTGAACGTCGGGTACACGTGATTCTCGAGGATCCCCTCACGCTTCTGAATGGTCTTGCGTGCCCACTTCATGACCTCGCGTCCGTACCTGATGTACTCGGTGCCCCATTCCTCGACGGTCATTTCACGTGCCTCGGCGTCGCGGGCCTCCTTGATCTGTGCGGCCTTGACAGCATCGGGGTGCTTCCATGTCCCGGCGGCGACCTCGGCCCCCACCTTGATGAGCCATTGCTCGGCCTCGCCCTGAAGGCGGAACGTGTGGGGTGCGAGGATGCGCGGGGCCCTGCCGTCCCCGGTCCATGTCGGATCGGGGAATGAGGCTTGCCAACGTCCGGAGTTGAGTTGCTTCCGGCTCCCGAAGCCGGTCCATCGCTTCGGGCGGCGGCCGCGCCTCTTGCCCTGAGAGGGGCCTGATCCGTGATTATCGGCGTTTCGTGCTACATCTCGGCCCTGATGGGGGGTGGACATGAAACCCATCTCCTCACCCTGTTATTGGAATCATGCGGAAAAGTCGGGGTTAGTAGCACGTTGGGGGGTGCTACCTACGTGCTACATCTCCAAGGGGAATCCTAGCATTCGGTGGGACTCGGTGGGCTATAGCGCGAAGTAGGAATCCCGCGCGATTCCAACGAAAAGTGAAGAAATCGGCGCGATCGCACCAATCCGAAAAGTGCCCAAAATTGGCGATTTGGAGAGTCCCCCCATCTCCACCATGTGTACTCGACTTTTGATACGAAGATGTGAGTACGAACTGAACCCCTTGGGTTCCGCGTTTTACAAGGTATTTCGCGAGATTCGAGGGGTTCTTTGTTTTGTTGCGACGATTGGGGTCGGTATTGGTCACGACCCGTGACGGTGAGATTCTGGTGTTTGACCAGTCCGGGGCGACTTGAGCCGGGGTGGCGTCAAAAAGTATGGGCCTACGTCAAAAGGTTCATGGTAGGCGTCACAAGTTATAGTGTCTTCTGGGAGGCTTTTAGTTGTTCGTCTTGTGAGACTCGCGTCTCTTGTAACCTCACTGGAGTGCCAAATAGCTTGCCTCACGTTTAGTGATTGCTGTTATGGGACTGAGAACCACTGGCTTGCTTCGGGATCGCATCGGTGGTGGTGTTGTGTGCACACTGCATCTGTCGTTTCTTCATGGGCACGCCCCAGTCAACGGATGACGGTCGTTGAAAAGATGACGTCGTTGTACCAGTTCAACAGGAACTTTTGAAAAGTCCCAGGCTCAATATGCTGAGCCTGGGACTACATCGTAAGAGAATTTCGCTTTATTCGCCGTCGCGCTCCTTGCGGTAAGCCTGGTATTCCGCTAGACGTTCCTTGTATTTGCCGATATCCTCCGGCTGGATTGGCCCGGGGTAGTCGTTGGCGCGGAACCACGCATCGGTACCGCCGTCAAGGAAGATAACCGAGCCACAGAGGAAGTTAGCGGCAGGGGAGAGCATGAAGATCACCCATTGTGCGATGTCTTCAGGATTGCCGAATCCGCCGACTGGAACAGGGAAGTCGAGGACAGCCTGCGCGGTTTCTGGGGTGGCAAGCTGCTTGTCGATCATCGGAGTGCGGATAGCGCCGGGTGCGAGTGCGTTGAGGCGGATTCCTGATCCGGCCCATTCCATCTTGGTAGCGGTCGATCGGACCCAGTGTGCTAGTGCAGTCTTGGAACCTGCGTAGATCGCGGTTGCCGGACTGTGGGTCGACTTGGCGACTTCGAGTACTCGATCGAGGTCACGATCGTTGAATGCCTGGATGAGTTCCTTCGGCAGTCCGGGAACTGTGGTGGTCGAGTTAGAGGAGAAGACGACGACCTTCGAATCGATACCTTCGGCGAGCAGATCGCGGATACCTTCGAGTAGCTCAACGACGCCCCAATAGTTTACCTTCGCGATGAGCTCTTCGCGTCCAGGGATCGGGCCGAGACCAGCGGCAAGGGCGGCACCTTCGAGGCGCCCGCCACTCATCTCGTGGATTTTTGCGATTGCCTCATCGCGCCCTTCCTTCGTGGAAAGATCTACGGTGATATCAGCATAGTGGAGGTCAATACCGATGACGCGGTGGCCTGCCCAGCGAAGATGATTAGCGGTTGCTTTACCCATTCCGGATGCGACTCCGGTTACTACATAAACTCCCACAATAACTCCTTGAGATTAGGTGGTGGCATTTGCCTTTAGAGTCAGTATAGCGACATCTCTGTGACGTGGATTGAAGAATAAGAAGTTCGTTGCCCGTAGCTCCTCAATGTCTTTCGGATCCTGTTCCTTCTTCGGAATCCGAGTAGTGATAGCGCCGTATAGAGGAAGACGACAATGCGTTGATCCTCAAACAAATGGGTATTGTCTCGTCCGCTAGATACGTGCTTTGCAGTGAATGTGCGATGCTGAAAACGTGGTCGACTAGTTTTGCGGTTAACCACACTCTTTGACGAATTGTATTCGTCGTCGACTCAAATCAAACAAGAACATGGATAAACGTTGGATTGGCAGCGGCTCGACGATAAGAAGGCGTCGAGAATCAGACATTATATTCCCGGTCTTGACTTCACAGATCATGCGACCTATGAATGTACTGAACCCTGAAAGTTGGACGGTTATTTGTTCAGTTTTAGGGTAGGGGGTGTTATGCGTCCTGATAGTTCGTTGTCGGTGGAGCAGCGAGAGGCGGCTGTTGATTCGTTTGAGGCGGGGTATGGCTCTCGAGCCACAGCGAGAAAACTTGGGTTGCCGTTTCGGCCGGTGAATCTTCTTTATGACAGGTGGGTTCTGCATGGGAGAATGGCGCTTGTGGCAGGTGATACGAAAGCTGTTTACTCGTGGGAGTTCAAGCGCTCGGTTGTTGCTCGTTTTCTTGCTGGTGAGAGTGCGAGGCAGTTGGCGGCAGAGTTTAATTTTTCTTCGGTTGATATCGTGTATTCCTGGGTGCGGGTGTGGCGTTTAGCTGGTGATGAGGGCTTACGCCCAAAAAGGCGTGGTAGGAAGCTGAAAACGTTGATTGCTAGCCCTGATCCCGAGAGGAGCGCGACGGTTCCGGATGCTGCGTTAATTGAGGAGAATACGAGGTTAAAAGCAGAGGTATCGTATTTGAAAAAATTACGAGATCTGAGGGATCAGGGGCAAGGCTGAAAACCCGTGTGGTTGCCACTCTCAGATCTGAATACCCGTTGCCGGTACTGTTACAGGTAGCCAATCTGGCGCGATCGACGTTCTATTATCAGCTGGGGCAGATGCAGGCTCAGGACCGGCATGTGAAGTTGAAACAGGCGATTCGGAAGATTTTCGATAAAAGCCATCAGCGTTATGGTTATCGCCGTGTTCGGCTTCAGCTGCTGCGTGATGGGTGGTGTGTGTCGCGCAAGCTTGTTGCTAAGTTGATGAGGCAGCTCGGTTTACGCTCTAAAACGAGGAAGCGTAAGTGTTACAACTCTTACCGCGGTACAACGTCACGTCGGGCTGATAATCATTTAGATCGGCGGTTTGCCACGGAAAAGCCGAATCAACAATGGGTCTCCGATATTACCCAGTTCCAGATCTCGGGGCAGAAGCTGTATTTGTCTCCGGTGATGGATTTGTGTGATCATTCGATTCTTGCTCACACTCTTTCGGTGTCTTCTACAACGAAAGTGTCCGCGTTGAGCCTGAAAAAGGCTTTTCGTGTAGCGGGTGATCCTGAAGGTGTTCTTGTTCATACTGATCAGGGTTATCACTATCAGCACCAGTCATGGATCAGTCAGCTAGTTGAGCATCAGTGCGTTCAATCCATGAGCCGTAAGGGCAATTGTTACGATAACTCCGTGATGGAGAACTTCTTTTCTCACTTGAAAGAAGAAATGTTCAACAATGACTCATTCGCTTCCATCAGCGAGCTACGCGCAGCGATTGACGAGTACATACAGTGGTACAACACTGAGCGTATGCAAGAACGGCTCGGAGGGATGACCCCAAACGAATACCGGCAACACGCACTAACCACCATCGGATAGAATCACACTGTCCAAGAATTGGGGTTCAGTACAGAAGCGTTCTGGGTTTTGTTCCGTTTCTTATGTTGTTGCTATTGGCTCTGGTGTGTTGGTAGTTCGTTTAGCGTAATAGATTTGCTTTATTTCTGTTGGTGTGTGGTAGTCGATTGCCTTGTGTAGGCGTTGTGTGTTGTACCAGTGCGCCCGGTTCAGGGTGGCGAATTCGACATCCATGAGTGACGCCCATGATTGACTATAGATCAGCTCGCTCTTGTACAGCCCATTAACTGTTTCGGCTAGCGCGTTGTCGTAGCTATCGCCAACCGTGCCGGTAGAAGGCTTGATCCCGTAATCAGTAAGCTTCTCGTTATAAGCGATAGACACATACTGCGAGCCGTGATCACTATGGTGAATAAGCCTGTCTAGGTCTTGTTTCGCTCATGCTATGGCCTGCTCTAGTGCTTGTAGCGGTAGTGCCTCGGTTTTCATACTTGATCTGGTTGCCCAGCCCACGATCTTACGGCTGACGACGTCGGTCACGAAGGCTGTGTACACGAAGCCGGATAGGGTTCGCACATAGGTAATATCAGCGACCCACAGCTCATGGGGCCTACTGGCCTTGAAGCGGCGATTCACTAAATCCGGGCGCATATCCGGGCTATGAGCTGGGTTCGTCGTGATCGGTGATCTGCCACCCTCGTACCGCAAAGCCCGGCTTGACGCATCAACCTCGCTATGCGATCACGTCCACTATCCCAGCCCTCGCGTCTGATCGCGTGCCACATTTTACGACCCCCATACACTGAATAATTCTCCCTATGAATCCGCTCTAGCTCGCTGATCAGTAACTGATCACTCACATGACGGGCAGCTATCGGGTGTGATCATGCAGCATAATAGCCACGAGAGGTAAGAAACACTCCATCATGGTGTTCGCGTAGCACCCAGCATATCCGCCAGGCCCCTAAAATCTTTGCGATATTCATCAATAAACGCGATCACTTTGTTCCGGGACGGTCGAGCTCTGCCACGAAAAAAGCCGATGCCAGCTTCAAAATCTCATTGGCTCGTTTCAACTCTTGATTCTCGCGTTTAAGCCTTTTATTCTCAGCCAGCACGTCACTAGGAACACCAGGCCTGACACCCACATTCTATTTGTTCCTGACGCCACCAGCGATCCAGTGTCTTATCCGAGACCCCTAACTTGGGAGCAATATCTTTAATCACCGTGCTCACAACCAAATCTGGCTGTGAATCAACACGATCTTCAACAAGCCGAAGAGCCCTCACTCTACACTCCGGCAGAAATGGTTTAGACATGTCCCAATCCCCTCAAAAAACCAGGAACAAAACCCAGGACACTTCAATCGACTCCTCCACCCCACAGGGAAAGAAACACATAAGCGTCGCAATTACATGGCTTTCTCATCGTTGGGATGCAGGAAAGTCGGGTGTGCCCCCACTACCCGAGGGAAGCAGGGGCACAGTCCTTTCAGCCAGCGACTACTTCACACGACGCCGGGTCGCCACAAGCGCCGCGCCCATCAGGAGCATCGCACCTGCAAAGCCCGCGAGGTTGCGCGAATCGGCGCCTGTCCACGCAAGCTTGCCGGAGGAAGCGGGCGGTTGGGTCGCCGACTGAGGTTCCGGTTGCGGCGCTGGGACCCCACTCTGGTTGTCTGTCGGAGCACCAGGGGCGGGCGTTTGCTTTGCCTCGACCGTCACTGTCGCCGTCTTAGCCACTTTCGCACCCTGCGAATCAGCAACCTCAAACTTCAACACATACGTACCCGGCTTGGACAGGTCCAACCCACCATCATCAACAAGCTCAACCCGATCAGTAATCACACCATCTTCAGCATCTTCAGCCTTCACCACCAAAGACACTGGATCAAACTCGTCACCAGCAGCAACCGAGGCATCCTTCACCTCCAAAGACGGAGCCTCATTCAAAGCCACCATCTTCATATTCACCGTCACTGTCGCCGTCTTAGCCACTTTCGCACCCTGCGAATCAGCAACCTCAAACTTCAACACATACGTACCCGGCTTGGACAGGTCCAACCCACCATCATCAACAAGCTCAACCCGATCAGTAATCACACCATCTTCAGCATCTTCAGCCTTCACCACCAAAGACACTGGATCAAACTCGTCACCAGCAGCAACCGAGGCATCCTTCACCTCCAAAGACGGAGCCTCATTCAAAGCCACCATCTTCATATTCACCGTCACTGTCGCCGTCTTAGCCACTTTCGCACCAGCCGAATCAACAACCTCAAACGTCACCGTATACTTACCCGGCTTGGACACATCCAACCCACCATCATCAACAAGCTCAACCCGATCAGTAATCACACCATCTTCAGCATCCTCAGCCTCAACCACCAACGACTTCACATCAAAATCATCACCAGCAGCAACCGAGGCATCCTTCACCTCCAAAGACGGAGCCTCATTCAAAGCCACCATCTTCATATTCACCGTCACCACCGCCGACTTAGTCGCCTTCGCACCAGCCGAATCAACAACCTCAAACGTCACCGTATACTTACCCGGCTTGGACACATCCAACCCACCATCATCAACCAGCTTCACCTGATCAGTCAGCACACCATCTTCAGCATCCTCAGCCTCAACCACCAACGACTTCACATCAAAATCATCACCAGCAGCAACCGAGGCATCCTTCACCTCCAAAGACGGAGCCTCATTCAAAGCCACCATCTTCATATTCACCGTCACCACCGCCGACTTAGTCGCCTTCGCACCAGCCGAATCAACAACCTCAAACGTCACCGTATACTTACCCGGCTTGGACACATCCAACCCACCATCATCAACCAGCTTCACCTGATCAGTCAGCACACCATCTTCAGCATCCTCAGCCTCAACCACCAACGACTTCACATCAAAATCATCACCAGCAGCAACCGAGGCATCCTTCACCTGCAAATCGGGGTGCTGATCCCACTTCGCGGTGAAGGACATATTGCCATCGACCTTGAGCTTGTCCGTCGACTTGTAGGTCTTGCCCTCCGTGTTGTCGTCCGCCCATCCCATGAAGGTGTAGCCATCGCGGGTCGGGGTGGGGAACTCTACCGTCTGGCCGTCAAACTGGGTGCGGCTGATCCGATCCGTGCTGCCATCGACAGCTCCGCCATCGAGGTTGAACACGACCTGCCTCTCGGTATCCCACACCGCGTGAATGACAACGTTGTAGTTAGGCATCGATCTTGACGAATCAGCCAGCATCGACACCCCGGCGGAGTCCCATGCCCATCCGCGGAACACGACGTCATCACCCAGGTCGGAAGGCTTCGTGGGCGTAGGAAAGTTCAGATCTGCGATAGCCTGACCGTAGGGCACGGTCAGCGTGTTCTCGGCGGAGTAATCGCTGTCGGCCTTGGGAACGCGGGGATCGTTATCGAGGAAGAGGCTAAACTTCTGCCGCTTGTATTCGAGGCGCAGGTAGCCGTTCGTGTCACGCCTTGTGCCGTAAAGCGTGCGGATGAAGGTCAGCGGAGCAGCGTCGCCGCGAGTAGCGTTTACCCTATCGAAACCCGTTTGACTCCTCACCGCTTTCTGCTGCTTCTTCGGGACGACCCGATCGAAGCCCTTGATCTCGGGGACAGGGAACGAATATCCGGTCCAGGATGTATCGGACTTCCAATACGAGAGCGCCTCATCCACAGGGAACTGTCTCGGCTCGAGCCCATCTTCAAAACCTTCCAAAGCGAAATCCACGAAGACCGGGTGAGACGCAGTGTTGAAACTGATGCCCATCGCGATGGTGTGATCGGTGTAGCTCACGCCGGGCCGGGAGACCGAGGTTGCCCTCTTCCCCGCGTATTGGATGAACTCGCTATACGTGAGCCGGTACGGAGGAGTATCCAAGTAGTTTGCAGAACTCTCTCCGGTCATGATCTTCCAACCGGTCAGGCCGAAGCCCCGCTTCCCTTCGCTGGGCACATTCACGATGTCCTTGTCGAAGGGCCAGGCGTCGCCAAACTCCTGGCCGAAGCGCATGCGCACCGTGTAGGGGTTCGTCGTCGCATCATAGGTGGTGCCATTCTTCGAGATGACCGGATCGAACGTATATTCTGACTGATTGCCTTTCTCGAAGACCACGTCGTAGACCTCGCGGTCGAAGAAGACGTTGTAGACGTTCTTCTTGTCGGCGCTCAACGGGCGGATCGCGCTGTCGTCGTTAGCGTTCTGCGCTGTCGTGAAGTCGGCGTTCAGATGGTAGAGCTTGGCGAACAACTCGGGATTCGACGAGGTGGCCAGTTCAATATCAGGGAACTGGACGCCGCTCGGATCGACTGTCAGGAGGCCGGGTACATGCCCCTCGGCACCCGTGAAGTTCTTCAGGCCGATGTATTCATACTTATCGCCGATGGAGCCGACGTTGGCCTCATCATAGTCGGCGCGCTCCGACCAGAATTGGACAGTGTATGGAATATTCTGAGGGGCTGCCTCATTGGGTGTAGCGTGAGCACCGCCAGGCAAAACAATCAACAGAAAACTAAACAAGGCCGCGAAAAGCAAGCGTGCCCTAGACGTGTTGCGCATGGTGGCTACCCCGGTTGTAGGCGAAATAGAATACATACGGTACTCTACCCGTCTCGACCCACAAAAGCTGAACTGTCCGCAGATTCTGCAACGCTCGCAACCGAAGCCGCACCCGCACCCGTCCCCACGCCCTATCGATACCCCTGCCACCTGCAAACGGCTAGAATGAAGAACCACGAGCTCACGGGAGGAAACATGCCCGATCATCGCGCACTCATCATCGTCGACGTCCAGCCGACCTTCTGCGAAGGCAGGGCCCTGGGCGTGGAGAGCGGCAACGCATTCGCCGAGCGCATCGCCGACTTCGTCACCGACAACGCCGACGAATACGACCTCATCGTCACCACTCAGGACTGGCACGTGGACCCGGGCGCCCACTTCTCCGACCTGACCGTCCCGTCAGCGAGGAACGCGGGGAGGCCGCCCGAGCAGAAATGGACGAAGCCGGGTGTCTGAATCTTTTGGTACGGAGTAGACGGTTTTGGTTGACCCAGCATTTGCGTGGCCGTGAAAGCATCTAGATCCTCAGCACTAAGTCTCTAAGTCTACGAAATCTTGCACCCAAGCTGGCCGTCTTGCACCCAAAACGGTGCCTCTGCACCCGAAATCAGGCTTGTATTAAAATGAGAGTGTAAGTAACTAAGTGCCTGCTGGCGTTGATACACTCACGCGCCAGCAGGCATTTTGTCGTTTTCTTGTGGCATTTTGTGCCCCGCGCGTGAGAGTTCACGGTTTTCGCGCAAAACTCCTGGTTAGAGCGTTTTGATGCGCGTGAGAAGTGCCCGGATTGGGGCACTATCGCCTGCTTGGGTGTACATCATGTTGTGGGAAGCCGCCCTGGTCGACCTCGCTGGACCAAGCTCGGCCGTGCCTTGCCGAACTAGGTGTTGGCCGGAGCGTACGGTGTCGTGCGCCGATGGAGCGGTTGCGTCTAATCAGCCAGTGTGCGGAAGTGGTAGCCGCCTTGGTCCTGCCATCCCAGCGAGCGGTACAGGGTGATGGCTCGAGCGTTGTCTGCCTCCACTTGGAGTACCCCGGTACGGGCTCCGAGTTCCCGCCCCATCAAGGTCATGGCGGTCATCATCTGTCGTCCCAGGCCCATCCCTCGCATCCGGCTCAGAACGAGGAGATCGGAGACGTCGTAGAACTCGCCTGCTGCGCTGACTCGTCCTCGGCCGATGGGTTCGTGTTCATTCCAGAGGGTGAGGTACTTCGCCGGGTGGGCGAGTGTGACCTCCAGGGCGTGGGGATTGTCGTGGAATCTCTGTGATGCGAGTGATTTCCATCCTTGGGTGGGTGTATCGGTCCATTCGGCCGAGACCCCCGCGGGCCACTGCACATCCCCAGCCGCTACGTGTGCCGGAAGTGTCTGGACGAGTGCTGGAACTGACCAAGCGTAGTCTGCGTGCTCGAGAGCATCGTCGAGTTCCTTGTTGACGGGCGTGGCTCCGGTGTCGATGGTGCTTCCTGGAACAAACGAATCTGCTCGCTCGGCTTGCGCAGGAATCCTCTGCGGGATCTCCGCATGCGTCAGGAGCGGGATCTGGTACTTAGGGGAGAGCCCGCGGGATGCGTAGGAATCCTTTACGTGCTTGATAGCCTCGGCAATGGGCACGCCAGGTTTCCCGACGGGAAGAGCGCTGTTCGCGCGGCTGGTGTACCCGCCGCCGAATCGGAGGATCCAGTCGCCCAGGTGCTCCTGGGACAGTCCCGGCCAAGCCTGTCCCATGCCCACGTGAATGCGCTCGAGCTCTTGCATGGGCCTCTCCTATCAGCATCGTTGTCGGAAGCATAAACTACCGCCTAGGTCCTGATGTTGGACCAGTCGGGCGAGGGCGGTTTGGAGGACCTGCTCGAGTTGCTGGTCGTGTAGGACTGACAGCATGGTCGAGTGCGGGGTGCGGTATCTGCCTCTGGCTGTAATGACGAAACTTCGATTTGAAGAATGACGAACTGTAGACTTCATGCATGACTGATTATCGACCTCGAGTGGTGGACGGCGAGCTGAACCGGCGGATGGCGGCGATGGGGGCTGTGCTCATCGACGGTCCCAAGGCGGTCGGGAAGACGTGCACTGCTGTTGAGGTCGCTGCCTCGGTGTTCAGGATGGATGTCGATGAGGCGGCTCGCGCAGCCCTCGAGGTGGCGCCCGAGCAGCTGTTCTCCTCCCCGGCCCCGATCGTCTTCGATGAGTGGCAGGAGACCCCGCGTCTGTGGAATCTTGTGCGTCGCGCTGTCGACGACCATGACGGGAGAGGCCTCTACGTCCTCACCGGCTCCTCTCGTCCGCGCGATGACGCGCGGGTCCACTCGGGTGCGGGACGGATTGCGCGCTTGCGCATGCGGCCGATGACCTTGTTCGAGACCGGGCATTCCACGGGTGAGGTCAGCTTGCAACGTCTCCTGGACGGGGGCGATCCCGTGGGTGCGAGTTCTGGCCTGAGCATCGATGGACTGTTGGAGCGGATCGTGGTCGGCGGGTGGCCGGACCTGCTCGACGTCGGCGAGCGAGAGGCGTCATTGTGGCTGAGCGATTATCTGCGAACGCTCGCCGAGGTGGATGTCCCGGGACTGGGCCCCCGGCGAAACCCCGGCAACATCACACGACTCCTGGCCGCTCTTGGGCGGTCTGCAGCGACTCCGCTGAATCTGACGTCACTCGCGAAGGACGTCGGCGGGGCCAGGGGGCCGATCGCGTCGGAAACCCTCGCGAACTACATGGATGCGCTGGAACGCCTCATGCTCATCGAGCCCGTTCCGGCCTGGCGTCCTCATATGCGTTCTCGGACCCGGCTGCGCGCATCCGCCGTTCACCACTTTGTCGACCCCTCGCTGGGGATGGCGGCCTTGGGGGTCGGGACTCGGCAGCTGCGTCAGGACCTCAATGCTGCGGGCTTGCATTTCGAGTCTCTGGTCATGCGCGACCTGAGAGTCTACGGCCAGTCCTTAGGCGCAGCGCTGGCCTCTTGGCGCGATTCCCAGACAGGGCACGAAGTCGATGCGGTGCTCGAGCTCCCTGACGGAAGATGGGCCGGGATCGAGGTCAAGCTGGGAGAGTCCGCAGCAGATGCTGCTGCGGCTTCACTACTGCGGATGGCCGGCAAGATCGATCATGAAAGACACGGCGAGGCGGCTGCGCTCATAGTGGTGACAGGAGGCCGCTTCAGCTACCGGCGTCCCGACGGCGTCTGTGTCGTCCCCATCACGGCTCTCGGTCCGTGATAGCCGCTTCGGGACGCACTCTGAGCGGGCGCGTCCTTCACGGCGTTGCACGCAATCCGAGAAGTGATGATTCTTGATGTCGATCGATTGGATGGTGGACACGAGCGCGTTCCCTGAACAAGCAACACGCGGTCGCGAGCAGGAATGAGTTCGACACGTGCCGCCCAAGCTCCACCTGTGTGAAGTCCCGGGACACTGTCGAACAATGCCCCGGGACTTCCTCGTGTCAGCATCACGCCACCCGGGCGGCAATCGCATGAGCATCGAGCCCTCACCGCACCTGGAACGATCCGGTGGGGATGGTCCGGCCGGGGGCGGCCTCTTCGTCTCGACAGGCGGCTTGGGCGAGCCCGTCCCCAGGAGATTTGAGGGGCGAAATATGACACCGAATCGCCCGGGGTGTTGCGGGGGCTCTGGACTAGAATCAAGCGCATGTCAGCGTTGACATGCACTAGAGGGCGATGCTCGTGCCGGCTGAGCCGCTGGGCGATTGAGTACTCCGCGCCATCTGAGCACTCCGCGCCATCGAGGAACCTCGGCGGAACGATCCGTAGAGGGAACGGTGTTTTTCCTGATCGCGGTTCCGGCATCGGTCGCTCTCTGAGTTACCACCCTCACGCAGAATCGGAGAAAGCATAAGGATGCGCCCGAACAACTGGAGAGCCGCGACAGCGGCGTGCGCGATTCTCATGCTCGTCGGTTTGACGCCGGCCGGGCATGCCGCACCCACCTACACCTATACGCCGATCGACCCGAGCCGCATGGTCGCGGTGGCGACTGACTCGATCGAGACCACGGGCGAGGGCGCCAATGGAGCCCTCGAATTGGTGCTTGATGGGAATACCGACACGTATTGGCACACGAAGTGGCAGGGCGGGTCTGATCCGCTTCCGCACTGGTTCGTCATCGATCTCGGACAGAAGGAAGAGGCGCTCGGCCGCGTCACGCTCACCCCCCGCCAGTCCTCCAACGGCTCGGGCCGCGTGGGGGAGTACGCGGTTGAGGTGTCGACCGATCCGAACTGCCAGGTCGCTGAGAATGCTGCGGCTGCGCAGTTCACTCAGGTGGCGAGCGGTTCCGTTCCCGCCGCGCCCGAGAACGGGAAACTCGCCCCGGTGGTGATTGATTTTGATGAGCCCGCGCCCGCCCAGTGCGTGCGCGTCACCTACAAGTCCTCCTGGGGCGGCAACGATGCGCCGGAGCAGGTGGCGACCCTCGCCGAGTTCGGGGCCTCATCCGCGAGCGAGGCGGAGGATCCTGGCGCGGATCCCTCGAATCCCGACGATCCGAATACCGGGGATCTGGGTGAGGGCCCGAGTATCGTCGTGCCGGAGGGCGCTGTGGAGATCACCGATGGTGAGCTCACTGTGCGAACGCATCCGGGCTTCCCCCAGATCGTCGATTACCGCTACGACGGCAAGCAGCTCGCCGGTCAGTTTGGCGATCCGCTTTCCGAGATCACGATTTCCGACCGGTCTTACAAGGTGACGGTCGGTGAGCCGGCGGTGTCTGCCGACCGCTCCTCCGTCACCTATCCGATGACGGTCCCCGGCCTCGAGGGTGTCACCCTCAACGCGATCCTTTCGGTGAAGGACGGTGCTCTCACCTACGAGCTTGCGGATATCACCGATCCCGAGGCGCAAGTCGGTACTATCGGCATCCCCGGGCTCAGTCTCGTTTCGGTCGTCGGAACGGATCCTGCGGCCCAGATTCTCGGCGCTGAGATCTCGGTGAACCGTGCGGTGTCCGGCGACCGCCTCGTCAATGTCGCGAATTCCGTGCTCAGGCCCTCTCGGGCGTACGCGGTAACGGCATCGAACTCCGAGCTTGCGGCCGGCTTCGACACCAACGCAATCGGTTCTGACGGCACTGCGCTCGCCGCCACGAATTCGCGTTTCATCTACGCCAGCTCGAAGGTCCGCGGAGTCAACGTCGGCACCGTCTCCCCGGGGACGTGGGTCCACCGTGCGGAGGAAGTCGCGAGCTATGACACGGGTTCTGGCATCGGTGTCGACCCGAATCCAATGGTCAAGGTGAAAGTCGTAGCGGATGCCAATGGAGATGCGAAGGTCGACTGGCAGGACGGGGCCACCGCCGCGCGCGAAATCCTCTCAGTCGCCAACGGCCGCGAAGACGTGAAGAACTACGTCATCATGCGCATCCCCTTCAACATCGTCTCCCAGGCGACGCACCCCTTCCTGCGCACCCTTGACGATACGAAGCGCATCTCCCTCGCCACCGACAACCTCGGCCAGGAGGTGCTCCTCAAGGGCTATCAGGCCGAAGGGCATGATTCCGCCCAGGGCGATTACGGCGGCAACTACAACGAGCGGGCCGGCGGCTTGGAGGACATGAAGACCCTCGTCTCCGAGGGCGGGAAGTGGAACGCCACTTTCGGCATCCACGTCAATGCGACCGAGTCCTACTCCGAGGCGAATTGTTTCGCGGACGCCGAGAACATGGACGTCAACGGCGTGGCTGCGCCCTGCGAGGTCGATCTTCCGCCGGGCAAGGCCTGGGGCTGGATGAACCAGGCCTATTACATGAATGAGCGGAAGGATCTCGCCTCGGGCAACGTCCTCAAGCGCCTTGACCAGCTGCGCGCGGATTTCCCCGCCGATTCGAACATGAACTGGCTCTATTGGGACGTCTACTACAAGCACGGCTGGCAGGCCCAGCGCTTCGGTCAGGAGATGCGCGACAGGGGATGGCGTCTGGGTTCGGAATGGGCGTACTCCATGCCGCAGTTCTCGTCCTGGTCCCATTGGGCGAACGATGAGGCCTATGGCGGCACGAATATGAAGGGCATCAACTCTCAGCTCATCCGTTACATCGAGAACTCCTACCGCGACACCTTCAACCCCGATCCGATGCTCGGCAATACCAATGTCATCGAGTTCGAAGGGTGGACCGGTCACACCGACTACAACGCCTTCATCACGAATGTGTGGCAGCGCAACCTCCCGGCGAAGTTCCTCCAGCAATCGGATATCCGCACCTGGGAGAAGGGCCGCATCACTTTCAAGAACGGCACCGAGGTCGTCTCGGCCCAGTCGTCCATTTCAGGTGCGGAAGTCCCTGTTCAACGGACCATTACCTACGACGGTTCCACGGTGTTCAAGCCCGGCGGCTCCTACCTCCTCCCCTGGAAGGACGGGGGGAGCGACCGCTTGTACTACTGGAACCCCACGAACGCTCCGCAGAGCTGGGAGCTCACCGATTCCTTCAAAGGGCAGGCCTCTCTCACGCTGTTCAAACTCACCGATACCGGCAGGGAGAAGGTTGCCGACCTCGGCGTGAGCGGCGGCTCGGTGAACATCCCGGCGACCGAGGCCAACACCGCGTACGTGCTGTACCCGACGAGCGCGGTCCCCGCGCCCAAGACCCCGAATTGGGGCCAGGGATCGGGTATCGAGGACCCCGGATTCTTCTCTGAGACCCTCGATGCGTACACGACGAGCGGTGCGGTGACGATCGAGCAGTCGAAGGTCAACAACTCCTTCGCGCAGCTCGGTGCGGGTGAGTCGTCCTTGGCTCAGACGATCACCGTCGAGCCCGGCACCTACTCCGCATGGGCCTGGGTGGAGATCGAGCCCGGGAAGACGCGGACGGTGAAGGTATCCGTGTCCGGCGAGGGCGTGAGCGCGCCTCCCGCCCAAAAGGGCGGGAACGGTGAAGCGGTGACGACCATCCATTCGTCCAGCGCGCTCAATGCGACGGCATCGGATGAGAAGCTGGGCACCTACTTCCAGCGCGTCCCCGTCCACTTCACCACGACCGGGACTTCGGTGACCTTGAAGGTCGCGGCCGACGAGGGCGACGCCCGCGTGGGGATCGATGATCTGCGAATCGTCGATCGTCCGACGCCGGAGAAGGAAGGCGCCGTGGGCGGCACCGTCGTCTTCGAGGATTTTGAGAACGTCGATACCGGCTACTACCCCTTCGTCACCGGCAAAGCGAACGCGGGCGGCGATGCGCGCACGCAGCTTGCCAAGCTGCACGCGCCCTTCTCCCAGTCCGGGTGGTACGGCATCGTCGACGACAGCCGTCAGGGGCTGAAGGGCCAGAAGTACCTGGACAACGTGTTGGACGGCCAGTGGTCCCTCCTCGCGCACCA
Source organism: Schaalia hyovaginalis (assembly GCF_014208035.1). NCBI lineage: Bacteria > Bacillati > Actinomycetota > Actinomycetes > Actinomycetales > Actinomycetaceae > Schaalia > Schaalia hyovaginalis. The sequence goes on along the minus strand of NZ_JACHMK010000001.1, from coordinate 1,991,180 downwards.
GGAGAACGGCGGTCGGATTCTGCGCACCACGGAGGCGACGCTGCCTCTCGAGTACGGTCACAGCTACGAGATCAGCTTCGATTACCAGGCCGGTTTCGACGGCAGTTACAAGCTCGAGCTCGGGCATGACGTGGCAAGCGGTGCGGGCTGGGAAGAGGCAGTCGATCAGACCTGGGATGTTCCCAAGGCCCGAGGGACCGGGTGGACCGACGGCGTCGAGACGGGCGAGGGCACGGCGACCTTCGTGAGGAACTTCGCTGTGATGACGAGTGCTCCTGCATTCATCGGAGTGCGGATGACCGCTTCGCATTCGCAGGACGATCTCGTGATCGACAACTTCCGGGTGGTCGATCTGGGGATCCGTCCGGTTGTGTCGATCTCGGGAACCGCGCTGCCCGTCGGCGACTCGGACACGGCCGCAATGGACGTGACGACGACCGTCAGGCTCGCCGAGGGCGTCGTGACGGGTGTGAAGCATTCGCTCCAGGTGCCCGAAGGCTGGGCTGCGGAACTGGTCGCCGCCCCCGGTGACCGGGTGAGCGGGTCCGAGGAGGGCTCTCTCGATTCGGTTGCGACCTGGAGGCTCACCATGCCTGCCGGCGCCGATCCGGCTGATGTCGTCTTCACCGCGAGCTGGACGGACGCTGAGGGCAAGGCGGCGGAGGACTCCGACACCCTGCGAGTCGCCCCTTCCGCATTCCCCGAGCGCGACCTCTTCACTGGGCATGACGAACTTGAAGTCGTCGGCGTCTCCTCGGAGCAGACCTCGCTGGAACCGGCCCCGAGTGGCTTCGCGGATGCCGCCATTGATGATGATCCGTCGACCTACTGGCACAGCAAATGGTCCGACGGAGAGGACCCCTACCCGCACGAGATCGTCATCAAGGTGATCCCCTGCGCGCAGAGCGGTTGCACGATCAACGGACTGGAATTCATGCAGCGCCAGAACGCGGATAACGGCCGTGTCGGCGGGTACGAGATTTTCGTGTCCGAGGACGGCAAGACCTGGGGCGACTCAGTCGCGGGCGGAGAGTTCACCGGCGATCTCGCACCTCAGTTCGTCGCCTTCAATGCGGTGGAGGGCAAGTACGTCAGGCTCGTCGAGACGAGTCCGCTCTTAGCGGGTAAGAATTTCGGCGGCGCCGCGGAGATCCGCATCAGCGGGAAGACCTTGGCTTCCGCCGAGCCGGTGAGGGTTGACGAGGTCGTGGCGCCGAAGGCCACTGATCCGGCGACCTGTACGGTCAAGCCTTTCGTGACGATTCCAGCCACTGAGGGCGTGATCTATCGGATCGATGGCAAGGCGGTGAGTGCTGGGGGTTTCACCTACGAGTACGGCGGGACGCTGACGGTGACCGCTGAAGCCGCCGAGGGCTTCGCGATCGCGGATGGCCTGGAGGTCGAATGGACCTTCAGCGCGCCGAAACCGGAGGATTGCGCGTCCCCCGGTGGCGATGCGCCCGGTGGCGGTGACGAGCCCGGCCCGGGGGATCAACCGGGTGGGAGCGCTCAACCGCCGCTGACGCCCCCGAAGACCGCTCCGGGTGGGCGAGATTCCGATCTTGCCCGCACCGGCGCCGCTGCGAGCGCGATCATCCTGTCGGCGGCGGTGCTCGCCGGGGCAGGCGGAGTCCTCGCAGTTCGTCGTCGCAAGGCGGTGAGGCGCTGAGATCCCTCGGCGCGGGCGTGCGCGGATCGATCTGCTCCGTGCAAGCCCGGGCCGCATGGACGCTCCCCGGGACGGCGCTTTCGCCGCCCCGGGGTTGCGCCTTCGGGGCAGGCCCGTTGAGGCGTCCATCCTGAGCGCACGCCCGCCTCTCCGCCCGCCTTTTCTCCCCGCCTTTTCGCCCGTCCCTTCGAGGGGCCTGCGGGAGGGGCCCGAAGAGGGCGGACGGCTATGCATGAACGGCATGAGCGACCTGCGCTTCTCCGAAATAACTCCCGAGGAACTCGATGCGATCAGCCTCGGGACGCTGCATTCCTCGTTCATCCAGAGCGCGGCCGTAGTGAGGGCGCAGTCACGAGGGCGGAGACGGCGTGCTTCGGGGTGAAGGAGGAGGGCGTGCTCATCGCCGGCGCCCTCGTCGTCTGCCGCACGGAACGCAGATTCTTCAAGGTCGTGCATATCAACCAGGGGCCCGTGATCGACCTGGAGCGCGAGGACCTGGTCGTATTCTTCTTCTCCTGGCTTCGGGAGGCGCTCGCGAAGCGCGGAGTGACCTACTGCCTCGTCACCCCGAATGTCGAAGTCGTCCTCCGCGATCTCGACGGCGAGGTGGTCCCGGGCGGCTTCGATCATGCCGGGCTCCTGGCGAATCTCACGGCGGCCGGGCTGGAGTACCTCGGCCCGGATAACTCGTTGATCAACGGGGTCGGCCGGTGGATGTTCGTGAAGGACTTCGAGGGGATCGCCTCGGAGAAGGACTTCTTCAAGAGCGTCGATCGTTCGGTCCGGCGCCAGTACCGCGCGGCCGACGAGCTGCACGTCCAGATCGTCGAGCTCCCGAGCGACGGCATGGAGCCCTTCTTCGACGTGCTCAGCCATACCGGTGAACGGCGGGGATTCGACACGCGTGATGACTTCCTCGTCGCCTTGAAGGAGGAGTTCGGGGACAAGTGCCGCGTCCTCCTGGCTCAGCTCGACGTGAAGGCCGGAATCGAGATCCTCGAATCCGAGATCCGGAAACTGAACACTGAGATCGCGCGGGTGACGAAGCAGCGCCAGAAGCAGGACTCCGACGGTCTGCGCCGCCGCCTGGAGGTGCTGGCCGAGCAGATTCCTCCGACGCAGGAGCGGATCGCCGTGCTTCGTGAACTGCTCGAAAGCGGAGTCGAACTCGCCAATCTCGCGGCCGGCATCTTCTTCGAGCACGGGAACGAATACACCCACTTCATGGGCGGCACCTACGAGGAATTCATGCATGTGAATCTCAACGGCAACAATTTCCTGGCGACGAGTCAGATGCTGCGCCTGGTGGAGTCCTCGGACGTGGACCGCTACAACTTCTAAGGCACCTTCGGGAGGTTCTCCGGCAGCGAGGACGAGGGCGTGTACAGATTCAAGCGGCGCTTCGGCGGGCGGATCCTGGAACAGCCCGGCAACTACCGGCTCGTGGTCTCGGCCCCGCGAATGAAGGCCTTCAACCTGCTGGGCCGCCTCGCGGGCAAGGGCTGAGCGGGCGGGCTCCGGCCTTCTCGTCTTGACGAGGGCGGGCCGGCCGGATTGAAGGCGGGCGCCTCTTGCGGCCCTCGGCCTCGGCCGCGCGGATTCGCGCATCCGGTGCCGGTCGTCTTGTCACATTCCCAGGAGGAGGAAGACCCACACGGCGGTCGTGCACGCCATTTCGAGCAGTCCGATCATCATCGGTCTGATCGTCCGGCCCGCACGGACCGCGAGGGGCAGTCCTATCGAACGGACGAGCAGTCCCGCCCACACGAGGGCGAGCCCCGGATGGATGATCCCCTTCCAGGCGGCGAGGGCGATGAGCGTGAAGCCGGCGGCGTGCCAGGTCCCCGAGGCGACGATCCAGCGGAGTTCGCCGCGCCCTCGGATCATCGAGCGCACGTAGGGCACGGTCCCGAGGAAATAGGCGGCTTCGAGGGCGGCGATGAGCCATGCCTGCCCGAGGTCGGGCGCGAGCGGGTGGTCTGCGTGTGCGCCGAGCGACCATGCGACGGGGGTCATGAGGCAGGCCGCGAGAATCGTTGAGACCCGCGAAGTCAACGAGCGCGGGCGGCCGCGAAGTGCTTCGACGATGGCGCCGAGGGCGAGCGGTGCGAAGAAGGGCGACCATCGCAGGAGCGCGGGGGAGAGGACGATGAGGGGGACGCCCGTGCCGATGGCGATGGCGCTCCAGGTGACGAGGGCGGGCGTCACCGCATGCCGGCGCCGCTCGGCGAGGCGCGCGAACAGGCTCATCGCGTGGAAGGCGCTGAAGCCCGCGAAGCACGCTCCGAGGAGAAGGAGGGCGAGCGGACGGGGGCCGCCCGCGACGATGCCCGTGAGCGCGGGCAGCAGCGCCATGGGCCAGGCGCCGTGCTGATCGGGCAGCCATCCCGCGGTGAAGAGTCGGCGTGCGCCGCGGGGGCGCGAGGGGCGGGCCGGGGCTCGGGAGGAGGTCACGATGCGAGCTTAATCCGGATACCCGGTCCCGGTTGTGACGGACTGTCAGGGCCGCATCGGGGAGGGGCGAGGGCGGGATGGGCCGGGCCGAAGTGAGATGTTTCGACTCCGGGGCCCGATCCGACGAGAATCGGGGTATGAGTGTTCAACAGACCGTCATCGCACCCGTGAATGCGTCCGCTTCCAAAGAGGACCGATCCGCGAAGATCGCCGTCACCGTCTTCCCCCTCATCATTCTGGCCGCCCTCGTCTTGGGCCTTCTGCTCCCGGTTCAGACTGCTCCGCTGGTGAAGGGCGTGAACTACGCGCTCATGGTGATCATGTTCGGCATGGGCCTGACGCTCACGGCGCCGGATTTCGCGGTGATCGCGCGCCGGCCGTGGCCGATCCTCGTCGGCGTCCTCATGCAGTACCTCATCATGCCGCTGGCGGCGGTCGTGGTCGTGTGGGCCTTCCGGCTCGATCCGGCGCTCGCGGTCGGCGTCATCCTGGTGGGCTGCGCGCCCGGCGGTACCGCCTCGAATGTCGTATCCTACTTGGCGAAGGGCGATGTCGCCCTGTCGGTGGCGATGACCTCCGTCTCGACTCTGCTGTCGCCGATCGTGACTCCTCTGCTGACGAAGCTCTTCGCCGACACCTATATGCCGGTCGACGCGCCCGCGATGGCGAAGTCGATCCTCATGATCGTCGTCATCCCGGTGGTTGCGGGTCTTCTCGTGCGCAAGTTCGCCCCGCGCTTCGTCACCGCCCTGCTGCCCGTCCTTCCCTGGATCTCGGTCATCGGGATCTCCTATGCGGTTCTCGGCCTGGTGGGGGCCTCCGCTCCTCGGATCATGACGGGGGGCCTCCTCGTTCTCGCGGTGGTCATCGTCCACAACGGCATCGGTCTTCTCCTGGGCTATTTCGCCGCCAAGGGGCTGAAGGTGGGGGAGCGGGCCGCTCGCACGACGGCGATCGAAGTGGGCATGCAGAACTCGGGCCTCGCGGCCGGTCTCGGCGCGCAGTACTTCACGCCCGAGGCGGCGGTCCCGGGGGCGATCTTCTCCGTGTGGCACAACGTTTCGGGGTCGATCCTCGCGGCCTACTTCCAGCGCCGTCCGGTGGAGGACTGAGCCCGCCGCCCGTGCTCGGGCGGGCGGCGGCCCATCGAGCGGCGGGCCTCGATCCGGCGGTTCGGAATCTCAGGGAATTCTTAGCTCATCCCGATGCTCCTTCGAGTATGGCGCCCTAGCGTGGTGTTCATCGACAAGGGAGCCGGCGGGGCCCGAAGGGCCGTGTCCGTCGGCGTTGAGCAGCAGAGGAGACCGGATCGGAAGAACTCGCATTGTGTTGATGGGATGCCATGAGGGGCCGACTGAAGAGTCGGCCCCTCATGACGTGCGTTTCAGTCGACTTGGTCGAACTTGCGGCCCCAGGCGGTTCGGATCGGGTTCGCGTCGGCGACGAGCATGTCGAAGCGCTCGTCGGCGATGTCGATGACCTCGCCGAGGGCGAAGCGGGCTTCGCGGGCGGGGGAGGATTCGACGCGCTTCCACACGGCGCTCATGAGCTGTTCGCGGTCGGCCAGGCGCGTGACGCGCACGATGAGTGGGCGCGCGAACTTCTCACGATAGGCGTCCGAGGCGGCGCTGAGTTCTGCGATCTCGGCCTCGTCGAAGTCCCCGAGGCCGAGGGCCGCCGTGTCGGCGTTGGCGCGTTCGTCGCCCTCGCCCTTGACGAGCGCCGCGATGTCCGTGTACGAGGCGATGAGGGCTTCCTGCTCCTCGGTGCTCGCCGCGAGGACCTCGTCTTCGAAGGCGCGGCGCAGAGCGGTCGCGTCGGCGAAGGGGCGGTGCTCCCAGGCGCGCTCGACCGGCCACTTCGGGCCTTCGTACATTCCCGAGAAGGCGGCGACGAAGGCGCCGCGGTCCATCGTGTTGACCTCGTCGAGGTCGACGGCGCGGCCGTTGACGATCGCCAGGTCAGGGGCGTCCTGCTTCCCGATGTGGAAGAAGAGGATGTTGAGGAGGAAGGCCGTGAGGGCGCCGATGGTCACGCCGGACCCGAAGAGAATCTGGAGCCAGGACGGCAGGACGGAGGCGATGTCGGGCTTGAGGGTGACGAGCATCGCCAGGCCGATCGAGGTGGAGACGATGACGGCGTTGCGGTTGTCGCGCATGTCGACCTTGCCGAGGGTCTGGATGCCGACGACTGCGACATTGGCGAACATGGCGAGCGAAGCGCCGCCGATGACGGGCGCGGGGATCGAGGCGACGATCGCGCCGGCCTTGGGCAGGAGGCCGAGGACGATCATGAGGACGCCCGCGGCGGTGACGACCCACCGGGATTTGACGCGGGTGAGGCGGACGAGGCCGACGTTCTGGGCGAAGCAGGTGTAGGGGAAGGAGTTGAGGACGCCTCCCAGGAGGGTCGACAGGCCGTCCGCGCGCAGAGCGTTCGCGACGTGGTTCGGGGTGATGCGCTTGCCGACGACCTCGCCGGTGGCGAAGACGTCGCCGGTGGTTTCGACGGCGGTCACCGCCATGACGATGAGCATGGAGACGATCGCGGCGAGGGAGAACTTGGGCAGGCCGAAGAAGAAGGGGGTCGTCACTCCGACCCAGGCGGATTGGGAGACCTGGGAGAAGTTCGCGTCGCCGAGGGAGAAGGCGAGGATCGTCATGACGACGAGTCCGACGAGGACGGAGATCGTCGACATGAAGCCCTTGAAGATCTTCTGGACGGCGACGATGAGTGCGAGGGTGCCCATCGCGTAGGCGAGGCCCTTGAGGGTCAGGGCCGCGGTCTCCGCCCCCTCGGGGGCGTAGGTCGCGAGCGAGACGATGTCTCCGGCGGATACCGCGATGAGCGTGATGCCCATGACGGTCAGGAGGGTGCCGGTGACGACCGGGGGGAAGAAGCGCAGGAGCTTCGCGAAGTAGGGGGCGATGAGGAAGGTGACGAGGCCTGCGGCGATGATCGAGCCGTACATCGTCGCCAGGCCGGTGGTCGGGTCCGCGCCGGCGGGGGTCGCGGCGATGCCGATCGCGATGAGGGGCGAGACCGCGGTGAAGGTGACTCCCTGGATGAGGGGGAGCTTTACGCCGATCTTCGGCCCCAGGCCCGCCGACTGGATGATCGTGGCGATGCCGCAGGTGAACAGGTCGGCGTTGATGAGATGAACGAGGGTCTGGGAATCAAGACCCAGACCCGAGGCGATGACGAGCGGAACGACGACCGCTCCGGCGTAGAAGGCGAGGACGTGCTGAATGCCGAGGACGGCGAGTTTGCCGGCCGGGGGCACTTGGTCGACGGGATGACGGTGGGGCGATCCGGCCGGGGCGGCCTTCGCATCGCGTCCGAGAGTCATGAGATCTCCTGGAGGATGAGGAGTTGATGGGCGCTTCGATTGTCCTCGCGGAAGGCCTCCGTTTTCGTCGGACGCGGGCGATGCGGACCGTGCTGCGCGCCTTCGGGGCGAGGGACTAGAGTTGTGAGAACACGCCCCTCGGCCTTCGCCGTGGACGCTCCCCTCCGGCTTCTCGTGAATCGGTGTCGAGGGCGGGGCTCTTCGTTCCGGGGGTCGTCACCCGTTTCGCACGGCGCTTCTTCGCACGGTGTCCATATGTGCGAAGGGATTCCTTGTGATTCAGCGGATGTGCACGCGCACATCGTTATGCGATCTTTATCTGAGCGGCTTGCCCCGCAGTGTGTGTGAGCGTTAACGTGAGGTGTCGGTCGCACGCGGAGGACTCTTTCGCGGTGACGGCATTGATTCTGTTGCTCGATGAGGAGAACACCCATGACCATTAGGCGAATCTTCGGTCGTCGCGCCGCCGGCCTCGCAGCCGTCCTCAGCGCGGGCGCCCTCGCCCTGTCCGCCTGCGCCGGTGGCGGCGCGGGCTCCACCACCGATGCCGCCGCCTCCGGAGCCGCCGGCTCCGCAGAGGGCATCAAGGTCGGCATCGCCATGCCGACCCAGACCTCCGAGCGCTGGATCGCCGACGGCAACGCGGTCAAGGAAGGCCTCGAGAAGGCCGGATACCTCGTCGATCTCCAGTACGCCAACGACGACATCCCGACTCAGACCCAGCAGATCGACCAGATGATCACCAACGGGGCGAAGATCCTCGTCATCGCCTCGATCGACGGCACCGCCCTGTCGAGCCAGCTCGACGCCGCCGGCGCCGCCAACATCCCGGTCGTCTCCTACGACCGCCTCATCCGCGACAACGAGAACGTCGACTTCTACGTCTCCTTCGACAACTACAAGGTCGGCGTCGCGCAGGCCAAGGCCCTCCTCTTCGGCCTCGGCCTGACCGACAAGGACGGCAACAAGGCCGCCGATGCCCCTAAGGGCCCGCTCAACATCGAGCTCTTCGCCGGCTCGCCCGATGACAACAACGCCGGATTCTTCTTCAACGGCGCGATGGACACCCTCAAGCCCTTCATCGAAGACGGCACGCTCGTCGTGAAGTCCGGCCAGACCGCGTTCGACCAGGCCGCAACGCTGCGCTGGTCGCAGGAGGCCGCGCAGAAGCGCATGGAGGACATCCTCACCTCGACCTACGGCGGCGGCTCCGAGCCCCTCGCCGGCGTCCTCTCGCCCTTCGACGGCATCTCCCGCGGCATCATCACCGCCCTCCAGGGCGCGGGCTACGGCCCGACGATCGCCGACGGCCTTCCGGTCGTCACCGGTCAGGACGCCGAGATCGCCTCGATCAAGCTCATCAACGACGGCGTTCAGCAGTCCACGATCTTCAAGGACACCCGTCTCCTCGCCGAGCAGGCCGTCAAGACCGTCAAGGCGATCGGTTCCGGCTCCGAGCCCGAAGCGAACGACACCGAGACCTACGACAACGGCATGAAGGTCGTGCCCGCGTTCCTCCTCGAAGTCCAGACGATCCTCAAGGACAACATCGAGTCCGACATCATCGGCTCCGGCTACTACACGGCCGACGAGGTCGCGGCCGGCGTCAGCAAGTGACCCATCGGTGAGCGGGGCGGGCGCCTCCGGTGCCCGCCCCGTCCACTGCCCGAAGTCTTCCATCTCGCGAATACGGAAGTGACATGACCTTGAATATTCTTCAGATGCGCGACATCGACAAGGGCTTCAACGGGGTCCCCGTGCTCAAGCACGTCAACCTCGAAGTCCGACGCGGTGAAGTCCACGCCATCTGCGGCGAGAACGGTGCCGGCAAATCCACCCTCATGAAGGTCCTCTCCGGCGTCTACCCCCACGGCCAGTACGAAGGGGAGATCATCTGGGAGGGCAAGGAGGTCTCCTTCTCGTCCATCAAGGACTCCGAGACCCTCGGTATCGGCATCATCCATCAGGAGCTCGCCCTCGTCCCCTATCTCTCGGTGGCCGAGAACCTGTTCCTCGGCATCGACAAGCCGAAGAGGCACGGGCTCATCGACTGGCATGAGATCAACCACCGCGCTGAGGAGGTGCTCGCCAAAGTCGGCCTCGACGAGAACGTCACGACTCCCGTCGGCCAGCTCGGCGTCGGCAAGCAGCAGCTCATCGAGATCGGCAAGGCGCTCTCCAAGGACGTCAAGCTCCTCATCCTCGACGAGCCGACCGCCGCCCTCAACGACAACGACTCCGCGCAGCTGCTCGAACTCGTCCGTCAGCTCAAGGAGACCGGCGTTTCGATCGTCATCATCTCCCACAAGCTCAACGAGATCGCCGCGATCGCCGATCGCACGACGATCCTGCGCGACGGGCAGACTATCGAGACCCTCGACATGTCCGACCCCGCATCGACCCAGAACAAGATCATCTCGCTCATGGTCGGTCGCGAGCTCTCCCAGCGCTATCCGGTGCGCGAGTCCCATATCGGCGAGGAGCTCTTCCGCGTCGAGGACTGGACCGTCTACCACCCGACCCAGGAGGGGCGGCTCGTCATCAAGGACGCGAGCTTCAACGTCCGTCACGGTGAGGTCGTCGGAATCGCCGGCCTCATGGGCGCGGGCCGCACCGAACTCGCGATGAGCCTCTTCGGGCGCTCCTACGGCCGCAACATCTCGGGCCGTATCTACAAGGAGGGGCGGGAGATCCGCATCAAGTCGGTCTCCGACGCCATCAAGAACGGCATCGCCTACGCGACCGAGGACCGCAAGCAGTACGGCCTTAACCTCATCGACGACATCCGTCACAACATCGCGACCGCGGGCCTGTTCAAACTCTCGCGCTACGGCATGGTGAACGCGAACGAGGAGCTCGCCGTCGCGTCGGACTACAAGGAGCGGATGAACATCCGTTCCCAGACGGTGATGCAGCTCGCCGGCTCCCTGTCGGGCGGCAACCAGCAGAAGGTCGTGCTGTCCAAGTGGCTGTACACGGACGCGGACGTCCTCATCCTCGACGAGCCGACGCGCGGCATCGACGTCGGCGCGAAGTACGAGATCTACACCCTCATCAACAAGATGGTCGAGGCGGGCAAGGCCGTCATCGTCATCTCCTCCGAACTCGAAGAGATCCTCGGCATCTCCGATCGCGTCTACACGCTCGCCTACGGGCGCATCACCGGCGAACTGCCGATCGCCGAAGCGAACCAGGAGAACCTCATGGAACTCATGACCATTGAACCCTCAAGGGAGAACGACAAGTGAGCACCACCAAGAGCCTCGGCGAGATGTTCAAAGGGAACATCCGCCAGAGCGGCATTTTCTTCGCCTTCCTCGCCATCGCCGTCCTGTTCGCGGTGCTCAACCCCTCCTTCCTGAGCCCGGGCAACCTGACGAACATCGTCCTCCAGTACTCCTACATCCTGGTCCTCGCGATCGGCATGCTCTTCGTCATCCTCCTCGGCCAGATCGACCTCTCGGTCGGCTCGGTCGTCGCGGTCACCGGCGCCCTCTCGGCCGTCCTCGTCATCAAGAACGGCATGCCCTGGTGGGTGGGCGTGATCGCGGCGATCGTCCTCGGCCTCATCATCGGCGCCTGGCAGGGCTTCTGGGTCGCCTACGTGGGGATCCCCGGCTTCATCGTCACCCTGGCGGGCATGCTCCTCTTCCGCGGACTCACCTTCCAGGTCCTCGAGAACGTCTCGCTCTCGCCCTTCCCCAAGGCCTACTACAACATCGCGAACGGCTTCTTCAACGGACTCCTGGGAGGGATGGGCTTCGACGTCTTCACCCTCGTGATCTTCGGTATCGGCGTCCTCGGCTTCGCCTACCAGCAGTTCCGCTCGCGCAAGGCGCGCATCGCCTACAACCAGGCGGTGGAGTCGATGGCCCTGTTCATCGGCAAGATCGTCGTCATCGCGGCCTTCGTCATGTGGTTCGCCTTCCAGCTCTCCCGCTCGCGCGGCCTGCCCTTCGTCCTCATCATCCTCGCGATCCTCGTCCTCATCTACGGGATGCTCGCGAACTCGACGGTCTTCGGGCGCGACGTGTACGCGATCGGCGGCAACATCTCGGCCGCGGCCCTGTCCGGCATCAACGTCAAGTCCGTGACCTTCTGGACCTACGTGAACATGGGCTTCCTCTCGGCCATCGCCGGCATCATCTACTCCGCCCGGATGAACGGCGCCCAGCCCTCCGCGGGCAACATGTTCGAGCTCGATGCGATCGCGGCCTGCTTCATCGGCGGCGCGTCGACGACCGGCGGCATCGGCAAGCTCTCCGGCGCCCTCGTCGGCGGTCTCATCATGGCGGTCATGTCGAACGGCATGCAGCTCATGGGCGCATCGACCTCGACCCAGCAGATGGTCAAGGGCCTCGTGCTCCTCCTCGCCGTCGCCTTCGACGTCTGGAACAAGCGTCGTGCCGGTTGAGCCCTGTTGCTGAGCGCGAGTCCCTTGCGGGACTCAGGGGCGGGGCCGTGCCGGAAAGGGCACGGCCCCGCCCCGCGCTCGGAATGATGCGCGTAGCCTGTCATCATCGTTCCCCAGCCATCCGCTTGATCCACTCATGATGTGAGGAGTGAGCCATGGCTCGTCCGCGCCGTGCGAAGAGCACGCCCTCGATCGTCGACGTCGCGAAGGCCGCGGGCGTCTCCCATCAGACGGTCTCGCGGGTGCTTAACGGCTCGCAGTCCGTGCTGCCCGAAACCCGTGAGCGCGTCCAGAACGCGATCAACGAACTGGGGTATCGGCGCAATTCGGTGGCGAGGGCGCTCGCGAGGCAGCGCTCGGAGATGATCGGCATCGTCACCACGACCTCCCTGGACTACGGCCCCAGCTCGATCCTCATGGAGATCGAATTGGCGGCGAGGAAGGCGGGGTTCTACGCCGCGGTCGCGCCAGTGGAGGACTACGACGACGCCTCGGTGCGCGCCGTCTTCGACCACTTCCTCGGGGTTCCCGCCGAGGGGATCGTCTTCATCGCCCCGCTTCGCGAGATGACCGCGGACATGACGCAGATGACGATCCCCGTTCCGGTCGTCGCGGTGACGACGCAGGCCCTGGGCGCCGGAGCGGGACTGACTCCGATCTCGATCGATCAGGAGCTGGGGGCCAGACTCGCCCTCGAGCACCTCTACGACCTGGGTCACCGGGACATCGCGCATATCGCGGGCAATCAGGAGTTCTTCGAGGCGTGCAATCGTGAACAGGCATGGCGGGACTTCATGTCCGAGCGCGGGCTCGCGATCCGAGAGCCGCAGGTGAAGGGCTGGGAGTTCTCGGTGGGGTATGAGGAAGGGCGGCGCCTCCTCGCCGAGGGGCTGCCGACCGCGGTGTTCTGCGCGAATGATCAGATCGCCCTCGGCCTGTACCGTGCGCTCGAGGAGGCCGGGGTCTGCGTTCCGCGGGAGGTCTCGATCGTCGGCTTCGACGACATGCCGGCGGCCGCTTACTACTCGCCGGCTCTGACGACCGTTCGTCAGGACTTCGCGAACCTCGGCAGGGTCGTCCTCGAAACCCTCCTGGAGGAGATCGGCGCTGCGGACAAGGGCGGGGCCGCGCGGGCCTTGACTCCGGCCCTGGTGGTGCGCGATTCGACTGCGCCTCCCCGCAGCCGCTGACCTCGGGGCCTTCGCGTTCTTCGCTTCGGGCGGACGGGGCGGCGGGCTCCGAGGGCGCACGGCCGGTGCGGGCCTTGGAGGGGCGCCTCCCGAGGGAGGGGCGCCGGCTGAAGAAGATGGCGGGATCGTGGACAACACCGCGATGTGAGCGTTAACCTAAGGGGTGTCGGCGCACATGCGCTCTGGCATCGACCGAGCCCGACACAGCGGAGTGCTCGCGGCCTCGTCGCCCCGGAACCGGAAGGAAGACCAATGGACCATCACGACCCGTCCACCTGGGATGCGGAGTTCGCCGCGCGCGTGCGCGCGACCCGCGAAGTCGTGTCCGCGCTCCACGCCGAGCTGCCCCGATGGGGCCTCATCGTCTGGACCGCCGGGAACGTCTCGCAACGCGTGAAGGGGCCCGCCGCCGACGGCTCCCAGGATCTACTCGTCATCAAGCCCTCGGGCGTGTCCTACGACGAACTCACGCCCGAAACGATGGTCGTCTGCGACCTCGACGGCCGACTCGTCGAGGGCGAGGGCTCGCCCTCGTCCGACACCGCCGCCCACGCCTACGTCTACTCCCACATGCCCGAGGTCGGCGGCGTCGTCCACACGCACTCGACCTACGCGACCGCCTGGGCCGCCCGCGGCGAGGAGATCCCCTGCGTCCTGACGATGATGGGCGACGAATTCGGCGGCCCCGTCCCCGTCGGCCCCTTCGCGCTCATCGGCGACGACTCGATCGGCCGCGGCATCGTCGACACCCTCAGGGAATCGCGCAGCCCCGCCGTCCTCATGCGCAACCACGGGCCCTTCACGATCGGGAAGGACGCGCGCGCAGCGGTCAAGGCCGCCGCGATGGTCGAAGAGGTCGCCCGAACGGTTCACATCGCCAAGCAGCTCGGAGAGCCGATCCCGATCCCTCAGGACAAGATCGACTCCCTGTACAACCGCTACCAATTCGTCTACGGACAGCACGAGGGCGATGGCGCCCCGGAAGGAGAGAACTGATGACCGGTTTCTACGAAGGGCGCGAGGTCTGGTTCTACACCGGAAGCCAGGACCTGTACGGCGAGGACGTCCTCGTCCAGGTCGCCGACCAATCGCGCGAGGTCGTCCGCCTCCTCAACGAGTCCGGGCTCATGCCCGCCCCCGTCGTGTGGAAGCCCGTCCTCAAGGACTCCGACTCGATCCGCCGGGCGATGCTCGAGGCCTCGGCCGACGACAAGGTCCTCGGCGTCATCTCGTGGATGCACACCTTCAGCCCGGCGAAGATGTGGATCCGCGGACTCGAGGTCTTCTCCAAGCCGCTCCTCCATCTGGCGACGCAGGCCAATGTCGAGATCCCCTGGGACACCATCGACATGGACTTCATGAACCTCAACCAGGCCGCCCACGGCGACCGCGAGTACGCCTACATCCTCACACGCCTCGGCGTCGCCCGCACGACCGTCGTCGGCCACGCCTCGAACGCCTCGACCTGCGCGCGGGTCGCCGACTGGATCCGAGCAGCCGCCGGCTTCGCCGCGACGAATGAGCTGCGCGTGGTCCGCTTCGGCGACAACATGCGCAATGTCGCCGTCACCGAGGGCGACAAGACCGAGGCCGAGCGCCGTCTGGGCGTCTCGGTGAACACCTGGGGCGTCAACGACCTCATCGCCGTGGTCGACGCGGTCGAGGATGAGGCGATCGATGAGCTCGTCGCCGTCTACGAGGCCGAGTACGAGGTCGAGGACGCGCTGAAGAAGGGCGGCGAGCGCCACGAGTCGCTCCGATACGCGGCCCGCGAGGAGATCGCCCTGCGCCGCTTCCTCGACGAGCGCGGCGCGAAGGCCTTCACGACGAACTTCGAGGACCTTGGCACGCTGCGCCAGCTCCCCGGCCTCGCCGTGCAGCGCCTCATGGCCGACGGTTACGGCTTCGGCGCCGAGGGCGACTGGAAGACGGCCGTCCTCGTGCGCGCGGCGAAGGTGATGGGGGAGGGGCTGCCCGGCGGCGCCTCGCTCATGGAGGACTACTGCTACAACTTCGTCGAGGGCGCCGAGATGATCCTCGGGGCGCACATGCTCGAGATCTGCCCCTCGCTCACCGCTTCGAAGCCCCGGATCGAGATCCATCCCCTCGGCATCGGCGGCAAGGAGGACCCGGTCCGCATGGTCTTCAACGCGGACGCCCGCCCCGGCGTCGTCGTCGCCATGTCGGACATGCGCGACCGCTTCCGCCTCACCGCGAACGTCGTCGACGTCGTCGAGCCGCCCCGCGACATGCCCAAGCTCCCCGTCGCGCGCGCGATGTGGCAGCCCAAGCCCGACTTCTACACCTCCGTCGAGGCGTGGTTGACGGCCGGCGCCGCCCATCACACCTGCATGTCGACCCAGGTCGGCGTCGAGGTGTGGGAGATGTTCGCGAAGATCGCGAAGATGGAGCTCCTCGTCATCGACGAGCAGACGACCCGCCGCGACTTCGCGGCGAGCTCGAAGTGGAACCAGGCGTATCACCGCCTCGCCGAAGGACTGTGAGTCCGAAGCGGCCGATTCGAGAGCCTCATCGGCCGCTTCGAACGCAGACCCTGGTCGCGCACGAGGGCGCACCCGAAGACTTCGGGTGCGCCCTCGGTGTCTATGCGGGGCGGAGGGCAACAGGACCGTGCAGAAGGACGCCGAAGGGATCATGACCCCGTGACGTCCGCTGCGGTGATCACGACGGCGCGGCTGAACTCGGAGAGCCTGGCGGGCGGGCTCCGAACTGAGCAATGCCGATGCTCGGTGGAAACCCCTGAACAGGCACGGAGGGACGCAGCTGCATGAGTGCGCGCCGCGTTGGCCCTCCCGGAATGAGAGCACTGGTGCGCGCCCCGCTCGACCCGCGCATCCTCTCTCCGAACTCGCGCTTCCGAGGCGCTGCCCTCACCTGATCCGTCCGATCAACAGGCCTGAATCAGCGCGCGAAGCCGCCTTCTGCCGCCCGAAAATGACCACATGGCAAGAAACCTGGGGCAAAAGCGTGACTTTCCGCGCTCGAAGTGGGATTTTTGCCGCTGATTTCGTAGTGTTTTCACCAGCGACCGCCGCAGTGGCGGTTTGTACGAAAAGGAATGAGGTTCCTCCATGTCCGTGAATCGCACCGAGCTCGTCTCCAAGATCGCCGAGCGCGCCAACCTGACCAAGGCCCAGGCGGATGCCGCTCTCGGCGCTTTCCAGGACGTGCTCGTGGAGTCGCTCGCCCAGGGCGAGGCCGTCAAGGTCACCGGTCTCTTCTCGGCGGAGCGCGTCGAGCGCGCCGCGCGTACCGGCCGCAACCCCCGCACCGGTGAAGAGATGCAGATCCCCGCGGGCTTCGGCGTGAAGCTCTCGGCCGGCTCGAGCCTGAAGAAGGCCGTCTCCTCCAAGTGAGGCCATGTCTCATCGCTGAATGAGGCTGCGGGGCGGGTGCAACATGCACCTGCCCCGCCTTTTCGTCCGTCGAAGCGCGTCCATCGCATAGATGTGCCTTCGGAGGTGAAGCCCGGGCGGCATTCGAAGAAGGGATCGCCCCCGGTCCCTCCGTCCCGCCGACCGCTCAGCCCATGTCGGTGCTAAGGCCCCCGATGGCGGCGGCTGAGGCGACTGCTCCTTTGAGGGCGGCATCGATTCCCGCCGAAGTGGCCTCGATGACGAGGTTCCTCGTGATGAGCGGGTGACAGTTTGCATAGAGAGCCGCTCTGATGGCCGCCAGGAAGGTCTCGGAGGTGGACAGGCGCCCTCCGATGAACACCGCGTCGGGATTGAGGAGCCCCGCGATGACGCTCAGGGCCTCGCCGAGCCGTGAGCCCGCGGTCCTCAGGAGTTCCAGGGCTGCGCCACCGGCGTTGAAGTCGGCGTTGAGGAGGTCCTCCAGGTCCTGTGGCCGCCCAACTGCTTCGCTCCATTGCCGGGCCAAGGCGAGGCCGGAAAGAACCGTGTCCAGGCATCCTGACTTACCGCAGGCGCAGGGAAGATTCCCGAAAGCGGGCATTCGAACGTGAACGATGTCGCCGGCGGCACCAGTGGCCCCCCGATGGAGGCGAGAATCGATGACGACACCGACGCCGATGGAGCCGCCCGCCTTCACGGTGATCGAGTGCTGGAGTTCCGGGTGCTCGAGGTGCTCCCCGAGCGCCATGATGTCGGCATCGTTCTCGATGGCGACGGGGATTCCGAATCGTGCGGAGAAGAGGTCGGCGATGGGGAAGTGATGCCAGCCGCGCAGTCGTGAACCCGAGTCGACCCATCCCTTCTTATGGTCGATGGGTGCAGGGAGTCCGATGCACGCTGCGGCGGGGCTTCCTGAATCGATGTTGTCGGCGATCATCTCGTCGATGGTGGTGAAGAGGAGATCGAGGACTTTCTGAGGTCCAATCGACGAATCGATTTTGAGGGAGCGGAAGTCGACGATTTCACCATGCGCCTTCGCAAGGCCGAGGCGCGCGTGGTGCGTGCCGAGATCCGCGGCGAGTACCGTGCGCTCGCTGGAGGCGAGGGCGATGCCCCTGGAGGGCCGGCCTGTGCCAGAGGGCAGGGGGCCTATGTCGATGAGTTCCCCCGAGTCGATGAGCTCACGGGTGCGGAGCGAGACTATCGAGGGGGATGCGGGGAGCAGCGCGACGAGGTCGCCCCGTGTCTGTGCACGGCCAGTACGGACGAGGTCGAGGATCCGTCGATGGATCTCGAGGCGAAGTGATGGTGCTGCGTCGGCAGGCATCCGGGCTCCTTTGGCGAATCCGCGCCGAATTTGTGCAACAAGTATTGCAGAAAGTCTGCTGACTTGCATCCATTCTGTTATCGAATCTTGAGAAACAAATGCGGAAATCGTGTTGGTGGATCATGTATGCTTCGACACGTCGAGTAGGACAAAGCAGTCCTATTTATGCAAACTGTCGAAAGAAGTGAGAATGAGCCGTTCTTCCGCCGCCGACCGACGTGCCGATCACCGCTGGTTCGACGAAGCCCGCTTCGGACTCTTCGTCCATTTCGGTCTCTACTCCGTCGCCGCTCGCCACGAATGGGTGATGACTCGTGAACGTCGTACCGTCGAGGACTATGAGCGCTACGCCGAGTTCTTCGAGCCCGACCTTTTCGACGCCTCGAAAATCGCAACCCTCGCGAAATCCGCAGGGATGGGGTACGCCGTTCTCACGACGAAGCACCACGACGGCTTCTGCATGTGGGATTCCCGATTCACCACCTACACGTCGATGCATCATCAGCACAGGGACTTCGTCCGTGAATGGGTCGATGCACTGCGCGCAGCGGGACTCAAAGTGGGGCTCTACCACTCCCTGCTCGACTGGCACCATCCCGATTTCCCCTATGACTTCCACCATCCGCGTCGTGACGACGCGGACGCCCGGGACGCCCACCCGGAGCGGACGATGGCCGAGTACAGGACCTACCTCCACAATCAGGTCCGCGAGCTGCTCACGAACTACGGGACGATCGACTACCTCTTCTTCGACTTCTCTTATCCCTGGGAATCCGACGGATGGACGGGCAAGGGCAAAGAAGATTGGGGTTCTGATGAACTCCTCGCAATGGTGCGCGAGCTTCAGCCCGGGATCATCGTCAACGACCGACTCGATATCCCCGCTGATCTCGTCACGCCCGAGCAGTACCAGCCCTCGGCGCCGATGGAGATCGATGGTGAGCGCGTACGCTGGGAGGCCTGCCAGACCCTCAACGGTTCGTGGGGCTACGACCGGGACAATCTCGATTTCAAATCGACTGATCTCATCGTGAGGATGCTGTCCGACACGGTCTCCAAAGGCGGCAATCTCCTCCTCAACATCGGTCCTGATGGTCGAGGCGCGGTATCTCCCGTCGACGAGCACACACTCGCCGAAGTCGGGAAATGGATGCGCCTCCACCGCAATGCGATCGTCGGTGCGGACGCCGCGGAGGGGTTCACAGCACCCGAAGGCGCTGTGCTCACGAAGCGGGGCGACAGGCTTTACATCCATCTGCTCCACTGGCCCTTCGGGCACCTCCACCTTCCCGATCTCGCGGGCAAGGTCCGTTTCGCACGCCTGCTCAACGACGGCTCCGAACTCAAGATGACCGAGTTCTCGCCGGAGACCGTCGCGCTCACCACCGAACCCGGGGGGCAGCCCGCAGGAACCCTCACCCTCGAGCTGCCCGTCAGGCGCCCCGACGTCCTCGTCCCCGTCATCGAGCTCTATCTGAGCCCCGATGCGCTTCGCTGATCGATCACTCAATCACCATCTCAAAGGAGAGAAACCATGACACAACGAAAGACCGCGTTCCTCGTGGCAGCAGCCATGACCGCCACGATGGGGCTCGCCGCCTGCTCGGGCGGCTCGGCCTCCAACGGAGCCTCGGACGGCTCCGGTGTGAAGGTCACGTGGAACATGTGGGCCGGCTCGACGGATGACGAGAAGTGGGTTGCGGATACCGCGGACATCGTCCGTTCGCAGAACCCCGATATCGAGCTCGATACGCAGACCTCTTCGTGGGGCGACTACTTCACGAAGCTCACGGCGAACGCCTCGTCTGGGAATCTCGCCTGCGTGACCTCGATGAACGGTCAGCGACTCTCCGGCTTCCATCAGACCCTGTCGCCCTTGAGCGATGAGGATCTGAAGAAGGCTGGAATCGACAAGTCCGCTTTCGCCGACGGCGCCCTCGACATCCTCTCCTACGACGGAAAGGTTTACGGCGTTCCTTATGACGTCGCTGCGATGATGGTCTACTACAACCGTGACATGCTCGCCGAGACGGGAACCCCGGAGCCGACGGCGGACTGGACCTTCGACGACTTCGTCGCAACGGCGAAGGGCGCGACCACCGATGCGCATAAGGGATTCGCCGTCGGCATGGGCGAGTTCCAGTGGATGGCGCTTCCGATCGCGAAGTCCGGTGTTCAGCCGGTCGATCCTTCCTCCACTCTCCAGCTCACCGACCCGGCCTTCGTCGAAGCCGCCGAATGGTACGCGGATCTGGTCCTCAAGGAGAAGGTCGCTGATCCCGTCCCTTCCGCGTCCGAGGCCGGATGGGGTGAGGATCAGTACTCCAACGGCAACGTCGCGATGGCCGTTGACGGTACCTGGAACGCCACGGGCTACTTCACCAACGATGCGGGCTTCAAGGCCGGAGCAACTCGTCTGCCCTCGGGCGACAAGGGTTCACTCGGCCTCGTCCTCGGATCCGGATTCGGCATCGCCGCGAACTGCGAGGGTGCTGAGCGTGATGCCGCCCTCAAGGTTCTCGGGTCCCTCGTCTCGAAAGAAGCCCAGGATCTCATCGGCTCCTCCGGCCGATCCTTCCCTGCGCTGAAGGCCTCCCAGCCGGCCTACTTCGAGTCGCTCGACGAATCGATCCGCGATGACATCAAGGCTGCATTCGAAGCCGCCTTCTCGGACACCGTCGGACAGAACTCGACCGCCAAGTGGACCCAGGTGAACGAGTACTTCACCCCGAACCTGGTCTCCGTCTACTCCGGAGCAATGCCGATGAGCGAGATGCTCTCCCAGGCGCAGGCCCAGTTCGGCAACTGAACCTTCCCACGAAGCACACGGACCCATGAAATCTCCATCGACCTCGCGGCGCGGCCGCTCGGTGATGGCGAAGCGGGAGTCCCGCCAGGCCCTGGCCTTCGCAAGCCCGGCCCTGGTGGGACTCGCCGTGTTCACCATCGCACCAGTCCTCCTGTCCATCGTCATGAGCTTCTACGACTGGCCGGCTTTCGGCGAGAGAAGCTTCGTCGGCCTGAAGAACTATCAATGGCTGATGACCCAGAGCCCCGACTTCTGGCCGGCTCTGAGGAACTCGGTGGTCTTCACAGTCCTCTACGTGCCGATCAACATCATCGTCTCGCTCACCATGGCACTCATCCTCGGACCCAGGATCCGGGGGAGGAACGCCTTCAGGGTTCTCTTCTTCATCCCCGTGGTGACACCGATGGTGGCCAACGTTCTCGTGTGGAAGATGCTCCTTCAACCCCAGGGCCTTTTCAACGGGATCGCGCAGGGGTGGTTCGGCGTGAAGCTCCCCTCCTTCCTCGCGGATCCGCACTGGGCGATGATCATGATCGTCATCATGTCGGTTTGGCAGGGCGCCGGCTATAACATGCTCATCTTCTCGGCGGCGCTCGAGGAACTCCCGGACTCGGTGATGGAAGCGGCGAGGATTGATGGGGCGACCGGTGCGATCATGCTCTTCCGTGTCATCATCCCGATGATCTCGCCTTCGATCTTCTTCGCCGCCGTCATGACGGTCATCTCCTCGCTCCAAGTCTTCGTTCAGCCGCAGATGCTGACGGGTGGCGGTCCCGGCAACTCGACGCTCCCTCTCGTCATGTTCATCTACAACACCGGCTTCAAGTTCCAGCAGCTGGGCATGGCGGCAGCCGCGGCATGGATCCTGTTCGCGCTGGTCATCCTCGTGACGGCGTTCCAGTTCCAAGCTCAGAAGAGGTGGGTCCACTATGAGTCGTGATCGTGTCCATCCTTCCTCGCCCTCGAAGAAGCGTTCGGGCGAGCCCGCTGCGAAGCTCTCGAACGTGGGACTGCTGGGCGGCGAACCCTCGAAAGTGAAGGACTTCGTCGCGAATGCGGTCGTCTGGATCGCTG